>JACRTY010000007.1 GCA_014305025.1 Candidatus Nyctobacter psychrophilus | reverse complement strand
GCAGTCTGTACGGTCGTCGCATGTACGAGGTGATGCGCTATTGGGACGAGGATCGGCCGGAGTGGGACGCGATCGAGCACGAATTCGCGGCGGCGTGGCGGACGCAGCCGAAATGGGTTGCATCACGCTCGCTGAAGTCGGTCGGCCCCAACACCACGCTTGTCGACGACGATCTTGAAGGCTTCGCACGCCGGCTGAAGGCGGAGGTCGACGGCGTCATCGCCGTTTCCGGGCCCGATCTGGCGGCGAGTCTTACTGACCTCGGTCTTATCGACGAGTATCAGCTGTACTTTCGTCCGTTTGTTCTTGGCCGCGGTAAACCGTACTTCGCCGGCGCCCGACCGCCGCTGCGCCTTGTCGGCACCGGTCCCGTTGGCGAGGACGCGGTCAGGCTGACGTTCGTCACTGCCTGATGCCGCTTCCCGAAAGGGTCGGTTGCGGGACTACCGGACGAACGAAACATGTGGCGTTTTGAGAATCTTGCCGCGACGGCCCGCCCGAGCAATACGCCACCTCCTGTGGCTACGGCAGCGTCGAGAAGGCTAGTCCACGGATACCACCTAAGCGAAAACGCTGCGCCAAGTCCATAGAATGAAGTTGGCCGAAAATAGATGGAGTGGACCAGGAGAGTGTTATACGTTGCCGCTATCCTCGCGCTCGTCGCGGCGTTCCTACCCGCGGCCGTGGAAGCCGCACCAAGCAGAACGGCGACTTTTGGGGTGGCTCGGCTCAGCAACGGAATTTCGTTGCACTACGCCGATGAGGGCCACGGCGAGCCCGTGATATTCGTTCCCGGGTCGCTTACCGATTATGGCTACTGGGAAAACCAAGTCGAGGCCTTTTCCAGGCGTACCGCGCTGTCGCGTATAGTCGCGGATATGATTTTCCAAATTCCAATCCGGCAAAGCGTGGATATTCCGCCGTCAGCGACGCGGACGACTTAGCGCTCTTCATCAAGAAGCTCGGGCTCCGAAAAGCGAACATCATCGGACACTCGTACGGAGCGCTGACGGCCATGATCCTGGCCACCCGCCATCGCGACGTCGTGAAGAGCGTCGTTCTCGCTGAACCGCCCGCCGCGAGCCTGCTGCAGGATATCGACGGGCCGCTGCATGCACTCGGTCAAGCGCAGTACGCAGACACCCAACGACGCCTGGTCGCAACCGCAAGCAAGTGAACGTTGTCTCGGCGATGCTGCAGCAGTGGTGTACGAACGTGATGCGTTCGAAGGCCGAGGCCATGAAGGAGGTCGCCGGATTGGTTCGTCGCCACTTCGAAGGGATTGTCGCTTGGACGCAAAGCCGGCAGACCAATGCGTTCATCGAGGCCCTCAACGGTCTTTTTCAGGCCGCAAACGCGAAGCTCGCGGCTACACGAGGTTTGCGACGATGCAGAAGACGTTCAGCGTGCAAGCGACGGGCGGCCTCTCCACACCCTTCCCCTAACGCTGCCTTTCTGCCGGGGGGATGCAGGCTGCGGTCATGTTTGTACCTTCGGCAACGGCGGCATCTCGGCGCGCGGCTCCGCAATCCCGAAGAAGTCAGCGGCCGCCACGGATTCGTCATCAGGCGGGAAAGCCGAACTGCCCAAACGGGCCACAGAACTGCTGTCCGTTTGCGCAACGCCCGCTTTGGGCGTCCGTCGTCCCCTGCGCCCGTTCATGTTACCTCTACTCGTCGAATAGATCGGCGTGCGTACCGGTGCGCTCGAAGCGTATCTTTGTGGCGCTCGCGGTGTAAACTAACAACCAATCGGGCTCGATATGCAAGTCTCTCCATCCTCTCCATTCCCCCTTGAGCGGATGATCTCGGAGCCGCGGCGGCAGTGGACTTCCGTCAATGAGTAGCTGCAGGACGTGGCGCAGCTTCGCAAGGTCCTTGCCGCGCCTCTTCGCGAGCGCTACATCGCGTCGAAACTGCCCCGAGTAGGTGGACGCGCGCACTCAAAGGCCCAATTGCTCGAACAAATCCTCCGCATCTGTCGCCGTGTGCACGTCCTCGCCGCGAGCGCTTTTCCGCAATGTTTCTGCGGTCCGAGCGTTTGGAACACGCACCTCAAACGGCACCGCCTTGTCGCGCGCCACGCGAACCAACGCAATGCGGATGTAGTCCGAAACCGACAGCCCCATGGCGGCTAAGGCTTTAGCCGCCTGGTTCTTGGTCTTCAGGTCGATTCTGGCGCGGACGACGGTATCGGTGGTGGTCATGGGCAGGCTCTCCTTGTAGCCACATTGTAGCAGCAAGGGTTCCAGGCGGCAAGTTTTCGTCGCGCGCGTAGCGTCTCAAAACCGGGTCGTTTCTGAGAATTACCGATCGCGACATAGCCGGAGAGTTACGGTAGGGGGGTACCCTATTAACTGCGAACGTCGTGAGCGTGAGCCATACCGTCCGCGACAAGGATAAGCTGCTCGCTCGCGTCCGTCGTATCCGCGGACAGGTGGAAGCCATCGAGCGTTCCCTTGAAACGGAGAACGGCTGCGCGCCGACGCTGCAGCTCATCGCTTCCGCCCGGGGTGCCATGAATGGACTCATGTCGGAGGTGCTCGAGGAACACGTCCGCACGCACGTCTTGGCCGAAAAGCCTACAAGGTCGAGCGCTCAAGCCGCGGACGAACTCGTGGACGTCGTCCGCACGTATCTGAAGTAGAGGCGCGACGCGTGAACTCCGCTCCCGAATTGCTCCTCGTCGGCGCTGTCATCGGCGTTGGCGTCCTGCATACGATCGTTCCCGACCATTGGGTTCCGATCACGCTCATCGCTAGGCAACAAGGATGGTCGCGTCGTGAGACGGCACGAGCCGCGCTCAAGGCCGGCACGGGGCACGTGCTTTCGACGCTGGCCATCGGGCTCGTCGTTTGGATTGCCGGCGTCGCCTTTGCGACCCGCTTTGGAAACGCCGTATCGCTGGCTTCAAGCTTGGCCCTCATCGGTTTCGGCGGTTGGATCGCGATCGGCTCATTACGCGAGATACGAGCAGGAAACGGGCACGGGCACAGCCACGATCATGGCCTGGAACATGCGCACGGCACCGTTAACGCGCCGCACGGCGCCGAAACGAATGCGATCGCGACGCCGGGCGGCGAGATCTCGCTCTCCATCTTCGAACGCGGAACGCCGCCGCGTTTTCGCGTTACGGGGCCCGACTTCGGGACGATAGCTGCCGTGACTATCCGCAAGGACGGCTCTCGCGAGACATTTCCGCTGACCAATCTTGGGCCGTATTGGGAATCGGAAAAATCCATACCCGAGCCTCACGATTTCGCCGTCTCACTCTCCGTCTCGAACTCAGGCCGCACGGAAGTTTACGACACGCAGTTCGTCGAGCACGACCACGACGAACCCGATCACGGCGATTCGGACGCTCTTTATCGGCCTTTGAGCGACGGCGCGACGGCGACGCACATCCACCTTCATCGCCATGGGAACGCTGCTCCGCATGCACATCGCCACGATCATGACCGCGCAACATGGCATGTAGTCAGCGCAGATCACGACGCGGCGCCACCAGCGCACGAGCACCGCCACAAAACCTCGTCACGCACGGCACTGCTGCTTATCCTCGGATCATCGCCGATGGTCGAAGGCATTCCCGCGTTCTTCGCAGCCGGCAAATACGGGCCCGGTCTCATCGCGATTATGTCGGTGGCGTTCGGCCTTTCCACGATCGCGACATATGTAGCGCTCTGCGTCTACTCGACGGCCGGACTGCAGTGTCTGAAGCTTGGGTCGTTTGAGAAATACGGCGAAGTGATTAGCGGCGCGTTCATCGCCCTCGTCGGTTGCGTGTTCCTCATCTTCCCGGTGCTATAAGTTGCCCGTCCTGTAGCGAGTTCGCATTCAGTTTGGTTGCATGACGAGCATTTTTGGGCCGGCGTCCGTGAGTACCGGGAAGTACACACGGTGCGTTACCTGATCCACGGCAACGATGTGGGCGTTCATGCCGAGAAATGCCTCACTCAACTTATGCAGATCGTTAGCGCCGGCTGATAGCACCGAAACCGTCCCGCTTTCGGCCGCGACATAGAGCCGCGCGCGTCCCTCGTCGTAAGCGAGCACGTCTGGACCCGCACCGATGGCGATCGTCTGCGTCTGCTTGAGTGAAGCAAGGTCAAAGACGACGAGCTTCGCGTTGTCTTCGCACGCGATGTACGCCTTGCGATGCGACGCATCGAGATATAAACCGTGGTTGCTCGCGCAGTCCGAGAGTGGGTAGCGTGCTACGACCGCGTCCTCCGCCGGGTCGATCGCGACCAAATCGGCGCGCGTCTGGACATTCACGAGTATCCGGCGGGATTCTGAATCGTATTGCGTGTTTCCGACGTCGCCTCCGAGTGCGATCGTCGCAATGCGCTTATTCGTCGTCGTGTCAATCACCGTGTCGGTCCCGCCGTGCTCGTCGGAGACGTAAAGCTTCTTGTCGGCTGCGTCGTAAGCCATCCCGTCGGGATAGACGCCTGCCGGGATGCGCGCGACGACCGTGAGCGTGTGCTCGTCGATGACGGCGACTTCGTTCGTTCCGGTGGCGGTGGCGAAGACTTTTCCCAGTTGCGCAAGCGCGAGAACGCCGTGCACATGGGCAACGTCGGGGATCGTTCCAACCACGCGATTCGTTTTGACGTTGAAAACAACGACTTCGCTCGCGGCGAGATGCGCGAGAAACAGCAAGTGTGTTTTCGGATCGAGACTTTCGTAGTCGAAGCGGGACGCTGCCCCGGGCAGCAGGATGGTCGCCAGCGTTTTCAACGGCAAGGGAGAGCCGGCGGCGAGTCGATCGCGGCAGCACGTTAGGATGCCTACAATCGCAACGGCCGCACTCAGACGTGTCCACGCGGCTCGGCTAAAGGGCTGGCGCATGCCGTTTATGCTTGTGCATGAGCGATGCGGCGGTCCTCGGTCAATGAGCCCATGAAGCCCCGAATAGACCGGATCTGCTACATTGACAAAGGTCGATACAATCTCGTAGAATCGAAATGTGTCAATGCAACGGTGCTGCCCCGAAACGGCCCTCTACGATCGCGACCTCACGCGCGAGGCGACGCTCTTCAAGGCGCTCGCTGATCCGGCGCGCGTTGCCATCCTTGCGACGTTGGCACGCGCTGAGCACGAAGTCTGCGTGTGCGACTTCACCTCCGGCGTCGAGCTCAATCAATCGACCGTTTCGCACCACTTGAAGATTCTCAAGGACGCTGGGCTTGTTACTTCGGTCCGCCGCGGCACGTGGGGTTACTATTCCCTCGCGTCCGACGCGCGCGATCGATTCGACGCCGCACTTGCGTCCGTGCTGCCCGTGAAAGTCCTCGCATGAAAATGCACCTCAATCTCGCGACGCGCGACCTCGGCGCGAGCGTCGCGTTCTATCGCGCGTTGCTCGCCGCAGAGCCGGCAAAGCATTACGACGATTACGCCTTGTTTCTCACTGAAAATCCCGGTCTCGAGCTCGCGCTCGGCGACGATCCTATGACGGACGTGCACGAAGGCGCACACTATGGTGTCGTCGTCGAGAAACGCGAAGACGTAGAAGCTGCGATCGAGCGCCTCACGGGTGCGGGTCACGCCGTCGATGTCGAGACGGACGAGACGTGCTGCTACGCCGTCCAGAATAAAGTGTGGGCGACCGATCCGGACGGTCGGCGTTGGGAGACGTATTTCGTCATTGCCGATACGGAAGAGCGCGACAACCAAGCGACGGCGTGCTGCGGCGGACCGGCGGCAGTCGAAACAGACGCTTGTTGCATCAAGGATGCGGACGCGAAGGCAGCCGGCGAATCTGGTTGCGGCTGCGGGTCGGATACGACGGCACAAGAGGTCGCGGTCCCGACGTGAGCCTTGCGCGTCGGGCGACGGCGGAGGCGATCGGTACCGCGCTGCTACTCGCGGCTGTCGTCGGCTCCGGCATCATGGCCCAACGCCTCGCCGGCGGGAACGTCGCAATCGCGCTGTTTGCAAACGCGATCGCGACCGGCGGCGCGCTCGTCGCGATCATTCTCGCTTTCGGGCCGATTTCGGGCGCGCATCGACCCATATCCAGTACGCCGACAGTCCCTTGAGCGAAGCAAGGCCGGCGGTCTGACGGGCGGTGAACGGCTCCCCTGGACGGGCGAGAATGGCGTGGACAACTTCGCACCGCTCGCCTCTCTGGACTGGCAGGTGCACGTCTACGGCGAGGTGGACGCCGAACTCGCCGCCGCGTGCGCAAGGCAGGGCCTAGACGTCCATTCCTTCGCTTGGAACGAGAATGTCGCGCATGCTGATTTCAAGCGCGATGCCGCGTACCTCGTGCGACCGGACGGCTATATCGCGTTTGTACAGCCCAACCAGAACGCTACCCTCATCGAAGCTTATATCGCCGAACGGAAACTACGTTCTTAATAACGGCCCTGATCGGTCCTCGATGATCTTAACGTAAGCCGCCCAGAGCCCGGAAAAACACGAGCCCGCACATGTAAGAGCTCGTCTCGAAAGGGGGTCGTTTCAGGGAGCAACGTCACGGCGCGACCCTTACCTCTCGCGCGATCGTCGCCCCGCGTTCGTCGTTCGTAAACGCGAGGTCGAACTGCGATTGCAGATTCATCCAGAAAGCCGCTGACGTCTCGAAATAGCGGGCAAGGCGAAGCGCGGTTTCGGCAGTTAACCCGCGTCGGCCACGGATGATTTCGGTGAGCCGGTTGGCGGGGACATGAAGATCGAGTGCGAGCTTGTTAGCGCTCAGACCAAGCGGCGCCATGAAGTCTTCGGCGAGCACTTCGCCAGGATGGATTGGAGCAAGGTTCATAGCCTATGATTTCCTGCGCCGATCAGCGCGGTATGCTAGTGATAATCGGTGATCTCGACGTCGCGCGCATTTCCGTTGTCCCAGAAGAAGCACACGCGCCACTGGCTGTTGATGCGAATCGAGTGCTGCCCCTTTCGGTCGTGTTTCAGAGATTCAAGTGAGTAGCCGGGACCTTTGAGATCGGTGAACGTCGTCGCAGCGTCGAGCGCGACCAGCTTACGGAGCGCGACGCGCTCGAACTTCTGGAACCTACGGACGCCGCGGCGCCCGAAGAGTTGTTCAGTGTCCTTGTCAGCAAAGCTGAGGATCACACGACAATCATACTACGAGTAACGTACGATGTCAAGCATATTATAAGACGAGGTAAAGACGCGTCCCAAAACCGTCGGTTTCGGGATTCGTTTTTGATCACAGCGGCTCTCATCGGTCGTAAGCTCCCCTGCGAGCAACGCTGCGTTGATCATCGAAACGAAGACTACGCGTAACTTGGCCGGTGTCGCCGACCTCGAGTAACGGTGTTAGGCCTCTGGCGAGCCTCTCCAAGCTCCGCGAAAAGATGCTACCGTCACCGAGCCCGCGCGTGAGCACCAGCGCGCCCTGAATGCCGCCCACGATCTCCTCGGCGAGTTGGCCCGCAACCGATGCCTCGACACCGGTACGAGTGAGTGCCCCGCGCAGCGCTTCAATCCAACGCGCAAAATAGGTGCGGATCCTAGCGGCGAAGCGATCCCGTGTTTCATCGAGTGCAAACGCACCGATGAGGCAAATGCGGCGGCCAGAGCCGAAGTATGAATCGACGGACTGCCACATATTCGCGATGCCGTCGCACGGTTCTCCGCGTTCTAGCGGCTCGAAGACGTGCTCGACAAACCACTTGTCGACGTGGTCGAGGATCTCGGCCGCCATCTGTTCTTTACCGCCCGGGAAGAAGTGGTAGAGGCTTCCCTTACCGATGCCAGTGCGCTCGGTGATTTCGTTGAGCGACGCGCCCTCGTAGCCGAGTTCCCGAAAGACCTCAGCGACGAGCGGAATGACGTCGTCCCGTTCGAGCACACTTCGTGCCATGAATGGGCTCAGAGGCCGAGATGGGACAAACCGGGATGATCGTCGGGACGGCGACCGAGCGGCCAGTGGAACTTGCGTTCGGACTCGCGGATCGGCATGTCGTTGATCGACGCAAAGCGCCTGCGCATCAGGCCGACAGTATCGAACTCCCAGTTCTCATTGCCATACGAGCGGAACCAATTGGCACTGTCGTCGTGCCATTCGTACGCGAACCGCACGGCGATGCGCTCGTCCGTAAATGCCCACAGTTCCTTGATAAGCCGATAGTCGAGTTCTTTCGCCCACTTCCGGGTCAAGAACGCGACGATCTGCGAGCGGCCGACGGGGAATTCCGCGCGATTGCGCCACACGCTGTTTTCGGTATAGACCAACGACACGCGCTGAGGGTCGCGGCTGTTCCAGCCGTCCTCCGCCATGCGGATCTTCGCGATCGCGCTCTCCCTGGTGAACGGCGGCATGAGCGCCGGCGGTTTCTGTGCTTGTACCATAAGGGGAACCCTAAACCAATCGGTACAGAAACGCAAGACCGTTTCGCCTTACGACGAGCGAGTAAGACGACCCTCAGACTCGACTTTGAGAAAGAGTTCGGGGTCGTCGGGGCCTTGATTGATCGTTCCGAGTCGACCGAGCGACGGGTGAAGGGGGTTGTCCAATCCCGAGATGCAGCCACTCTGGGAAAGTATCACGCACCTCGACATCTTTGCGTTCGCTGGGCCGACGCGGGCCGGCGATCATACGTTTGTCATCTTTTCGACCCACGGCCTACCTCCGGACGGCGCGACCGACGGCAGCCATTGGTTATTCAAGCAACTTAACACGCCAGCTGCAACAGTGACTACGATCCGATCGAGAACGTTACCGTTGCCGAGTCCGGTTGCGGATGATCGCGGTTTCAGAGACGTCGCTACACCGCCGGACTGCACGGTGAAAGGACGTTCACGGCTGCTCCCAACTCCAGCGTCGGATGCCCGTAGCGACGACGCGGCGTTCCAGCGCGTGCAATCGTTCATTGAGTGCATCGCGTGGCTCGTCGGGTTCCAAGCGTAGTGGGGCGCGGGCGAGGACGGTGCCGCGGTCGACTGCGATGCCGACGCGATGCACGGTTGCGCCCGCCCAGGGGGAACCGGCTGCAAGCGCATCATCCAATGCGCGCGCTCCGCGAAATGCCGGCAATAACGTGCCGTCGGGCATCGTCGTGATGTCTTCGGCGGGATCGACTGGTAAGTATGCCGGATGCAAATTGAGGATGTGCGCAAAGCGCGCGATGAACGACGCTGGTAAGACGTGCATCCATCCGAGCAACAGAACGAGGTCGGGTTCGGTCGCGGCAACGGCCGCGAGTACCCTGTCATCGTAGGTCTCGCGCGATTCGTTTGAGCGATCCCAGACGATCGCATTCGCAGCGATGCCGGCGCGTGCCGCGCGTTGAAGGGCGAACGCCGACGTTCGATTGGTGACGAGCGCTGCCACCTCGAGCGACAGCCGGCCACTTAGCGCTCCATCGATGACGGCTTGAAAATTGGAGCCGTTACCAGAAGCGAGGACGGTCGCGCGATAACGGCGGCCACCGCGACCGAGATCGACCGTCTCGACGACGCGCGCACCGGCATGTCGCTCGTAGAACGCGATAAGGCCCGGCTCGCCGACCATCGGTATCAGCGCCTCGCGATAGCCCCGTTCGCGTAACGAGAACAGTGCCGCGTGGAGCAGAACGCTTCCGATACCGGCACGCTGCGCACGCGGGGCGATGCCGATCGGCCCGAAGATGCCGATGCCTTCCCGCCGCTGCCACGCGCGCAACCAGTGATAGTGCAAGCCGGAGGCTGCATATGCCGCGAACCCAAGCGGGCCGTCTTCATCTTCCGCGATCCAGACGCCGCCGGCGGCCGCTTCACTCGACCATGTGCCGCCGAACGTTGCGTCGATCCAACTGAGAATGCGCTCCGGCGTGTGATGCTCGCGCAGCGGTCGAATGCCGCGGTCGTCGAGCGCAACGAGCTCATGGTGAATCGCGCTCGCAGAGAAGCGCGCATCATCGAGATCGGCGAGCAGGTTGACGAACGGCAGCGCGCAGCCTCAGCGCGTGGCGGTGCGCAACGGGTGAATGACGACTGCAGGCTCATCCGGTTTGCGGTTTTCGATCCATCCGACGATGGCAGCACCGGCAACCGCATTTCGTGCCTTCTCCGCGGCGGCCAATGGAACCACCAGCGTGAACCCGATTCCCATATTGAGCGTGCGATAGCGTTCTTCGTGGTTGAGATCGCCGCGCGACACGAGCTCCGCCATGATCGGCGGCACCTGCCAACGCGCCTGTTCGAAAACGCCTTTGCAATCCTGCGGCAGCGTGCGTGCTACGTTGTCGAGCAGTCCGCCGCCCGTGATATGCGCCATCGCCTTGACGTCGGCGACCCCTTGAATCGCGCGCACATCGCGCTCGTACGACGGGTGCTCGGCCAGCAGGGCATCGAGATACGTAGTGCCGTCCGCGTCGTCGGGGAGGCGTTGATTCCATTCCGCTTCGCCGATTAGTGCTCGTGCCAGCGAATAGCCGTTGGTATGCAAGCCGACCGCCGGCAAGCCGACGATCGCGTCACCGGGAACGACACGTGAGGAGTCCGGTACGGCCGCCGCATCGACGATGCCGACGATGGTGCCCGCGAGATCGAAATGCTCCGGCGCATACAAACCCGGCATCTCGGCTGTTTCACCGCCGATCAGCGCGCATTCGTTGGCCGCGCAGGCGCGCTGCACGCCGCCGACGATTTCGGCCGCGACGTCCGGATCGAGCTTTCCGACGGCGAGGTAATCCAAAAAGAACAGCGGTTTCGCATTGACGACGAGGATATCGTTGACGCAGTGATTGACGAGGTCGCGGCCGACGCCGTCGTAGCGCCGCGCTTGCGCTGCGATGAGCAGCTTGGTGCCCACGCCGTCGGTCGACCCAACGAGTAGTCGTCCGTCGTCGCCGGGCAGCCGGAAAAGACCGCTGAACCCGCCGATGCTTCCGACCTGATCGGGATGTCGCCAACCCGCGACAACGTCCCGGTAGCGAGCCACGGTCGCATTACCGGCCGAAACGTCGACGCCTGCGCGAACGTACGCGTCGTTAGAACCATTCATGCCCGGCTGGCCTTCCACTCCGAGCGATGGTCAACATGCCGGCAACGGCAATGGCGTTTATCGGGTTAGCGGCCCGTCAGCGCTGCAACGTTGAGGGCGTCGTCTGGGAATGCCAGCGGAGCGATCATCTCATGTGGACGCAGCATGCGCGTGAGCGGGTAGCCGCCTGCGCACGGATCACGGTGAACGATGAGACGACGGTCGACGACGTCAACGACCCAGAAATCGCGGATGCCGGCGCGCGCGTACAGGGGCGCCTTCTTGCGGAGATCGAAATCGCAGCTGCTGTCGGAGACTTCGATCAAAAGCATGACGTCGTCCGGAGCGGGATGCCGGTCGCGCCACTCCTTCGGGTCAAGCGGCACCAGGGCGAAATCCGGTTCGGGTTCCGAACGCGGCGGAATGGTGATGGGTAACCCGACGCGGATCACGGCTCGCTCGGAGAAGCGCGAAGTAAGGAGCCTAGTGATGGCGCCGATCGCTCCACCGTGCGGAAAGCCCATCGGAGGCACGGCGACCAGCTCGCCGTCGAGGAGCTCAACCCGCTCATCGGGCGCCAAAATGCCGACGTCGGCCATGCGGTGGTACTCTTCAACGCTGATCGCTCGGCGTTCGTAGCGTACGGCCATCTCACTCACCTCAGCATCGCACCTCCGAATTGCCGCTTCGTTACGCCGGCGCGAACGTCTTGCGCAGTCTCGTTGCGTCGCATGCCGTGCATCCAGCCTTACCCAGTCTAGCGCGTTGCACGCCTGCAGCGCGCTAGACGAGAAAGGCGCACGTGAACCCGCGCTGAAGGGGGTTCTTATGCAGATTCACGTCACGTCGGGTGCGCCTGGCTCCTTGGGTTCACAAGCTCTCGTTATCCCGCTCTTCGTCGACGGGCGCCTCGATGGCGCGGCCAAGACGGCCGACGCCGAACTGAGCGGCGCCATCGCCGACGTGCTCGGTTCGGGCGAGATCAACGGCGCTGCGGGTGAAACGGCGCTGCTGCACTCGACGAAAGCTCCCAAGCGCGTCCTGGTCATCGGGCTCGGCGAGCGCGACAAATTCGAAATGCCGTCTCTCGCGAAGTACGCCGGCGCCGCAGTTCGGTACCTCGGCAAGCGTAACGTGCACGCACTGGCCTTTACCCTTCCGCTCGAAGCCGACTGCGATCCCGAACAAGCTGCGGCCTTCATCGTCGAAGGGGCGCTCGCTGGGACGATCGATGCGACGACCTACCGCACCGAACCCGACAAACCAATCGCCCTCGACGAGATCACGCTGGTCGCGACGGCCGGGGAGCACGAGTTCGACAAGCGCAAACTCGAAGGCGGCGCCGAACGCGGACGCATTCTCGGCGAAGCGGTCAATTTCGCGCGCACGCTGGCTCTGACGCCGGCTAACGACATGACGCCGACGCATCTCGCCAAAGCAGCCGAAGACATTGCCAACCGATATCATCTGACGTATCACGTGCTCGACGAAGCGCAGATGCGCGACAAGAACATGGGCGCGATTCTGGGCGTTTCCAGCGGCAGCGATCAACCAGCCCAGATGATCGTGCTCGAATATGCGGGCGATCCCGGGTCGAGCGAAAAACTGGCGCTTGTCGGCAAAGGCATAACGTTCGATTCCGGCGGAATCTCGATCAAACCGGCCGAGAACATGCACGAGATGAAATACGACATGAGCGGTGCGGCCGGCGTCATTGCCGCGATGTCCGTGATCGGTCAATTCAAACCCAAGGCAAACGTCATCGGCATCGTACCATCGAGCGAAAACCTGCCGGGCCCGCGTGCCGTCAAACCCGGCGACGTTTTGCGCGCGATGAACGGCAAGACGATCGAAGTCATCAATACCGATGCGGAAGGCCGTCTTATCCTGGCCGATGCGCTGTGTTACGCCCGCGAACTCGGCGCGACCAAGATCGTCGATGCGGCGACCTTAACGGGAGCGATGGTCATTGCGCTCGGACATGCGGCGACGGGCACGATCTCGAACAACGACGCTTTCCGCGATCATTTTCTGTGCGTCGCAAAAGAAACAACGGAGAAGTACTGGCCGCTGCCGCTGTACGACGAATTCTCGACGACCGTAAAAAGCGAAATCGCGGACCTGCGCAACTCGGCCGGACGCGCGGCCAGCAGTTTGACGGCGGCGGCTTTCCTCAAGGCGTTCGTCGGCGACGTACCGTGGATTCACCTCGACATCGCCGGCACGGCGTACACCGATACGGAGACGCCGTACCTTGCCAAAGGACCGACCGGGTATCCGGTTCGCGCATTCGTCGCCTTGGCCGAGGACGTGGCCCATTCCGACGGAACCGCGCGTAACGGTGCAGGGGCCGCAGCGACGACATCCACGCGGGATGCGACCGCCGGCAGCGCAGACGTCGGCGGCGCCGACGGCGCGGCGACCACCCGAGCACACTGATGCGCCTCCGGGCGTCGCGGGTCCGAGCAGGCGCCGTCGCCGTTGCGGCGGTTCTCCTCATGTGCGCGCCGGCGAGCGCCGAGCGGTTGCTGCACAACTTCGGCTCGGTGTCGATTTCGCCCGATGGAACGCGCGTCGTCTCGATCGAAAGCACCGACCCCGTCATCGAAGGCGACAAGCATCGCGACCTGCTCGTCGTTCGCCGAGCCGACGGTACGGCGGCGACGACCATCGCCTTACCGTGCGCGCCGAGCCCGGATTGCGTGCCGAGCGAACCCGTCTGGTCGCCCGACGGCAAACGCATCGTCTTCATCCTCCGCGCCCCCAAAGCGAAGACCCGTTCATTATATGCCGTTTCCGTTGCCGATATGCGGGCGCGCAAGCTGCTCGACTTCGACGGCGTGCTCAATGCGCCACGTTTTTCACCGAGCGGACGCCTTGCCGTGCTCGCGACCGCCGGCGCGCACAAAGAGATCGGAGCGACGCAAGCCGGGGCCGCGCTCGTGGGCGAGATCGGGGCGCATCCCGATGAACAGCGCATCGCGCTCGTCGATGGTGGGCGCCTGGACTTCGTTTCGCCCGCGGATATGTTCGTGTACGAGTACGATTGGCGGCCGGACGTGCGCGGTTTCGTCGGCACGGCGGCGCACGGCAACGGCGACAATAATTGGTGGATTGCCAAACTGTATGCGTTCCGTGCCGACAAGGGCCAACCAAACTCTGCCAGCCTGATCTACTCGCCGGCGTCGCCGCAACAACAGCTGGCCGATCCTCGCATCTCAGCTGACGGACGGTACGTCGCCTTCATCGGCGGCATCATGAGCGACTTCGGTTCGACGGGCGGCGACGTCTATGTGCTGCCGCTTCGCACTGCGCTACCGACCGCGACTCAAGACACCGACAGCGTCGCGACCGACGTGACGCCGAATTTGCCGGCGTCGGCGACGTCGCTCGTGTGGGATTGCCGCAACGACACGCTTTTGTTCTCCGACTTGCGCGGGCCAAACAGCGGCATCGAACGCATCGACGCCGGCGGCTCGTCATCGTCGGCCCCGCGCTCGCTCTGGAGCGCGCAAGAAACCCCGTCCGCCGCCGACGCTGCCTTCTCGAAAGCGTGCAACGCCGATCGCAGCGCCGTCGTCATGCAAGATTTTGAGCATCCGCCCGAGATCGCCGTCGGACCCATCGGCAATTGGCGCGCGATCACGCATGCCAACGCGGGCATACCGGCCGCGACGCATGCCGTCAGCGTCTCCTGGAAGAACGATGCGTACGACGTCGACGGCTGGCTGCTCGCGCCGCTGAAGACCGACACCGCCGCGAAACACGCGATGATCACGATCGTGCACGGCGGCCCATCGGCCGCCTACCGCCCGGCCTTCGTCGGACGCGGCACGACCCGCGCGTTCCTGCAGCACGGCTATTACGTCTTTCTACCGAATCCGCGCGGCAGCTACGGTCAGGGCGAAACGTTCACGCTCGCCAACGTGAAGGACTTCGGCTACGGCGACCTGCGGGACGTGCTGAGCGGCATCGATGCCGTCGAGAAGCAAGCACCGATCGACGAGAACCGCTTGGGCTTGACGGGCTACAGCTACGGCGGTTACATGACGATGTGGACGGTCACGCAGACGAACCGCTTCAAAGCGGCGGTCGCCGGCGCGGGCGTCAGCGACTGGCTTTCGTATTACGGCGAAAACGGCATCGACCAATGGATGATCCCGTTCTTCGGCGCGTCGGTCTACGACGATCCGGCCGTCTACGCCAAGTCGTCACCGATCACGTTCGTCAAGAACGTCAAGACGCCGACCTTCGAATACGTCGGACAAAACGACGTCGAATGCCCGCTGCCGCAAACGCAAGAGTTCTGGCACGCGCTGCAGACGTTCAACGTCCCGACGGACTTCGTCGTCTACGCCGGAGAAGGCCACGGCTTGCGCGGACCGGCGCACCGCGCGGATGCGGAGAAGCGTACGATTGCATGGTTCGACCGCTATCTGGGAGCGCCCGCGACGACGTTTGTCCTTCCGCCACGGCCCGCCGAACGGTACAATTTTTCGCCGTAGGCAGTCGTACTGAAATTGCAGCGCTTCGCGGGCTGGTTACGTGAAGGCTCGTAGTTCGATCTGACCGTCGTGCAGGCGTGTTTCGAAACGCGCGAGCGGAAAGACGGGCGGTCCTTCGATCACGCGGCCGTCGGCGAGCGAAAAGCGACCGCCGTGCCAGGGGCAGCGTACGCAGCCGTCAGCGAACTCGCCTTCATCGAGCGGACCACCGCGATGCGTGCAGACGGCGGCAACCGCGTGTACGGCACCCGAAGCGCCGCGCGAGAGCAAGACGGGGATGCCGCCCAGGTCCACGCGCTTGTGTGAACCGAGCGGTAGTTCGGCGTCGGCCAGAACCGGCGTAAAATCGGATGGTGGGAACAACGGAGGAGCCACGTGCTTGGCGCCGACGTGCAGCCCGAAGGCGAGTTCACCCCCTAGGTAGCCCGCCATCCCGACGAGCGCGTACCCGCCCAGTGCGGTCGCGATCGCGACACCGCGGCGTCCCCTGGAGCGCAGGACGAGCGAGGAAACGTACGCACCGGCGCCCAGCGTGTTGAGCAATGCGTGCCAGGTCCCCAGGCGTTTGGGTTCGCCCATCGTATCGGACCATTCGGCCAGTCCGGTCGCGACGGCCGCGATCGCTCCCGCAAGCCCGACCCCGATCGACAGGTCCGCAGCGGCCTGGTACTCGCGGCGGCCCAGCAACTCCAAGCAATCGAAAACCGCCGCAAGCGACCACGCCCCGACCGGAATGTCCGTTAGGGCCGGATGCAGCGGATGGTTTAGTGGTGTACCGTGAAGGACGTCCTTGAGCGGCGCAAGCGGGCCCGTTCCGTCGAGCGCCGAGCGCAATGCCGGTTGGATCGCATCGGCAAGCGGATCAACGATCGTAGTGCGGCCCAGCCGGTCGACGAGACGTTCGCTGGACGAGACTTCAGGATTCACCTTCTCACCGTACCCCCACTGCGAACGTCGCCACACTGAAACGGAGGCTTGCACGCTCGGCGCGAACACGCGGCGCGATGACTCGTCTCGCGTTTCTAACGATCGTGGCGCTGTGCGCATTCCTCGGCGCGCAACGCGGCTTGAGCGCGGCGCCCCCGCAGCCGGCGCTTCGCGAGCGTCCCGCCTCCGCTCAGAGTTCGTCGCCGAGCCCAGGACCGAGCGCCTCACCGAGTCCCCCGCCGGGACCGATGACTGCCCTCGCGTGGCGCAGTCTGGGGCCCGCCATTGCCGGCGGCCGCCTCGCCGCGATCGCCGGTTCGGATCGAGATCCCGCCCTCGTCTACATCGGCTCGGCCGGCGGCGGGGTGTGGAAGAGCACGGACGGCACGACGAGTTGGACGCCGGTCTTCGACGCGCAGGATGTCGGCTCCATCGGCGCCGTCGCCATCGCGCCGAACGATCAGAGCAACGTGTGGGTCGGCAGCGGCGAAGCGAATCCGCGCAACGACGCTTCGTACGGCGACGGGATGTATCGTTCGACCGACGGCGGCAAATCGTGGGCGCATCTCGGCCTCGAGAAGACGTACGCCATCTCCAAAATTGCCCTCGACCCCCGCGATGCGCGCGCGGCCGTCGTCGCGGCACTCGGCAGTCCGTTCGCCGATTCGCCCGACCGCGGCATCTATCGAACGCTCGACGGCGGAAAGACCTGGACGAAGACGCTGTATCTGGGAGCGCGAAGCGGCGCGGCCGATCTGACCCGCGGTACGAAAGATCCAAACGTTCTGTTCGCTGCGATGTGGCAGTTTCGCCGTTCGAGTTGGCATCTGAACAGCGGCGGTCCGAGCGACGGTCTCTACCGCTCGACCGACGGCGGTGCGACCTGGTCGCGCATCACGGGCAACGGATTTCCCACCGGCATCACCGGACGCATCGGTGTGGCGATCGCGCCGAGCGACGCGCACCGCGTCTACGCGCTGGTCGAATCGCCGCAGGGGCTGCTGTGGCGCTCCGATGACGGTGGAACGAATTGGAAGCTGATCTCAACCAACACGCTGATCGACGAGCGGCCCTTCTACTACACGCGAATCTTCGTCGATCCGCACGACGAAAATCACATCTTTACAACATCGGTGCGGCTGGCCGAAAGCAAGGACGGCGGCACGACATGGTACGTGAGCGGCAAACATCTTCACGGTGATCACCACGATGTTTGGTTCTCGAGCGACGGCAACATCGTCCTCGAGGGAAACGACGGCGGCGTCGGCATTTCGCGCGACAACGGCGCGACCTGGGAGTGGCGCAACAACGTCCCGATCGAGCAGGCGTACCGGGTCGCGACCGACGCGCGCGTGCCGTACAACGTGTGCGCGGGCTTACAGGACAACGGTTCCTGGTGCGGACCGAACGACGACCACAGCGACGATGGATTGCTCGCTAGGGATTGGTCGCGCGTCGCGGGCGGCGACGGCAACTGGACGCTGCCCGATCCGACCGATCCCGACTGGATCTGGGGTTCGTCCGGCGGCGGCGACAATGGCGGCTCGTTGTCGCGCTACAACCTGCGAACGCGGCTCTCGCTCGACGTCTCGCCGTACCTGCGCAACCAGAACGTCGTGCCGCCGAGCACCCTGCGCTACCGCTTCAACTGGGAAGCGCCGCTCGCGTTTTCACCGCAGGATGGACGCATCGCCTATTACGGCGGCAACGTGGTCTTCCAAACGCGCGACCGCGGCGTCCATTGGACGGTCATCTCGCCCGATTTGACGCGTAACATCAAGTCGCGTCAGGTTTTGTCGGGAACGCCGCTGCGGCTCGACGTCACCGGCGCCGAGACGTACGATACGATCCTCGCCATCGCGCCGTCGATTGCGGTCGGCGGCGAAATTTGGGTGTCGACGGACGACGGTCGCGTGCAACTGACGCGCGACGGTGGGAGGCATTGGCGCGACGTGACGATGCCCGGCGTCGGAGCGGACGCCCGCATTCCGACGATCGAAACATCGCACCGCGATCCTGGAACGGCGTATGCGGTTCTCGACCGGCACTTTACGGGCGATCGCGCGCCGTACGTTTACGTCACCCACGACTACGGGCGCTCGTGGCAATCGATCGTCGCGGGTCTGCCGGGCGATCAGTTCGCACGCGCCATCTGCGAAGACCCGCGCGACTCCAACATCCTCTTTGCCGGCCTGGAAAACAGCGTGTGGTGGAGCGACGACGGCGGCGCGACGTGGCGCAGCCTCCAACAGAACCTGCCGCCGTCGTCGGTCCGCGACCTCCGCGTGCAAGCGGACGCCGGCGATCTCGTCGCCGGGACGCACGGCCGCGGCATCTGGATTCTCGACGACATCACGCCGCTCGAAAACGCCGCGCACGCGCGCGCGCTGCACGTGGCCTTGTTCGCGCCGCGCCTCGCGCGCCAGTGGGAGCAGTACACGCCGACGGTCAACGTGCGCGCAGCGGGCGACGGGCCGCCCGGGCCGGGCATCTTCACGTATTACCTCGCGCAACGAGCCAGAACGGCGCCCCGCCTCGACGTGATCGATGCCCGTGGTACGCTCGTACGTCGTCTCAATGGCGACGCGAGCGGCGCTACGGCGAGCGATGACAGCACGACGACGGCGGCAACCAACGTCGCGGGGTTCAATCGCGTGACGTGGGACCTGACGTCGCAGCCGCCCGTCCCGTGGTACCGCGCGCCCAAATGGAATCGCGGCCCGGATAGCGGCGCCGACCTGATGCCGGGCACGTACACCATACGCCTTTCCGTCGCCGGTCGCCGGTATCGCCAGCCGCTCGAAATCGCGCCCGATCCGCGCGCACACCGGACGCCCAGCGAGCGCGCCGCCCACGTCGCGTACGTGCGTGGCCTCGTCGACCGCCTATCGCGCATCGACGTCGCGCTCAACGCCCTCGATAACCTGCAATTGCAGCTGCCGTCGAGAATCACGGCGCTCGAAAAACGCGCGACGGCCACCGCAACATTGGCGCAGGCTCGCGCAGCGCTGGCGCAAGCGAATCGCGACGCCTCCACGCTGAGTTCACATCCAGAAAACGGACAAGACAACGACTTCCTGCGCGACCTGCTGCGCGAGCGCGTGCAGTCGCTGCTCGCCATCGCCACGACGTTGTCACCCACCGCCGAACAGACGCGCGAAAGTGCGTCGCTGGAAGGCGAGACCGACCGTGCCCTGATGACGCATGAAGCCTTCATGCGTAACCGCGTCCATCAGTTGCAGGCCGCACTTATCGCTGCCGGACTGCCGTCGATCGACCTTGCCGCACGGCCCACGAAGCCCGACCCGAGCCTTCCGCACGACGAACACGGCGACCGCCGGGGGAACCAGTGAATTCGACTCAGGATGAAGAGCGCAGGGCCGTCCAATGGTAACGTGCGCGCGAACGGCGTAGTGCACAGACCATACGGTAAAGCTGACGTCGGTTGGCGGCGATGAAATCATCCCGCTGCTCAAACGGCAAAAGGCTCGATAGCGAGCACAGTAATTTTCCCAAGCTACGCACATCGCGTTCAATGGCGCACAGCCCGATGGATTGCCGCGACCACTGCCTTATCGCCGACGTGTAGAGGTCAGAAGAGACCTCGTTCTCCAGATCCAGCGAGCGGTGCAAGATGAAGCGAGCTACAGGTGAGAGCAGCGAGCCGATACCCGGTTCGAATAGCGAGTCCGGAAAGCGTTTGAGGTACAACTCCCCCACCAAGGCGACTGCATCATCCGAATGCAAGAACGCGCGCATCACCTGCCGGCCCAGCGGGCCTATCTCGAAGAGGTCGTCTGCGACGTAAGCGTTATGCTCCTCCGAGTGCAAGTGCAGCCGCAACGCTTGCGCCAACCACGCTCGGGCCCCTTCGGGAGAGCCGCACATCGCCAACGTTGATGCCGACCGGCTGGCGAGGTTCCAATAGCGCAGCCGCATTGCATGCTCGTAGGAGGCCGCAGCCATGTCGTATGCCGCTGCAAGCTTTCCGCGTTGAAGTCGATGCCGCGCGAGAAGCGTTCGGATGCTCAGCGCATGGAAGGGACTGTGACATTCTTCCAAGCCGTTGCTGGACCAAGGACTTCCCGTCCGTAGTGCGGATCGGCCCAAAACCTCCACAGCATAGACGCGAATATCGGCATGCGAGCGCGCAATCCGCATTGCCGTTTTCCCCGCCTCTTCGACCACCTCCAGGTCACGACAGGCAAGGGCGATCTGCGCCTTTCGAAGGAGCGTGATCGATGTAAGGAGGCTTCCCTCGCCGGGCGACGCGCACAACAGCGCGAAGTCGAGTTCTGAGCGCGCATCCCGCAGGCGACCTTCATACAAGAAGACCTCGCTGCAATCGAGCGCGAACTTTACCCGCGGACCAGGTCCCAGCAGGTCGTAGAGAGGCGCCATGCTCCGGACGGCGGCGCGCATGGCATGCAGATCGCCGCGGCACCTCGCGATGAAAAACGTATTCTGCGAAACCTCGAAGGCCGACGGAACGTCACGGCGATCGAATTGATCTCGAACGTTGGCGCCGGCCTCAGATATAAGAGCGTCCGCCCGTGCCTGCTCACCGGACATTTCCGCGGAGAGAGCTGCCGCGGAGAGCGCGCGGCCGCGATCCGGTCCCCGGTATTGGTCGGGCCGGATCGTCTCCGGAATGAGACGATCCACCATTGGTAGAGCGATCGGCATGACTTCATTTACCGTTCTCGTGGGTCTGTTTTTCGAATCGCGCAGACGTTCGCAAATGATCGCCGTCAATCGATCGACGATGTCTTTTTTCGCACGATAGTAACTTCTGTCGCTCAAGCGGCCTCGCTCCCGGCTGCGAAGCACGTTCGTGAGCGTGGCTCGCCGCTTGGCGGTGCATTCGCCTAACGCTTGCGCGAGCGCGAGATCCAGTGCGGCGCTTGCGCTACACGTGCCAAACGCGCGCCGCAACAGTTCGGCTAGTATCGTTGACGAGCATTCGGACCCATCAGGCATGTGCCGCAGCAGTCGGCGGACATGTCGGTCCAAGCTGTTCATATCGTGCGCGTCATTCTAATCTTCGAAAAACTGCCATTCGGGAGCGCGCCCACCGCAGCCGCAATGCTTCGCGATACCGCCCCTCGGATCGCTCGTTACCAGCGTTGTTCGGCGGTATCTAGAACACGAAGGGAGCACCATGAATAGGATTTCGCGTTTCGCTGGACCCATTGCATGCGCATGCGCTGCTGCAGCCATACTCGTCGGATGGCATAACGACGGCAGCTCGCTCGTAAGCGGTTTTGCCCCCTCGCGGGCAATGGCGGCAAACGGTGGAGTGTCCAGCTCGAGTGTCCAAGGGACACACAGTTCTACGCACTATTACGTCGTAGACCTAGGAACGCTAGGCGGTAGTTTCAGCGTCGCCAACAGCATCAATAACCGCGGCTGGGCAGCGGGTCTGGCGACGTTACGCGGGAACGCCAATGTTCACGCCGTTCTCTGGGCGAACGCGCAGAAGGTCGACTTAGGGACGCTCGGCGGTCCCAACAGTGCCGTCGGCTGGCCGGTAAAAAACGATCGCGATCCCGGACAGATCGCCGGCTTCTCGGATGTCGCTCAGACCGATCCGCTCGCCGAACACTTCTGCGGGTTCGGATCGCCAAACTTGTGTGCGGGATTCCGATGGAAGAACTATGCGTTGACCGCACTTCCCCCGCTCGGGGGCAACAACTCCTTTGCTGCAAGCGTCAACGGGGCGGGCGCCGTCGTCGGCTTTGCTGAGACTGCCGTGCACGCCGCGACCTGCGGAGCCCCGCAAGTTCTCGATTATTACGCCGCCATCTGGGAGGCTAATCGGCGGCCACGTGCATTGCCGCCCGCGCACGATGACACCGTCTCGCAGGCCGTCTCGATCAACGGCGCCGGCGTCGCAGCGGGCGCATCCGGCCCTTGCGGGCCGCCGAATAACGTACGCTACGGCACCGCTCACGCGTTGCTTTGGCGGCACGACGGGTCGCCCATCGATCTCGGCACCTTGGGAGGCTCGACGGCGAATATTGCGACGGCAGTCAACGAGGGCGGAGATGCTGTGGGTCAGTCAGCCTTGGCCGGAAACACCACCTATCACGCCTTCCGGTGGCAGCAAGGGACGATGAGTGATCTGGGCACCTTGCCGGGCGATTTCTTGAGCGAGGCCCTCGGGTTGAACGACAAAAAACAGGTGGTCGGCTATTCGTCTGACTCAAGCGGCAACATGCGCGGGTTCATTTGGCAAAACGGGACGATGACTGATTTGAATCTTCTCGTGCCGCGCTCGAATCTGTACTTGGTCTACGCGGGCGACATCAACGATAAGGGCTGGATCGTTGGACAGGCAGTTGACTTGAAGACCGGTAGAGCCCCGGCCGTTTTGCTCATCCCAGCGCAGGGCAGTTTCGCGCCCAACAGGCGGTTTGCGAGCAAAGTCATCCTTCCGGAAAGCATCCGCCGACAGTTGCGAGAGAACCATGGATTCCGTCCCTCCATAATGCCGTTTTAGTGCCATGGCGGTCGCCGGGGAGGCGACAGGCCATGGCGCTAGGGAAAAGCAAACGGCCTGAAGTGATCTGGACAAACGGTGGCGTTCGGGCGCTGCTACGCAGCGTTCGAACGCCACATCGACTTGAATCGAACCCTGTCGGTAGCGCACTGCTTCGCTCGACCGCTGCCCCATGCGCCCGGGACGCCCTGCTGCAGACCGTTCGTAAAGCACTGGCCGAGCACGATCCACGCCTCTTGGAACTCGTCTACCGATGTGACTTCGCTGGAGAACGGACTAAGAACGTTGCCGATGCGATGCATATTTCTCCGCGGCAGTTCTTTCGCTATCGCGCGCTCGCCGTCGAGGCGATAGGCAGCCTAATCGATAGGACGCTTGCTTCTCAAGAAGCATCGCTCAACGCACGCGGAAGCGAGAGCGAGACGATCGTGCGTCGCTGGCACGGCCGAGTTCCGCTGGATAAGTCCGACGAATACATGCAGTTGCTGCGCGCAGTGTCGATTCCAGACTACCGTCGAGTGCCCGGTAATCTTGGCGCATACGTCTTGCGACGAGACACTGAGCATGTGGCACACTTTGAGACCCTCTCCGTGTGGGTCTGTGAAACGGCGATCGAGCAGTATGCCGGCGAGCATATCCGCCGCCCGAAGTACTACGATTTCGATCGCGAGTACCTGCTGGAATTCGAGCAATGGGTTACTCATTTCCGCAGCGCTTACGACCTCGAACGACCGCGGACTTTTTAGATCTGTTCCTGCGCCTCTCGCAGACCGCGGCGGCGGCACTGCTTACTGCAGCGCTCGGGCAAACGAAGTCCATCGACGGCATGACGGTGCGCGATGTGAGCTATGCGAGCCCGGCAACGACCTTTTCGCAGCGCTGACGGAGTGAATCGTTTTACGGCCACTTGTTGCATCGATGTCATTTCTCCGTCACTGCGTCGCTCATAATAGACGCTCCACCGCCGGCGGCTGTCGACAACGAGGTAAAGGTCAAGCGATGGGATGTTGCTGTACTCGAGGACCTTGTCACCGAGATCGACCGTCGCCGTCGACTTCGACAAGACTTCGACGATCAGCGACGGCGACCGCAGTCGGCACGCCTGTTGGTGATCTCCCGGGCCGAGGTCAACGGCGTCGCACGAGATAGCGATATCGGGCTTGAAGCCGTGTGGCCGTTCCGGCGTGATGACCGTCGCGTTCGTAAACTTGCGACAGCCCAACCGGCGGGTCCCGGCAGCAAGAAGATCGCCGATGTTCGTAACGATCATCTCATGCTGCATCGAAGGCGCTTCCATACGCACGACGACGCCATCGTAATACTCCAGGCGCTCGTCGCGCAGCGCCTCCATGCGTTCGTACTCTTCGAACGAGATGCGCTTCGGGTCTTCCATCACGGCGCGGCTGCGACCGTTTCGCGCGCCGTGATCGGCGGGCCGTTATAGGTTTCAGGGTACTCGCCCGTCAGACAGCCCAGGCACATCTCGCCGCGCTTACGTGCGACTGCTTTGAGAAGGCCGTCGCGGCTGAGAAAGCCAAGCGAATCGGCTCCGATCTTGACGCGGATCTCCTCGACCGTATAGTTCGCGGCGATCAGCTCTTCGTGCGTCGCCATGTCGACGCCAAGATAACATGGATGGATGATCGGCGGCGAGGTGATGCGAACATGGACTTCACGCGCGCCCGCGTCGCGCAAGAGCTTCACGATGCGCGGCGTGGTCGTGCCGCGGACGATCGAGTCGTCGATCACGACGACGCGCTTGCCTTCGAGCAGCTCCACGATCGGATTGAACTTCAGCGCAACGCCGCGCGCGCGCATGCCTTGATCGGGACTGATGAACGTCCGCCCGATGTACCGGTTTTTTATAAGACCCTCGACGTAGGGCAAACCCGATTCTTGCGAGTATCCCATGCCGCCCGGGACGGCGCTGTCCGGCACGGCCATGACGACGTCGGCATCGGCGGGATGCTCGCGCGCAAGCTGGCGCCCCATCTCGAGTCGCGCCATGTAGATCGACGAGCCTTTGAGCAACGAATCCGGCCGCGCGAAATAGATGTACTCGAACATACACAGCGCCTGGGGCTTGGGCTGCGCCGGTTTGTCGATGTGGAGGCCGTCACCGTCGACCCGGATGACTTCCCCGGGGTCGAGTTCGCGCAGATATTCCGCGCCGACCGTCGCCAGCGCGCACGACTCCGAGGCAAACATGTATCCGCCGCCCGGGAAGCGTCCGTAGCACAGGGGGCGCACACCCCACGGATCGCGGAAGGCGTAGAGCGCTTTTTCGGTCGACATCACGACCGAATACGCGCCTTCCGCCCGACCCATCACAAACCGGATGCGTGCGACCAAGTCGTCACCAGGGGCCTGCACGATCGCCTTGGCGAGCACTTCGGAATCAGAACTCGCCTGAAGAACCGTCGCCGCATCGAGTTCGCCGCGTAAGGCATCGATGTTCGTTAGATTTCCGTTGTGGGCCAAGGTAACGTCGCCGAAGCGCGCGCGCTCGAGCAGCGGCTGCGCGTTGACCACCGCCGACGAGCCGGTCGTCGAATAGCGCGTGTGGCCGACGGCGATATAGCCGGTCAACTTCCCCAGGATTTCTTCATCGAAGATGCTCGAGATCAAGCCCATCTCGCGATGGCAGGCGATCGTGGCGCCGTCGGAGACCGCGATCCCGGCCGATTCTTGACCGCGGTGTTGCAGCGCGTAGAGCGCAAAATACGCTTGGCGTGCGACGCTGTGGCCGGGTGCGTAGATTCCGACGACGCCGCACGCTTCGTGCAACGAGTCGCCCGCCGGAAGTTGAGCCTGGGCATCGTAGCCCCGTGCCATTACGGCGTTATTCCATACTCCGGCGATCAGTCATCCCGGCTGCGCGCGCCGAAGATTTGCAGGAGCGCGAGGAAGATGTTGATGGCGTCGAGATAGATGGAGGTCGCCAATTCGATCGCGGTCGCCCCGGCGCCGCCGGCGCGGATGCGGGCGAAGTCGACGAGCACGAGCAAGGTGAAGACGGCGAGCGTCAGCCACGAATACACTGCCGGATGCAGGAAATGCGTGAAGGCCGAGATGAGCCCCGCGATGACGAGCGCGATCAGCGCGCCGAACGCGATCCCCGATAAGCGGCGATAATCGAAGCTCGTTAGATACACGAGCCCCGCCAGGACCAGCATGCCCAGTCCCGTCGTTGACGCGGCGTTGACGACGACGGCCGAGCCGTCGACTCGCGCGTAGGTCGCGACGACCGGGCCGATGCCGATGCCTTCGCAAGCCGTGAAGGCGTAGAACATGAGCATCGAAACGGCGGGGTTACGCCGCGTCGCCGAGATGGCAATGAGGAAGCCGAAGCCGACGAGCATCGCCACCAGCGACGCGCCGTACGGAAAACCCTGAGCCAAGTAGCCCGTGACGGCCGTGACCAAGAAACCGGCCCCGGTAATCCCGAGAACCTGTCCCAGGAGCGACGCCGTCGGGACGGCAGTGGGCGCGGAGAACGGCCGGCGCTGCTGCTGGTACTGATACATACGCTCCTCACTACCCGCGGAGCCGGAAACGAGTTTCGGCGAGACCGGCGCCGCGGGTTATGACGAACGCGGGGCAGCGAGGCCGGGGGGAGGCGTTAGCGCCGCGCGGGCTTTTGGGAGGCCGCCGGGGCAGCCGATGGCGACGGGGCAGCCGAAGCGGCCGGCGCCGGAGTACCGGAGGGTGAGGCCTGCGGTGACGCAGCCGCCGAGGGCGCCGGCTGCGCATTGCGTTTGAGTGCCGTGGTGAGGCTAGCGACGTTCTCGCTCACGTCCTTGGCCGCGCTGCGTGCTTTGCCGTTCTGCCGCCACGTTTTGTCGAATGCCGTAATGCTCGCGTTGGCAATCCGCGTTTCGACGATGACCACTCCGTTCTTGGCCAACGTTGGTTCGACTCTGTACCATTTGACGCCGATTTCATGCGCCGGCGCTTGCAACGATTTGCCGTGGTACTTGCCGGCGGCAATGCGGTCGGCGTCACGCTGAATCACGTGCAACGCCGCCATAACATCGTTGTTGGACATCGTGCTATCGGTGGCGCCCGCCGCGACCGTACCGACGGCAAAAGCCGCCCCGAGCGCAGCGACGCCAGTTAACCGTAAAAACTGCATAGGACCATTCTATCCCCACCGGTCCTGTGCGAAACCTCAGACTTCCTGCGGCGCCGCGATATCGGTGCGATAGGTGAGCGGTAAACCTTTGCCGATGCGCCCAGCTAACTCGCCAACGGCGCCGTACGCACGCTCCCGCGCGTTGGCAACGTCGGCGCCCACGGCAGTCACGGTCAACACGCGACCGCCGCTCGCGGTTACGCTTCCGTCACGGATGGTTGACGCACCCCAAAACGCGACACGACCGTCGTCGAGCGCGACGTCGGCGCACAGGCCTTGCAGCGGCGTGCTGGCGCGCGGATAATCGACCGTCGCCAGCACCACGCCCACGCATGAGTCGCCGTCAAAGTTCGCCGCGCCGGGGTCGAGCGCGCCCCGTGCCGCGCTTGCGAGCGATGCCGCTAGATCTCCGCGTACCCGCGGCATGATCACCTGCGTTTCGGGATCGCCGAAGCGCACGTTGAATTCGATGACGCAGGGCCCGCGCGCCGTCCACATCAGGCCACAATACAGAACGCCGACGTACCGCTCGCCCTCGGCGGCAAGACCGCGCGCAACCGGCCCAAGGATACGTTCCTCGACGGTTCGCAGCACGTCGACCGGGAAGCCGAGAGGCGGCGAATACGCGCCCATGCCACCCGTGTTTGGGCCCGTGTCGCCGTCCCCCGCGCGCTTGTAATCGCAGGCAGCAACGATTGGCATGAACGCTTTGCCGTCGGACAACGCGAAAACGCTCAGTTCACGACCGTGCAGGCACTCCTCCAACAGCACGTCGCTGCCGCCGCCCGGAATGCCGCCCGGACCATACCAGTCTTGCACCGTCGTGAGCGCGCTCGCCGCGTCGGGCGCCACCACGACCCCTTTTCCGGCAGCGAGTCCGTCGGCTTTCACGACGCAGCTGCCGCTCCAATCACCCAGCGCTTTGCGTGCGCTCGCCAGCGAATGCACGACCTTGGCGCGCGCGGTGGGAATGCCGTGCCGCTCCATGAACCGCTTGGCGAACACCTTACTGGACTCGAGGCGGCCCGCCGAACGGTTGGGTCCGAACACCGGGATGCGCGCTTCTCGAAAGCGGTCGGCGACGCCGGCAGCAATCGCCGTCTCGGGCCCGATGACGGCGAGATCGATCTTCTCTTCGAGCGCACGCGCGACCAGCGCTTTGCCGTCGGTCGCCGCAATGTTCCAATTAGTACCGCGCGCGGCGGTTCCGGCATTGCCCGGTGCAGCGTACAGCGCGCTGCACGAGGGCGACTGCGCCAGCCGCCATGAGAGCGCGTCTTCACGCGCTCCGTTTCCGATGACGAGAATCTTCACCGCGGCGTGAAACCGAAAACGGCTACTCCCACTCGACCGTCGCCGGCGGTTTCGAGGTGATGTCGTAGGCAACGCGATTGACGCCCGCCACTTCGTTGACGATGCGCGTGCTGATGCGTTCGAGCAAGTCGTGCGGCAGCCGCGCCCAGTCGGCGGTCATGCCGTCCTCGCTCGCAATCGCGCGCACGGCGACGAGGTCGGCGTACGTGCGGCCGTCCCCCATCACGCCGACGCTCTGCAGCGGCGTCAGCACGGCAAAGTATTGCCACGGCCGCGCGTCGAGCGTCGCCGCTTCGATTTCGTCGGTGACGATCTTGTCGGCAGCGCGCACGGTCTCGAGCCGTTGCAGCGTCACGGCGCCGAGGATGCGCACCGCCAGTCCCGGGCCGGGAAACGGTTGGCGCTCGACGATGGCCGCCGGCAGTCCGAGGACGCGTCCGACTTCTCGAACTTCATCCTTGAAGAGCAAGCGCAGCGGCTCGACGAGCGACAGGCGCATCGTCTCCGGCAAGCCGCCGACGTTGTGGTGCGATTTGATCTTGTGCGCGGCCTTCGAGTTCGGCGTCTTCGATTCGATCACGTCGGGATACAGCGTCCCTTGCGCGAGAAACTGTGCATCGCCCAGCCGGCGCGCTTGTTCTTCGAAAATCGTGATGAACTCATGGCCGATGCGAATCCGCTTCTCCTCGGGGTCGACGATGCCGGTGAGCTGCTGCACGAAGCGTTCCCGCGCGTCGATGCGGATCACGTTGAGGTGCAGTACGTCGCGGAACGCGGCGACGACCGTGTCGCCTTCATGCGCGCGCAGCAGGCCGGTGTCGACGAAGAGGCACGTGAGCTGCGAGCCGATTGC
The DNA here is from genome assembly GCA_014305025.1 of Candidatus Nyctobacter psychrophilus. Taxonomy (GTDB): domain Bacteria; phylum Vulcanimicrobiota; class Vulcanimicrobiia; order Vulcanimicrobiales; family Vulcanimicrobiaceae; genus Nyctobacter; species Nyctobacter psychrophilus. Next base: position 12,220 of record JACRTY010000007.1, on the reverse strand, counting down.
GTGGGCGACGAGCGTAGCGGCCACGGCGGAATCGACGCCGCCCGAGAGCGCGCAGATCACCTTGCCGTCGCCGACCTGCATGCGGATCTCATCGGTCGCCCGGTCGACGAACGACTCCATCTTCCACGACGGCTCGATGCCTGCCACGGAATGCAGGAAGTTTTCGATGACGCGCGTGCCGGCCGCCGTGTGCGCGACCTCAGGATGGAATTGCACGCCGTAGATGCGGCGTTCGTCGTTTCCGAACGCCGCAATGACGCCGTTCGTCGTCCGCGCCAAGGTCGCGAAGCCGCGAGGTGGCGCAAGCACCGTGTCGCCGTGCGACATCCACGCACGCGTCGTTGGCGCAACGCCCGCGAAGAGCCCCGACGGCGCTTCGAGTTGGATCGTGGCCGGACCAAACTCCCGATGCCGCGCCGCGACCAGTTCGCCTCCAAGGTCGCGGGCGATCAGTTGCATGCCGTAGCAGATTCCGAGCAGCGGAATGCCCGACCCAAAGACCTCGGGGTCGACGCCAAGTGCACCTGGCGCAAGCGTACTCTCCGGGCCGCCGGTCAGGATGATGGCGGCCGGCTCGCGGCCCGCAATCGTGCTCCAGGGCGCATCGTGCGGCAGGATCTCTGAGTAGACCTTGGCTTCGCGCACGCGGCGCGCGATGAGTTGACTGTATTGCGCGCCGAAATCCAGGATGACGACCGTCGCCACTCTCGGTGGCGCGGTCGGCTGCGTGCGGCCGAGCATATCCGCGACTTCTAGCCGCCGCAGCGGCCTTCCGTCCCGGTTCGGTTTGCCGCCGCGGCAGCCGGCCCATGGGGAGGGGCCGGTTCGCGTTGCGCGGCGCATTGCGCGGCGAGAATGTCCCATAGCTGCGCCGCAGCGGCGTCGTTCTTGGCTGCGGCCGAGACATCGCGCTCGCGCATTCCGTGAAAGAACCGTCCCGACACGTGCGCTAGTTCGGGAGCCGTCGCGACGTGGACAACCGGTAGTGCGCCGCGCGAAGGCGGAGGCAGAATGCGCATGAGGATCGCGCGCACAAGCGCCGGCAATTCGCGCCAGATGCCGGTCGCGATCCCACCGGGGTGCACGCAGTTCGCCGCGAGGCGCGCTTCGCGCCGGGCAAGTTCGCGCGTGAAGAGCAGCAGCGCGAGCTTCGAACTCGCATATGCAGGGCCGCCGCGAAAGCGACGGCATTCAAACTCGAGGTCGTTCCATACCATTTTGCCGTACCCGTATGCGCTCGATCCGACGTTAACGACCCGGGGAGCATCGGCAGCATGCAACGCCGGCAAGAGTGCTTGGGTAAGCGCGAACGGTCCCAGAACGTTGGTGGCCCAAGTAATCTCGTGACCGTCGACGCTGCAGCGCCGCCGCCCCGACACGGCAACACCGGCATTGTTAACGAGCACGTCGAGCGCCGAATGCTTTGCATGGTAATCCTGCGCCGCGGTATGGATCGACGCCAGCGACGACACGTCGAGCGGTAAAATCTCCACTCCCTCGGACACCGACGCCAGCGCCGCCGCGCCGCGCTGGGGGTCCCGGACGGCGGCAACCACGCGAGCGCCGCCCTCCGCCAGCATGCGTGCGACTTCCAACCCGATACCGCCGCTCGCCCCGGTTACGAGGATCGTCTTTTCGGCCAGGTCGTTGTCCGGTTGCACAGGTGCTCCTTCCTTCGCTTGGCTCCGAATCATGCCGCCCCCCGATATGGCACCCTTCAGGCTCGACGCGTGTCGTACAATGAAAGCATGGCGGCCGCTTTTCATCCGTTGATCGAGACGTGGTTCGAGCGGCATTTCAGTACGCCGACCGAACCGCAGGTTTTGGGCTGGCCGCAGATCCGGGCGGGACGCGACGTTCTCATCGCCGCGCCGACGGGGTCGGGAAAGACGCTGGCCGCGTTCCTGTTCTCGCTCGATGAGATCGTGCGCCGGGCGGCGGCGGGCGACCTTGGTGACGAGACGCTGGTCGTGTACGTGTCGCCGCTCAAAGCGTTGACCAACGACGTGCGCAAAAACCTCGAGACGCCGCTCGGCGAAATACGGGAACTCGCCGCGGAAAGCGGGCTCGACCTCGGCGCAATCCGCACGGCGGTGCGGACCGGCGATACGCCGGCCTCCGAGCGCGCACGCATGCTGCGCGCACCGGCGCACGTGCTCGTCACGACGCCCGAGTCGCTCTTCATCCTGCTGACCGCCGAGCGGTCACGCGCGGCACTCAAAGCGGTGCGCACGATCATCGTCGATGAGATCCATGCGGTCGCCGGCGACAAGCGCGGCGCGCACCTGGCCCTCAGCTTGGCGCGCCTCGATCACCTCGTCACCTCGAACGGCGGCCAGAAACCGCAACGCGTCGGTCTGTCGGCGACCGTCAAACCGATCAAAGACATCGCGGCCTTCTTGAGCCCCACGACGACGATCGTCGACGTCGGCCACCGCCGCGAAATGACGCTCTCGATCGCGCTGCCGGAGGACGAGTTGGCGCACGTCGCTTCCAACGAACTCTGGGCCGACGTCTACGACCGGATCGCGGACCTGATCGGCACCCATCGGACGACGCTCGTCTTCGTGGGCACGCGGCGCCTTTCCGAACGCGTCGCGTTCGCGCTGACGCAACGTCTGGGCGAGGGCATCGTCGTGCCGCATCACGGCAGTCTCGCGCGGGCCACGCGGCACGACGCGGAGACGCGTCTCAAAGAAGGTGCCTTGCGCGCGGTCGTCGCGACGGCGTCGCTCGAACTCGGGATCGACATCGGTTCGGTCGATCTCGTCGTGCAGATCGGCTCGCCGCGCTCGATCGGCGTTGCGCTGCAGCGCATCGGCCGCTCCGGCCACTGGGTCGGCGCCAAGCCCGAGGGCGTGCTGTTCGCAACGACCCGCGACGAGCTGATCGAATGCGCCGCCCTCGTGCGCGCGATCCGCAGCGGTAACATGGACCGGCTCTGCATTCCGGCCTCGCCGTTCGACATTCTCGCCCAGCAACTCGTCGCCGCCTGTGCGTCGACCGAAGAGTGGCGCGAAGACGACCTGTTCGCGCTCGTGCGCTCCACCTATCCGTACGCCGCTCTCGTGCGCGCCGACTTCGATGCCGTCCTCACGATGCTGGCCGACGGCATCGCGACCTCGCGCGGCCGCAGCGGAACCTTTTTGCACCGCGACCGCGTGAACGGACGCGTGCGCGCTCGCCGCGGCGCGCGCATGGCGGCGATCATGTCGGGCGGGGCGATTCCCGACCGCGCCGACTACGCCGTCGTTGCCGAACCCGACAATCAACAGGTCGGCACCCTCGATGAAGACTTCGCGATCGAAAGCATGGCGGGCGACATCTTCTTGCTCGGCCAGACGTCGTGGCGCATTCGGCGCGTCGAAGCCAACGTGGTGCGGGTCGAGAACGCGCACGGCGCGCCGCCGTCGGTGCCGTTCTGGAACGGCGAAGGCCTCGGACGGACGATTGAGCTGTCAACCGAAGTTGCGCGGTTGCGCGTCGAGCTGGACGAACGCGATGACGAAGCCGCGTACGCGCTACTCGAGCGCCAGTGCGGACTCGACCGCGGCGGAGCACAACAAGCGCTGATGTACGTCCGCGCGGGAAAGGCGGCGCTCGGCGTCGTGCCGAGCGACACGACGATCGTCGCGGAGCGGTTCTTCGACGAAGGCGGCGGCATGCAACTGGTCGTCCACGCGCCGTTCGGCGCACGCATCAATCGGGCGTGGGGCCTCGCGCTGCGTAAGCGTTTCTGCCGCTCGTTCAATCTCGAACTCCAAGCTGCAGCGACCGACAACGGCATCGTCATCTCGCTTTCCGAGCAGCATGCTTTTCCGCTCGATGCCGTGTTCGCGTTCGTCAAGGCCGCAAGCGTGGATGACGTGCTGACGCAAGCGCTGTTGCCCGCACCGATGTTCGGCGCGCGCTGGCGCTGGAACGTCACGCGGGCGCTCGCGGTGCTGCGCATGCGCAACGGCCGCAAGGTCCCACCGCAATTGATCCGCATGCGTTCCGACGATCTGCTGGCGGCGGTTTTTCCCGATCAGGCGGCGTGTCCGGAAAATCTCTCGGGTCCGGTCCGCATCCCCGATCACGTGCTGGTGCGCGAGACGATCGGCAACTGCTTGCACGAGGCGATGGACCTGGACGGCTTCAAAGCGGTGCTCGGCAAACTCGAACGCGGTGAACTGCGCACGGTCGCGGTGGAAACGCCCACGCCGTCGCCCTTCTCGCACGAGATTCTCAACGCCAACCCGTACGCATATCTCGACGATGCGCCGCTCGAAGAACGGCGCGCGCGCGCCGTGCAGTTGCGCTCGGTCGTCGGCAGCCATGCAGCCGACGGCATCGGCTTGCTCGATGCAACGGCTATCGCCGAAGTGGCCGCGGAGTCGTGGCCGACCGTGCGGGACGCCGACGAACTGCACGATGCGCTGCTGACGCTCGTTGCGCTCGCGCCGGTCGAACCGTGGCGAGCATACTTCGAAGCGCTGCAAGAGCAGCGCCGCGCCACCACCGTGCGCGTGGGTGCAGCGACGTTCTGGGTATCGGCCGAGCGCCTCTCGTTGTTCGCCGTCGTGCACCCCGGCGGCGCGGCAGAGCCGGCCATCGCCGGCGTTGACCCCGCGCAGCCGTTACCGGCGACGCGCGAAGCGGCGCTCGCCGAGATCGTGCGCGGCTGGCTCGAATCGAGCGGACCCCAGACCGCCGGGGAACTGGCCATCCGCTTCGCTTGCGATGAAGCGACCGTCGAATCGGCGCTGCTGCAGCTTGAAACCGAAGGCCAAGTGTTGCGCGGTCATTTCCATTCGCGTGCGCAGGAATGGTGCAATCGCCGCGTGCTGGCGCGAATCCATCGGCGCACGCTCGGGACGTTGCGTCGCGAGATCGAGCCCGTGACCACGGTTGAATTCGTGCGGTTCCTCTTCCACTGGCAACATGCAACGCCGCGCACGCGGCTGCATGGCGTTGATGGCACCTTGCACGTCATTCGCCAACTCGAAGGGCTCGAAGTGGCCGCCGCCGCCTGGGAAACGCAGGTTCTGCCGCGCCGCGTCGCGGGATACAAGCCGGACTACCTCGACAAACTGTGCCAATCAGGCGAGATCATGTGGGGCCGTCTCTCTCCGCACCCTGCGCTCGTGTCCAGGGTTGACGGCGAAGGCAAAGATTTGGTACCCGATCCCGCCGGCGCCGCAAAGCCTCACCGGCGTAAAATTCGCCCGACGAAGCTTGTCCCGATTTCGCTCTTTGCGCGCGAAGGCGCCGAGACGCTGGTCGTCCGCGAGGCGGTGGATGAAGGCGCGCTGTCGCACGCCGCCTGCGACGTGCTCGCGGCAATTCGGCGTCGCGGCGCACCGTTCTTCACCGAGTTGGTGCGCGACACGCGCCGCCTGCCGTCTGAAATCGAGGAAGCGCTGTGGGAGCTCGTGGCGGCCGGCCTCGTTGCCGCCGACGGCTTCGATGCGCTGCGCGCTCTGGCCGATCCCAAGCGCCGTCTCGGGGAAAAGGCCCGCTCGAGCCGCCCTCGCTCGTCAAGCGGACGCTGGACGACGCTGGTCGCCGAACGCACGCACGTCGACGTCGAGGCATTCGCGCGCCGGCTGCTGGCGCGCTACGGAGTCGTGCTGCGCGACATCATCAAACGGGAACCGCTGGCGCCCCCCTGGCGCGAACTGCTGGCGATCTTCCGGCGCATGGAGGCGCAAGGCGAAATTCGCGGTGGACGGTTCGTCGGAAGCTTCATCGGCGAACAATTTGCGTTGCCGCAAGCGCTCGATGCCTTGCGCGCCATCCGCCGCTCCGGCGCGACCGACGAAACCCTCGCTGCGCCGTCGGTCGATCCGCTCCACGTTGCGTTCGCAATGTTGCCGCGGCCGGCCGGAACATCCGCCGTCGTTCCGGAGCTCGCTGCCGCGCAGTAGTCAGCCACTAACGCATGGTCGGCATGGCGTAGTCCGTTGTGCCCCGCGCCCCGGCCGGCCACCGGCAAGTCACCGTTTTGAGGCGCGTATAGAAGCGCACGCCTTCGGGTCCGTGGACATGATGGTCGCCGAACAACGACGCTTTCCACCCGCCGAAACTGTGGAACGCCATCGGCACGGGGATCGCTACGTTGACCCCGACCATGCCCGCCTGCACCCGTTGAGTGAAGACGCGCGCCGCATCGCCGTCGCGGGTGAAGATGGCGGCGCCGTTGCCGCACTCGTGCCCATTGACCACGCGTAGCGCAGCCTCGAAATCGGCAGCACGGACGACGCCGAGCACGGGACCGAAAATCTCTTCCCGGTAAACGCGCATGTCGGGCGTTACGCAGTCGAGCACGGTGGCGCCGAAGAAAAACCCGCCGTCCTTCGGGTTTGCACCGTTGCGGCCGTCGACGGCGATGTGCGCGCCTTCACGTTCGGCCAGATCGACGTAGCCGTGTACGCGCCGGCGATGCTCGTCGCTGATGAGCGGTCCCATCTCCACGCCGTCGGCATCGCCCGCTCCGACGCGCAGCGACGCGATGCGCTGCCGGAGGTGCGCAACCAGCGCGTCGGCGACGCCGTCGCCGACGGGTACGGCGATCGAGACCGCCATGCACCGTTCACCCGCCGAGCCGAACGCAGCACCCATCAGCGCGTCTGTCGTCTGCTCCAGATCCGCGTCGGGCATAATGACGAGGTGATTCTTTGCGCCGCCGAGTGCTTGCACGCGTTTGCCGCCGGCAGTGCCGCGCTCGTAGACGTGACGCGCGACGGGCGTGGACCCCACGAAGCTGATCGCCGCGATGCCCGGATGCGCGAGCAACGCATCGACGGCCGCCTTCGCGCCGTTGACGACGTTGAAGACGCCGGCCGGAAGCTGCGCCTGCGCCAACAGTTGTGCCAATTCCAGCGTAAGTGACGGATCCTTTTCGCTCGGCTTCATGATGAAGGTGTTGCCGCACGCGAGTGCGACCGGAAACATCCACATCGGGACCATCGCCGGGAAGTTGAACGGCGAGATGCCAGCGCAGACCCCCAGCGCTTGCCGTAGCGAGTAACTATCGACCGCGCGGCCGACGTTTTCGCTGAACTCGCCTTTGAGCAAGTGCGGAATACCGCAGGCGAACTCGACCACCTCGAGGCCGCGCTGCACTTCACCGCGAGCATCGGACAGCGTTTTCCCGTGCTCCGCCGTGATGATGCGCGCCAGCCGCTCGGCATGCGCGAGCACGAGTTCACGGAACCCGAAGAGCACCGCGGCGCGACGCAGCGGCGGCGTCGCCGACCAGCCGGCGAAGGCGTCTCGTGCTGCGCGCACCGCCGCAGCGACGGTCGATGCATCACCGAGCGCGACGGACTTGGTGATGTTGCCGCTCGCGGGATCGTAGACCGGAACGGTCGCAGCACCGTTACCGTCGATGAGACGGCCTGCGACATAGTGGCCGAGCTTGGGGCGGCCGAGGGTTTGCATCGTCAGTCCTCGAGAAGGCCCAGTCCGGCACGTACGGCAGCGGCGAGCGTGCCGAGTTCGGCGTCCGAAATGGAAAGGGGCGGCGCAAGCGTGAGCACGTTGCCCATTCCGCTCACCGTTGCGGCGTTGCGGCCGATCAGCACGCCGCTCTCCTTGGTGCGCGCGATGACGCGGTCGGCATCGGCCTCGCTGCAGCGCTTGCCGTTGCGTGCCAGTTCGAGTCCGACCATCAGCCCGCGCCCGCGGACTTGGGCGATCGCCGGATGCCGCCATCCGGCGATTTCCTTCTTCAACCAGGCACCGCCGGCCGCACTGCGTTCTGCCAGACGCTCGCGTTGGATGATCGCAATATTCGCCAGCGACGCTGCGGCGGCCACGGGATGTCCGCCGAACGTGCTCAGTTGCGAAAACTCGCGATGCTCGCCGGGGTCGCCATAAAACTGTTCGAAGACGCGATGCGAGACGGCGGTCGCGCCGATCGGCTGATATCCGCTGCTCAAACCCTTCGCCAAGGTGATGATGTCGGGCAACGCACTCGGCCAGTGCTCGCAGCCGAACATCGCCCCGGTCCGTCCGAATCCCGTGATCACCTCGTCGGCAATCAGCAGGATGCCGTGCCGGTCGCACAGCGCGCGCAAACGCGGGAAGTAGTCGTCCGGCGGCTCGATGACTCCGCCGCCTCCGATGATCGGCTCCGCCAGCACCGCCGCGATCGTTTGAGCCCCTTCGTACCGGATGCGCCGCTCGATCTCGTCGACCGGATCGAAGGTGCAGCGTTGATGCGCACCGACCGCGCAATCTTCGCACGCTGCCGGCGAAACGTGCACGAAGCCGCCGAGCAGCGGCTCGAAGCGGGACTTGCGGTCTGCCTGTCCCGTTGCGCTGAGCGAACCGAGCGTCCAGCCGTGATATGCGCGGTAGCGCGCGATGATCTTGTAGCGGCTCTCACCCGGAAAGCGCTGTTGCTGCGCTTGTCGCGCGATCTTGATCGCCGTCTCGACCGCTTCGCTTCCGCTGTTGGTAAAATACGTGTGTTCGAGGTCACCCGGCAGCATGCGCGCAAGCGTGCCGGCGAGTTCGAGCGTCACCGGCGCCGGGCGGAACGGTGAGGCGTACGCAAGACGCGCCATCTGTTCGCCTGCGGCCCGAGCGATCTCGTGCCGGCCGTAACCGACGTTGACGCACCACAAGCCGGACATGGCGTCGAGATAACGGTTGCCGTGCGTATCCCACACAAAACAGCCGTCGCCGCGTTCGATCAGCAGCGGAGCAGGCGCCGTGCGGTACTGCGTCATCGGACGCCACAGTGCGTCGCTTTGCGAAATTCCGAGATCGAGCGCCATCAGCGCGCCTTCGGCTATAGGAAGACGGTCCCATTCCGCGGGACTTTCACTCCATGACCCACGGTAGCTCGCGCGATGAAGATTACGGCGTTTCGCATGGCACGCCGCCGCGCACGCTCGGCGGAGTCGGTCCGCAACTTCTGGCCAAGACCTATGGAACGCCGCTGGTGGTGATCGATCTGGACGTTCTCGAGCGCAAGATCGCGCTCTTCACGACGCTGGCTCACGATCTCGATATCGACGTTTCGTACGCCGCCAAAGCGTTCATTCTCGTCGGACTGGCGCAGCGGCTCACGGGCAGCGCACTTGGTCTCGACGTGTGTTCGCTCGGCGAGTTGCTGACGGCCGAACGTGCGGGTTTTCCGGCGTCGCGCATGGTGATGCACGGGTGCGCGAAAAGCGACGATGAGCTGCGGGCGGCGGCGGCGGGGCGCGTCGGAAGGATCGTGATCGACAACCGGGCCGAAATCGAGCGGCTTCTTGCTGCGGCGCGCCGGGAACGCCCCGTCTCCGTGCTGGTACGCGTAAACACCGGCGTCGAGGCACAAACGCATGCCTACGTGCGAACCGGGGGTGAACTCTCGAAGTTCGGCTTGCGTCCCGCCGAAGTTCCGGCCGCGGTCGCGCAACTCTGCGCAGCGCCACCGTTGCGCTTCGCCGGGCTGCACAGCCATTTGGGGTCGCAAATCTTCGACGCTGCGCCGTACGCCGCGAGCCTTTCCGTGCTGCTCGACGTGTGCGCCGCCGTGTCGGCGTCGAGCGACGTGCCGTCGCTCATCATCGGTGGCGGCTTCGGCATCGACCCGCAGCCCGACGGCCGGCGTTGCGACGTTGCGGCGATCTTAAGGGACCTCGCGAGCCAATGTGCGCGTGCCGCCCATGAACGCGGAATCGCGCGACCGCGGCTCGGCATCGAACCCGGCCGCGCCATCATCGCCGAGGCGGGGACCTCGTTGTATCGCGTCGCCGCCGTCAAGAATCAGGGTCATCGGCGTTTCGTCGTCGTCGACGGCGGCATCGCCGACAATCCGCGCCCCGCGCTCTACGGCGCGTTTCACGAACCCTCGCTGGTTGGCCGGGAATCTTCGGCAGCCTTGGAGCCGGCGGTACTCTGCGGACGCTCGTGCGAGAACGATGAACTGGCGCTGGCCCCCCTGCCGCTCGACCTACGTCGCGGCGACCTACTCGCGATGTCGACGACCGGTGCGTACACCTACAGCATGGCCAGCAACTACAACCGCTTCCCGCGCCCGGCGGTGGTCTTTACCGAACGTGGAACGCACCGCCTCGCGGCCCGCCGCGAAGCCGACTCCGACGTGCTGCGCAACGACGTCGACGACACAAATGCCGTCGATGACAAAAAGCGCTCGAACCACGGATTGCGAACCGAACTCGTGATGAATCGCGCCGACTTTTTAGTGCTCGCCGGTGCCTCCTCGGCTGCCGGCGCACCGCCGACCGTTCCTGCGTCCGCCGATCTTTCCGGCACGCAGATATCGGGCGGCCGCACGTATCTCCACTCGTTCGGTAGCGCACCGTTCCCGCATCGCAGTCGCACGGCCGGCCACGACTACCAGGGCAAGCATTTCGGGTTCGCGGGCCATTACGACGACCGGACAGTCGGTATCTTCGTACCCGACACGCTGCATACGGCCGACGCCGCCACCGATTTCATCGTGCACTTTCACGGTTGGAACAACGACGTGCGCACCGTGTTCGCGCGATACCGCTTGCGCGAGCAAGTCGTCGCGAGCGGACGCAATGCCGTCCTGTTGGTCCCGCAAGGCCCCAAGAATGCGCTCGACTCCGGCGACGGAAAGTTGGAACTCGACCCTGGCGGGTTTCTACGCTTCATGAACGAGACCGCGACCTGGCTGCAGAACAACGGCGCCGTGACGACCGCTCGCATCGGACGCATCGTACTGTCAGCGCACAGCGGCGGGTACGGCGGCGCCGGCGGCGTGCTGACGCGCGGCGGACTGAACGATTCCATCACCGACGTGCTGCTCTTCGATGCGGCGTACGGATATTACGATGCATTCGCCGCTTGGGTGAACGCTTCGCCGCAGCACCATTTGCTGAGCCTGTTCACCGACGACACCAGCACCGGCAACGCCGCGTTGATGGGCATGCTGCAGGCGCCGCAGCCCAACCTCTACGTGCGCTTGGCCGATACGATGACGCTCGCCCAGTTACAGACGCGCGCGCCGACGTTCGTCCTCACGACCAGCGTCGCGCACGACGAATTGATGCAGAAGTATGATTGGTACAGTCTCTTCTTACAGGCTACGTCACTGTAAACGTCGTTGTTACGGCACGGCAACGAACAACGCTCCGCCTATGCTCCAGCCGACGATCGCGATCGCCAACGCAATCGCCGTCGAAACGGCCGCCGCCACGATCACCCAACGCTTGACCGCTGCGATGACGTTGGCGAGCCGATCGAAGGTCGCGATGGTCGATCGAGCTTCGGCCACCGCGACGGCGAGGGCACCACTGCTTGACGAATTCCTTGCCCGCGTTTCATGAGCGAGTTTGATGAAAACGCGTAGCTGAGTTCGTTCGAGCAACGATTTCAAGCCAGCCAGCACGGGGGCTTTTCCTCTACACGTGCCACGATTTCAGCCCACTTGGTGGCTCATAGCACGAATGTTGTGAGAACCTCGAATAATGCGATCTCGAATCATTCCCGGTCCCGGCGAAGTCTGGATGTGCGATTTTGCGGGCTATGTCGAACCTGAAATCGTGAAGCGTCGACGCGTCATCATCGTTTCGCCGCGCAATCCCGGAGCGCAGATTGTACTCGTGTTGCCGGCGGCGTTGACACGTGGGGCAAAGCCGATCTACTAGCCCACGTCCGTCTCGGACGTCTCGATCGCGTCAAAGTCCGCGGCCAGGGCTACCTGCGAACGGTGAAATTAAAACCCGAAGACTATCGCAACGTTCAACGAGCGGTACTCCATGCGCTCGGTCTGGGCGAGTTGAAGTTGCCGTAGATGTTGTGCTATAATCGTCTCGTCTCGCGGGGAAAGCCCGCACTGGGGGCCGGCTGAATGCCGGACCCAGCCTTTTCCCCGCCTGTCGGGCGCAAGCTACATTTACGCGATCGCGCGATACAGCGTCGACCGACCAACGCGCAAAAAACGCGTGCGATTCGCGACGCGTCCGACGCGGAATCTTCGTACACGACGTCGCGTGAAGACGGGGATTGTGGCTATTCGCGGGCGGCGCTGCTGACCGCGACGACCACGGTCATCATTGCGGGCGCGATTGTCGGCATCTACTATCTCGGCGTACGTGAACAACGCGACCCCCATTTCTGGGCTTCACGCGCATCTTGGAGACAGATAGCGACGCGAGCAGTCCTTATCCGCGTCGTGTGCGGCATATTGGTCGGAGCTTGCGCGCGGTAATCGAAAAGGGACCGGCTTCGGTAATCGAAACGCCCCCAC
>JACRTY010000011.1 GCA_014305025.1 Candidatus Nyctobacter psychrophilus | reverse complement strand
AGAGTCGTCACTTAGCGAAAGGCGATTTGCTGTCCGAAAATGCGGGACCACCTCTCTTGCCCCACTACGTGGTGATGCCCGTCCAGGCCCGAACGCCGTCGAGCACCGCGCCCATCGCCGGCCAAGTCATCGATCAGGATACGGGGATCACCGTCCGCGATGCAACGCTAACGCTGTACGAGAACGGCGTGAAGAGCGCGACGACGACCACCGACCAGCAAGGCCGCTTTGCGTTTACCGGCAGGTTGCCGGGCTCATATTACATCGAGATTTCGAGTACCGGGTTCGCGCCGGCGCAGTCGGACACGATTTTCATCGTGCCGGGTTCAGCGTCGGCGATCAACGTGACGCTGACGATCCGCCGCGCGCAAAGCTCGTCCGGACAACTCCGCCAGATCGCGCGCGTGCAGGCCGGCGGCCGGCGTGAACTGCAAACGTCGACGACGATCCATACCGATATCGATGGGACGTTGCTGCGCAGGGAAAACTATGTGCGCGTCGGCGACGCGCTCAACACGGCCAGGCGTCAACCTGAGCGCTCAAAGCTCCGCGGTCGGCGACGACATTTACGTCAACTTACGGGGCATCGGAGCAACCGAAACGGCGACCCTGCTCGACGGTCATCCCATCGGCCCGGTCGGCGTTGCGCCCGGTACCTTCTTCAACGGCGCACCGACCGCGTTCGATTATCAAGACACGCCCGCGTTTGCGCTCGGCAACGTGCAGGCCGTGTACGGCAACGGCGCCCTGGGGTTGTACGGGACCGACAGCATCGGCGGTGCGATCGACCTTCAAACGCTGCAACCGACGCGGCAACCCGAGGCCGAGTTCTCGCAAGGCCTGGGCAACTACGGCAAGGCGACGACGATCGTGCGGGCATCGGGGACGGTCGCCAATGACAAGCTCGGTTACGTTCTGCTTCACGGCGTGCAAGGAACGTATGGCAATTTCGCGCCGCAAACGATAACGCAAACGGGCGTGCTGAGCCCGAACTTTTCACCCGGAAATGCCGGCGCCAACACTTACCTCGTAAGCGCGGATTATCTCTTGCATACCGACCTTTTGAAGTTGCGCTACGACCTCTCCAAAGCGACCCAACTGACGTTGACCGGCTACTCGGGCGTTTCGTGGGACGACAAGAGCGGCAACGGCGACAACGACTTTCAGACCTACGATCAAAAACTGTACAACGGCCGGCAGACGATAGCGGCGGGAGGCTCGACGCTCACGTCGACCGACGCTAACGGTAACCCGATCGTTACCTTCAGCTGCGCTCCGGGAAAGCCCGGACCCAATGGCAATCCGACGCAGCCCGGGATCGCCGTTACGTTGCCTGGTGGTTCGAACTCCTGCGTTAAACCCACCCAGTATGCCTCGCTTGCTTCGGGGCCGGCCGGAGGAGGGCCGTCGCCCTGGCAGGCCATCCGGAATCAAGACTACCACGCCCGACTTACCTCACGCCTGGGCATCAACGATCTCGTTCTCGACGGCTACTTCGATAACTATGCGGTCGACTACAATCGCAACATCGCGGGCGGACTCGGAGGACCCAGCGGCAATGTTTTCGTCGGCGGCTTCGATACGACGTTCACGCGGACCAACGGGCTGCTTCTCAGCGACGACATCGTGGCCGGGAACAACGACGTGGGGTTTGGCTTCTTCGCGCTCCACCAGAACGCTACCGGGACGACGTATAACACGAACACCTTCAACCTGGACACGAATCCGGCGTTGAAGTTCGAAGAAGCCAACTACTTCATCCGCGACGCCTACACCCCGACGACGGCCGTTAACCTCTTCTTCAACGCTTGGGTCAAGCACACGACGGTCACGAACGAAACTAAGTTCGACCCGCGCCTTTCTCTGGTGCTCCGGCCCACAGGGCGCGATGTCTTCCGTTTTACGGGGGGCAGCTCTACGTCGGCGCCTGTCCCGTCGCTGCGGGAAGGCACGTCTTCCCTCAACTCCACCCCACAGAACATAAATCCGAACTGCACGTCTAGCACCGCAGCGGACGTCGGCGGGGTCGGGAACCCAAAGGTCGCTTCGGAAACCGGCAGCGGCGAGGAATTTGCCTACGGGCACAGTTTCTTCGGTGACACGAACGTTCAACTTAGCGTGTACAACGAAAACGTGTACGGGAAGATATTTAACATCAACGAGCCGATCAGCGTGCTTGGGGCTTCGGCCATCCCAGCCAATCTCCTGACTGGCTACATCAACCGCATCACGTCGTTCTGTGGAAACTATACCGGTTACTCACCCGCGCAGATTCTGCCGCTGCTGACCGTTACGACGCCGGTCAATGCTGCCGTTGGAAAGTTTCGCGGCATCGAACTATCCGGCCGCTACCGCTTCGACCCGCATTTCTACCTGGATTACAGCTACGACGTGCAGTCGGCCACGCTGAACGGCATCCCGGATGCGATCCTACAAAACCAAGTCACGGCGATCCCAGGCGCCCAGATTGTCGGCATTCCTCTTCACAAAGCCGCCGTCGGTCTGGATGTATCGTCGCGTCGCGGATTCGAAGCACGTCTCGATACGTACTTCGTCGGGGACAACAACGGGTACAATCGGCCGCAGTACTTCTACTCGAACGCGACGATTTCGCAAACGTTCGGGCACGGCACCACGCTCAACCTTGGCATCTTCAATGCCTTCGATAGTGCGACCGACCGGTATAGCCGAATCGGCTTGGGGCCCTTCGTAGCTGAAAACAAATTCGGGACCGACCGTAACGCCTTCGACCAGAACTCAGAGCGCTTTGCTCTTCCACCGACGCAAATCGAACTGACGCTTTCGCAACGCGTCTTCTAAGGACGCTCCACCAGTAGGCGACCGCTGCAAGGTGCGTTTCACGTCCGATCGTGAAACGTACCTTTCTCAGCGTCGGCGTCGAGCTCGAGGTCATCGAGCAGATAGTAAACGATCTTGCGATCGTCAAAGCCTACTTTCGCCAGCCGCTTGCCGCCGATCCCAACCACTTCGTGGATGTGCCCGACCTTGCCGGCGTAGCGATAGTTGACTTCGGTGTAATCGGGTTGTCCGGGCGCTGGGCGCGGGATCACTTTGATTCCGCGCAGCGGTGTTTGATGGCGATGCTCACTCACGAGGGACCTCGTCTGGCGAACGAAAAGGGCAGAAGCCTACGATTCGCCGGGAGCGTTCATGTTCATCGCATACAACGGGAAGTCGCCACACGTCCATCCTTCGGCTTTCATCGCGCCCACGGCGGTGCTCATCGGTGACGTCGAGGTCGGCGAGTCGGCGAGTATCTGGTTCGGCGCTGTGCTCCGCGGCGACAACGGGCCGATTCGCATCGGCGCGCGCAGTAACGTGCAGGACAATGCCGTGCTGCACGTCTCCGAAAACAGCCGGACACTCGTCGGCGAGAACGTGACGATCGGCCATTGCGCGACGATGGAAGACTGTACGATCGAAGACGGCGCTCTCGTCGGCACCAACGCCGTGGTGCTCAATGGTGCGACCGTCGGGCGGCGCTCTCTCATTGCCGCTGGTAGCGTCGTTGCAGCCGGAGCGTCAATTCCCTGCGAAGTACTGGCCGCCGGCGCACCGGCCGTCGTCAAGCGGAAGCTGGAAGGCTCTTCGTTCGATTGGGTCGACCACGGCGGCCCCGAGTACGTCAAACTCTCGCGCGACTACCTGCAGGCCGGCATCGGTGCTCCCGGCATTCACGTAAGCGAGGACACAATACCGACATAGTTGGCGCACACGTCATTATGATTTCTCCGGTTGCTCGCGCAGGCAACGCACCGGTACCCAGCCTTCGCCGCCGTCGGGTTGTCGGCACCATTGCCAGCCGCCTATGACGGGGCCGCCGGTTATGATCTCCGCCACATCGACCGTTAGCTCACTCGTATCGAACGTTTCACGAACGCGCGCCTTCCCGCCGCTCCGCTCGAGGATCTGCTCCGGTAACCAGCCGCCTTTCCCGGCGCTACCAATGCACCACGTCCATCCCGGCCACTCATCGTCGCGCTGACCGAGCGCAACGATCTCGTCTTTTTGAACGACGAGCGGATCCGCGTACGACTTGGTATGAGCCTGTTCGACGACGTACCCGCTCACGGCGGCGAAAAGTGACCGCTATCGCCATACGGAACGAACAGCGTATTCTCTTTGATAAAACGCAACTTCACGGTACCCGTCGGCCCATTGCGCGACTTCGCAATGATGAATTCCGTCAAGTCCGGCTCAGGCGCGCTTTCCGGATTGTAGTACGCGTCGCGATACAAAAACGCGACCATGTCGGCTTCCTGTTCGATGGCCCCCGAATTGTGCGTGATGATATCGTCGACGCAAAAGTTATGGAGGCCGGCGACGGTCAAGTCATAGACCGGCTGGACGCCCTCTTCCTCGATAGCAAGAATTGGGTCCCAGACAACGTCTGAGAACGCCAGTGCATCGAGAAGATCATCATCTAGCCGCTCGGCGAGTTTTCCGCAGGTCTCCCGAGACATCGCTTTGCCCTGATCACGCCAACCGAGACCAGCGTGAGATAAACGCCGACCGGTGCGGAGCGACGCCACATGGTGATTTACTTGGAGTGGGATGCGATCGAACTGGCTAGCGTCATTAGCTTTTATCGGCACGATCTTTTCGAGAGCTACGGCGTGTTTCAGACCCAGAAATCCGATTTGATCCATGAATGCAGTAACTGCTCTGCGCTCCATAAATGCGAGGGTCCACATCCGAGTCGTATCCGTGCGGAATCCCCCTATATTGCGGTCATCGTACTTCAAGATTGTATTGAGACCGAAACGAAGCAACAGGTGCTGAACGCCGCGCGCCAGTTCTTCGCTAATTGTCGAGAGCCTTACCGTAACGCGGGTTGATGTTGTACTGCGAGTTAGACTTCCGTCCGCGTGAAAGAGCCCCCGCAAGAACGCGGCGACGACATCGTCGGGTTGCCTGAAAATCGCAGGAGGAACGCGCTTGTCACGGCCGGTTATCTTCCAAATTCCGAGACCCCGGAGCCAAGTTGTGAACGGGTTCTTGCCGGCGCCGCACATCGTACCGGTCGTGAAGACCACGCGCTTTGCCGGCGTCCCACTGCGTTCAGACTTTACCAAAGCGTGCAAGCCGAAAGTGCTCCTGCCGAGGCTTGCGGCAAGTTGAGCCTCGGCTTCAGTCGCTACAGTGAGGGCCGCGCTGCCTCCAAGATGGCCGTCTCCGATCAGCCATCCCAATAATAGGGCGCTTTCCGCTGAAAAGCTCGGATCACAGGCTGGAGATGAGTTGTACAAACGAGGCACGGCGATTGCGGCGCCGATATGCAAGTCGCGAAGTCGTGACCAGCCGGAGACCGTCAGAAAGCGATGGCCGCCCGTGCAACGGATCATGCGGCCGGTTTGGGTCACGACGCGAAAAACCGGTCTTGACCCGACATGCCATGAATCGGAGATTGGGCGGCTCACGAGCTTCAAGCATTCGTCAACTGCCCACACATTAAACCTAAGCCGACGCTCCACGATGTCGCGTAACGGAACGCGTTCACCGGTGTCGGCGTCGGTGACGACAGCGTCACCGGTAAGACAATCGCGCAAGTCTGAAAGCAAGGGGCGTTTGTCGTTGCGGGACTCGACGCCGCGGTTGAGTTGCGCCAGCGCGAAAATCGGGATCTGCAAGTCTTTGGCGGTCGCTTTGAGGACGCGGCAGATTTCGGAGAGTTCGTCGTTGCGGTTTTGCGATTTGAAGGTGGCCTGCGGGCGGACGAGTTGCAGGTAGTCGATGAAGACGGCGGCCAGGCCGTCGCCGGACTGCAAACGACGGCAGCGGCTGCGAATCTCGGTCACGGTGACCGTTCCGGAATCGTCGATGTAAATCGGCAGTTCCGAGAGGGCGCTCATGCCCTTGGAGATCTTCTCCCACTCGGCGTCGCGCACGTTGCCGCGACGCAGGTTCTGGCCGTTGATGCGCGCTTCGGCGCACAGTAAGCGCGTAACCAGTTCTTCGTTGGTCATTTCGAGCGAGAAGATCGCGATCGGTTTTTGCTCCTCGCGCGCCGCTGCCGCCGCCATCGAAAGGGCCATCGAGGTCTTGCCCATCGCCGGACGCGCGGCGAGAATCACGAAATTGCCGGGCTGAAAACCGGCGGTGTAGTGGTCGATGTCGGGGAAACCTGACGTAAGCCCGGTGCGGTCGCCGCGTGCGTGATAGAGGCGATCGATCTGCTCGAATGTCCCTTTGAGCAACTTGTAGATCGGCGAAAACTCGCCGTGCTTTTGGCGACGCCCGACTTCATAGACGATCTGTTCGCTCTGATCGAGCGCGCTCTCGACGTCCTCCTCGCGCTCGAAGCCGATCTGCGTGATCTGCGTGCCTGCGTGAATCAGTCCGCGCAGCGATGCTTTCTCGCGCACGATGTGTGCGTAATACTCCGCGGAGGCCGCCGTCGGAACCGTATCCATCAGCGACGTGAGGTACGCGAGCCCGCCGACGCGGTCGAGGAGGTTACGGCGCCGCAGTTCTTCGGCCAGCGTGATCTTATCGAGTGGCTCACCACGTTCGTACAGCTGCGCGAGCGCGCCGAAGATCGTTTCGTGCACGTGCGCGTAAAAGTCGGCCGTGCCGACGATTTCGCTGACCGCCGCCATCATCTCGCGGTCGACCAGAATCGAACCGATCACCGCCATCTCAGCTTCGAGATTGTTCGGCGGGATGCGGTCCAGGTTGGCCTCCGGGGGACGGACGGGAAGGGCCATCAGCGCGCCCTCGCTCCGCGGGCACGTCGCAGCCGCGGCGCCTTCGCAGCGAAGCCGAGTGCCGCAAAGACGTCGGCCACGTTCGCGACGGTGATGATTTCGATGCCGCCGACCGTGTTGTCGACGTCTCGCGCATTGTCGTGCGGCATGAGCACCGCACGCATCCCGGCTTGGCGCGCGGCATACAATTTTTCGACGATGCCGCCGACGGGCCGCACGTTGCCGGCGATGGACAGTTCGCCCGTCACCGCCACGTCCTGCGGCAGCGGCCGCTTCGTCAGCACGCTGTAGAGCGCCAGGAACACGCCGAGTCCCGCCGACGGACCATCGATATTAGCGCCGCCGACCACGTTGACGTGGAGGTCGAAGTCCTGCGGATCGACACCCGCCGTTGCGCGCACGACGGTCGTTGCGTTGAAAACGCTGTCCTTAGCCATCGAACCGGCCGTATCGTTGAACCGCACGCCGCCCTTGTGCTGCTCCGCAGCCGGAAAGGCGGCGGCTTCGATTTCGATGATGCTGCCGACGTGGTGGGCAACCGCCAGTCCGAACGCCTTTCCGATCTCGCGCGTCCGGCGCGCGCGGACCGGCGTATGCGGAACCAGGCGGCCGGTCTGCACGACCGCCGTCACGTCGTCCTCGACAATCGACGGCGCGCGTCCGCTTCGCGACTGGTCGTCCCGCATGCGGTACAGCGCCTGCCCGTGCGCGTCCGCCAGAATCTGCACGGCTTTGCGGCCTTCGATCGTGTAGGAGGCGATCAGGCCGGGCACCCGCTTGACAAGCTTTACACCTAAACGTTTGGCCGCGCCCGTCACGATGTCGCGAATCTGCGCCTCGGTCAAGGGTTCGAAAAAGACTTCAGCGCAACGGGAGCGGATCGCGCCGTCGATCTCATCGGGGTCGCGCGTCGTCGCTCCGATCATGACGAAGTCGGCCGGTGCGCCGTCGGCGAACAGTTTCTTCACGTACGCGGGCACGTTGGGATCGCTCTGGTCGAAGTACGACGACTCGAAGATGAAGCGCTTATCCTCGAGAACCTTGAGCAGCTTCGTCTGCAAGGTGGCGTCCATCTCCCCGAGTTCGTCGATGAAGAGGACGCCGCCGTGCGCCTTCGTCACCAAACCGAGTTTCGGCTCGGGGATTCCCCCTTCGGCGAAATCGCGGCGGCTGCCCTGATAGATCGGGTCGTGAACGCTGCCGAGCAGCGGATTGGTGGTCTCGCGCGGATCCCAACGTAGGGTCGCTCCGCTCGCCTCGACGAACGGCGCATCCGGTTCGAAGGGCGTGTACGAACGCCGCTTCGCAACCTCGAGCGCGAGCCGGGCGACGGTCGTCTTGCCGACACCGGGCGGCCCGTACAGAATGACGTGCTGGGGAAACGGCGATGATATCTTCGCGAGCAGCGACGTTATCGCCGAGCGCTGCCCGACCACATCCTCGAGTGCGGCCGGCCGCAAGAGCCGCAGCGCCGAATTTGCAAGCTTGCGGCCGTCGAGCGCGAGGAGATCGTTCATTTTCTTCTGCGTGGCGGGCGTTTCAGGACCGCCGTCTTCGCGCAACGCTTCCAGTTTCAGGTCCTTGACGTACTCCTGATGACGCTCGGTCATCTTCGCGTTGACCTTCGATTCGATCGTATCTTCGACGCTGCGCGCCGCGACCAGATCGGCAAGACCTTCTTCAATCTCGGCGATCGTCGCACGGTACTTCCCGGGTTGCGGCAGCCGGTCAAGCGTCGGATCTTCGAATACGAGCCGCTGCAATGCCAGAATGCGCTCGGGCAGAAGGTTGGAGCGCATCAGCCGCAGAGCGTCGAGTTTGCCGGCTCGCAGCACCATCTTTTCGGCGCCGATCGCATTGGAAAGAACGTCGTACAGCGCGGCGACGTAACGGCGCATTCCGTCATCGCCGCCGTGCTTACGGCGAAAGCGAGCGACGTAGGCCGGATCGGCCCCCTGTGACATGGCGATCAGTTCGTTGCGGCGACGACTTTAACTGTGGCTTTGGCCGTAACGTTCTTGCCCAGTTTGATCTCGACGGGATAGCTCCCCAGCGACTTGATCCCCTCGGGAACCTCGATCTTGTGCCGGTCGATCTCAACGCCGATATCCCGTGCGATCACGGCGGCAACGTCGCCGTTGGTCACCGCGCCGAAGAGCCGCCCATTGCCGCCCGCACGCGCTGCCACGCTGATGTGCAGACCGTCGAGTTGTTTCCCGAGCGCTTCCGCGTTGGCCACCGCCTCCGCGTCGCGCCGTGCTTTGGCTTTGCGTTGCTGCTCGAGCAGCGAAAGTGAACCTTTGGAAGCTTCCGCAGCAAGCCCGCGCGGCAGCAGATAATTGCGAGCGTAGCCGTCGGCAACTTCGACGACCGACCCAATCGTGCCCAGCGGTTTGACCTCACTCATCAGAATGACCTTCATGGAACTACTCCGACACGAAGGGAAGGAACGCGATAACCCGCGCACGTTTGACCGCGACGGTCAAAAGGCGCTGGTGCTTTGCGCAGTTTCCGCTGATGCGCCGCGGTAGAATCTTGCCCCGTTCGGAAATATACTTGCGCAAGCGCGTAGCGTCCTTATAATTGATGTCGGGCAGCTTGTCCGAGCAAAACGTGCATACTTTGCGCTTGGGACGGCGTTCTTTTTTTGCGTTGTTGCGTTTCTTGGACGTTCCGGTAGCCATTGATGCCTTTCATGTAGGTGGAGACGGGCGAATCGGCACAAAACGCCGGTGCCCTGTTAGTCGGCGCCCAGCGCCACCAGCCGGTAGTGGACGCGTCAGCGCCGCTACCCTACATACGTGGTGCGGTAACGCAACACGACCGGACGTCATAGTCCGGGTTTGAAGCGGTGCGCAATGGCGCCGCAACCGGCTGATTATACCTAACGCGAGCCGGCCGCGCTAGGAGGATACTCTTTCTCGAGCGCACGTTCGACGACGGCGGCGTTCCAAAAAGCCGGGTCCGACTGCTCGAACACGCGCAACCGTGAGAGCAACTCCCCCCGGTCGAGCGACGCGGCGTAGGCCATCGGACCGCCGCGCGCAGCCGGAAAGCCGTACCCATACCGCCACACCGCATCAATGTCGGCCGGGCGGCGCGCGATGCCTTCGGCGAGGATTCGCGCCCCCTCATTGATGAGTGCCAAGGTGCAGCGCTCGACGACCTCTTCGTCAGGTATGGTGGCGGGAACGAGGCCCAGGCGCCGGCGCTCCGCGGCAATCAACTCGTCCGTCGCCGCGGCGGATAACCGCTCGCGGCGGCCGGGTTCGTAGCGGTAGTAGCCGCCGCCGGTCTTCTGCCCCAAGCGCCCGCTTTCGACCAGGAGGTCCGGAATGAGGGATTGCCGGAACCGGACGCCGTTGCCGCGCGCATTGCGCTCACGTTTGGAGTTGTAGGCGATGTCGAGTCCGGCCAGATCGGAAACGGCGAACGGGCCCATCGCAAACCCGAACCTCTCGAGCGCCGCATCGACCTGCGCAGGGGTGGCGCCCCGTTCGAGCAGCAGTTCCGCTTCGCGGCGATAGCGCAGCAACATGCGGTTGCCCACGAATCCATCGCAGTTGCCGACGACGACGCCGACTTTGCCCAAGCGCTCCGCGAAGGCAAGCGACGCGCGTATCGTATCGTCTGAGGTGTGGGCGCCGCGGACGATCTCGATGAGCTTCATCACGTTGGCGGGACTGAAGAAATGCATGCCGAGCGCCCGCTCGGGATGCGGCACGCCGCCCGTGACCGCATCGATGTCGAGCGACGACGTATTCGTCGCCAGCAAGGCGTTGGCGCGCACGACGTTTCCGAGTTTTTCAAAGACGGAGCGCTTTACGGTCAAGTCTTCGAACGCCGCCTCGATGACGAGTTCGACGCCCGAAAAGGCCGACACGTCCCCGCTGAAAGCGATGCGAGCGCGCCGTGCATCCGCTTCGTCGCGCGAAAGCTTTCCACGTTCCACGGAAGAACGGTACGTTGCCTCAATCGCCGCCCGACCGCGCGCCAGCGCTTCGGGCGAGGAATCAACGACATGTGCCGACAGCCCGGCGCCGGCAATCGCCAGCGCGATGCCGGTGCCCATCGTCCCGGCCCCGACGATTCCCGCTTCATTCAATTCGCGTCTTCCTCACGGATGCACCTTGGGGGGTGCCAAGGAAAATCGGGTACGCTGAGTGCTTTCCCGGCGATCGCTCGCAAAAACGCGACGGGCGTCGCGCCGCGCCGGGTCGAGGACTTGGCGAGCGCGCTGCAAACCATCGCCGTACCATGCCGAGCGAATTGCGCGATTTCCTCATGTTGCCCTACGGCGAACTCGAGGAGTTCAATCTGGCTGCCAAGCAGCAGCGCCGTGACCGTGTTGCCCCCGAAGACGTCGCCGCAGGCAGGCTCCAGTACTTGACCGATGAGCAACGGATCAAGGCCGTCACGGTGCTCTTCACCGACCTCGAGGGCCGGCTCCACATGCTTGACTACGACAAGAAGTTTTTGTTGAAATCGAGCGACAACCTGACCTTCGACGGTTCCTCGATTCGCGGCTTCACGTCTCAACGGGAGAGCGATCTTCGTCTGGCTTTGGACTGGAGCGCCTTCTATTGGGCGCCGGCCGACATCTTCGGTTCGGGCAAAGTTTTGGTCTTTGCAGACGTCATAGGGCGCGACGGTTCACCGTTTTCGGCCGACATCCGTGGCACGCTCAAGCGGCTTTCGGACCAGCACTATGCGCGCGATGGATACACGCTCAATGCCGCCAACGAGATCGAGGGTTTTCTCTTCGAAGGTTTAGATGCGGAGCGCCGCTACCACGAGCGTGGAAAGTTCGACTACGTCAATACCGGGGGCTACTATCACTCCCTGCCCGGCGATCCGTTGCGCACCTTCATCGATACGGTAGCCGAAGTGCAGCGCGCGATGGGGTTCGAGAACGAAAAGGATCATCCCGAGGTCGCTCCGTCGCAATTCGAGATCAACTACGGCTACGGCGAAGTCGTCGCCGCCGCCGACCAGATACAACTGTATAAACTGATCTGCCGGCAGGTCGCCACCCGCCTGGGCATGACGGCCAGCTTTTTGCCCAAGCCGGTCGTCGGCGTTAACGGCAACGGCATGCATACCAACGTCTCGGTCAGCAAGGAGGGCAAGAATCTCTTTTGGGATCGCGACGGTGAGGAGCGCTTGAGTCCCTTTGCGTGGCAGTTCGTCGACCGCATCCTCACGCACGGTAACGACATCTGCTTGATGCTCAATGCCAGCGTCAACGCGTATCGGCGGCTCGATCCCCATTTCGAAGCGCCCAATCAAATCAAGGCTTCCCCCGTCGACCGCGGCTCGATGGTCCGTATTCCAATCGGCAACGAGCGCAGCGCGCGCATTGAAGTTCGGTCCGTGGCACCTGATGCCAATCCGTACATGGTCATGCTCGCCGTGTTCCAGACCGGACTAGGCGGCGAGATCAGCCGTGAGGCGGATCTGCGTCAGGCCAAACGCTATTTACCGGACAACATTTACGATGCTATCCACTATTTTCGCAGCGCCGCTTGGACGGGCACGTTGCTCGGCGACGATCCGAAACTGCGGTATGCCGATCTCAAACAGGCCAGCGCCGACCGCTGTCCGCGCTTGCTCGGGACCTTCGTGAAAGCGCAAGAAGTGCAATATCATCACGAAGTATACAATCAGTACCTTTGGAATCTGTTCTAACGCGTGACGCTACCGGGCGCCGTTTCCCGGGACGCCGTCAGGACGAATGAGGCCACGCGCAGCGCATCGCCGCCGCGAAATTGAAACCACAGTTTGTACGTCCCCGGTTCACGGACGGCGACGTTCAGTAGCATGTTTGCCGCGATCACGGCGCTCGGGCGGAGCGGTTGTGCCGGCATTTCCATGGTTGCTGCCGACGGCATGGTACCGTTCGGCGACATCGCGGAGCGTGCGCTTCCGGCTCCAAGCGCCATCGGGTGGACGTGAACGTACGTGAGGTCCTTGCCGTTTAAGAACACGGCGTGGCCAAGCGTTCCGAGGTACGGGTGAAGGTCGCGGGCGAGCTTATCGCCCCGCCTGATGCGCAGGTTCAGCATCGTTTCACCCTGCGTCGATAGACGCAACCTGCTCAGCGTTACGGTATACGGGCCGGCCATCGTCACCGGTCCCGTCGGCATGAGTTCGCGCGGGGCGCTTCTGCGTGTTGGGCCGACGTTGATGTCGAAGCGAAAGACCTGCTGCCCAATGCCGAGCGGCTCACCGTCGGCGTAGACGTGATACAACGCCCGACGCGGGAAACGTTGCTCCAGTGCGAAGTGCCCGTTATTCGAAAACAGCGGATGAACGTGAAGGAAGGTCGTGAAGTCGTCGCTGACGATCACGCCGTGCAGCAGCTTCGTCATGTCGGTTTGATAGCGGCGAACGGGCGTGGCGCTGCCGTTTCGCGTCATCCAAAAATCGAGCTCGCGTACGAGTGGCTTCCCCGCGACGGCTCGCACCGCGAGATGGCCGGTCGTCTTCTGCGTGCCGCCTTGCAGGGCGAAAACCCCCGTGCGCGCGGACGCAGCCCCGAACAACGACGCACTCAGAACCAGGAGGGGGACGACTTTTGCGGGTGCCACGCTTCGGTATTCCCCGCGCAGCAGCGGTCACTTACTGCGCTGGTTCGAACCGATGCGGCGCGCGCAAACACGCCCTGCTCGGCAGCAGACGGTTCGACTCCATATAGTAAACGTACGAAGCGTGAGAATCGTCACATGCGACGACGTACGGCAAAAGCCATAGATCGGCACGCTCCGCAGCGGTACCATGTATGGTGGCGTTGCACGGTGCAGCGTCACACTGATTACAGAAACGAACCGACCATGGAAACTGAAAAAGCAACAACGCCGGCGCCGATCCCTTCCGAGGAGACGCGGGCCACGTTGCCGCTCATTGCCGTCATACCGAGTACCAGCGTGTTTGCAGGCTGGGGCCCACGCATGAACGGCACCTTCAACGACGTGCTGAAAAGCCGCAACTAAAGAGGCCACAGCAGCGAAAAAGCCGTCCCAACGGGGCGGCTTTTTCGCTTACCGGCACCAGGGCGAGCCCTATGCCGGAGTGTCGTCTTGGTCGCCGATGTCTTTGGCCGTATCGTGGCCGATCGTCATCCCGTCGTCATCCTCATCAATTTCCGCATCGAGGTCTTGGTCGTCATCATCATCGTCGTTCACGGTCTCACTCCTCCACCGGCCAAATTCGCCGGCTCACCTCCCGGGTATACCCCCAACGAAACGTCCAGGACGGTCGTCCTTGTCGTCGGGAGTTTCGGCGTGATAAAGTAGGCGAGTTGTCCGGCCGGGTCCGCCCGCCGGCAGCTCGTGCGGGTTCGCCCCCACGATTCCCACTGCTCCACAAGAGCCGTCCATCGCTTGGCGAAGACGTCCGAAGAGGGATCGATTCATGACGACCGACTACGAAGTGACCTATATCGTACGTCCCAACCTCGAAGAGGCCGAGGTCGACACGCGCGTCGAGGCGATCGCCGAGCAGTTGCGCGGCAACGGTGGCGCGCCCGGCGACATCGAAAAGATGGGCAAGCGCCGACTCGCCTACGAGATCAACGACGTGCGCGAGGGCTACTACGTCGTCATGAAGTTCAAGAGCGACGCCGCCCAAGCCAAGGAGCTCGAACGCCAGCTTCGTCTCAACGAGGACGTGATGCGTCAGCTCCTCATCAACCTCAACGACTGATTCGGAGGCGCAGCCATGGCCGGAAGCTACAACCACATCGTCCTCGTCGGACGGCTCACGAAAAACCCCGAGATCCGCTACATTCAGTCTGGCAACGCCGTCACCTCATTTTCGATCGCCGTGAACCGGCGTTCAAAGCAGGGTGACGAGGCGATGTTCGTCGACTGCGTCGCCTGGAACGGCCAGTCCCGCAAACTCGCCGACATCTGCAACGACTACCTCAAGAAGGGCATGACGGTCCTCGTCGACGGCCGCCTCGCCATCCGCGAATACACCAACAAAGACGGCGAAAAACGCAAAGCCACCGAGGTCGTCGTCAACGACATGCAGATGCTCGACAGCAAGAATGCCGGCGGCACAAACGGCGGGGGCAGCTACGGCGGGGGCGACCGCGATTATGCTTCATCAAAGGCCGGCAGCGGCACGACCGATGATGCCGAGGCGGCGGTCGAAGATGAGATTCCGTTCTAGGCGCAGTGCCTTTTCATCCAGCCTATGCACGCGTTAGAATCGCGGGTTTCTCGGCTCGAGGGAGCCTTCGAGCAGATCGCCGATCGACTGACGTCGATCGATTCCCGCTTTGCCTCCGTGGACGTTCATCTAGGGGAGATCCGCGCGTCCATTCGGTGGCTCGGCGGTCTCATGGCGACCGCCTGGGTGACCATCATCGTTTCCGTGTGGCTGCGCCATTAAGGATACGCCATTCACCTGAGAAGAAGTGGTCTCCGTGAAATCAACTCAGCGGTGCAACGGCGACGGCGGAACGCCCAGAATCTAACATGGCGGGGTCACGGCGTCGAGCGGTTCTTCGTTATCGCAGAGGCCGGTTGAGCGCCGCTGAAATGGAGGACGGACTGGTCCGACTTCGGGCGCTGTTGTCCGGGGAACGGGCCCTGTCTTGAGGACATTGGAGCCATGACGACCTTCGTCTGCAGCGTATGTCACGCGTCGCACTCCGATATACCGATGGGTTACGGTTGGATTTTCCCGACTATACTTATGCTGTGGGCGACGTGCGCTTTGAGCGTCGCGGAGAACTCGTCTGCGCGGCCGACGACCGCTTCATTCTAGCGAACATCGAATTACCAGTGAGCGGCCGACCCGAGGAGCACTTCCTCTGGACTTGCTGGATCTCGCTGAGCCATGAGTCTTACGACCGGATGCAGAGATTGTGGGACAGCCGTGAGAGGGAGAACCAAGAACCGGCCTTCGGTTATGTTTCCAGCACGTTGCCAACGTATGAGCCGCCGACCTTCGCGCTAAAATCGTGGGTCCACACGCGAGCGATCGGACTTCGCCCGTGGGTGGAACTTGAGCCCACTGAGCACCCGCTGGCCATCGAACAGCGAAAAGGAATCCCGCAAGACCGGATCACAGCCGTATACCACTTCTACGAGGACCGGGTTGCGGGTAGCGACGGCGGTGCTTAACGCGTTCTGTTGCATATTACCGTTCAAAGGACGATTTGTGGAAGACCAGATGACGGCGATTCGCAAAATCCTCGACGTCCTCGCCGTCGAGGTGGCCGCCGGCCGGAACGACACGGCGGAGCTTCGGGCAGAACTTCGGAACGAAACGGCGGAACTTCGAAACGAAACAGCGGGACTTCGCGCTGAAATGCGCTCGGGGTTCGGCCGCGTCGAGCGGCGGCTCGGCAATCTAGAGAACCGCGTTGAAGGCGTCGAGACGGAACTACGCTCGTTCCGTGGGGAGTTCGCGGAGCACAAGTCGTCCCTCGGCCACTGACGGAAACCCGCATCCTGGGCCGCGACGCGATAAAGCGCGCGCCGCGTCTGATTGTCAGCGAACGCGAACGGCGCCGTGACGAACGGCGTCGACGACGTTGCGTATGGCCCGAATGAAGAGATCGGGCTGCTCGAACATGATATAGTGGTCACGGCGCTCTACGTGCGCGATGCGCTCCGGAGCGCCGGCTGGACGGCGGATCTCGTCACCTACACGTCATCGATGGCCGGCTATACACCAGCGGAGAGGCAGTGACAAGTCGAGGTCTGTTCCATTTCATTCGCTGAAGAAGCGTCGCCACCGCACCCCGACAATGGTAGTGCGATGGGCAAGCGCCAGAAAGAGGGCAGCCTTCATGGACCCTCGCGACGCACGAGCCGATACCTTCGCTGCGGTCGCTTTGCGATGCGCACGTTCCCGCCTCAACGCTACGTGCGCTTTACGAGTGGATTCTTCTCCGCAAAGGCGCCGCTCGGGTTTGGCCTAACCCAGACGATGAGGTCGTACAGGCTCGGAAAGTTGAAGATCGTTGCGACTTCGTTGGCTCGCGCGACTTTGTGCATCGTAACGAGCGTTTCGGGCGAAGGATGGCGCAGGTTACCGCCGGCGGCTACGAACTGCGGATCCATCACATACTTGTCGTAGGTTAGCTTTCCCGTGCGAGGGTTGCGCGCCACATAATGGATGTGACCGTCGAACTCGTACCAGCGTCCCGGGTTGATGCCCCAACGCCGTGGACGCGTGTTACTCGCCTTCAATACGGAGAAGTCGGCGCCGAGCAGCTTCCCGTGCGTGTCGTACCAGAGTTGGCTCGGATGCCGGATATCGGCGGACTGCCACTGCCCGTTGGCATAGCTGATGGCGCCCGTGTCGTCCTCGTTCGTATACCGGACGTAGCCGGCGCGCTCGGCATCGCGCGCCGTCGGAAAACGCTTGTTCAGGTCGGCTTGAATCGACCGGACGAAGGCCGTCTCGGCCGCGTTTTGCGGGCCGTGATACGTCGGAGCCTCGTCGGCTGCAGCCGCGACGGGAAGCAAACATACCGCCACACAGCCGGCAACGCGCAACGTTTTCCACATCACAAGACTCCTTCGACGGCTTAACCGCTGGCGCGGGCTTCGCGCTTGGTGACCCGGTAGACGTTACGCACGTCGCGCAACGTGCGCAGCTTCTCGAGGACGCGGTGCAGATGCGCTAGATCGTTGATCTGCAAGGTCAGACTGATCAGCGCGCTGTCGCGTTTGACCCGAGCCGTCACCGAAGACGCGTTGGTCTTATACTCGGCGCACACGCCCATCACATCTTGCAGCAGCCCGGCGCGATCGAGCGCATCGACCTCGACGTCGACCGCGTGCGTCGATTCGGCCATGTTGATCCACGACGCCTGCAGGATGCGTTCCGGCGTGGCGGACATGTAGGCCACGTTCGGACAGTCGCCACGATGCACGGAGACGCCCTTGCCGATCGTAACGTACCCCATGATGGGGTCGCCGGGGACCGGACTGCAACACTTGGAGAGACGCACGAGCACGTCGTCGACGTCGGCGATGCGAATGCCGTTCGAGCTACGGGCGGGGCGGCGGGAGGGGGCGGGCATCCGCTTCATGGCGGCCAGGTCGATCAGGTTGGAACCCTTCGATTCCTCGCGCAGCCGCGTGACGACCGACGGCGCCGACGCATCCCCAAAGCCGATCGCAGCGAACAGATCGGCCGCACTCGTGTAGTTCATCCGTTTGGCGATGCGTTCGATCGTGTCGCCTTGCGCGAGATCGGGACGCATGTGGGCGCGGGTGAGTTCGCGTTCAACCGCTTCTTGCCCGATCGCCACGTTCTCGTGCTTGCGTTCTTTGCGGAACCATTGCTTGATCTTGTGTTTGGCGCTCGAGGTGTGGGCGATCGTCAGCCAGTCCAGCGACGGCCGCGCGCTCTTGTTGACGAGCACCTCGCAGATGTCGCCGTTCTTCATCTGGTAGTCAAGCGGTACGATCTTGCCGTTGACTTTGGCGCCGACGCAGTGGTTACCGACGTCCGTGTGCACTTGATAGGCGAAGTCGAGCGGCGTCGCCGATGCGGATAGTGAGTACACGTCGCCTTTGGGCGAAAAGATGAAGACCTGGTTCTCGAAGAGATCGAGCTTCAGGTTTTCCATGAACGCGCGCGAGTCGCGCATGTCGTTCTGCCACTCCAGCAACGAGCGCAGCCAGGTCAGTTTGTTCTCGAAGGCGTCAGCTTTGCCGCCCTCTTTGTAGCGCCAGTGCGCGGCGATGCCGTACTCGCTCGTGCGGTGCATCTCGAGCGTCCGTATTTGGATTTCCAGCGGGTCGCCGCCGGGGCCCACGACCGTCGTGTGCAGCGACTGGTACATGTTGGGCTTGGGCATCGCGATGTAGTCTTTGAAGCGTCCCGGCAACGGCTTCCACACCGAGTGCACGACGCCGAGGGTAGCGTAACAGTCCTTGACCGTCTCGACGATGACGCGCACCGCCGTCAGATCGTAGATCGTCGCGAAGTCACGACCTTTTTTCATCTTCGCGTAGATCGAATAAAAGTGCTTGGGGCGCCCCATCACCTCGGCCGCGATGCCGAGTTTCTCGAACTGTCCGCGCAGCAGGCCGACGACTTCGGTGACCGCTTCTTCTCGGGCCACGCGTGTTTTCGCCACCCGTTCGGCGATGTCGCGGTAGGCCTCGGGATCGAGGTAGCGCAGCGCGAGATCTTCGAGATCCCACTTGATCTTCCAGATGCCCAGGCGATGAGCGATCGGCGTATAGATTTCGATCGTTTCACGCGCGATCGTTTGCTGCTTCGCCGGCGGCAGACTCTGCAACGTCCGCATATTGTGCAGACGGTCGGCAAGTTTGATGATGATGACCCGAATGTCTTTGGCCATCGCCAAAAACATCTTGCGCAAATTCTCGACTTGCGCGTCTTCCTTGGACTGGTAGGGAATGCGCGTCAGTTTGGTGACGCCTTCGACCAATTGCGCGATCTCAGGGCCAAAGCGGGACGAAACTTCCTCGCTCGTAACCGACGTATCTTCGACCACGTCGTGCAAGATCGACGCCGCGATCGTGGCGCGGTCCATCTCCAAGTCGGCCAGATAGTGGGCGACCGCGAGCGGATGTTCGATGTAGTCTTCGCCCGATGCACGGCGCTGTTCGCCGTGAGCGGCGTGCGCGAGGTCGTAGATCGCGCGCAGCCAATCCCCTTCCAAGGTCGTATCGTACGACTGGACTTTGGCGATCAGTTCGTCAAGCTGCGGGATCGGCATCGGCTGACTCTATGATGCCACACCGCCCGCCAACGTGTCGAGCATCACGCCCGTTCTTGAAAAAGCGTCAATACCGGACGAATGCCGTAATATCGTGTCCGCGCAGCAAGCTTCGGCCGCCCAACTCCGTCAGCTCGATCAAAAAGGCAAAGCCGACGATACGGGCTCCGAGCCGCTCCAACAGCCGCCCCGTCGCTGCGGCGGTCCCGCCGGTCGCCAGCAGGTCGTCGACCACGACGACCCGCTCGCCGTGTCCCACCGCGTCGTCGTGGATTTCGAGCGAATTGGTACCGTACTCGAGCGTGTAGGACTCCACGTGTTTGGTCCCCGGCAGCTTGCCGGGCTTGCGGACCGGTACGAATCCGGCGCCGAGGCGATAGGCCAGCGGCGCTCCGAGCATGTAGCCGCGGGCTTCGATCGCGACCACCCGATCGATCGGCTCACCCTCGAAGCGGTGCACGAAGAGGTCGACCGCTTCACGAAACCCGGATGGGTCTTTCAACAGTGGTGTAATATCGCGAAACAATATTCCAGGCAGCGGAAAATCCGGGATCGTGCGAATCAGCGATTCGAGTGCCACGTACGCCGCCGTTCGGTCCACCCCGACCCGACCCTGTTGGTTTGGGCGCAAGGAACGGCCCGCGTAGCGTGAACGTTTCTTCGTGATGGAGTCAAAAGCGCGGGACGAAACGCGGGAACCGCGCGCGTATCCGCGCCGGCTCGCGATCGCCCTCGGTATCGCGCTCCTCATTCACGTGGTCGCAACGGCGTTCATCCCCAGTCCGACGCCGCCTCCGCCGCCGGAGCGGGTTGCGGTTCAGACGATTTCGATCGTCCGGCGTACGCCGCCGACGCCGCGCCCGACGCCGCCGCCGACGCCACGGCCGATGCCCAGTGTCACGCATCCGACGCTCGCGCCGCACGCATCGGTTCACCATCCCGCTCCCAAGGCTGCCGCCACGCCGCAGCGCCGGCTGGGAGGAGCCGCCGCGCGGCTTCACGTCGCCATCGTTCCGCCGCGCTTGCGCGCCGTTTCCGCACCGCGGTCCTTGGCCGAAGGCACGCAGGCCGGTCAACAGAACGGCGGCACGGGAACCGGCGCCGGTGCGGGAAACGGTACCGGCGGCCTGGGCGGAACCGGCAGCGGCAGCGGCGGTTCCGGGACGGGCAATGGCGGTGCGGTCGACGCGGGGCCGTGTGGCGAGATCTACTTGCTTCCGGGCCCGGTCAACTATCGGTCAGACGGCACCGTCGTGCAGACCGTGCTGGCAAAAATCATCTTCGGTGACGGCCGGGTCGAAGTCGGCGCTTTTCCGTATCCGTTCTTATATCCGGCGGAAAAGCTCAATCCGTTCACGCACGACGAGGTGACGACGCTGAACAACGGGGAGCATGAGATTCCCATTCAATTGCCGCCTCCCGGCACCGATGTCGCCTCGGCCCCCAAAGCCGTGCAACTGGCGTTGCACTATACCAATCCGCAGACCGGCCATACGGTTTTGCCGGCATGCGCGGCGACGCCGGCCCCCGCGGGATAGTGGATGGGGAGCCGGCTGAATCCGTGAGGCCGGTTCAGCCGTTGCGGCGGTGGCGGGCGTACCCCTGATAACCGCCGCCGTAGCCGTAGCCGCTTTGATTGTTTGCGTACTGACCGCCGTAACCGTTGCCGGTGTTGCTGATCGAGCAATATTGGCCATTGCACGCGACTCGCTGCCCATTGTTGCCGGGATAGTACGTCTGGCCGTCGGGCTCGACGATGCGTCCGTCCCCATACACGACGCCGCCGTCGGGAAGGTACCCTTGGACCGTCGTGGCCAGCCGGTTCTTGTGCGCGACGTTACTCTCGATCGCGATACCGGCGGCCAGCGCCGCGGCTCCGAGGATGATGTTTCGCGTCGAAGCCGCGCCGTCGGCCTTCGCCGGAGCGAGCGTCGTCAGTCCCATGGTAGCCGTCAACGCGGCGGCGGTTAGGACCATCGGTAGTTTCATGAGCGTACTCCTTGGTGCACGTCGTGGCACCGTCGATACGCTCATCGTATGCGCCCCAGTTGGGCATACGCTGGTGGTCATCTGAGAGTATGATGAGGGCGGCCCGAGCGACTACGGCTCCATCACGAGCACTGCGAAGGTCCCGGGGACAACCTGGTAGCGCTCGCGCGGCGTGGTCGCGGCTGGGTTGATTCGGCGCTGTGCCGTCACGAGGAACACGTCGCCGGTCCCGGGGTCGAGCGCCATCGTCCGAGCGCCGCTTTCCGTCTTCGTGTTTTGCACCAACGTGAAGACACTGGGCGACTCCTCCCGCACGACGGTCAACGTGCCGTCGCGGCCGTTGGAAGCAAACGCCAACTGCGTCCGCGAATCAAACCGCGTCGCATCGGTACCGGCGCCCGTCGGCACCGTGGCGATGATGTTGCCGTTGTCCGCATCGACGACTCCCAGCTGTCGCTCGCAAGCCGTGAACAGGCGCCGATTGACGCGATCCATCGAGAGACCGGACGGGCTCATGCACGTCCCCAGCGGCCAGCGCGCGACGATCTGCGCTTTGCGTGCGTCGATCGCGACGATTTCACTCGTGCTCTCGATATTGTCGTAGACCATCCCTTTGCCGTCCGCGACGGCGAACTCCGGGCGTCCACCGAGCGGAAATCGTCGCGATCACGGCGTTCTTCTGCGCGTCGATCACCGTCGCATCGTTACCACCGCCGTTAAACGTCAAACGCGTTTTGCTGCAGGGTCGTAGACGATGGCGTCCGGATTCTTCGCCTCCGTGTGGAGGACTCGGTCGTTTTGAGCGAGTGCAGATCGAAGACGGTGACGCTGCCGTCGGCGCCGTTGGACGTGAAGCCCTTGCCCAGGTCCGGCGCCAGCGCAATGCCATGCACGCCTGGTGTATCGCGAATATCGCCGACCACCGTACCGCTCATCGGATCGGTCACCATGACGTGCGTCGAGCGAGAAATGAACAGGCGCTTTGTGGCGGGATCGTATGTGAGATAGTCCCACCCGCCGTCACCGCCTACCACGAAGCGGTGCGTCAAATGGTAGTTGGGCGCGGCCCCCGGGCGCGCGACAAGTTCGTTCCCGCGGGGCTTGCCGCCAGGCTCCCATGTCGCAGTATGTGCGATGAAAACACTTTGCGTCGGAGGCTCCATTGATGGTCGGTTCCGTTTCCACCGAGCGCACGTCCCGCGCGCTCGAATTCGGCTTGTATCGCGACGGCGACAACAACCTCGACGACATTCAGGCGGCGACGATCGCGCAGGCGGTGCAAACCAGCCGGCATGACTCGAGCATTGAGTTCACCGTCGAAGACACGACCGCGCGCCGCGGATTTGAACCCGCGCACGTGCTACGCACCGAGTCGTATACGATCGCCGGCGGTGCGATCTCGAAGCACGTTGCCGTCGATGAGCCGCACGACATGTCGGCGCGTGCGGAACTCACGAAGTTCGTCGACCGCGTGCTCGACGACGCTGAGAGATCGAACGCCAAAGCCACGTGGATCGATCTCGTCGATCACGGCGGCGGCGACGGCGGCGGGTTGCAGTCGACGCACAGTGCCGAAGGCATCATGCGCGAGGACGACATCGCAGGCGCAATCGCCGACGGCGTCGCGCTGCACGCCAAGGAACATCCCGAAGATGCGACGCGCAAAGTCGACGGCGTGGTTGCCAATCAATGCTTGATGGCAACCGTCGGGTTCTCATCGGCGCTTTCGCACGCCGGCGTCGAGTATTTGGCCGCCTCGCCGGAAACGATGCTGGCGCCCGGGGTTCCATCGGGCGTGGCGCACGACATCGCTGCGCACCTCGGCGATCCGCGCGCCATGGCCAAGGCCGTGGTCGATACGACGATGGACGAAACGTACGACGCCGGCGGAATCGGCTCGTTCGGGCCGGCGGCGGCCTTCGACGTGATCGATCTCGACCCGACGAAGGCGGCCGACGTCGCGGCCGCGGTGCGGGGTCTCGATTCCACGCTGACGGCTGCGGCGTCGGCCGACCCCTCCGCGCGCGCCGCGATTCGAGCAGATGGCAAAGCCATCGACGGCATGGTGCGTTTCCCCGACGGCAGCGGGCTGCCGTGGCGCGCCGACCGGCCGGCGATCGCGTTGTACCAGACGTTCGCCGAGGACGCCCGCCTCTCGGCCGGCGTGCGCGCGGCTGCCCTTCATGCGGCGAACGCAATTGCCGATACCGTACTTGCACACCGCGAGAGCGACGATTTCGCGCCCTTTGGCGACGCGGACTATTCCAATGCGTACGGGCCGACGGTGCACTTTCCCGTCAACCGGAAGCAGGTGGATACGTGGGCGCCCCAGATCAGCGAAACCGACAACGCTTTTTACAAGAGCGTCGGAGCAGCGGATCTGACCAAAGTGATCGCCTAACGCAAGACCCGCTGCACGCTGAACGAACGGCAGCGATCGTGCGCTATATCAACAACGGCGACGTCTCCCTCGCGCTTGAAACGCGCGGCACGGGACGCCGCCGGCTGCTGTTCGCACACGGCTGGATCAGTTCGCGTCGCATCTTCTACGACGTCGTAGCGCGGCTGGATCCGGAACGTTACACCTCACATCTCCTGGATTTCCGCGGTGCCGGCTTGTCCGACCGGCCTACCGACGGTCACGATCTGGCGGGTTACGCGGGCGACTTGCGGGCGGCGCTCGCAGCCGTGGACGGTCCCGTCGACCTCATCGCGCATTCGATGGGCGGCAAAGTTGCGCAATACGTCGCGCTCGAACCGCCGCCCAATCTCGGGCGGCTGATTCTCATTGCGCCGGGCACCGCACGAGCCTACGTCAGCAGTGCTCGGCATCGCGCGCTGGCCGAAGCCGCCTTCGGTTCGCGCGTGCGCATCGAACGATTCCAGCGAGCGGCGATGGTGCGCGACATCGCGCCCGATGCCATGGAGCGGCTCATCGACGACGCCCTGATCGCGCAGCGCGAAGCATGGTTCGGGTGGTACAACCGCGGCCGCGCGGTCGACTTTTCGCAGCGCCTCCACGAACTCAAACTGCCCACGGTCGTCATTGCGGGCAACCGCGATCCGCTCGCGCCGCTGCCGCGCCTACGGCGCGACGTCGGCGGCGCGATCGCCGGCGCCGTTTTCATCACGCTGCGCGACGTCGGGCACAACGCGCCGGTCGAAGTACCGGCGGAGGTCGCCGGCATCATCGAAGGCCTGGATTCGGCCGGAGCCCATGCCGGCGTTCAACGTTCGAGCGGCGTTCGGTCAGGGTAGATTGGGCGGTTGATGATCTGCTCCAAGGTGGCGGCATCGGCTTCGAGCGCCAGCGCGCAGAAGCGTTCGAAGTTGTCGCGCTCGGCCTGGCCTTCGGCATAGCGGGCGGTCTTGGTGAGATCGACCTTCCCGTCGACCATCGAGAACCGTATGAAACGTCCCCCGTCGTCGACACCGCCGGCGACCAGGTTCGCCTCTTCGAAAATGCGTACGGCGGCACCGACCGTCGAGCCATCGGCGCCCTCGAGGGTCAGCGTGCGCGCGATGTCTTCGTAATTGGTGCGCAGCACGTCGTCGGAAGCCATCGCGCGCATGCCGCGGTAGAGCTC
Source organism: Candidatus Nyctobacter psychrophilus (assembly GCA_014305025.1). GTDB lineage: Bacteria > Vulcanimicrobiota > Vulcanimicrobiia > Vulcanimicrobiales > Vulcanimicrobiaceae > Nyctobacter > Nyctobacter psychrophilus. Next base: position 105,010 of record JACRTY010000011.1, on the reverse strand, counting down.
TCGCAACGTTTGCACCGACGGTGCGCTGCGTCCGATGATGAAGTCGTTGATGCGACGGTCGGAATCGCCGTACAGCAAATGAATGCGCGCGGCGGCGCCGTCACGGCCGGCGCGGCCGGCCATTTGATTGAATTCGGTGAAGTGGAAGTTCAAGTGATAGAGCACGACATCGCGCACGTCGGGAAGATCAATGCCCTCGCCGAACGCCGACGTCGCGACCACGATGCGCACGGAACCGGCGCGAAAGAGGTCTTCGACCATCGCCCGCTGCGCCGACGGCAGGCCGGCATGATAGAACGCGACCACGGGACCCAACCGTGCGCGCAAGCGTTCCGCGAGTTTGGTCACCTCACTGCGCGAATTGCCGTACACGATGGCCTTGCCGCTATCATCGAGTTCGCGCACCAAATACGCTGCACGCTCCGCCGTGTTGCGCGCGTCGACGACGTGCAGATTTTCCCGCACGGTCGGATCGATCACCCAAGACTCGATGCCGAGCGCCGTCCGGATGGCGGCGAACGCATCGGCGTTCGCGGTCGCGGTCAGCGCCAGCAGCCGCTGCGGCGCCAGCTCACGAATGAACGAGCCGAGCGTACCGTACGCCGGTCGATGGCGCGATTCGAAAAGATGATGCGCTTCGTCGACGACGACGAATGTTGCGTGGTTCTCCCGGCGCAGGAACGCAGCGCGGTGGAACGTCGCGAACTCCGGCGTGGTCAGCATGACGTCCCATGAACCGTCCTCGAGCGCCGCCTCGAGGTCGGCGCGCTCGGCGCCGTCGATCGCTCCATTGGCGCGGAAGATGCGCACGCCCAGCGGCTCCAAACGCCGTACGAGCGCGTCGTACTGATCGTTGGCCAGAGCGCGCAACGGATAGAAAACCAGCGTCTTCGAGCCGTGCTCGAGCGTGGCGCGGGCCGCCGGAAGTTGGAAGCACAGCGACTTTCCGCGGCCCGTGCCCAGCACCGCGAGGGTGCGACGCTGCTCCTCCAACCGTTCGAGCACCCGGCGTTGCGCGTCACGCAAGGGGCGGCCGCCGATCAGTGCCTCGCGCAGCGCATCGTCGCTGACGGCCGTTCGGCCGCCGCTGGGGTGTTGCTCGATTGCCGTGCGGCGCTGCCGCTCGCGTTGCACGCGTATGTTGACGCCGACGTGTCGCGCTCCGCCGCCGGTGATGCTGCCGACGCTGGCCGCATAGCGGTCGCCGCGGTCGAGGTTCGCCGCCAAGCGATGCGCGATTTCGCGCCGCAGATACCCGAGGTGAAGGAGCCCGAAGCGTACGGCGACGGCATTGGCATCGTGTAGATTGTCCGGTTCGCGCACGAGCGCGAGCGCGTTACCGGGAAGCAACCCCGCGACGACGTTCTGTCGTCCCTCGAAGCTGACGCCGACGATCTTGGTGTAAAAATCGTCCGCCTCGCCGATGCTCGCAAAACGGTCGCGCCGCACATAGGCGTCGCGCTGCGCGAACAACTCGTCCAGAAACGTGGACGCATTCGGCGCCGTCGTTGCCGGCTCGGTCGCTTCGGTCCAATCGTCGGCGTCGTTCGGTGGAGCCGGGCCGGTCTCCGAAACGTCGCCGCTCGGTGTAGCGTCCGGCTCTTCACCGAAGGTCGCAAGTAGCCGCTCGAAGGCGGCCTCCGATGGAGTCGGCGGCGGCAGCCCGCCCGGCGCCGCTCCACGCAGCGCCTGGCGCCGGTTATTCGGGTTTGCGGGAGATCCGCTCTTCGAGCGGCGCAGCGTCGGTTTCCGGATCGTCGAGGTTCAGGCGAATCTCCTCGTGCCCGAGCGTCAAGTCGTGTTCATGGAGGCCCGCATTTTGCGCATCGAGCGGGTCGAGCTCATACTCTGATGTCGCATACTCGCCGTATCCCGCATCGCCGAGGTCCTCTTGGGCAGTGGCTGAAGCTTCGTCGTAGGCCGGTTGCTCGTAATCCGGTTCCTCGTAAACCGAGGCTCCGGTCGCGACGTCGCCTCGCTTGCGCCGGTACTTGGCGGGGCCGCCGGCCGGCCGCGCGGCCATCGCTTTCTCGCGAGCGCGCCGCTCTTTGCGTGCGGCGACGATCTCGTCGCGCGACATGCCGCGCGCCGCTTGAGCCCGCGCTTCGGCGACGGTACGAGGGCGCTCGAGGGCGTTCGCGCGGGCCAACTGCCGCTGCGTTGCAGCTTGGCGCAACTGTCGCTCGCGCAGCACGTTGACGAGCGGGGCCGAATAAAAGATCGAGTGATAACCGCCCGAGCAAATGCCGACCAGCAGCGCGAAGGCGAAGTTCTGCAAGCTCGCGCCGCCGAAGGCAAGCAGCGCCACGAGCGTGATGACGACGGTCGCGAGCGTATTGAACGAGCGGGTCATCGTCTGCAGGATCGACGTGTTGACGATCTTGGCGTACGACTCGGACGCCATGACTTTGACGTTTTCGCGAATACGGTCCAGGATCACGATCGTGTCCATCACCGAATAGCCGATGACGGTCAGTACGGCGGCCAAGAACGCATCGTCGGCCGGTTTGTCGGCAATGGCGTAAATGCCGATCATCATCGCCGCATCGCGCACGAGTGCGATCACGACGACCAGTCCGAAGATGTAGTTCCAGCCGAAACGGAACGCGATGTAGATGAATTGGATGACGATCGCGATGACGAGCGCCTCGCCGGCCTTGGTCAGATACTCTTTGCCGAGCGACGGGCCGACGGTCGTAATTTGCGATTGCGAGCGGTCGACGTGTCCGACGCTGCCCAGAGCCGACCACAAGGGGGCCGGATCGTTACCGAAGTCGCGCTGGGTCCCGATCGAGAAACGCTCGTTCGGATGCGGGTCCGTTGCTTTTCCGAGCGTATTGATGCGCGCGTCGGTGACGCCGATTTTGGCGAGCGCGCGCTGTACGGCCGGCACGCTCGAGGGCGCGTTGTACTTGACCGTGACGTCGGTGCCGCCGGTGAACGACAACCCCAGGCGCAGCGCGTGCGAAGGCTGGAAACCGCCGCCCGGCGCGTGCGTCGCGTGCCACAGCAGCGCCGCGATGCCGAGGCCGATGATGACGTACGAGATCAGCGAGACGGTCCGAAACCAGCCGACAACGTTCCAATTCAGGCGCCGAAAGAACATGGCTAGGCGCCGTAGACTTTCGGACTTTGTGCCAGATTGTTATTGACGACCAGATCGACGAGATAGCGCGTGACGAAGGTGGCCGTGAACAGCGAGAACGCGGTCCCCCAGAAGAGCGTATAGGCGAAGCCCTTGACGGTGCCGGTGCCGAGCATGAACAGCACGCCCGCGCCGACGATCGTCGTGAAGTGACTATCGAAGACCGCCGTGAACGCGCGCTTGAACCCGGTCGCGACCGAGGCGCGGAGCGATCGGCCCGCCCAGATTTCTTCCTTGAGCCGCTCGAAAATCAGAACGTTGGCATCGACGGCCATGCCGACGGAGAGCACGAAGCCGGCGATGCCGGGCAACGTCAAAACGGCGTGCACGCCGGCCAAGAGCCCGAGCAGCATCAAGACGTAGACGACCAGCGCGATGTCGGCGAGAAATCCCGGCAGCCGATAGACGACGAGCATGAACACGAGCACGAGGCCGAGACCCGCCATCGAGGCGTAGAGCGACTTCTGCAGGTCGATCTTGCCAAGGATCGGGCCGACGGTGTCGTTTTCGATGACCGTGACCGGCACCGGAAGTGCGCCCGCGTTGAGGTCGTTGGCGAGGCGGATCGTATCGTCTTCGGTGAAGTTTCCGGTGATCTGTCCGTTATCGGTGATGACGCCCTGGATCGTCGCAGCCGAGATGAATTTCTTGTCGAGAAAGAAGCCGAGCAGCTTTCCGATATTGGCCTGGGTGAGCTGCCCGAACTTCGCCGGATTCTTCGTCGTGAAATCGATCTGCCAGCCGCCGCCTTGGCTCGGCGCCGACGCGGCACTCTTGAGTTCGGCACCGGTGTAGACGATTGGACCGCTGTCCTTGAACGCACCGTTCGGATTGTCGGCGTACTTCTTGTCGCGGGTCGCGCGGTCGTTGACGGCCTCGGGGATGATCTTGAAGTCGAGCTTCGCGACTTCTTTGAGCGCGCGCACCGCTTCGTCGGGATTCTTGACGTTGGGCAACTCGACCAGGATGCGATCGCTGCCGACCGTCGTGATCTGCGGCTCCGCTACGCCGAGCCCGTTGATGCGAGCGTCGATCACCTGCTCGACTTGGCCTTGGATCTGTTGGGTAATCTGCGGAACTTCGGGGCTCGTATTGAGCTGAAGCAGCACGCGAACGCCGCCCTGCAAATCGAGGCCCAGCTTGATCTTGTTCTGGATCGGGAGAACCAGGAAGAGACAGAGAGCCACGAGCCCGGCCAAGAACGCCCCGACTGCCCAGGGCTTGTAACGCTGCCACACCATACTGAAAAAAGCCCCACGGGAGGCGAGAACCTACGTATTGTAGCAGGGTCGTCCCACCCCGTCAAACGAGTTTGCCTCCACGCCCTTGGGGCACTCTCAACACGTAGGGCCGGGATCTCCGAGTTCACCTTCCTCACGACGGTTTCGCGGAGGCTATGGATCGCACGAGCGTGGACGCCGGGCTGTTACAATCGCGCTACCGTCTCACCAAGCAGCGCGCTGCCGTGCTGCGCGCGCTGAGCGATGGGATGCACCTCTCCGCCGAGACGATTCATGCCCGCGTACGCACCAACTTGCCCGACGTAAGTCTGGGAACGATCTATCGCACGCTCGACATCCTGCGCGCGATCGGGCTGGTGCAAGTCTTCTCGTTCGCCGGCGGCGCGGCACGCTATGAAGCAGCGCTCGCCAAACACCATCATCTGCTGTGCTCGAGTTGCCGCTCGCTCGTCAACGTCAACGCCGACGGGTTAAGCGACATCGCGCGCGACATCGCAACGCAAGCGGGCTACACCGACATCGATTGCGCGCTCACGATCACGGGCCGTTGCTCCACCTGCAGCAGCCCGCCGTGACTCCATACGGCCGGCTTCTTCAACTCGCGAGCGCCGTCGGTTGCGGCGATTTCACGATCAGAGCAGGGCGCAGTTCGAGTTCCGGCGGTAGTTCGACGTAGGCGAAGACGTCGAGGCGCACGTCGAAACGACCAAAGAACTCGGCGAGCGCCGGACGCAGTGCCGAGGTGCACACGACGGCGGCACGTTCCCGCGCGACCGCCTTGCCGTACGTCAGGGCGCTCGTGCGCAGGTGCAGCGCGATCACGGGGTGCGGCGCGAACGTCCCGTCGACCAGCCAGGCTTGCATTTCGGCTTCGAATGCCGAGTCCAGGATCAGCGGTTCGAGAACCGGCAGGTCGCGACGGCGCACGAGCGCCGGGACGAGCCGGCGCCGCACGGCTTCGGTCAGTTCGCGCGGGTCGCGGCACGAGGTTGCCGCATCGACGAGCGCCTCGAGCGTTCCGACGGGATCGCGCGGCCACACCCGTTCGCGCAACAATGCTTCGAACACGCGGTGCACGGTCACCAGCGGCACGCCGTCGTTACCGATTTCCTTCACGAGCGACGGAACCGAAGCGCGCAGATGCTCGACGAGCGTATGCAGCTCCTGACGGCCGAGCAACGCGGCGGCATGCGTCCGCGCAATCTCCGCCAGATGGGAGCCGACGATCGAAATCGGGTCGAAGACGAGCGCTCCGGCATTCATCGCCGTTTCGCGCTGCGCCGGTTCGAGCCAGGCGGCCGGCATGCCGTAGACCGGTTCGCGCACCCGTTCACCCCCCAGGCGCGCCAGCACCGCCTCATCGGCGACGGCGAGCACCCGGTCGAGACGCAGTCGCCCTTCACCCGCGAGTCCATCGCGCACGCGGATCGCATACGTCGCGGGGTCGCGCGTCAGGTCGTCGCGGAGGCGCACGCCCGGCAACACGATGCCGATATCGCCGGCCAGCGCGCGGCGCACTTCGCCGATGCGGTCGAGCAGGGCATCGGCCAGCGGCGGCGCGAGTAAGCCCGCCAGATCGGCGCCGATGTCGATTGCGACCGCGTCGGTCCCCACCAGCGCCAGCGCCATCTCCGGGCGGCGGATTGCAGCGCGCCGCGCGAGATCGTGCGACGCCGTCGCGGCCGCCGCACGCGCGGCCTGAGCCCGCGATGCATAGTGCGCGAGGCCGAAGAGGCCGGTTCCGAGGGCTCCGAATAAGACGTGCGGCAGCGCGGGAACCAGCGCCAAGACCGCCGCAAATGCGCCGGCCGCGCGGAGCACGCCGGGCCGTTCGAGGACCTGCGTCGCGATGTCGATGCCCAGTGACCCGTCGCCCGCGACGCGCGTCACCATCAGTCCCATCGACGTCGACAGCAAGAAGGCGGGCAGGGTGGTGACGAGCGCATTGCCGATCGAGAGGATCGCGAACGTATTGAGCGCATCGAGCACGCTCATGCCATGGTAGGCGAATCCGACGACGATGCCGCCGAGCAGATTGAGCACCACGATCACGAGCGCCGCGATGGCGTCGCCTTTGACGAATTTTCCGGCGCCGTCCATCGCGCCGTAGAAGTCCGCTTCGCGCTGCACTTGCGCTCGCTTGCGGCGCGCGCCGTCGGCGTCCAGCAACCCGGCATGCATTTCCGCGTCGATGGCCATCTGCTTGCCGGGCATCGCGTCGAGCGTAAAGCGCGCAGCGACTTCGGCGACGCGTCCGGCGCCCGACGCGATTACGATGAATTGAATCGTGATCAGGATCGCGAACACGATCAAGCCCACGACCAGGTTGCCGTGCACGACGAGCGCGCCGAAGGCGGGAATGATGTCGCCGACGCCGCCTTCCACGTGGCCCTGGGTCAGGATCAGCCGCGTGGCCGAGACGTCGAGGGCGAGGCGAAAGAGCGTCGCGATCAACAGGGCCGGGGCAAACGCCGCAAACTCGAGCGGATCGCCGATCGTGATCGCCAGCAACAGCACGATGCCCGACCCCAGGATGTTGAACGCGAGCAGCGCGTCGAGTACGAGGGGCGGCAGCGGTACGAGCAGGATGCCGACGATCGACAGAACTATGGCGGCGAATCCGTACGTCAGATACGTTTGTTTTTTCACGAAGCGATCGCTTTGGTGCGCAGCAGCACGGCGACGATGGCGGCGATCGCACCGTAAGCGTCGGGCGGAATGAACTCGCCGACGTCCGTCGTCGCGAGCAGGGCCCGGGCGAGGGCTACGTTCTCGACGATCGGAACGCCGAATTCACGCGCCAGCCGCTTAACTTCGCGGGCGCCGTCGTCAACCGCGCGGACGAGTACCCGCGGCACCGCGACGGCAGGCGGCGCATATTCCAGCGCAATCGCGACGTGCGTCGGATTGCTGACGACGAAGGCCGCGTCGCGCACGCGCGTTACGGAACCGCGAATCAGTGCGCGGTGCTGTTGCCGGCGACGCCCGCGCAACAGCGGATCGCCTTCGCTCGCTTTGTGGTCGCGCCGCAGTTCTTCGAAGCTCATGCGCAAGCGGCGCTTCCACTTGATGCGTTCGAGCAACGCATCGGCGCAGGCAAACAGCGTGGCGACGCCCACCGCACTGCAGAGCGCCATCAACAACGAGCGAACGACGAGCGCCGACAGCCCCGCCGGCGACGCGCCGAGCGCCGGCGCAAAGCCGCCACGCACCGCCGGCACGAGCGACACGCCGACCGCGCTCGAAACGACGAACGCCTTGGCCGCGCCGAGCGCGGCGTCGCGGCCGCACAGCCGTGCCAGACCTTTGAACGGATCGAGCTTCGCAAAGTTCGCTTGCGGAAAGCGTACGACGAACGTTTGCATCTGGAGGTACGCCGCCGTCAGCCCGCCGCCGAGCGCGGCGACCAGGACGGCCCCGACGCCGCAGGCCATCACGACGTACGGCCATGGCGAAAACGAACGTGGAGTCGCGGCAGCAGCGAACGCAGCCCGCGTCGCGGCCGCGAGCGGTCCCAGCGCGGCGCCGAGCGCCATCAGCGCGGCGGCAAATGAAACGACCGCGCCGAGATCCTGCGAACGGGCGACGTTGCCCTCGCGCTTGGCGCGAGCCAGGCGGCTCGGCGTCGCCGCGAAACGCTTGTCCTCGCTCACGGGCGCCTACCGTGCAGCGGCGTCAGGTCCCACCACGGCTGCGCCGCAGCGCTCAGCACGGCCGGGAGTGCCGCGAGCGTCGCCAACAGCACGCAGGCGAAGATGATCGGAAATGCGAGCGTAAAGGTGGAGAATCTCGGCACGAGCCGCGCGACCGAGGCCAGCGAAATCTGCGCGACCAGTGCAATCGCAAGCGCCGGACCGGCGACGAACAGCGCTGCACGCAGCAACGTTTCAGGCAGCGCGACGGCAAACGTGCGCAGGTCCGTCGCGCCGGCAAGCGCACCCGGCGGTAACCGTGTGAACGCATCGGCGAAACCCATGAGCGCGATGCGGTCCCCACCGAGCACGAAGAATCCGGCGGCGAACGCGAGCGACCAGAGTCGTCCGAACCCCGCGCCGGCCGCGACATCGGCGCTCGGTACGCTGGCGCGGATGCCGACGTAGTCATCGAGCGCGCGGCCACCCGCGAACGCGCCGTCGTAGAGCATCGAAGCCGCGATCCCGATCGCCGCGCCGAAGAACGTCTCGGTCGCGAGGGCGAACACCAAACCGCCTGGGCCGATGTGCGGACCCGCAACGTTCCGACCGCGCAATGCCAGCGCAAGCGCAAACGCGAAGCCCGCGCGCACCGGTGGCGGAACGTCCGGATGCGAAAAACCAGGCGCCCGAAACACGAAGCCTGCGCAGCGCGCGAAAACCAAGAGAAAAGCATCATTCACGGCGCAGCACGCACGATCTGCGGCAGCATACGGATCGCGTCGGTGAACAACGACCCGCACAGGCCGAGCCCAAACGCACCGAACAGCGCGATCATTGCACCGACGGCCAGCATCTTGGGAAGCAAGGTCAGCGTCTGTTCTTGCACCTGCGTCGCCGCTTGCAACACGGCGACCAGCGTGCCGATGCCCGTCGCAACAAAGAGCACGGGAAAGCAGAGCACCGCCGCGACGATCAGCGTTTCGCGAATGATGCCGGCGAGCGCGTCCACGCCGTCATTGTAGCCAGCGAGCGTTACCGCAATGCTGCCGGCGTGTAAACACGTTAAGGGGTTCGGTCTACGCGGTAAACCAAACCCTCTTAACCGGGGACGAGTTCGTGGACGGCGTTAGCCGCGATCAGCGCGGAGACGACGGCGCGCGTGGCCGTCGATTTGTTGAGCGTGTAGAAGTGCAGGCCCGGTGCACCGCGTGCCAGCAACTCGCGACACTGCACGGCGCAGTACGCGACGCCGAGTTCGAGCACCGCTTCGGGTTCATCGATGCGCGCTTCGAGTTCCGCGAGCAGACGTTGGGGGATGCGCGCGCCGCTCATCCTCGTCATCCGTCCGATCGCATCGTAGCTCGTGATCGGCATGATGCCGGGAATTATCGGCACCGTCACCCCCTCCCAGCGTAGGCGATCGACATACCGGAAGTATGCCTCGTTATCGAAAAAGAACTGCGTCACGAGAAAATTCGCGCCCGCTGCGACTTTCGCAACCGCGACGCGGACGTCGTCGGTGCTGCTCAGCGCCTCGGGATGCGTTTCCGGATAGGCGCCGGCGCCGACGCAAAACGAGAATTCACCGGCCAAAAAGGCGATCAGGTCGGTTGCATAACGTAAGCCGCCCTCAACCGCCGTAAATGCCTCATCACCTTTGGGCGGATCACCGCGCAGCGCCATGATGTTTTCAATGCCCGCCGTTTCCAGTTCACGAAGCAGCGTTCGCAATTCGTCGCGCGTGCTTCCGACGCACGTCAGGTGCGCCATCGCCTCTATCCCGAGCTCCGTCTTGATCCGCTTGACCACTTCGAGCGTCCGCACGCGGCTCGAACCGCCGGCCCCATACGTCACCGAAATAAATCCGGGATTGAGAATGCGCAAAGCCTTGACCGTCGCCATCAAGGTTTCGACCCCGGCAGCAGTCTTCGGCGGGAAAAACTCAAACGACAAACACGGCCGCCGTCGCTCCAGCAAATCGCCGATACGCATCGACTGTTTATTCTCCGTTGCCGTCAATGCTCCGCCGTTCATTGACGTTAGGGAGTTATTTTGCCGCTGCATCGGCCTGCCGGGGCGTCGCAGCTTTTTGCGGAGCACACGATGTGCGGGAGCGAAAAGTGCGCGAGTACCAATTTCACCGGATGCGAAATTGCGGGCGTCCCCGGCGGGCCGATGCAGCGGCAAAATAACGACGGCGGCAGAACAACCTAACGAAAGCTCGACACGATCCCCCCGCAGACCAGCGCCCAGCCGTCGACCATGACGAAGAGTAAGAGTTTGCACGGGAGTGAGACGATCGGTGGGCTGAGCATGAACATGCCCAGACCCATCAGGATCGAGGCGACGGCGAGATCGATCGCGACGAAGGGTAGATACAGCGCGAAGCCGATCGCGAAGGCGCTGCGCAATTCGCCGACGACGAAGGCCGGCACGAGAACCTCCGGCGGCACGCTCTCCGCCGATGCGACCGGCTCGCGCGCGATCCGGTTGAACAAGGCAATGTCTTTGGCGTGCGTTTGTCGCTCCATGAAAGCGCGCAGCGGCGTGAACGCGCGCGTCAGCATCACGCGCTGCGAGATCGCGCCGCGGGCGTACGGATCGACGGCGTCGTGCGACATGCGGGCGATGGTCGGGGTCATGATGACGAACGTCAGCACGAGCGCAAGCCCGGTGAGCACGGCGTTGGGCGGTAAGGACGACGCACCGATGGCCGAGCGTACGAGCGAAAGCACGACGACGATGCGCACGAACGACGTCGTCATGACCAGCACGAACGGCGCAATGGCGAGCAACGTAAGACCGGCCAGAATCTCGAGCGGCAGCCCTGCGTGCGAATCCCGCAAACCGTGCGCGCCGTGCGAGGCCAGCCTGACGAGCGAGTCCATGCGTTAGGGTGCCGGCCCTGGACGCACCGCCTTGCGCGCGACGACGTCGGTGATGCGTACGCCGAAGCGGTCGTCGACCGCAACGATTTCACCGCGCGCCACGAGCCGGTCGTTGACGAGCACGTCGATCGGATCCCCGGCCAGCCGATCGAGGGTGACGACGGATCCGCGACCGAGTTCCAAAACCTCGCTGACGCGCAGGGTGCAACGCCCCAGTTCGGCCCGTACGCCGAGCGCAACGTTGAGCAACAGATCGAGATTACGTTCGTCACCCATCAGGCCACCGCGCTCGAGCCGTCGAGCACGATCGCGCTGCGACCGTCGGCGATACCACACGCGCCGCGCGCGAAGACGACGTCGCCGAAACGCAGCGTTCCGGGCGCCCCAAGGGAACTCTCGAGCGTCAGCGTGGCGCCGACGTCGAGTCGGGAGAACGCGGGAATCCCGACGCGGCCGGCGCCGAACTCGACGACACCGGCGAGTTCGACGTCGCGCAAAACCTCGAGACTCAAGCGTTCGCCGATCTCCTCGCACGGATCGCAGGCGAGCCCGAAGCCGACCGCAACTCGAGCCGGGTGCGCCGTCCGAACCTCGAAATAGGTCTCCATGTCACACGCAGCCCGCTCGTTATTTTCGCGCATGCTTGGGCCGAGCGTTCCGCATAACGAATTGCAGAGAGGAACGAGCGCCGCGACGATTCGGTCCAGCGTGGTGCGCTCGATCTCCGAGAGCGGGTCGCGCTCGGGGCGTTCCGCTTCGCCGAACGCTAGCGCCACTAAGCGACGCGCGTCGGCCGGACGGATGATGACGAAGCCGTCGCACACGCGCCCGCGCACCCTCAGGATCGTCGCGCCGGCGACCAGGATGCGCCGCTGATCGGCGCCCGGAATCGCAGGTTCGATCAACTCGACGTCGAGTTCAGCCGCCAGTAACGTTGAGAGCTGCTCGCGCACGCCGTTGGCGACCACGCAAGCGGCTGCGAGCGGTAAACCGGAACGTGGGCGAAAGACGCGGCTGCGCATGATACTGCCGTTGGGAAGCCGCTGCGGCCCAACGAACTCGAGGGAAGTGATCACTTGAGCAGATCCATGGCCGTCTTCTCGGTTTCGCCCTGGCCGTGGTGGGCGGCGCGCAGCGCTTCGAACTGCACGTAGGCCTCCTGCATCTTCGCAAGACCGGCCATCAGGTCGATCCGGCCGATATCGCGTGCGTGTGGAACGAGTGGACCGAACGTGCCGTCGGCCGGGACGCCGAGCTTCACGTCGATACCGGCGGGCGGGCGCACGTGCGTTGCGTCGAGTCGGACGGGATGCGTTCCGGCGGGAAACCGGGCGAGCGCGATGCGGCCGACGATAACCCGTTCGCTCCGGCGTCGGCCGCTGCGGGGATCGACGCCGCTGCGCCTGTATGCGAGCGTACCGTCGGCGTCGATCTTGGCCTCGGCGACGCGTCCCAGCGCAAGGTCGTAGGGATCGACGCGCAGCGGCGCGAGCGCGGTGCGACTACCCAGCGCAAAGCCGAGGACGGGGGCTCCGTCGGCCGTTTGCAACTCGCCGCCCACGAGCCCGAATGCGCCGTCGCGCGAATACGCAAGCGCGCCGTTTTTCTCTTGCGTCAACACGTAACCGGCGTCGGGCACCGCGACGGAGAGCGGATCGGCTGACGCTACCGGGGCTGCCGCTCGCCCCACGTCATCGTGGAGCGGAAAGGCGCCCGCGCGGTACGCATTGCGGACGTCCGCATCGCGACTCTCGATGCGTTCGAGGGCGCTCGCCAGTGCAGCATCGATCACGCCCGTACCTCGGTTTCGCGCACCACCGCGCGCAGCACGTCGCCGCTGGCCCGCAGATGCGCTTGCGCGCAGACCAGCGCGCGGCGCACCAACTCGGCGTTGCGCGGTGCGCACAACGCGACGACGTGCAACGTCTCGCCGTCACGCCGTAGGACGAGTTGCACGCGCGCGCCGCCGACTCCGACGGTCAACGACGACTGAAAAGGCGGGTAGCTGCGCGAGCGCTCGAACGACGCGCGTACGGCAACGCGCGCGCGTTCCACGCGACCACGTTGCTGCACGGCTTCGCTGCCGGCGACGAACGCGCGCCGTACGACCGAACCGTCACGACCTCCGTTAGCGGCCTCGCCGCTCCTGGGCGCAGCAGAAGTGCCGCGCTGCACCGTCGGCGGCCGTTCGGGCTGCAGCGGCGGCCCCGGCCGCCCCGAGCAGCAGCCCGACCGCGGCCGCTCCTCGGCGAGGTGGAGTGCCGAGAACCACGCCTGCGAGAGCGAGCGTCGATCGGTATACGGCAAACGCATCTTGACGACGGCGATGGAGCGCTGGGCAATCTCGTTGACCACGGTGCCTCACGTTTCTGGATCCCCGATGTATGCGCACAGCGTAGCGCCCCAAGGGTGCCGAAAAGTAAGCAGCGTGTTGCGATTTAGTTACGCGAGCGGCCGTCGTCGTAGTTTCGGCCACGCTCGACGTAGAACGCATCGTGAGCCAGATCGAACGTCATGTCGAAATTGCGCAGGACGCCGAGGCCGACGTTCCCGGCATCGAAACGATCGGCGAACGCGCCGCTGGTTGCGAGCATGACGTCGGTCTCGACGCGATAGAGCGGGATGCCGGCGATGGCCAATTCTGCCAGACTGGTGCGATAGGACGACGTGATGCCGCCGATGCCGTAACTGTGCCGGTTCGTTTGGGAAAATTCGACGATGCCGCCGTGGCGTTCCATGAAGGGGTGGTATAACAACAGCTCCGCCGCATTGCCGGTATCGACGATGAATGGCGCGTCGAGCGAGCCGTTGATGCGAAACGTCGCTTCGGGGAAGGCCCGGTCGGTGGAGATGACGACGCGCTGACCCGACGGCACGAAACTGCTTGGCGGCCCGAACGTCAAACTGCGCCCTGCCGGATCGAAATGGACGAGCGACGAGGCGAAGAACGGATAGCCGAGGATGCCGTCGATCCGAAACGCCCCTTCGGTTGACGCGCCGAGATCCAAGGTCGTGACGACGAGATCGCTCAGCGTTCCGCGCGTACCGACGACGAGTTGTGGAAGCTGCGCGAGCGAAAGGCCACCGGTGCGGGACGCGCCGCTCGCTTCGAGGGAGCCGACGCTGGGCAATCCCAACTCCGCCACGACGCGGCGATCGAGCACGATGTTCTGAGCGCCCGTGTCGATGAGAAAGGTGAAGGCCCTTCCGCCAATCGTCACCGGCGCGTAGAAGTGGCCCTCACGTTCCTTGAGCGCGACCGTTTCGGGAGCGTTCATCTCGATCGTGCGCGGTACGAGGGGCGCGAAGATCGAGGCCGCGATGCGGGTGCCCGGCTCCACCGACGTCGTCGTCTCCGTCGTATCGAAGGCATGATCGCCGTCGGAGGTCACGTTCGTGAACGCGTAGCGACGGCCCGCGACCGTGCGCCAGTCGGAAAAATCGATCGTCGTGCGGCCGTCATCGTCGTCATACGCCAGCCGGTCGGGCAAGTACGTTGATGCATCGAGATAGAGCGTTTCGGTTTGGCCCTGCGCCTGCGTCACGTCGAGCGCGTAGGTTTGAAGCGGGCCGAGTTTCACGGGGCCATGCAAGACGCAACGCTCGGGTTGGTCCGCGAAATCGCCGCTTTCGATGAAGCGCATGGTGCGTTCGCGGCGCGCGAGCACGCCCGTGAACTCGCGCACGTCACCGTTCTCATCCGAGAGCCACACGCGCTCACCCAAGCGCAGCGTCCGTTCGTGCCGCGGCCCCAGGCTTTCGTCACCGCGTTCTCGGTCACCCGACAACCACGAACGGAACACGCCTTGCAGTCCCGCGCCGCTTTCCGTTCCGCCGATGACGAGCGTCGTGGGCGGCGCGGCGCCGGGATCGGCTGCGGCCGAACGATAGCGCGCAAGCAACGCATCGAGCGCGGGAGCCGCCGGGCCGGTGGCGACGGCCGCGTTCACGCATACTCGATTAGTTAAGAGATTAATGATTACGAGCGCGGCGATAGAGATCCATGACGCGTGCCACGTACGCGCTTGTCTCGGCATACGGAGGGATGCCCCCGTAACGCTCGACGGCGCCGGGACCGGCATTATACGCCGCCACGGCAGACGGAATGTCGCCGGCGAAGCGGTCGAGGAGCTCGTGCAAGTAGCGCGCACCACCCCGCACATTCTGGGCCGGGTCGTACGGATTCTGCACGCCAAGCGCCAGCGCGGTTGCCGGCATCAATTGCATCAGCCCGACGGCACCCGCCCGCGAACGAGCGGCGGGGTCGAAGCCCGATTCCGCTTCGGTGATCGCCCGCACCAGGGCCGGGTCGACGCCGGCCGCCGTCGCTGCCAGCTGGATCAGGCGGGCAATCCCGCTCGGCGTAGTGGCGGCGGTACGCGCACCCGCGCTGCTGTCCTCGGTGACCGAACCGTTACCCGCAACCAGTGCCGCAAAGCGTTGCGCCAGCGGCGGCGGCACCTCGCCCGCGATGGCGGCGATCCGTCGCTGGACGGTGGCGAGGTCGGCGCCGATGCTCATGCCAGCACTCCCAGCGATGCCGCGACGGCGCGCAATTCCTGACGCACTTCCTGGGGATTCGCCGGCGCGCCCTGACGCAAGAACGCCATGAGGGCCGGCTCGGCCGCGACGGCCGCAGCAAGCGCCGGCGTCATGGCAGCCAGCCCGACATCGCGCGCATCTTTACTCTCCGCCAGCAGCGCCAGCACCGCGCGCACGGCGCCGGCATCCGCCAGATGGCTTGCGTCGGTGACCGCATCCATCGTACGACTGGCGCTCCCGAGCACGTCGATCGCCGGAAAATGTCCCGCCCGGGCGAGCGCGCTCGAAAGCATGATGTGGCCGTCCAACAGCGAGCGAGCCGCGTCGGACAGCGGTTCCCGCTCGTCGGCACCGTCGGAGAGCACGGTGGCGAGCACCGTGATCGACCCGTCGTGCGCGTTACCCGCACATTCGAGGAAACGGGCGAGCGCGGCCCAGACCGAAGGCGGATAACCGCCGCGTCCCACCGCCTCGCCGAGCGCGACCCGCTGTTCCCGAAGCGCCGCACAGTACCGGGCCAAACTGTCGACGATCAAGGCGACGTGCAAACCGCGGTCGCGCAGCAAACAAGCCTGCGCCATGGCGACGTCGGCGGCGCGCACGCGTTCGCTTGCGCTGCGATCACTTGTGGCGCACACGATCGTCGTCCGCGCGTCGCAACGGTCGATCCACGCCTGCGCTTCCCGTCCGCGCTCGCCGACGAGCGCGAGCACGACGGCATCGGCCCGGGCAGCAGTCGCGATCGACTCGAGCAGCGTCGTCTTGCCGGCGCCCGGTGCGCCGAAAAAGCCGATTCGAGCGCCCCGACCGATCGTCAACAAACCATCGAGCGCGCGCACACCGGTCCAAAACGGTTCGCGGATTCCGCGCCGCTCGCGCGGTTCGGGCCCGACGCGGTCGACGCGAACGGACCGCGTGCGCAAGGCGCCCGCGCCATCGAGCGCCGCTCCGGCCGCATCGAGTGCGCGGCCGAGCGCGGCGAAACCGAGCGGTGCTGCCCGTGCCGCATCATCGATTTCAACGCGGTCGCCGACCGCGACCCCGCTGAGCGAACCAAACGGCACGATCGCGACGCGCGAGCGTTCGACTGCCGCGACCTCACCCGCGAGGACGCCGCGCGCGCTGCACACGCGCACACCGTTGCCGATGCACGCGCCGGGCAGCGCAGCGACAATCGTTTCACCGAGCGTCCGCACGACGCAGCCGACGTGGCGGACGATCATGTCGCCAGCATCTCGGCGGCCCGAGCGAGCACCGTTTGCAAGCGGAAGGAATGCTGCGAGTCGAGCACGCCGTCGCGCACCTCGATGATGAAGTGTCCCGCCTCAAGCGCCGGATCGGTGCGCACGGGCAACGCCCCCGCGAGGCGCGGCGCATCGCTCTCCGGGGCGTCGGCTTGGGACAGCACGATGCGTGCCGGTTCCAAATCGTCAAACGACGCCAGCGTGCGGGCCACAAGCGCTTCCAGGTCGAGCGGCGCGAGCGCAAGTTCACGGCCCAAAACCTCGTCGGCAAGAGTGGCCAGCAGCGTTCGGCCGGCCCGTTCCAAGGCTTCGCGTGCGGCCAGCCGCATCAAGGCGACCTCGCCGCAAGCCGGCGCGGCGGCAGCGCTTACGACGGCGTGCGCCGGCGCGTCAGCGTTTGCCGGAAGCGGCGGCGAGGCTTCGGCGGTCGGAGCCGGGACGCACGTCTTCCCGGTGACCCGCGGTCGCCGCACGAAGGCAGCGAGGGGAATGAAGGCTTCAGCCACGCCGCAGGACGCTTTCATAGTCGGGTACGGCCGGCTTGGCGCCGCGCGACATGCGGCGCACGATTGCGGCGCGCTCTTCGGGCGGATAGAGTTCCAGTACGGCGGTTGCGGTGGCGGCCGGCAGGGCGCTGATGATCGCCGCCGCCGTATGCGGCGGTTCGCCGGCCAGCGCGCCCCGCACGTGCGCGGCGGGGAACGCCGCGACGAGGCGCGTCGAGCGCTGGACGGACAGTCGCTGCACGAGCGCGGCGCCGAGCGCCGCGACCGGCTTGACACCGCAGCGCACGCCGAACACGATCGCCACCGCCAGCATTGCCGGCGGACCCAGCGCCGCAATGAGGCCAGCCACCGACGCCAGCGGCGCAATGTGCGCCGCCCGGGCGTGCGGAAACGCAACCGCTTCAACGGAAACCACGTCGCCGCGGCTCGGCAGCAAGCCGAGCGTCGCACTGGCGAATGCGCGGATTTTGCGCAGGTCGAAGCGCCGTGAAGCGTCGACGGCAATGGCCACCGAGATGCGTTCCAGCCGGCCCGCCGGCACGTCAACTCTTTCGTCTTGCACTTCGCTTCCGCCGTCGACGGTTGCGTTCTTTTTGGCGTACGTCTTGGTCGGACTGCGATACGTTTCATCGCTCGTCGTCGTGCCGATCGCGCCCGCACCGAGCGAGCGCCGGCGCACGTCGCGTACCTCGCGCGCACGTTGATCGTAACTGACGTGAACCCGCACGATCGTCGCCGCAGCGCCGAGTGCTGCGTCCAGCGCCGATTGCAGCGAATTTTGCAGACTGAGCGCTTCGTCCGAAAGCGCTGCGTCGTGCGAGGTCCCAAGCGCGAGTCCGCGGTCGTCGAGGATCGCGACGCGTTTGGGATCGAGGCCCGGAACGCCGGCAGCCACGAACTCCCGCACGCCGTCGAGCGCGGTGGCTCCGAGCACGGCTCCGGGCTGCAGCGACAAGCGGACCGACGCCGTGGCAGCGTGCGACGCTTCATCGGCAAAGGCGCCCGGCTGCGCCGGAGCGATGATGACCCGTGCTTCGGCGACGCCGGCGATCCCCCGCAAACTGCTCGCCAAGTCGCCGGCGAGTCCCTCGCGCTGTTGTGCATCGAGCACCGATTGCGGCGTCAAGGGACTCGCCTGCTGCAGGGCTTCGGCCGACGTCGCGAGATGCGCGTGGGGAACGCCGGCGAGAGCCAGCCGCAAGAGCAGGTCGTTCTTACGCCTGGCATCGACGCGCACGTTGTCGGGGAGGGTGACGAACCCGACGTTCCACTCCGCCAGCCGCTCGACGACTTCCGCCAGCTGTTCGCTCTGGAGCGGTTGGGCAAACAGCGGCACGCGCGTGTCACGCTCGAGCAGCAGCGCGAACGCGAATGCACCAACGGCCGCGACGGCGAGCAAGCCGGTCAAGAGCCGCTGACTCGGAGCGAGGGCGCGCCAGCGGGCGCGAAGCCATGCCATCGTCGAGCCGACCTAGACTTGCATGCCGAGAATCGTCCCGAGCGCTTGCGACACGCGCGAGGCCGCCGTACTAGCGACCGACAACGTAACGTCGGCTTGCGCCCGTTCGAGAACCATCTCTTGCAAACCGCCCCTGCCGCTCGCGAAGGCGCGTTCCGCCCCGTCGGCACGGTCGAGCGCCACAGCAGCTGTCTGGAGCGCATCGAGCACGGCGTTCGCAAAGTTGCCGCCGGCCGAAGGGGCGAGCGTCGCGCCCAGAGGCGCGTCGAGTTCTCCGGCAGCCGAGGTGCCGGTAAGCGGCGTGACGGTCATCCCAGCCGCCCGACGTCGATCGTCCGTTCCGCCAGTCGCTTCCCGATGTCGAAGACCGATGCGTTGCTCTCGTACGCACGCTGAGCGTCGAGTACCGCGACCATCTCGCTGACGGCGTCGACGTCACCGCCGTGCTCGACGCGCGTTCCGAGATAACTGACCGGCCGATCGCTCTCCGACGTCGCTGGATCGACGTGGTCCATACGATCGTCGGGATCGTCGGGCGGCTCGTAGTCGCCCGGCCCGGGATCCGGTGAGGATTGCGCGGCAACCGCGTAGCGGGGCACCAGCCGCTCGAAGCCGCCGCGATCGGGAGTCGCCTGCGCAGCGGCGACGTTGCGGGCCGCAACGTCGAGCGCAGCCCGCTGGGCGTCCATGCCGGCCGCCGCCGAGCGTAAGATATCGAATTCGCTCATTTGGTGACGCTCCGCAGCTCTTCGAGGCGCGCGTGCACGGCCGCCAACAGCGCGTCGGTGAAGATCGCCTCGCGGGCGGCGGCCGCCATCGTCCCTCCACCCACCGCGCTCCCCGGCTTCAGGTTGGCCGCTGCTGTTCTGCCTGCCAGCGAAGAGAGGCGGTCGCGGCCGCTCCCTGCCGCCATGATGAGATCGGTCGGTATTGCATCCATGGCACCGAGCGTAGCCGCCTCACGTTGCCGCCATCGCACCGTGGGATGACCGTCGTGTTAACGTTGTCCGGCCCGGCCGCCGAAAGGAAAGTGAGCTATGTTCCACTGTGCGCTGCACACTGCAGCCGCTCTCTTCGCGCGCACTGGTTCGCCGCAGGGCCCGGTTCGATTCATCGCGCCGCGCAACGGGGCAACCGGTCCGGCCAGGCGCCGGAGTGTCGCGTGACCGCATGGACGCCCAATAGAGACTCATATCCTTCCGGGCGCGGGATCGAAGAGGCCCTTGGGCTGTTGCAGACGATGCCCGCCATCGTCAGCGATCCCCGAGCCCGCACTGCGCTCGCCACGTTGGCGTCGGCGCTCCATGACGGGCAAGAACGCTGTGAACGCATCGCCGCCTCGCAAGCATTTCAGACGCGTATCCTCGGCGCGATCGCGAGCGGCGTCATCACGTTTTCGGCGCGGCGCTTCATCACAAGCTTCAACCATCCCGCGGAACTAACGCTGGGCGTCAAGGCGGACGGCATGGTCGGCCGCGCGGCCTCGGCGCTGGCTTCATTCATTCCCGAATTTCCGGAGCTGTTCGAAATCTATTTCGCGAGCGGTGCCGTTCAGTTGCGGGCTGAAGTGGAAGCACAACGCCAGGACGGCACGCCGTTGACGCTCGCGATGCAGCTTGCGCCGCTTGCCGATCCGGAGGGAACCGGCATCGCGATGGCCGTCGTGGATCTCACCAAGCAACGGCGTCTGGAAGCAGCGCACGAAGCCGAGATCGAAAAGGTGCGGCGCGTGCAGGAAACGTTCTCGCGCTATCTTGCCCCGCACGTCGTCGCATCGCTCATGCACGATCCGTCGTCGATCAAACTCGGCGGCGAACGGAGACGGGCCACGATGCTCTTCGCCGACGTGCGCGGCTTCACGCGGCTGGCGGCAGAACTTTCCGCCGATCGCGTCGTCGAGATCCTCAACGCCTATTTCGATGACGCGGTGCGCATCGTCTTCGAATACGACGGTCTTCTGGACAAATTCTACGGCGACGGCCTGATGGCGGTCTTCGGCCCGCCGGCGGTGCGCCACGACGATGCCGCTCGGGCGGTGGCGGCCGCCATTGCGCTGCACGAGGTCGTCGCGACGCTCGGTCCGCGCATCGATTATCCGTTGCGCATTTCCGTAGGCCTGGCGACCGGCGACGTCGTCGCTGGGCACTTCGGCAGCGCCAAGCGCATGGACTACACCGTCATCGGCGACCCGGTCAACCTTGCCAGCGGATTACAGGTCGCCGCCCCTGCCGGCGCAATCTACTGCGATGAAGAAACCGTTGCCAGCGCCGGCGCCATCGCCCGCCCACTGCACCGCGTCTCGACCCGCATCAAAGGCCGTGACGACTTGGTCACGGCGTTCGCGATCTATCCCCAAACACCATAGGTGTTTGGGGACCCCTTTCGTTTAAAAGCGCTGCGCCGCTCGGCGGCTCCGCGCCCCCACACGCAAAGCGTGTGGGGGCCCAAAAACACCATAGGTGTTTGGGGACCCCTTTCGTTTAAAAGCGCTGCGCCGCTCGGCGGCTCCGCGCCCCCACACGCAAAGCGCGTGGGGCCCCAAAAACACCATCGGTGTTTGGGGAGAAACAAACTCAGCGCTTGGAGAATTGGAAGCGTTTACGGGCGCGTTTGCGGCCGTATTTTTTCGATTCTTTTTCGCGGGGATCGCGCGTGAGCAACCCGTTCTTGCGCAGCGGTTCGCGCAACGATTCGTCCATGTCGACGAGCGCCCGCGCGATGCCGTGACGCACGGCACCCGCTTGGCCCGCTACGCCGCCGCCTTCGGTTTTGACGCTCACGTCGAAACGCGATGTCGTCGCCGTGACATCGAGGGCTTGGCGCACGATCTGCAACAGGCTCGGGCGTGGGAAATAGTCGTCGACCGCCTTGCCGTTGATCGTGATGACGCCCTGACCGAGGCTGAGCTTCACCCGCGCAACGGCGCGCTTACGCCGGCCCGTCCCGCCGAATTCATCCACCGCTTCGTCCAACTAGAAAAGCTCCTTCGGTTGCTGTGCCGTGTGCGGATGATCCGCGCCCGCGTACACTTTGAGGCGGCGCAGTTGCACGTCGCGCAGACGATTGGTCGGCAACATGCCGCGCACCGCCCGCTCGATGAGCCGCTCGGGGTATTTCTTGCTGACGTCGAGCGCCGTTTCGGTACGAAGACCACCCGGAAAGCCGCTGTGCCGATGATAGACCTTCTGCGTCCAC
Organism: Candidatus Nyctobacter psychrophilus; assembly: GCA_014305025.1. Classification (GTDB taxonomy): domain Bacteria; phylum Vulcanimicrobiota; class Vulcanimicrobiia; order Vulcanimicrobiales; family Vulcanimicrobiaceae; genus Nyctobacter; species Nyctobacter psychrophilus. The sequence continues at coordinate 83,155 of JACRTY010000011.1, read as the reverse complement.
TTGTTGCCGCTGAGTTCCACCTTCTCGGCGTTGAGCACGACGACGTGATCGCCGTCGTCCATGTGAGGCGTCCAGGTGGGCTTATGCTTACCGGACAGCGCTTTTGCGATGCGCACGGCCAACGTGCCCAAACGCTGGCCCGCCGCATCGACGACGTACCAATCGTGCTGAGTTTCCGCGGTTTTCTGTTGATAGGTGCGCAAGAGCGGCTTTCGAGGCAGCGAGCAAAAATGGCCCGGTCGTCGCCTGCCGCGCGACAGGCTCCTAGCGGCCGGAACAACCCACGCATGGTACGCGAAGCGCCGCATGCTGTCAACGGAAAAAGGCTTCCGCCGCGGCGCGGGATTCGAAATCCGGGTAGACGACGTTAACCAGGCAGAGGCCCGCCGGGGGCGCCGTAGGCCCCGCCAGACGCCGGTCACGAGCGGCCAGTACCTCCGCGACGCTCTCCGGCCTGCGCCGCCCCGCTCCCACCTCCAGGAGCGTCCCGCTCAGGATGCGCACCATGCGGTGCAAGAATCCGGCGCCCTCGAAGTGCAGGCGAACGACGTCGCCGCGCGCCTCGATGCGTAGCGCGTAGAGCGTCCGAACGGTGCCGCCGCGGTTGGGCACGACGCCGCAGAAGCTGATGAAATCGTGCTCGCCGATCACCCCAGCCGCCGCGCTGCGCATCGCGTCGAGATCGAGCCGCCGCCAATCATGGTGCGCGAACCGGCGCAAGACGGCTGACGGCATGCGCCGATTGAGGACCGTGTACGTGTAGTGGCGCGCGAGCGCCGAGTTGCGCGCCGAAAACGCGTCGTCGCCGCGTTCGGCATCGCGCGCACTGAGGTCGGGCGGCAGGACGGAATTGAGCGCGAGCGCGAGTTTTTGCACCGGAAAGGCGGCATGCGCGCGGAATGAGATGACCTGTGCCGAGGCGTGAACGCCTGCATCGGTGCGTCCCGCCGCCGTCACCTTCACCGGCTGCGCGAACAACCGCGCTAGCGCGGCTTCCAACTCGCCCGCAATCGTTCGCAACGCCGGTTGAAATTGGAACCCGCAGAATGCGGTGCCGTCGTATTCGACGACCACGCGGTACGTCGTTTCGCTCAGACCCGGCATCTGCGCGCCCCAGCATACGGTCCCCTCGGGAAGGGCCCAGTATCGTCGGTTAACCGCCGCCGAGCGAGCGGGAGAGGTCTAACTCCGACGATACGACGTAGAGGGCCGCCAGCGTTTCGAAAAGACGGCGTTCGGCGTCACCGAAACGGGCACGAACGGGAGCGTCGCAATCGAGCACGCCGAAAACGGCTCCGTCACGCAAGAGCGGTACGACCAGTTCCGCGCGCGATGCCACGTCACACGCGATGTGCTCCTCGATCGCATCGACGTCGTCGACGACGACACTCTGCGCGCGCGCCCACGCCGTACCGCACACGCCGCGCCCGGGCGCAATTCGCGTCACGGCCGGCTTGCCGGCGAACGGGCCCAGCACCAGTTCGTCGCCGCGTACGAAATAGAAGCCGACCCAATTCAGACCGGTGACGGACTGCATGATGAAGGCGGCGAGGTTGGCGGCGTTGGCGACTGGATCACGTTCGCCGCGAATCAGCTCCCGCGCGCCGGCGACGACTCGTTCGCTATCGAGCATCACAGCGGGCGTTGCAGCGGGAAGAGGATCACTTCGCGGATCGATTGCTGGCCGGTCAGCAGCATGACGACGCGGTCGACGCCGATGCCGATGCCGGCGGTCGGCGGCATGCCGTACTCGAGGGCGGTCACGAAGTCCCAATCCGGCGCCGGAACCTCGTCGTTGCCGCGCTTGCGCTCCTCGATCTGCGCTTCAAAACGCGCACGCTGATCGTCCGGGTCGTTGAGTTCGGTGAATGCATTTGAAAGCTCGAAGTTCGCGGCGAAGAGTTCGTAGCGATCGACGAGATCGGAATCGCCGGCCTTGCGCTTGGCCAGCGGCGAAAGCGCGACCGGATAGTCGTACACGAACGTGGGGTCGATCAAGCGCGGCTCGACGACGCGCTCGAAAATCTTGTCGAGCGCCTGCGCATGGGTAGCCGAGGGCGGCAACCCCATCTCGGCCAGACTCCGCGCTGCACCGGCAGGATCGAGCAGCGTCGCCCGGTCCAGCCCGCCCCATTGCGCCAGCGCCTCGAAGTATGCCATCCGCCGGAACGGCCGCGCGAAGGAGAGCGTGCGTTCACCGTACTTGACGTCGCTGGAAGCGTGTACCTTTTCGACGACGTGCGCGAAGAGCGTTTCGTTGAAGTCCATCATTTCGTGTAGCGACCAGTATGCGGCATACAGTTCGAGCATCGTGAACTCGGGGTTGTGCGTCGTATCGATGCCCTCGTTGCGCCAGATGCGGCCGATTTCGTAGACCCGTTCGAGCCCGCCGACGATCAAACGCTTGAGATTGAGTTCGGTCGCGATGCGCAGATCGAGGTCCAGGCCGAGCGCATTGTGATGAGTGCGGAAGGGGCGGGCCGCCGCGCCGCCGGCGACGTGCAGCATCGTCGGCGTCTCGCACTCCACGAAACCGTGAGCGTCGCAAAAGCGCCGCATTTCCGCGACGATGGCCGATCGCGTCAGGAAGATGCGCCGCACGCGTTCGTCGATCATCAAGTCGACGTAACGCTGACGATAGCGCTTCTCGACGTCGCCGAGCCCGTGCCACTTGTCGGGCGTCGGGGCAAGTGATTTCGCGAGCACCTCAAAGCGCGCGACGCGCAAGGTGAGGTCGCCCTTCTTGGAGCGGAACACGGTGCCGCTCACGCCGATGATGTCGCCGAGGTCCAGTGCGTCGAACGCCGCAAAGGCCTCTTCGCCGACGGCGTCGGCGCGCACGTAAATCTGCAACCGGCCGCTGCGATCCCAGACGTCGGCCCAGACCGCTCCCTTGCCCATTTTGCGCAAGCCGAGTAAACGGCCGGCCACGCTGAAGGTCACCTGGGGCGGTTGCTCCTCGGCGCTTAGATTCGCATAGCGTTCGAGGAGTTCACTCGCATGCGCCGTTACGTCGAAGCGCGTCTCAAGAAACGGGTCGCGTCCGCGCGCGCGCAAAGCGGCCAAGTTCGCGCGCCGCGCCGCCCGCAGTTCCGCTTCCCGCTTGCCGACATCCCCGGGCTCGTCGCCCGGCGACGAGGACCCGCTCACGATGCCTTCTTGACGACCTTTTTCTTCGTCGAGTTGATGCCCTCGATCTTATAGGTGCTCACGCCGCGCGGCGTGTTCACCTCGACCGTCTCGCCCTTCTTCTTGCCGATGAGGGCGCTGCCGAGCGGCGATTCGTTCGAGAGCCGCCCGTTGACGGGATCGGCTTCGGTGGAACCGACGATCGTGAACTCGTGGCTCGCGCCCGCTTTCGCATCCTTCACCTTGACGCTGGCGCCGAGGTGCACTTCGTCTTGCGCGTAGTCCGACGAGTCGATGATCCGTGCGTTACGGAGCAAGCCTTCCAGCTTGAGGATACGGCCTTCGACGAAGGCTTGCTCTTGCTTAGCATCTTCGTATTCCGCGTTTTCGGAGATGTCTCCGAACTCTTTAGCCTGGCGGATCCGCTCGTTGACCTCGCGGCGATGCACGGTCTTCAGCTCGTCCAGCTCTTCCTCGAGCTTTACGAGGCCCTCTTTGGTGAGCACCAGCTCTTTGTCGTTCACGAGATACTCCGCAGGCTCATTACGAAAAGCGACGCGAGGATGACTCGCGCCAGTGCACCATCTTCGGGCAGCGGGGGGTTGAAATCCCGCTGCTTCACCAACGAACGTTCGCTGCGGCCGGTCCGTTCCGCGGAACCGCCATGATACGCTCGGACGCCGACTGGCCGCTCTGCGGCAAGACGTTCGGTGGAAACAGTTGCCCGAAGCATGTGACACTGCCGTCAAGGCCGACGGCGAAAGGGGGCGTCAGGCGTCAGGCTGGATGAGCAGCATTGATTATCGGTGCGCCCCCGGTTCGCGGAACCAGCCCGATGGCTCGACCGCAAGATTGACGTTGACCTGTTTCACTTCGGTGTACGCATCGTAGCCGTAGGTGCCGAGTTCGCGGCCGATGCCGGACTGTTTGTAGCCGCCCCAGGGGGCTTCGTTGTACGTCGGATGGTAGGTGTTGATCCAGGTGATGCCGGCACGCAGTTTGCGGATGACGCGGTGAGCGCGGGCTGCATCGTTCGTGAAGACCGCTCCGGCGAGGCCGTAAGCGCTGTCGTTCGCGATGCGGATCGCCTCGCTTTCGTCGCCGAAGAGTTGCACGACCAGCACAGGGCCGAAGATCTCCTCACGAACGATGCGCATGTCGGGGGTCGTGTCGGTGAAGATCGTCGGCTCGATGTAGTACCCGCGGTCGCCGCCGGCGACGGTCGCGCGGCTGCCGCCGCACAGTAACGTCGCACCCTCTTCGCGTCCGAGGGCGATGTAACGCTCGACGCGGTCGCGCTGCGTTTCGCTGACGAGGGGCCCCATCTCGGTGCCCGCATGGAAGCCGTCACCGACGGAGATCGCCTGCGCGCGGCGGACGAGTTCGGTGAGAAACCGATCGGCAAATTCGCGCTGCAGCACCAGACGCGAACCGGCCGAGCACACTTGCCCCGCGTTGGCGTAGATGCCGAAGAGCGCATAGTCGATCGCCGTTTGAAAATCAGCGTCGGCAAAAATGATGTTGGGCGATTTGCCGCCCAGTTCGAGCGAAATCTTTTTGACGTTGCCGGCAGCCGCTCGCATGATCGATTGTCCCGTCGCCACGCTGCCCGTGAAGGCGATCTTATCGACCAGCATGCTTTCCGCGAGCGCCGCGCCGACGACCGGGCCCGCGCCGGGGATCACGCTGAGCACCCCGTTCGGAAGTTCTGCTTCCTGCGCGAGTTTCGCCAGCCACAGCGCCGACAGCGGCGTGTATTCCGACGGTTTGAGGATGCAGACGTTCCCGGCCGCGAGCGCCGGCGCGAGCTTCCACGTCGCCATCAGCAGCGGATAATTCCACGGCACGATTTGACCACACACGCCGATCGGTTCCCGCACGGTGAAACTCATCGACGGCGCGGGAACGTCGAAGGTCTGCCCGTGCGGCTTGGTCGCGAGACCCGCGTAATACCGAAAGCACGCCGCCGCGTCAGCAACATCAAACTCGGCTTCGCGCAGCGGTTTCCCGCAGCCGAGCGTTTCGAGCTTCGTCAACTCCGCCGCATGCCGCTCGATGAGATCGGCCAGCGCCAGCAGCACGCGGGCGCGCTCGGCGGGCGCCATCTGCGGCCACGTGCCGTCGTCGAACGCCGTGCGCGCGAGTTCGATCGCCCGTTCAGCGTCGGCACGCGTCCCTTCGGCAACGCGCGCCACTTCATCAGCGGTGGCGGGATCGACGCACGCGCGCGTGGCGCCGTCCGACGACGGCTGCCACGTCCCGGCCATGAACAGCAACGCGGTGCCCTCCGCATCGCGCTCGAGGTGTTCGAGCGCAGCGGCCCGGTTTGATGAAACGCGATCGATTTGCAGCATGTGAGACTCCAAAAGGCGGCGATGTACGGCTTACGCCGTGAGTGGTATGCGCTCGCGCTCCATCGCGTCGAGCGCTTCAGCCAGGATGGCGAAGACGCGGTCGGCTTGAGCGCGTTCGATCGTGAGCGGCGGCTCGACGCGCACGACGCGCGAGTTGACGAGCGTGCCCGCGACCAACACGCCGCGATCGAACAGATACTTCGACGCCGCAAAACCAACCTCGTCGCTCGTAAACTCGAGCGCGATGAGCAGCCCTTTGCCGCGCACGTCGACGACGATGTCTTCATGACCGCGCGCGGCCTTCTGCAAGCCGGAGAGCATGTATGCGCCCATGTCGGCGGCCCGCTCGGGCAAGCGCTCTTCGATCAGCACGTCGATCGTCGCCAGCGCCGCGGCGCAGGCAAGCGGATTACCGCCGAAGGTCGTCGTGTGCAGGAACGGATTTTCAAACAAACGCGAAAAGACGGCCTCCGTCGCCACCGTCGCGCCGATCGGCATGACGCCGCCGCCGAGCGCCTTCGCAAGACAGATCACGTCGGGCGTAACGCCCCAGTGCTCGCAGGCGAACATCGTTCCCGTGCGTCCCATGCCCGTCTGGACTTCATCGAAGATCAGCAGCGCGCCGAATTCATCGCATAACTTGCGCACCGCCGGCAGGTACTCGTCGCTCGGCACGTTGACTCCGCCCTCGCCCTGAATCGGTTCGAGCAGCACGGCACCGACGTCTTGACCCGTCATGCGGCACGTGTTGAACACGTCAACCAGCGACAGCACATCGTTGAACGGCACGTGCATGAAGCCCGAAAGCATGCGGCCGAACGGAACCCGGAACGTCGATTTACCGCTGGCCGAAAGCGAGCCGAAGCTCTTGCCGTGGAAGCCTTTGGAAGCCACGACGATCGTCGGCTTCTTGGGATCGTACAACCGCGCCAGCTTGAGTCCCGCTTCGACCGATTCGGTGCCGCTGTTGCTGAAAAACGCATATTGCAAGTCCCCGGGCGTCAGCAGCGCGAGCGTTTTAGCGAGCATGGCGCGCAACGGATCGAGCAGATCTTGACTGTGCAGCGCTTGGCGTTCGAGTTGCGCGCGCACGGCGGCCACCACTTTGGGGTGACGGTGACCGACGTTGAAGATTCCGAAACCGCCTAGACAATCGATGTACTCGCGGCCGTTGACGTCGGTGAACACGTTGCCGGAGTCCGACCACTCGACTGCGGCATCGAGCGTGCCCTTCGCGCCGCTCTTGCGGTATTCGAGGAACCCGGGATTGACGTGATCGCGGAAACCGTCGACGGTTTCCTTGACGATCCATGCCGCTTGGGTGCGGTCGATCGCCCTACTATTGATGAGTTCTAGGACGCTTTGCGTATAGGCACGGACGTCGTCGAGCGTGTTGCGTACAAGAATTTTGGACCTCGCTGGATGGAAGAGTGCATTTGTTGGATGGTGCTAATCCGTGTTTGCTTTGCTGGCACTGTACAAGGAGGCAGAGCCGCCTTTAAGGACGCGGGCGCAGGAGAGGGAGAGCGCCGTAAACCCGCGCTCGAGATCGTCGCCCGTCGCGACGAGGGGAACGAGAATGCGCAGCACGTTTGCGCGCGGACCGGCCGTCAGCGCAATCAAGCCTTCGGAAAACGCCGCATCGACGACGCGCTGGGCGAGGCTGACGGCGCCCGGGCTCGGCGCCTCCGCGAATTCGAGCGCGAGCATCGCGCCAAGGCCGCGAACGTCCACGATCTCATCGTACTGCGACGCTAGGGCGTCCAGTCGCCGGCGTAACTCGTGGCCGAGGGTCTGCGCGCGTCCGAGCACGTCCTCCCGCTCGTACGCCTCCAACGTCGCGAGGGCAGCGGCACACGCCAGCGGATTACCGGCGAACGTTCCGCCGAGGCCGCCGGGTGGGACCGCATCCATGACGTCCGCACGGCCCACGACCCCGGCCAGCGGCAACCCGCCGGCGACGCTTTTCGCAAAACAGAGCAGATCCGGTTCGACCTCCGCCTGTTCGATGGCGAACAACGTTCCCGTGCGGCCGAACCCGGTTTGCACTTCATCGGCGATCAACAGAGCGCCGTGACGGTCGCACAGTGCGCGGAGGTGCTGCAAAAACGCGGCGGGCGCCGGCAGGAAACCGCCCTCGCCGAGCACCGGCTCGACCAGGAAAGCCGCGACGCGTCGCGCCGCGACCTGCGTTTCGAACAGCACGTCGAGTTCCTGGAGCGCGCGTCCGGTCGTCCAACCACGCCGCGCGTCGGGGAATGGCGCGCAGTACGTCTCGCTCGCAAAGGGACCGAAGTTGTGTTTGTACGGCGTTACCTTGTTCGTGAGCGACAGCGCGAGCAGCGTACGTCCGTGATAACCGTAGGCAAACGACACGATCGCCGGCCGGCCGGTCGCCTCACGGGCGATCTTGACGGCGTTCTCGGTCGCTTCGGCGCCGGTCGTCAGCAGCAACGTCTTTTTCGGAGACGTTCCGGGCGCCACGGCGTTGAGCCGCTCGGCTAAGGCCACGTAGCCTTCGTACATCCCCACTTGAAAGCAGGCATGGGTAAAGGCGTCCAGCTGCGTCTGCACCGCCGCGACGACGGCCGGGTGCCGGTGCCCGAGGTTCATGACCCCGATCCCGCCCGCGAAGTCGACGTATTCGCGCCCCTCGACGTCCCACAGCCGCGCCCCCTCGGCGCGGGCTACGACAAACGGGTGGGTCGTCGCGACGCCTCGGGCGACCGCGCGTTCGCGCCGCTCGACGAGATCGTCGGTACGCGAACGGGTCATTGGCACGATGAGGACTCCCGAAACGAGCGGCTTCCTCCTATTGTACCGCCCGTGGGCAACCCCCGCCCTCCCCGAGGTGCTTTTTCAGCGGGCACAAAAGAGCGCGAAACCCGCCTTCTGTTCGGTGTTAACGCCGCTTCGTGCGAAGAAGCGTCGGTCGTTTCCGGTATCGGGAGAGTTGCCATGCTCGTGCGTTTCCGCTTTCATCTCCTTGTCGTTGCGCTCGTTGCCTCGCTGTTCGCTCCGGTCGAGGCTGGAACGACCGGCGGCCTCCGTGGGCGTGTCCTGGATCCGGCCGGAGCGCCGCTGGCGGCAGCCACCGTAACGGCCGTCTCGCCGTCGCAAACCGCGACCGTGCGCACCGATGCCGCCGGCGCCTTTGCCTTCATTTCGCTCGCGCCCGACACGTACGTCGTCTCCGCGCAGCTTGCGGGTTACGATCCGGCTTCGGCCGGCGGCATCTCGGTGTTCGCCGACCAGGTGCAAACGGTCGGCACTTTTTCGCTGGCCAAGACGCTGCGCAGAATCGCCCAAGTGACCGCCCGCACCAATTCGAACCTCGTGCGGCCGGGAACCACGAGCGACGTCTATTCCGTCAACGCCGCCGAACAAACGGCGTCCCAAGCCGTCGGCGGCCCCGGCAGTATCAATCAAGCGTACAGCGCCATCGCGACGACTCCGGGCGCGAACGTTCCGCAGGGTCAGCAGGGTTGGAACCAACTGGTCTACATTCGCGGCGGCGATTACAGCGACGTCGCCAACGAACTCGACGGCATCCCCGTGCAGCGCGCCTCGGATTTCGCACCGATCACGACGCTCTCGAGCCTCGGGCAGCAAGAAGTGCAAACGTACACCGGCGGGACGCCGCCTTCCGCCGAAGCCTCAGGCCTGTCGGGGTACATCAATCAAGTTATCAAGACCGGAACCTATCCGGGTTATGAAAACGTCAGCCTCGGCGTCGGCGCACCGGCCTTCTATCACAAGTTCAGTGCTGAAGCGAGCGGCGCCACGAACAACCGCAACTTCAGCTATTACATTGGCCTGGGCGGCGAGAACGAGGATTATCGCTACTCCGATCAGTTCAACGGCGCAGGCGTGCCGTTATTTTTTTATCCATTGTTCATCTCGACCGGTCTGAACGGGCAAGTGTACGACGGCAGCGGGCCGACCTATTTTTCGCCGGGCCAATCGTACGCCATCGGCAACACGACGCAGCGCGATAGCCTGGCGAACTTTCACTTCGGCCTGCCCCATAAGCGCGGCAGCCTCAAAGACGACATCCAGTTGCTTTACGTGACCAGCGACATCCAAAGCCAGTTTTACAGCTCGCCGAACGACCTCGGCGGCAATGCTTTGCTGGCGCAAGCGTATGGCGGCCCGGTCACCTACACGGATCAATACATCTACACCGGCGCACTTTACGCGGCGCCCGATCCATCGAAGGTCGTGGCCGACGTATCGAACGAAAGCGCCACGCACACGCCGTTCGCCGGGCTCATCGATGCCAACAACCGCGACGGCGACGACCACAACGTCTCGCTCCTCAAACTGCAGTACCAGAAGAACTTCAGCGCGAGTTCGTATTTGCGGCTCTACGGTTACACCGAGTACAACGACTGGTTCATCAACGGCCCGGTCAGCGCGTTTACGGCGTACGGCGGTGAGATTCAAGATTACGAAGTGCACGGCAACAGTTTCGGCGCGACAGCGATGTACGCCAATCAGCTGAGCACGCAGCACTTATTGACGACCACGGCGTCGTATCAAACGCAAAAGCTCGAGACCTATAGCGGCAACCACTACCAGGGGGCGATTACGACCAATCTGGTCGACGCGCGCGGAAACTGCTACAATCCGCAGACCGGCCTGTACGCCAGCTGCTATACGCCCATCTATAACAGCGACACGACGTTCAACCCCGCCGGGGGGCTCGTGTCGTACGGATCGTTTGGCCTTGCGGCGCCCGGGTTTCCCTCGCAGTCGCTGACCGCCGTCGATGCGAACGGCACTCCGATCGTGCCGCCGTCTGGCTCGCCCGCGGTGACGCACGGCGCCGGTTATCGCGTCACCAACGATGGACGAAGCGTGCAGATCGACGAGATCACGCCGTTCTTCAGTTCGGTTTCACTGGCCGATCAGTGGCACCCGAGCGACCGGATCAACGTCAACGCCGGCCTGCGCGTCGAAAACTTCAATTACCGTCTCGACGACACGGTGAGCGGTTACCCCGCCCGGCCGTTCTGGTTCGGGGCGTACAATCGGGAGTTCTCATTCGGCACGGGCGCCACGTCGGTCGCGCAATGCACGGGCACGTATGCCGGTCCCACGGTCGGAGCGCTTGTACCGGGAACGACGACGTACGGCGTCGACCCGCTGACCGGCGCGTCGCTCTGCGCACCGGGAACCAACTCGGACCTGGTCAACGTCAGTCCCCGCACCGTCAGCTTCACGGCCTATCAGCCGCGGCTGTCGTTCACGTATACGGTCGATCCCGATACCGTCCTGCGGGGCTCGTATGGCCGCTACGCCGCGCCGGCACCGACCTCGTATCAGCAGTACAACGTTCTGCAGCAAGACTCGCCGTCGTTCATCGGACAGTTCCTCCCCTACGGGTACAACACGCCGTTCCATCAATCCAGGCCGTCGTATTCGAACAATTATGACCTCTCGCTCGAGCGCCACATCAAGAACACCGACGTCTCCTTCAAACTCACGCCGTTTTACCGCTCGACGCAGGACCAGCTCGCGAACGTTCCGATCGGGGCGCAAGGCGTGCTCGATGGGCTCAACGTCGGACGGCAGCGCAACTACGGCGTCGAATTTCAGCTGCGCAAAGGTGATTTCGCACGCAACGGCCTCTCCGGCTTGTTGAGCTATACCTTCACGCGCAGCCGCGTTCGCTACAACGATTTCGGCGCCGGCGGCCGCAACGAGATCGACAATCTCAACGACTACGTGCGCGATTACAATGCCTACACCTCGGCCTGCGCGAGCGGCGCGAACACCGCGCTGTGCGGTACGACCAGCAGCGGCGCGGCGGCGGCTCCCTGCTACGCTCCGGGCGGTGTGCCCGATGTGGCGTGCGCCCCAGGCAGCATCGCTAACCCGTACTACAATGCGGCGCCGCAGCGACTCTTCGACCGCAACGGCGAGTACACGCCGTACGACATCTTACCCTCACCCTTTCAGGGCGCGAACGGCTACGAGACTCCCGACGTCGCGACGATCGTGCTCAATTACAAACACAACCGGTTCACGTTCACGCCGAGCGCGACGTACAGTTCCGGCTCGTTCTACGGCTCACCGCTGATTTGGCCGGGCTACGATCCGATCAGTTGCTCGGCGCTCGCCGGTGCGGCTTCCAATACGGCCAACACGCAGTCGTGCTCGGGCTATCTGTTCATCCCCGATAAGTACACCGGCCGCTTCGACGGCTTCGGCGCCTTCCGGGAGCCCGTGCGGATTACGGTCAATTCACAGTTCGCCTACGAAGCCAGCCGCGCCGTTACGGTGCGCCTGACCTTGACCGGCCTCACCGATCTGTGCTTGCAGCGCCGTTACCCCTGGGACAACGGCACGACGTGCGTGTACGCGCAACTGCCCTCGAATCTGCTCGCCCCCGCCGGCAACTTCGTCGCCAATCCACCGATTCAACTGGCCTATCCGTATTCGAGTTGGTACAACAACTCGCAAACCGGGTTCGTCGGGCAGCGTTTGCCGTTCCAGGCCTTTCTCAGCGCCGACATCCGCATTTAGCCGGTGGAACCTGCGTACCCCAGACGCCACTTTCGCGTTCCGCTGACGACAACGTCGGGTGCCGATGCTGCGCGGCAGCATCGTAGCGGCGTTTCTCGCGGCGCGTTTCTGGCCGGCGCGGCTGCAGCTACGGTGGCGCCGCTGTCGGGTCGGGGCAGGCTGCTCGCCGCTGCGGCTTCGGGTACGAACGTGCGGGTCGCCATCATTGGTGCCGGCATCGCCGGATTGAACGCGGCGCTCACGCTCCACGATCATGGCGTTGCAGCGACGGTGTACGAAGGCCAGGACCGCGTCGGCGGCCGGATGCATTCCGAGCGCGCGTTTTGGGAGGACGGACAAACGAGCGAGTACTGTGCCGAGCTGATCGATACGGATCACACCCTGATGCGGGCGCTCGCGAGGCGTTTCGCTCTACCGCTCGCCGACGTGCTGGCGGCCGTTGCGCCTAACGCGCAGCAAACGATCTTCGAGCGCGGCTCCTACTATCCCCAACGGCAACTCTTCCGCGATTTTCGACCGGTCTATCACACGCTGACGCAACAAGTGCTCGCCGCCGGACCGGTCACCACGTACGACCGCTCGACGGCGACCGGCCGCGCCCTCGATGCCATGAACTTGACGGAATGGATCCATCGGTTCGTACCGGGCGGCCTGCATTCGAAGCTCGGCGAGTTCATCGACCTGCAGTACGTCGCCGAATACGGGATCGCCGCACACCGGCAGAGTTCCCTCAACCTGGTGTACTGGCTTGGACGCCAACCGTACTACGACGCGCGCACCGGTGAATTCGTCGCACTCGGGCCTTCCGATGAACGCTATCACATCATCGGCGGCAACGACCGGCTGCCGCGGGCCATGGCCGCGCATCTGCCGCCGGAAACCGTGCGCTTCGGCCATCGTCTGGAAGCGATCGTGCGGCGGCCCGACGGCCGCATCGCCCTGACGTTTGCGACCGCTTCCGGCACGAGAACGGCGGTCGCCGACAAGGCGATCGTCACGATCCCATTCTCGGTGCTGCGCCGGCTCGATATTGCGCGCGCGGGTTTCGATGCGCGCAAACTCGCCGCGATCGACGAACTCGGGTACGGCGAACATTCGAAGCTGATCGTTCAGTTCGACGACCGCTATTGGCGCGGAACGGGTGCGTGGCCGGGAGAGGGCAGCGGCGACATCACCTACGACGGGCCGTTCATACAAACGTGGGACGCCAGTCGCGCCCAGCCTGGGCGGACCGGACTCATCGTCGATTACGCGGCCGCCCGCTGGAGTGCAGAGCTGCGTCCGCCCGCGCCCTATACAACCAGCGTAACGCCGGCGACGGCGGCGTACGGCGCGGCGTTCGCCAAAGAGCTGGAAGCCGTATGGCCCGGAGCGACGCAGCATTTCACCGGCAAGGCGGTGCTTAGCCATCCCACCTTCGATCCATTCGCGCGCGGCAGCTATTCGGGGTGGCTCGTCGGCCAGTACACCCGCATCGCGGGGTACGAGCGCGTGCGGCAGGGCAACGTGTTGTTTGCGGGCGAGCACTGTTCGGTCATTTTCCAAGGCTTCATGGAAGGCGCGGCGCGCGAAGGCGCCCGTGCCGCGCGGGAGGTGCTGCACGACCTAACGGTCCCCGCGCTCGCGGCGCGACATTAACATGACTCCGCTGCGCAGCGGCGTCCTCAACCTGTGGGAAGTGCTCGCGCAGTCGATCGCCATGCTCGGCCCGACGATGACGCCGGTGCTGATCGTGCCGCTCATGTTCGCGTCGGCCGGAAACGCGAGTTGGCTCGCGTACGCGTTCGGCTCGCTGATGCTGCTCGCCGTGGCGCTCAACATCCGCGTGTTCGCGACGCGCTCCGCTTCGGCCGGTTCGCTTTACGAGTACACCCGACGGGCCTTGGGCGTGCGCGGCAGCATGTTGTGCGGCTGGTCGCTGCTCTGGGCCGATGCATTCGTCGGCGTTGCCGGCCTGACCGGCTTTGCCGTCTTCACCAAAGCGCTGGCGCGCTTGGGTCAGGTCGACGTTCCGGGACTGGGGGCGCTGACGGTTTGCCTGGTCATTGCCTTTGCGCTCGCGTACCGCGACATCCGGCTCTCGACGATCACCCTGTTGTTGCTGGAGACCGGCTCGGTCAGCGTGATTCTGGTGCTTTTCGCTTTCGTCTTGCAACGGCACGGCACGCTCTACGACGCGGATCAGCTTTCGTTGCGCGGTGCGAACCTGCCGGGCGTCGCGCTCGGGATGACGATCGCGATCTTTTCGCTGGTCGGTTTCGAGAGCGCAACGTCGCTGGGCGAGGAGGCGCGCGATCCGCTGCGGACGATTCCGACCGCCGTCATCCTCAGCGTCCTGGTCTCGGGCGCGTTCTTCGTCTTCTGCGCGTACGCGGAGGTTCTCGGAGCCCGCGCTCTCGCCACGCCGCTGGACAAACTGGGGACGCCGCTCGATGCGCTCGCCGATGCAGCCCGCGTTCCGGCTCTCAAGGTGGTCATCGACGTCGGGGCGCTGCTCTCGTCGTTTTCGATAACGCTCGCGTCGCTGAACGCGGGCGGGCGCATCATCTATACGATGAGCCGCAAAGGACTTTTCCCGCCGTTCCTCGATCGGACGCACCCGCGCTTTCGCACGCCCAATGTCGCGCTCGCGGTGTTTGCCGCCGTGCTCGCAGCCATCGGCGGCGGCATGCTGCTGGGCGGAATCGCGCCGCTCGACGCGTTCAACGATACCGCGACGCTCGGCTCATTCGGCTTCATTGCAATCTACGCGTTCGTCTCGTTCGCCGCGCCGCTCTACCTGCGCCGCATCGGCGAGCTACGCAGCCGCAATATCGTGGTCGCGGTGTTCACGCTCGCGTTGCTGCTGATCCCCGCCATTGGTAGCGTGTATCCGGTGCCGCCGCCGCCGACCAGTTATTTTCCGTACGTCTTCGCCATGTACGTCGCGCTCGGCAGCATCCTCTTGTGGAGCCGCAGCCGACGGCTCCTCGAGGAGCGTGATGTGTCGCCCGTTACGGCGTAACGCCCTCTTTCGGGCCTCCTGCGGCGGATCACGTCGCCCGTGCGCCCGCCGAGCTGAAAGCGAGCGGCCCGCGTTGCCCATCGTTGCGGCCGCGAGCGAAGGCCCCGTTGAGCGCCGCTTGATCGCCGAAGTCGTACGAGCCAAGTGAAAGATCGTCATCGGGCCGGATCGCATAGACCCGCGCCGGCGAAACGAAGCTCCGCCGTTCGGCGACGAATGCGGCTTGCACGTGATCGAGTTGCGAATGATTGGCGATCTGCACGCTCGTAAAAATGTCGGCGACATTGCGTGGCCGGCGAGGAGCCGTGCGCAAGCGGTCGACGAACACGGCAACGATCTCGGTCGCACCCAGCCGATGCGCAAGCGCCAGCGGCGTGTTGTCGGCCACTCCTCCGTCGATGTACGAGTAAGCCGCTCCGCCGGCTTCGCTCGCGATGGCAATCGGATCGAGCATGAACGGAAACGCGCTCGAGGCGCGAATCGCATCGACGTACCGGGAACCGTCACTTCGCTTGCGCGGCACAAGCCGATGTAGGGGGTAATTTTGGGACGCAACAACGTCAAGCGTTCCGTTCGGATCGACGACGAACGCTTCGGGCGCGGCGAGGTCGAGGTTCGTGACGCCGCATGCGAACGCCGTGCGCACGCGTTCAAGCGATAACACGCCGCTCAACGCCGCGCTGATCGGGGCCGATTCGAAGACGCCGAGCATCTGTTGGACATCACCACTGCGATAGGCGCGTCCCAGCTCGCGTAAAAAACGCAGAAAGGCTAGGGGCCGGTTGAAAACGCCGTGCCGCTGCATCAACGTCATCGCCGCGGCGTGAAGCTGCGCCAGCGGCGGTTTGGGAACGAACAAGTTCCTGTCGGCAACCGAGCCCCAGAGCGCCGTCAGCGCCGCGAGATCGCCTTGCGCCGCAAGCGCGGCATTGATGGCTCCGGTCGACGTGCCGCAGATGAGATCGAACCCATAACCGGCGTCGAGCAGCCCGACGACGACTCCCGCTTCGTACGCGCCCCGAGCGGCGCCCCCGCTCAAAACGAGCGCCCGGCGCCGCTCCGCATCGGGCCGGTTCCACGCTGCAGCCGGAATGGCAGCGGCCGCCGGAAGTCCAAGCGCCGCCGTAAGGAACGTGCCGCGCGCTAGCATTTCGCAGCGCCGAAGGACCGCGTCACGCCGCTTTTAGATTCCACCATGCATACTGTATCCGGCAATGCTGGAATAATGCTTGGCGGACTTCCTTGTCGGTGCAGTCCCCGTTACGATCAAGCGAGGGTTGAAGCACCGCCGTCGCCTTGCTCGGCACGCAAGAGGGAATGACGATGACCGTACAGCGCGTACACGACCGCACCGGCGAGGAACCAAAGGACGAAGCGCAGCCACGTTCCACCCGAGAGGCCGCCGATCATCAAGTACAGGCACAGACCGCAGCCGAGCACGGCAACCAGCGGCCCCAGCGGCGCGCGAAACGGACGACGGGCGCTCGGCTTTACGTACCGCAACACGAGCACGCCCGCACACACGATGGCGAATGCCGACAACGTTCCGATGTTGACCAGCGACAGCAGCACGTCGAGCGGTACGATACCCGCCAGCGCGGCAACGATGACGCCGGTCGTCACCGTCGTCAACAGCGGGGTGCGGGTACGCGGATCGATGCGTGAGACGAAGGGCGGCAGCATCCGGTCGCGCGCCATCACGTAAAAGATGCGAACCTGTCCAAGGAGCGACGTCAACATGACGGTCGTCGTGCCCGCGATCGCCCCGGCGGTTACGATGCCGGCAACGTACGGGTTGTTGCCGGCGCGCCGAACGGCATCGGCCATCCCGGCGTCCTTGTCGATGTGCGCCCACGGAACGACGCCGACCGTCACCCAAGCGATCGCGACGTACAACACGGCGCCGATTGCGAGTGAACCGATCACGGCGAAGGGGACGTCACGTTCGGGACGTTTCGCCTCCTCCGAGGCAACGGTCACCGTGTCGAAACCGATGTAGGCGAAGAACACCAACGCCGCACCATTGACCACGCCGTGCAAGCCCCGCGGAAAGGCCGGATGGTAGTTGCCGGGATGCAACGCTCCCATAAGCGCAATCACGAAAACCGCGATCGCGACGATCTGCACGAGGACCAACCACGTGTTGACGGAGGCCGACTCCTTAATGCCGATCGCGATGAGCGCCGTGATCGCTAGGACGACGAGGACGGCAAACAGATCGACCTGCGTGTGGGCCAGGTCGATTCCGTTCCGGCCGAGGGCCAAATGCGCTACCTTCGCCCACTGCGGTAATGCGATGCCGTAGTTACCGAGAAACGATTGCGCGTAGCCGGACCATGAAGCGGCGACTGGTGCGACGCTGATGCCGTATTCGAGGATCAGGTCCCAGCCGATCACCCACGCGACGGCTTCTCCGAGCGTCGCATACGCGTACGTGTACGCGCTCCCCGCAATCGGCACCATCGACGCCAGCTCGGCGTAACACAGCGATACGAAGACGCACGCGAGGCCGGATAGGAAGAACGCGGCAATAACGCCCGGCCCGGCGGCCTGCGTCCCGACGCCGATCGTCGTGAAGATGCCGCCGAGCATCGTGCCCAGCCCCACGCAGATAAGGCCAGGAACGCCGAGCACCCGGCGCAGCGCCGGACCACCGGCGGTGCGCTCGCTCTCGACGGGCTGCCGCGCGATCAGTTGCCGAACGAAACTCACTCGGCGGGAATTGCCGCGAGATCTAGGACGCGCGGGCGTAGCGCCGCGCGTCCTAGCAGCGTCGCGTAATCGTCCGCGGTAACGTCCTCCCAACGTTTGCCGAGCAGCGCCAGGAACGCGGCCTCGACGACGTTGGTTCCGAATGACCGCCCTCCGAAGTCGGGGGTCGTCGTCACCAGCCGCGCGACGCCGCGCGAACGAAGTTCATCAACGTCATGGGCGGTCACGGTATTGGTCAGTACGGTCTTGCCATCCAGCCGCTCGGGCATGAACTGCCGCATGAAGTGGAAATCGCCCGCGATGATTTGCGCCTCGGCGTAGTACTGCGGATATTTCGGTTCGGGCGCGCGATCTTGTTTCTTACCGGTCGGATAAAAGAACTGGAACGGGAGTTTACAGGCGTCGGGAAGATAGCGCTCGGCAAGCGCCTCGAATTCGGCCAGGCCGCGCACCGGCTTGTCGAGATCGAGCGCGAAGATGAAATCCCCAAACAGCACGTCGGCACCGGCATCGACCAGCGCCTGCGCCATCCCGAAACGATCGAGGGCACTCACCATCAAGACGTTCGCGCCCGCGAGCGGCACGTGCAATTCGTCGCCCAGGTAGCGCACCGCTTCACGTTCGAGCGTGTTCTTCAGACCGCTGCCGTCGACGACCGGCGTCATCTTCACTGCGTCCAGCAGGCGCAGACCGTCGCGCAATGCGAAGCGCTTGGAACCCGCGTACAAGTAGACGTCGATGCCGCCCAAACCAATCG
This sequence comes from Candidatus Nyctobacter psychrophilus, assembly GCA_014305025.1. Taxonomy (GTDB): domain Bacteria; phylum Vulcanimicrobiota; class Vulcanimicrobiia; order Vulcanimicrobiales; family Vulcanimicrobiaceae; genus Nyctobacter; species Nyctobacter psychrophilus. Next base: position 64,668 of record JACRTY010000011.1, on the reverse strand, counting down.
CGTCGACCGTGCCGTCGAGCTCGTGCAGTTTTTCGAGCGCGCGCGCTAGGGAACCGTCGGTTCCGGTGCGTTCGATGTCGAACTCTTCGCCGAGCAGTTGAATGCGCGCTCGGTGATCCCGTGAGGACGATCCGAGCGACACCGAAACGACGCGCTTCACGCCCGAACCAATCGGCGCTGCGCGGCAGCCGCTTTGGTTGCAGCGATCTGCTCGGGACTGACGGCGGCGTCGAACGCGCGCATCGTGGCCAGCTCGAAGCCATTCTTCGTCGCCAGTGCGTCGATCTCGCGGACCTTATCGAGATCGATGCCGCGGCCGAGCGTATAATCTTCACGCCGTTCCTCGAGGGCCAGCACCATCGTCTCGGACATGCAGGCAAGCGCCGTCTTCGGCGGCAATCCCAAATCGAAGTCTCGTCCCGGTTCACGCACGCGCGCAAAGCGTGGCTGACCGGGGACCAGCATGTTTCCGCCCTCGGTCACGAGCACGTCGGGACGCTCGACGGCAACGCGGCGGCCAACGTCGTGCGGCAACGATAGTTCGCACACGACCGCACCGGTGCGCAGGTCGCCGGGCTGGATCAACTCTTGCGTGGAGCTGGTTGCCGTCAACACCAGATCGCCGCGCGGGACCGCGTCGCGCACCTCGGTCGAAAGCGAAACGCCGCAATCAACTCGCTCGCGCAGCGACGTCCCGAACTTTTCGAGCCTCGTGCGGTTGCGCGCCACCAGCACCAGATGGGCGACGTGGGGCGCGAGGAGTTCGGCGCACGCTGAGCCGATCGAACCCGTCGCGCCGACGACGACGGCCGTTGCGGTCCCCAATTCAACGTCCATCTCGCGCGCGCCGCGCAGTAAACTCTTCACCCCGGCGGCGATCGTTAAGGAATTACCGGTCGTCAGCGGCAGCGGCGAACGCTCGGCTAAAGTGAGGCCGGCGTCGCCGACGACGCCGGTGAAGGCGCCAAGGCCAACGATTTCGGCTCCGAATTCCCCGCCGAGGGTGATCGCGGCCGATATCTTCCCATAGACGGTTTCACGCGGCAGCGCCAGCATCGTTTCCGGCATGAAGTTCGCCGCGATGAACCACCCCTCGGTCTCGCGTCCGTCGGGCGCCCGAACTCCGGTGACATGCACGGCCGCGTATGGCGGCATCCACTCCATGATCTTCTCGATCAGCGGCCGCCCCTTGCCGACGGCTCCCGGCTCGTACCGAACCACGTCTTCGAGCGACGTCGGATGAACGATGAAGGCGAACTTCACGGGCGGGAGCGTTCGCCGTCGGGGCGCGGTCTCTTATGCCGCCCACCGCGCGGCTGCGACGAGGTTCGGCCGCCATGCGCGCGAAGGCGCTCGGATGGAAGCCACTGCATGATCCGGTCGCTTGCCGCGCGCAACGCGCTCAGCGTGCTGTTGCTGATCGTCGCCGTCGTCGGAATCATCGTGCAGGTGCGCGACATCCACCAAGGCATCGTGCTTCCGCAGACGCGCTTCGTGCTGGTCGGTTACGCCGTCATTTGCGTCTACGCAATTGCCTCAATCGCGGTGCGGGTGAGCGCCGCGCGACGAGGACGGTAGGCGATATGTGGTTGCAGCGACTTCCGCCCGACTATAGGCGGCGGTATTACGTGAATTTGGCGTTCCTCGTCGCGCTTGTCGTCTTTATCACAAACATCGGGCGTCTCGGGCAACACAATGCCGCGATGGCGATCATGGCCCTGATGATCGCCGGGTTGGCGTATCTCTGCATTTGGCCGATCGTGTCATTGATGCGCGCTAAACCCAGGCCTGGAGTTATCGCTTTCGTTCTTGCTGGGGTCTATGTTGTTGCGTTCGCGTACGCTTTCGCCGGCTTCTTTATCACAGCTCCTGCGTCGCTTCCGGCGTTTCTCCTCGGTTTTGCCGTGCTGTGGTGCTTCATGATTTGTTATCGAGGCGTCGTTTTTCCATCAATTTTTGGCCGAGAAGGAGGGATAGGGCCCTTCCGGGAGCGCACCAGAGTAATCCGCGAAGCGCGGCGCGCGAGTAAAGCCGAGTCCGAAGATCTTATTGCATCGATACGGCATAAACGGTAGCAGGCATGTCCTCACCGGCAGATTTCAGCCTTCGGCTTCACGTTTGAGGGCCGCCAGCATCATCTCGCTGTTTTCGCGGACCTTCTTGTGCAGGGTCGGGCCGATCAGTTCGGCCAGCGTCGGAACCCCGAAATCGTACGTCACGCCGAGGCGCACGTGCGTTTCACCGTTGCGTTCATCGAACGTCCATGAACCCTCGAACGTGTCGAGGTCGCCTTCGAGCAGTTTGTAATCGACGCGCAAGCGTGCGTCGTCGAAACGATCTTCTTCGATCCACTCGATCGGCGCCTCTTCGACGAGCGTCTTCCAGCGCGAGATGACACGGTTACCGTCGCGTTTCACCACGGTCACGAGCTCGACGTCCGGCATGAACTCGGGAAAACGTTCCTGATCCTTCGCCAGTTCATACACGCTGCGCGCTGGAGCCTGCACGACGATCGTGCTCTCGACAAACGGCACGCCGCGCGCTTACGCTTCAGCCGTGTTGCAGGTGCGGAACGTGGCGTACGCGTGCGAAAACCCACGCATGGCGAAGCGAGGGGTATTCGTGGCCGGCGTGCCCCGCGCAGTCATGCCCTCGGAAAGGGTGTACGAGTCTGCGGCTTCTCATCGTGACGGTCCCAAAAAAAGTCGTCCGGGAGCGCCCCGGGGTCCCTCGCGGCGAAGTAGTCGTCCCATGACGAAGACGCGGATCGTTTCAACGGGATGACGTCGCCACCCATGTCGGGAAACGCCCCGGATGTAGACTTCCGATTAGCGATTTTTCTAGGCACAGAAACCTCCGCTAAAGCTGTACATCATTCTATACCGCGAATTTCCGTCAAGTCGACGCCCGCGAGTGTTCCGTCACGTTGGCCCCGTTCAGGTCGCCGAGCCGTTCGCGTGCGACCTCGACGGCCGCGCGTAGCGCGGCGAGTGCGGTGTCGATTTCTGCGTCGGTGACGATCAAAGGCGGTTCTAGGCGGATCATGCGCTGCATGTTCAGGGTCCACGCCGCCGTCACACCGCTTTTGAGCATCTCGGGTACGATCGTGCCGGCGTAGCCTTCGCTGCGCAGCTCGACGCCCACGAGCAAGCCGAGACCGCGCGCTTCCCGCACGACTTCCGGATACGCCGCCGCGATGCGATGAGCTCCCTGCAACAGTCGCCGGCCCCGAGCGTGAACGCTACGCACGAGATCGTCGTCGCGCAATACGTCGAGCGCCGCCAGCGCGGCCGCGCAGGCCAGCGGGTTGCCGCCGAAGGTCGACGTGTGGAGCAGCGGCGCTCGACCGTAGGCCGCCTCCCAGACGGTTCTGCGAGCAACGTATGCACCGATGGGAACGACTCCACCGGACAGGCCTTTGGCTAGGGTGAGGACGTCGGGCACGATGCCGTCTCGCTCGCAGCCGAAGAGCATTCCGCACCGGCCCAGCCCCGTCTGGACTTCGTCGGCGATCAGTAGCGCGCCGGAAGCGTCGCACGCCGCGCGCGCGGCGCTCAGGTAGCCGAGCGGCGGTACGACGATGCCGCCCTCGCCTTGCACCGGCTCCACGACGAAGGCGGCCGCGTCGGCCAGTGCCGATGCGAGGACAGCCGAGTCGCCGTACGGCAGGTGAACGACATCGGCGAGCAGCGGTGCGAACGGCGCTTTATACGCGTCACGCCCGCTCACGGAAAGTGCTCCGAGCGTCTTCCCGTGAAAGGCGTTCTGTGTGGCGACGACCTTGGTCCGTCCCGTTGCCGCGCGAGCGAGCTTGAGGGCGCCTTCGACCGCTTCGGTTCCGCTGTTGGCGAAAAACGAGATGGCGAGGTCGCCCGGGGTGATCTCGGCGAGCCGCTTCGCGAGCCGGCCGACCAGCGGGTCGAACATCGTCTTGCCCGAGAGGGACATGCGTTCGAGCTGTTCGCGCACCGCCGCTACGACGCGCGGATGTGAATGGCCGAGCGTAAAGACGCCGTAGCCGCCGGCGAAATCGAGATACGCTTTGCCGGCGTGATCCCAGATCGTCGTACCGCTCGCCCGCACTTCCACGGGCGAACCGGACAGCTTCATCACGCGCGCGAGCGGCGGATTGAGATAGGCTCTGTAGTTTTCATAGGCCTCGTCGTACAATGCCTGTGGCGATGGCGCACCGTAGAGTGCATTGGGCCCCGCTGCGCTCACGCCGCGAGCGTTTCGCAGCTTTCGAGCCGTTCGATCGTGGCCGCGACGGCTTCGAGCGTCTCGGCGGCGGTCGGTGTGCGCATCAAGCGTTCACGCAGCTCGCTCGCGCCGCTGAACCCTTTGAGATAGTAGCCGAGGTGCTTGCGCATTTGCGGCACGGCACGCGCTTCGCCCCATTCGTCCACCATCGTCCGATAATGGTGCATCGAGTAGCGTAAGCGCTCCGCTGCGGCGGGAAGCTCGCGTGCGGGGCGGCCTTCCATGAGATCGCGCACGCCGCCGACCAGCCACGGATTGCCGAGAACGGCACGGCCCAGCATGATGCCGTCGACCCCGCTCTCTTGCATCCTGCGCAACGCATCGTGAGGATCGGACAAATCGCCGTTGCCGATCACGGGAATGTCGACGCTGGCTTTGAGCGCCGCGATGTGCGCCCAGTCGGCGCTGCCTTTGTAAAACTGCTTCGCGGTGCGCGCGTGTAAGGTCAATGCAACGACGCCGACGGACTGCGCGCGCTGCGCGACCTCCCGGTACACGAGCGTGTCCTCACTCCACCCTAACCGCATCTTGACCGTGACGGGACAGTCGACCGCGTTAACGACCGCGCGCATGATGGCCTCGCAGCGCGCGACGTCGCGCAGGCACGCGCTGCCGCCTTCGGTTTTCGTCACTTTGGGCGCGGGGCAACCGAAGTTGATGTCGACGATGTCGGCGCCGCACTCGCGCACCAGCCGCGCCGCGCGTGCCATGAGCGCCGGATCGCTGCCCCACAATTGCGTCGCGACGGGTTTCTCGACGCCGTGCTGATCGATCATCTCCATCGTGCGCTCCGAGCCGTGCTGCAAGGCGTTCGATGAAACAAATTCCGTTACGGTCAAGCCGAAGCCGAACGGTTTGTACAGCGCGCGCAGGGTGCGATTGGTGACGCCCGACATCGGCGCCAGTACGACCGGCGGCCAAACCTCGAGCGTCCCGATCTGAAGCGGCGCGGCGGCATGCGGCATGATGGGGTTTTCGTAGATCACCGCGCGGGAACCCCGCTCTCGTAGAACAGGCGCAGGCCATCGAGGACGAGGTGCGGTTCGACGGCATCGATGGCGCTGGTTTGCCGGGCGATGACCTCCGCGAGACCCCCCGTGGCAACCACGCGCGCATCGTCACCGATCGCGTGTTTGAGGCGGGCGACCAACGCCTCGGTTTGCCCGACGAAACCGAAGACGATGCCCGCCTGCAAGGCCGAAACGGTGTCGCGTCCGATCGGACCGTTCGGCGCTTCGAGCGCCACCTGGGGCAGCTTGGCCGTGCGCTCGACCAGGGCGTCGATCGACGTCCGGATGCCCGGCGCGATCGCCGCGCCGAGATACTCGCCTTCACGCGAAATCGCCCCAAATGTCGTCGCGGTGCCGAACCCGACAACGACGGCAGGCGTGCCGAAGGCGGCCTTGGCCGCAACGGCCGCGGCCAGCAAATCGCTGCCCAGTTCCTTCGGGCGCTCCGTCGATACTTCGATGAGCCTCTGAGTTGCCGCCGTGAAGAACTGCGGCTCGCACGCGAAGTACGTCCGGCACGCCTGATCGAGCGCCGCATCGATCTGCGGCACGACGCTCGAGATCGCGATCGCCTGCACGCGCTCGGCCGCGAGCCCCGCGATCTGCAACAGCGTCGTGAACGACATCCCGAATTCATCGGTCGTTCGCGTGCGCGAGGTCCCAATGCGCCAGTGTTTTTGCAGTTGCAGCCCGTGACCGTTGAGGCGCTCGAACAGCCCGAGCTTGGTCTCGGTATTCCCGACATCGACAGCCAACAGCAATGGAGCTTAACCGTTGGAGCGCGCGGCACGCAATCGCGCGAGCACGTTCCACATCGAACGTGCCAGCGCGCGTTTGGGGCCGCGGCCGAGCGCTTCACGGCCGCCGTCCCATAGCAGCACGATCTCATTGTCGCCGGTTCCGAAGCCGCTCGCGGGATCCGATACGTCGTTGACGGCGATGGCGTCGAGATGCTTTCGCACCAGCTTTTCACGCGCGTGTGCTTCGAGATCGTGCGTCTCCGCGGCGAAGCCGACGAGGAACGTCCCATTCTTGCGTTCACCGAGCGCCGCGAGAATGTCCGGCGTGCGCTCGAGCGCAAGTGCCGGCGGCGCGTCCTCCTTTTTCACTTTGCGCGCTTGGGCAAGCGCGGGACGCCAGTCCGCAACCGCTGCACTCGCAATCGCGATGTTCGCACCGGCTGCACGGGCAAGTGTGGCCGCACACATTTCGTCTGCCGTCGTCACGCGCACGACGCGTGCGCCAAAGGGCGGCTCCACCACGGTCGGGCCCAGCACGAGATCGACGTCGGCGCCGCGCGCGATCGCCTCGCGCGCGAGTTCAATGCCCATCGTGCCGGTTGAGGCGTTGGAAAGAAAGCGCACCGGATCGAGCGCTTCGCGCGTCGGTCCGGCGGTGATCAGCACGCGGGTGCCGGCGAGTTCCTGCGAACGCGCCAGCACATCGCGCAGCGCCGCTACGATCACATCGCGTTCGGCCAGGCGGCCGACGCCGCTCTCGCGCTCGGCTAGGAACCCGGCCTCGGGCGCAACGATATGTGCGCCGCGCTCCTGCAACGTCCGCAGATTCGCCTGCGTCGCGGGATGCTCGTACATCGCCGTGTTCATCGCCGGCGCGAGAATGAGAGGAGCGCGCGTCGCGAGCGCGACGTTGGTCAGCAGATCGTCGGCGATGCCGTGGGCCAGTTTCGCCAGCACGTTGGCCGTCGCCGGCACGACGGCCACGGCGGCCGCCTCGCGCGCAAGCGCAATGTGCGGGATCATTTCCGGTGCTTGCCAGAGCGACGTGTGTACGGGACGCCGTGTCAGAGCGGCGAACGTGAGCGCCCCGATGAAGCGTTCGGCATCAGCGGTCATGACGACGTCGACCTCATCGCCGCATTGCACGAGCGCGCTGCAAAGCGCCGCCGCTTTATAGGCCGCGATGCCTCCCGCGACACCGAGCACGATGCGGTTCATCGCATCGATCGCGAGGAAGCCGGCTTTTCCGTCAGGTTCCGGCGCCGCGGATTCTCAGGCGTCAACACCGGGTCGATTCCGTCGGCGCCGGCCACCGGCACGTTATCGAGCAGACGCGTGCTGCCCGCGCGCGCGGCACCGATAACGATGCCCGGCCGCCGCAGCGGGTCGAGCGGGACGAACGTTTTGGGATCGACGACCGCGACGTAATCCCACCGCAGCGGCGCTTCCAGCAACGCTTCACCTGCGGCGAGCACGCGCGCCCGATCCGTTTCTCCGGAGCGTACGAGCGCCGCGACGGTTTCAAGGGCCCGGAACACGCTCGGAGCTGCCGCGCGTTCTTGGGCAGAAAGATAGGCGTTGCGGCTCGACAGCGCGAGACCGTCGGGTTCGCGGACGGTGGGAACGACGACGACGTTGGTCGCGAAGTCGAGGTCGCGCAGCAGCGCCCGCAGCACGGCGACTTGTTGCACGTCTTTCTGTCCGAGGTAGAGCGACGTCGGTTCGATCGCGTGCAGAAGTTTGGTGACGACCGTAGCAACGCCGCCGAAGTGACCCGGCCGCCACGCTCCCTCGTACTGTGCCGTCACGACGTCGAGGCCGACGCGCGCGGCGAACCCTGGCGGATACATTCGTTCGAGCGAGGGCGCATACAACAGGTCGACGCCGCCGGCTTCAAGCACAGCGGCGTCGGCGTCGAACGAACGCGGATACCGCTCGAAATCTTCGTTCGGGCCGAACTGCAACGGATTGACGAATAGCGAAGCAACGACCGTCGCGTTCTCGCGTTTGGCGCGCTCGACGAGCGCCAGGTGACCGCGATGCAACGCCCCCATCGTCGGCACGAGGCCTACGGGACGCGCCAACGTGCGGGCGATCGCGCGCGATGAACTCGGCGTTCGAACGATCTGCACGGTCAGCCGTTGCGCATCACACGCAACAGCGTGCTGCCGACGATGAAACGTTCCCCGGGCGTGATGCGCGTTTCGGTTACCCTCCGGTCGCCCAGGCGCGTGCCGTTGCGGCTGGACAAATCGGCCAAGAGCAACCGGTCGCCCTCTTCCCGCACTTGAGCGTGCCGACGGGAAATGTAGCGATCGAGCGTGATGCAGGCACCGGCGACTGCCTCGTCGCGGCCGATCGTGATCTCGCGCTCGAACGGCCACGTCTTTCCATCGAGCGGGCCGTTCAGCACCTCCAAAATATACATTGGCCATCAAACCTTTGGCCCAGGGCACGTGGGTTCCCGGTCGGCACGCTTGCCGTCGGCATGGCGTTTTGGACGGGCAGCGAAGAGAGGAGCATGGCAATCGGGTCCGACCCCTCCGAACCCGCCGGTCACGGCCTCAGCGACCTCCTCAACCTGCTCGAGGTTGATCCCGACGCATTACGTGAAGCGGAATTCGAGCAGACGCAGTCCATTCTCGACACGCTCGTCGACAAGACCATTGCGAGCGCCACGATCGAAGACACGCGCATCGTGATCGAGACCTCCGAAGGCAACCGCTACTTTTTCTATGGCTTCATGGGTAGCGGCCACCGGTAAGGGGCTTTGGGTTCGCGTGTGGACGTCGTCGCTACGAGCCTCATGGCCATAGGCCACTTCGGCTCTAGGCTCCTCGCCACACGCGAACCCAAAGCCCCTTACCAGGCTGTTACCGTGAGTCCGGTTCGGCGTTAAATTCGTTAATGCGCGTTCGTTAGTCGGTGGAGTCGCCTTCGAGCGCTAGGCGTTGGACTTCGCCTGACACGTAGCGGATGATCTCTTCCTGATCGCGCGGGTCGATCTGCGTGAAAGCGATGCCGTGGAAGAAACGCTTGTCCTCGGCGTTGTAGAACGACAGCACAATGCGGCCGCGGGCAACCAAATCCCGGCCGACGTCGGGCAGCGCAAAACGCAAGAGCAACACGGAGCCGAGCGGCAGGTCCTCGTCGCTCGCGAGGCGGACGCCCCCGCCGCCCAAGTCGCTGATGTGACCAGAGTTGGTCGCATCGTCGCCGTCGCGCGTGTAGGAAACCGGCATGGCGACCGCGACCCGCACGTACCTCCGGCGGTAAACTTCGCCGCTCTGAGTGGCTTGATCGCTCACGGACGCATTCTCCATTTCATTGTGGGGGAGGTTCTGCGGAGGGGCGTATTTGCTTTCTCGAACGAGCAGGCTTTTAACGTTCGAACTTGCCGCTCGATAAGGACTTCAGCAGGCCGCCAGGGAGTCCGCTGCCAGCAGCGCGCCCAGCATGCCATGGGAACGGCTGGTGCCGCCTTGCAGATAGACTTCGAAGGGCGGGCGTAGGGGCGCATCACAGGAAAGTTCGATCGTTGCCCCCGGTATGAAGGCGCCGGCCGACATCACGACCGGCTCGCGATATCCCGGAACGTCGCCCGGCTCGGGCGCGAAGCGCGCGTTGACGGGCATCGCCCGCTGCAAGCCGCGCGCGAAGGCGAGCAGCCGCTGTCGCGAGCCCAACCGGATCGCCTGCACGATATCATAACGCGGCGCTCCGGCCGGCGGATGAACCTCTTCGCCAAGTTCGGAGAAAAGGGCCGCTGCGAAGTCGAGGCCGGCCAGGCACTCCGTCACGGCCTGGGGCGCGGCGAACAGACCCTGCAGGAGGGCGCGCGTCAGACCGAACGACGGCCCGAGCGCCGTTCCCAAGCCGGGCGCATAGTGCCGGGCGGCGACGCGCTCGACGACCGAACGTCGGCCCGCGACGTACGCGCCGCCCGGCGCGATTCCGCCGCCGAGGTTCTTGATCAGCGAGCCCATCACGGCGTCCGCGCCATGGTGCGTCGGTTCCGTCGGCTCGACGAGTTCACCGTAACAGTTGTCGACGAGAACCAGCGCCTGCGGGGCGGCGCGCTTGACCGTCCGCGCAACCTCGCCGCACTCGCGGGCCGAGAGCGAACGACGCGCAGCGTAACCGCGCGAGCGTTGTACCAGGACCACATCGACGCCGGCCCGGCAAGCGCGCTCGAGTCCCCCGTGATCGACGCCGCCGTCATCGGCGAGCGGGATTTCATCATAGCGTGCCCCGCGGCGCGCCAGCGAGTGTGGCGCATCGACGAGGGCGTTGCGCAGCGTATCGTACGGCCGTCCCGCCGCCGCGATGACGCGGCCGTCCGCCGGCGTGCACGCCTCGATGGTCGCCGTGATCGCTTGCGTGCCGCTGACGAGCGACAAGCGCGCGAAGGCGCTTTCGGTTCCGAAGATTCGCCGCAGCAACGAATCGTAGCGTTCGCGACCGCGGTCGTCGTAGCCGTAACCGTAGGTTGCGGCCAGATCGCTATCGGCGACGCCTTCCGCGGCAAATGCTGCGAGCATCTGGGCGGACACGGTCGCCCGCGCGGCTGCACGTTCCCTGCCGCCCTCGCATGCGCCAGCCGCCCGCCGGCCGGCAGCAGCGACGCGCGGGTCGACGGCAAAGCGCTCGAGGAGCGCTTCGATCACGCGGATCCGAGACTCATGCAGCCTTTCGGCGGATTGTCTCACGCGCCAGTTCTTGCCGTTCGAAGGCGCGCACGAACGGCGCATACATCGCAAGTCCGAGCGTCACGTTGCTCAGCATGAGCACGATCGCGCGCCAGTCGCGGGTCGCAAAAAATGCACCGAGCGGAAGCGGGATCGTCGACGGAATGTAATAGGCGGGGCGCGCGACCCAGCCGAGCGCCATCGCTTCATAGGAGACGGCGGCGAGGACGAGCGGAACCAGGACGAAGGGAACGCCGAGCGTCGGATTGAGCACGAGCGGCAACCCGAACATCAGCGGTTCGTTCGCGTTCGCGAGCGACGGCAAGAGCGTCGCGAACGCGACGCGGCGCAGCCGCACGACGCGGCTGCGCAACAGCAACAGCACGAGCGGAAACGTCGCCCCGGCGCCCCCCGGGAAGGCGAACAAGAACATCGATACCGTCACGATGTGCGGCAACGGACGGCCGTGCGCGAGCGCCTGCGTGTTCGCGAGCTGCAGGTTGACGTAAACCGGCAGCACGACGGCCGCGAGCAGCGCCGGCCCATGGATGCCGATCGTCCAGAGCAGGGTTTCGACCAGGACGATGACGAGCAGCGCCCCGAGACTGTCGCCGAGATGCCCGAGCGGCGCGATCGCGATGTCGAGCGCCGCGGTCAACGAAATCCCGCACAGGCGCAAGCCGACGACGACGCCGAGGACGACCGCCGCCGCCGCGAGTGAGCCTCGAATGGGGCCAAATCTCGCACGAGCGAGCGCCAGTGCGGCGACCGTCGCAAGCGCGATGCCGATCGCCAGAAACAGCCCGCTTGAACCGAGCGCCGTTGCTAACGCGCCCAGCGTCGGGCGCTCGCCGTACGGTAGCGCGAGGGCGAATGCAGCGCAGGCGAGCGGGAGCGCGACGGAGCGCGGCACCTTACGCCGAGGCGCGAGATCGAACGCCAACACGATGACCAGCAGCGCCGACATGATGCCGAATGCGGCCGGAAACGAAGCCTGAAAGCGGTGCAGAAACGTTCCGGCGCCCGTCGCCATGAATCCGAGCAGGCCGGCGGCGAGCCCGATGAAACTCACCGGGAGCGAACGACGGATGGCGAGCATTTCGGGCGATTCCGCGACGGCGCGCGCCGCTCGAATGAGCGCCCCGATCAACCGGTTGCGCGCGGGTACGAGGGACGGATCCGCGGTCACGAGGATCGAGCGTTCGCGCGCCGGTCCCGCCCGACCCGCGCCTACGCCGTCAGAGGCGCCGGTAGACGGCTTCCACCTTGCCGAGCACCGTGACGTCGTCGCTGTAGATCGGCTTCATCGCGTGGTTCTCCGGTTGCAAGCGAATGCGTCCCTTCTCTCTGAAGAACCGCTTGACCGTGGCTTCGCCGTCGACCATAGCGACGACGATTTCGCCGCTGGCCGCGTCGGCTTGCGGTGCGACGACGATCAGATCACCGTCCAGGATTGCCGCGTCGACCATCGACTCGCCCTGAACTCGCAGCATGAAGGTGCCGTCCTTGCGCGCCAACTCCGTCGGAACGACGAATTCGCCTTCGACGTTCTCGACCGCGGTGATCGGCGTGCCGGCCGCAACCTTGCCGACGATCGGCAGGACGCCGTACTCGCTCTCGCGTTGCTCCGTCGCCGCATCCTGGCGCATGATCAACGTGCGCGGCTTGGTAGGGTCGCGGCGAATGAAGCCTTGTTTCTCCAACGATCGCAAGTGGGCTTGGACCGTGGATGACGATGAAAGTCCGACGAGTTGTCCGATCTCGCGGACCGACGGCGGGTAGCCGTATTGTTTGGTATAGCTGCGAATGGCCTCGAGGATGTGCGTTTGCCGATCCGACGGCGCGCGCTCGGTCATAGATGAACACCAAATTTCGGAAGCGGCGCGAAATCGCGTCGCGGTTAAAAGGAGGGTACCACATTGTCCCGGGCCAACGCAAACGTACGTTCGGAATGATTGACAGTCACCGCCCGGTCACGCTACAATAGGGGCACGAACAAGAGTTTGGCCCAAGATATGGGCCCAGGAGCATGCCCGATGTACGCCTGGAGACGAAAACGGATCACCTTGATGCCGGCCGTCACACTGGCCGCGCTCGGCGCCCTGGTCGCAATTCCGGCGCTCTCGCAGTCGCGGTTCTACGCGGCCAGTCCCACCCGCACCACCACCGTTACCGTCACGCGCGGTGACAGCCTCTGGTCGATCGCCGACCGGTACACGGCCGCCGACGGGAGCACGCAGGAGACGATCGATCGCATCCTGGCCGCCAATCACCTTCGCAGCGCGGCGATCGTTCCGGGCGAGCGGCTTCGCATTCCCCACTAGCTCGTTGCGGGACTACGAGCGCCGCGTCAAGACGACGCTGTGGCCGCTGTGGCGGTCGAGGAAATCGAGTCCCTCGACGATCCACGTGTCCAAGCCCGCCTGCACGTGCTTTGCCACCTCGCGCGCGACGTGCTCGCGGTTGCGCAACCACTCGAGTTCGCCGCGCGGCGCCGTCGACCACACCGCCTCCTCGCACTCTTCGCAGTGATAACCGAACGTCATAAGGCTCTTGTGATACCCCGCCGATCCTCGCGGCTCTGCGGAGACCCCCCATTCACCGTTGGTTCCTTACGCTGGTGCGGCTCTAAAGGCGGCAGGTACGGTGAATTCGACGAGCTGAAGGCCGCACGGGGTTATTGGGCGGTGTCGTGCTTGGTCGTGGTACCTATCCGTGTTACATTCCGGCCATGGGCGACACGCTAAGCATTCGGCTTGACGATCGAGATCGCAAGATTCTCGCAGCAGCCGCGCGCCGACAGGGAACGGGTCTGAGCACGCTGGTTCGCGGCCTCGCCGAAACTGAAGCTCGACGCTTGCGCCGTTCTGCAATTCGCGCTGAGGGTGAGCGCGTGACGGCGTATCTTGCCCGTAAGCCCGAAGCGCAATCTGAAATCGAAACCTACAGCACGCCGATTGGCGACTTGCCGTGACGCGGCACTCAGCCGGCACAATCGTGTTGGTCGATTGGAGACTCGACGCGGTTCTGCGCGAACCGACAGAGATTCGACCCGCCGTCGTGGTCTAAGACGACGAACTCTTCCCGCCCGCCTATCCGAATACGCTCGTCGTTCCGCTTACGCGCGACGAAGGACTCGCTTATCCTGCCTTCGCCGAACGCATCGAGCCGACGCCCGAGAACGGCGCGCAAATGACCTCATGGGCGCTCGCTCACCATGTGACCAGCATCTCGTTGCAGCGCGTCCAAACAACGCCTTCGCGCATTACGCCCGCTCAACTCACCGCCATTCGCCGGCGCATCGCCGTCGCTCTCGCGCTCTAAATTCAGGGGCGACGCGTCAGCAGGAGGTTGTGCCCCGTGGCGAGGCCACCCTGCACATGCTTGGCTACCTCGCGCGCGACGTGCTCGCGGTTGCACAACCACTCGAGTTCACCGCGCGGTGCTGTCGACCACACCGCCTCTTCGCACTCTTCGCAATGATAGCCGAACGTCACAGAACTGATCGTACCACTCGTCCGGGATGAACGCGACGCTTGCGATATACCCGAGGCGGGGTTTCCGGCGCGCTATCGAAACCGAAAGCGCGGCCCGGAAACCGGCCAGGTGAATCCTAGAGCCTATTAGCTGCTAGAGACCAATGTTTGCCCCGAAGTACACGCCGAACGGCTGTTGAGTGAAGCCAGGGCCATAGGCATAGCGCATCGCGGGCTGGATTGCATCTCCGGGATTATACGTGTTGCCGATTCCCCCGGTGATCCCGTTTTCGACGAGTCCGTATCCGCACGCCCCACTGACCTTCCACGGCACGTTCGACCCGCCGAAGCACGTGTTGACGATGTTCGCCAGGTTCGCCGTCAGCGAGAAGTTCTTTGAAACCTGGTAGCTTAACTGGAGGTGCATCAAAAGCTGCGAAGGCTCGACGAAGTCGCCGATTCCGTCGAACTTACCGGTTTGCAGATTCGGGATGCCGCTCGTGAGCTGCCCACAGCTATTGACGTCGTACGGTGAACCGCCGGCGGCTCCGAACTGATAGCGCGGATCGCTGGCGGCCGACCCTGCCAGGGTAGCTCCACACGTCGTCGGGTCGATGCCCCCGGTTGCGAGCGGCGAGCCGTAGCGCTGTCCGGCATAGAACTGCACGATTGGGGTGATGGAGAAGCGCTTCACCTTCTCGTTGAGCGTCAGTGAGGCGACGTATGGATAGCCGTACTGAGTAGACGAGACCCCGATGCCGGCCGGAATCGTATCGTACGGGATGTAGGTGTTCGTGCCGCTGAAGGCGTTCGGATTCTGCTGAGGAGCGTTGTAGTACGGGTTGGCGACGTCGCCGGACGCGCAGGTGGCAACCGGGGTGCCGCCTCCCGTAGAAGTGACGGGTGTATAGCACGGTGCGCCGCCGCCGGCCTTCGTGAACGAGTTATAGGTGTTGATCGCGTCGACCACCGGTGTTAGGACGGTCGAGCCGTTTGAGAGGGTGTTGTAACGAATGTAGCTGTTCGTGTACGTAAAGGCGAGCTTCGCGGACAGACCGTCGCGCGTGAAATCGCCCTTATCGAGTTCGAACTCCACACCGCGGGACGTCTGGTTACCGACGTTGAGGCCTGAGACGAAACTCGTCGCGCGGTTCAAGAAGAAGTTTTGGGTCTGATTCTGCGTTGACCGCAAGAACGGGGATATCTTGATCGCCAGCTGGTCCGAAAACGACTGTTCGATCGAGAAGTCGTAGTTGTTGGACGCCGCCGGCGGAATCGGGTGGTTGGGCGTCGTAAAGCCGAACGCCTGGAACCCGTACGTACCGTAGAGCAGGGCGGGAGCATTGCTTTGCAGCGCGTCGTACTGCTCGAAGGCCGAATTCGGTGGTTCCGTGTAGCGACCGTAGGCCGCGCGGAAAACGGTCTGCGGCGTGATGGAATATGTAAATCCGAGGCGCGGCTGGAACTCCGGATACGTTACGCTCCCACTCGGATTCGTGAAGTGGACAGCGCTCGTACCCGTGGGACATGCCGCGCCAGACCGCTTGACCTTGAGTGACTGGTCAACGGGGTTCTCGCACACCTCGCTGTTATATGCGTTGTACCAGAACGCGCGCGCCGGACCGCCCGACGTGTTACCGCCGATGTACTGATAATCGTCTAGGCGCAGTCCCACGTTGAACGACAGTTTATCGGAAGGGCGGATCTGGTCGTTGATGGAGGCACCGAAGAACTGCGGCGTGACGTCGTTATACGTCGCGTATTGGCCGTTCCCGATGACAAGGTATTTACACGGTCCACTTCCACAGGTCGCGGCTGTGATCGGCGCGACCGAGCCGTTATACGCTTGCTGGAGCGTCGCATATTGCGCCACTGCACCAGAGTCGACCGCCGCCCCTGAGACGCAGTTCGTGGGATTGCCCATCGCGTCATGACAGCCCCCATTATAACGCGTCGGGCTTGCAAGGCAGTTGACCGGCGCCCCGGTATAGCTATAACACACGCCGTTCGTCGGATTGTTGCCGTCGACGAGCACGCCGATAGCGGTGCGAGAGTTCACTGAATTCGGGCCAAATAACCCATTGAGATATTCCGTATTGTTGCTGCGCACGAGGGTCGCTTTCGTGTAGTCACCGTCGATGCTCAGGAGGTTTTGAGAGTTCAGCTGATCGGAGAATTGAAACCCGCCCCCGCGCGCGTGCGAAGACAGCTGGTAGTCTCCGGGAATTGCACCGTAAGGAATGTAGGCTGAGTTCGGCCCGGTGTTGAGCCAGTTCGAATAGAACGTGTAGCCGTACACCCGCAAGAAAGCCGCCGTACCGAGCGTTTTTGTGTATTGCAGCTTCGCGATCACTTGATTGTTGTTGAAGCCGTCCCGTAGACCCGGATTGACTTGGTCGTCGAACGTATGCGCTGGAACGTTGGGGAACGAGTAGATCGACGCGTACTGACGGTAGTTCGTCGGCAAGAATCCGCCCGTTGGAAGGCCGAGTTGGAAGCCGTCGATGTAGGTCGTGGTATTCGGCTTGCCGTTCGTAAGGAAACCGAGACTGTTCGGGTTGATGTTCGAGTTTCCGGCAAGCGATCCGCCGTTCGCCACATTGATGTTCTGCTCGAGCCCGATCCCTCCGAGGTCATTGGCAGCACTGTAGACCTGTGTGCTGAGCGTACTGTTGTCATACAGAGCCTGGATGTCGTCGCGGGAGCCATCCTTGTGCGGGAAGTAGTAGTGCAAGTTGATGATCGAATCGCGGTCAGCGACTTGCGATTGGCTGAATCCCGTGTACGGCAGGAGCAGGAAACCCTGCGGCGTGTACGCCCCGTTGACATAGCATGACGGGGCCACAACCTGCGAATACGTTCCTGCGGCGCCGCAAGGAACGCCATACGGATAGCCGTAGTTCTTCGATAGGCTCGCCCCGTCGTATTGGTCTACGTATCGCTGCGTTTGGTTGTAGCCACCCAGGCCGACGTAGAAGGACAAACGATTTTTGAGCGTCGTCCCGCTATCCTCGAAGCTGAACTTATGGTAGTACGGGGAGCCGATGGCGGCGGAGCCCGTCGTGTAGCCAGGGATTGTTCCGGTCTTGATGACCTGATTGATGAATCCCGACAGCCCTTCGGAGGGACTGCCCGGCGGAGGTGCGCCGGTATAGACTTGCAACTCTTGCTGGCCAAGCGACGACGTCGCAGTCGAGGGATAGTTGTCGAAGGAGCGATTGATGGGGATGCCGTCGAACTGGTAGCCGATTTGGTCGTAGTCGCCGCCGCGAATCGAGAGCGTCGGACCGGCGCCGATGTACCCGGCCTGACCGGGCGCGACCGCGACCCCCGGCACCGTTGAGAGCGCCGAGAACGCCGAGTCTAGCGTTCCGCCGCCGCCGGCAACCGCGAGTTTCGCCTGCTGGGTGGGGTTGACCGAGTAGATGTCGGCCGTCGTACCCGGTTTGACGAGAGACGTCGCGGCACGCGACGCTACGCGGGCAATCGTGCGCAACGCTTTGGCCGCCGTCAGCGAGAGCACTCGCGTCTGGTCGGCGTTCACCGAAATGCCGGGAACCGATGCCGGTTGAAAACCCTGCGCATCGACCGACACCGTGTACGTGTCAGGCGGCAGGGAGAGAATGGTGAAGTGTCCGCCTGCATCCGTTGTCGCGGTTGAGGTTTGGGACGGGCTCGCTGCGGTGACTTTTGCTCCCGCGAGCGGCCGATTATCGGTCGTGTTGGTCACTGTGCCGGACAGCGTTCCCGTCGTGCCTGCCAGAACCGATGTTCCCTGACAGAGCATTGCGACGAGTGCGAAAACGGCGACGAGCGACTGCACGGTACGGTGATGCAGCATGCTGCCTCCTTAAGAAGCGTGTTTCGTAGAGAAGGGGTGCGAAAAGCGTCGTCCTGCACGAGGGCGGGCGAGCGCTGTCAGTTTCTTTCGAGTCTTCCCAGGGTTATCCTAGGATTAAGCCCTTCTAAAGAGCCACCAAGCCGTTCCTTTTTACAGGCAGTCTTGTGGCATTCCCGATTCTGGCGTTCCAGGGGGAACTCAAACTCGCGCAGCCCGCCGTTCCTCCACGAGCCGCGGTATCTCCGAAGGGCGTTCTGCAACCGGCACGCCGGCGGCGGCGAAGGCGGCGAGCTTGCTTTCCGGCGTTCCGAAGTTGCCGGAAATGATCGCTCCGGCGTGACCGAGCCGCTTGCCTTTGGGCGCTGAACGGCCGCCGATGAAGGCGACGACCGGTTTGTTCGGGAGGTGGTCGGTGATGAAAGCCGCGGCGTCTTCCTCGTCGGAACCCCCAATTTCACCACACACGACGACCGCGTCCGTTTCGGGATCATTCGCGAACTCGCGCAGGCAGTCCACGAACGTCGTGCCGATGATCGGGTCGCCCCCGATGCCGACGCACGTCGACTGCCCGAGGCCCGCTTTGGTGAGCCCGTCGACGATCTCGTAGGTCAAGGTGCCCGAACGCGAAATCATGCCGACGCGGCCGGGGGCGAACACGTGCCCAGGCATGATCCCCACCAGCGACCGGCCCGGGGAGACGAGGCCCGGACAATTCGGCCCGATGATCCGCATGGGCTGCGTCGTGGCGACGACCTTGAGCATGTCGTGCGCCGGAATGCCTTCGGTGATGCAAACCGCCAGCGTGATGCCGGCATCGTAGGCTTCGTACAGCGCATCGGCGGCAAAGGGCGGCGGAACGAAGATGATCGTGTGCGTGGCACCCGTCGCGTCGACGGCGTCCTTGACGGTATTGAAGACCGGTTGCCCGCTTTCGATTTTCGTACCGCCCTTGCCGGGCGTCACCCCGCCGACGATGTTCGTGCCGTACGCCAGCATCCGTCCGGTGTGAAACAGTCCTTCGCGGCCGGTGATGCCTTGAACGATGACCTTCGAGTTTTTATCAAGCCAGATCGACACGGCTATCCTTTCCCGACAGGTCGATTTTCATCGACCTGCCAACTCAACGGCGCGGCGCGCGCCCTCGTCCATCGTTTCCACCGGATGCATGCCGGCGGCCGCCAAAATCGCGCGGCCTTCCTTTTCATTGGTGCCCGTCAGTCGAACGACCAGCGGCACCTCACGCACGTCGCCGCCTTGCAAGGCCTGCACGATTCCGTGCGCAACTTGGTCGCCCCGGGTGATTCCACCGAAGATGTTGATGAACATCGCCTTGACCTTGGGATCGCTGGTCACGAGCTGGTAGCTCTTTTTGACCAGCTCCGCTTGCGCGCCGCCGCCGATATCCAGAAAGTTCGCAGCCGAACCACCGGCCGTGCGGATTGCGTCCATCGTCCCCATGCCCAGCCCCGCGCCGTTCGCGATCACGCCGATCGTGCCGTCGAGCTTGGCATAGTTGGACATCCCCAGGCCAATCGCAACCGCCGCAGCTTGGTCTTCATCGGCCGGTCCATCGCTGCGCCACGCTTGGAGTTCTGGATGCTTATAGAGCGCGTTGTCGTCGAGTTCGACTTTCGCGTCGCTTGCGATCACGTCGCCCGATTGCGTAAGCACAAGCGGGTTAATCTCGACCAGTTGCGCACCGTAGTCCAGGAACAACGCATAGAGGCCGTCGAGGACCTTGGGAAACGCCTTGTGAAATCCGGCCGGTAGTTTGGCCGCGAAGGCAAGCCGGCGCGCTTCGAACGGTTGAAACCCGATGGCTGGATCGATCCAGTACTTACTGATCGCATCCGGATCGTGAGCGGCGACTTCTTCCACGTCCATACCGCCCTGCGCGGTGACGATCACGACAGGCTTCTTCGCCGCGCGGTCGATCGCGATTGAAACATAGGCCTCGCTGGCAATCGCGACCTTCTCCTCGATCAGCAGTGATTTCACTTCCTCGCCGTCGGGATTCTGCGCGTTTTTCAACACTTTACCAATCAGTCCACGCGCCTCGGCCTCACCGGCTTTCGCGTCATCGGCGAACTTGATGCCGCCGGCTTTCCCGCGACCGCCCATCATGACTTGACTCTTGAGCACCCACGAGCCGGGATTGCTCTCGATAAACGCCGTCACGTTCGCCACGCTGGCGGCATGAACGCCCCGCGGCGTCGGTATCCCGACCCGGCGGAATAGCTCTTTCCCTTGATGCTCCATCAGTTTCATCAGCGGCGATCTCCTCGAAGGCAAACCACCCGAGGTTGTCGCTTCGGTGTGGAAAACCTCGGCCATGGTCGGGCGATACCTTGACCTCGTTAGTGAACTAGTGTAATCTAGTCTGGTGGCGCGATTGCACGACCATGCTTGGAATCTTCAAGACGCTAAAGCGAAACTTTCTGAACTGGTAGACATGGCCCAGGCGGGACGGGCGCAGGTGATCCTGCGCAGGGGTAAGCCGGCTGCCGCCGTGGTGTCAGTCGCCCAGTATGAAGCGATGCGGCCGCCCAAACCTCTGCTGTCGTTCTTGTTGCATTCGCCGCTGATGCGCTCGGAGTTGGACCTCACGCACGCCGAAGAGCACTATGACCCGCCCGTCGACTTGTTCGACGAGGTGACCCGGTAGTGTTCTTACTGGACACGACCGCACTTTCAGAACTGACCAAGCGGCGACCGAATGACGGATTTCTCCATTGGATGTCAGCGCAATCAGCGCAGGACGGGTACATCGGCGCGCCTTCGATCGGCGAGTTAGAGATCGGGATTGCGCTGCTCAAGCCGTCCAAAAAACGTCGCTCGCTGGAGTCGTGGATTCAGCATCTCGTCGAAGAGTTCGACGAGCGCATCCTTCCCTTTGACCTCGCCGCTGCGCGGATATGGGGCCGGGCTGTCGCAGCGGCGCGCCATCGCGGGAAAACACTTCCGGCGACCGACGCGCAAATCGCCGCCATCGCGTCCTTTCGCGGCCTTCCTGTCGTTACCCGAAACGTGCGGCATTTCAAAGTAGCCGGGTTCGAGGAACTCATGGTGATCGATCCCTGGTCGAGCACGCAAGGCATTTCGTAATACGCGACCGTGTATCGTTGTGTCGCCGAGCCGGCGGCACGAAGCGCGTCATCGCGTTGCTCCAACGAGTGTACGCCAAGCTGCAAGCGACCGTACCGTCCGCGCGCGTAGTGGTGTCCAGGCCGAGCGTTGTTCGGCGGTTGGGGCGGCATCGGCGCTTTCGACGGCCGCTTCGAGTTCCGTCAGTTGGACGCGTTCGGCGCGCAACGTGGTGAACTCGGTGACGGGGGCGCCCATGGAGTTGCGCGGATTTTCGTCCGGCGGCGTGCCGGCAATGCGATCGATCGAAGTCACGTCGGCGTTCGCTTTCGCTCGGGCAGCCTTCACTTGGGAAAGGGCTGCATCGACTTGCATGCCGAGGCCGTCGATCGCGTTCGCAAGCGCCGCTTGCGCGACGAGGTCTGCGTCGCTCGCGCGGACGCGCGGATCGCGCCGCAGGGTAAAGAGGCGCGTGAAGGTGCGGGCGTTCTCCGTCAGCTGTGCCGCGTAGCGGCCGGGCGGTGCGAGCGGGCCGTCGGCGCGCGCGCGATGGAAATCCCATACGAAGCGGTGCATGCCCGGCGAGGCCGACGGCACTTGCGGCGTAACGATCCAATACGCCGGAAAATCGACATCGTTGGGACTGACTGCGTGCGGCACGTCGCTGCTCGACCACCGCCGTACGACCGCACCCCGCACATCCGCGATCGTAAGCGTCACGGGACCGAGCGCGCCCGCGGGCACGATGTAATCGACGTACGCGCCGTTCGGGGGATTCTCGCCGAGCACGATCTCCGGGGGCGTCGCTTCCGCTTCGTCGTTGCCCTCGCGCGTTCGAACGGCCTCGCGCGGCGTAAAGAGCCGCGCGGCCGCCGATGCATCGGCGGAAAGTTCGCGCAGCGGCTCGACATCATCGAGGATCCAGAACGCGCGGCCGTGCGTCGCGACCGCGAGATCACCGTTACGCACGCTGATGTCGCGCACGGAACACAGCGGCATGTTCAGGCGCAGCGACTGCCACGACTCACCGTCGTCGAACGAGACGAACACGCCGGTTTCCGTTCCCGCATAGAGCAGCCCGCGACGAACGGGATCAGCGCGCACGACGTGCACGAAGCTGCCGTCCGGAATCCCGGCGTTCGCGCTATGCCATGTACGTCCGCCGTCGCGCGTGATGAAGACATACGGCCGCTCGTCGTCGAGGCGATGGCGGTCGACCACCACGTAAGCGGTACGCACGTCGAAGGGTGAAGCCTCGATCGTGTCGATCCGGCTCCACGCGCTCACGCCGGGCGGCGTCACGTTGCGCCACGTGCGTGCTCCGTTGACGGTCACGTGCACCAGGCCGTCATCAGTGCCCGCCCACAGAACGTTTGCGTTGCGCGGCGACGGTGCGAGCGCGAACACGACTCCGCGCGGCTCGGGCAGATCGGCGTCGGCAGCCGTCGGCGCGTCGAGATTCGGAGGCGTTCCCGGGTTACGGCGCGCCAAGTCAGGGCTGATCGCCGCCCAGCGGTTCCCGCCATCGCGGCTGCGAAAGATCAGTTGGTGCGCGCCGTACAGCGCGTGATCGGGACCGAAGGCGAGCGGCTGCGTCCATTCGCTGCGCCACACGCCCGGACGTCCAGCGGTCGGCGAAACCGATTGCGTCTGATTCGAGTGCAGGTTTTCGCGATCGACTTCTCCGCCGTACACGATATCCGTATCGCGCGGGTCGGGTGCAATGGAACCGCTTTCTCCCCCCGCGGTGATCGGACGCCAATCGCGTTCTTCGATGCCGCGGTGATCGCTGCGCGACACGATCATTGCCGCGCCGCTATCCTGTTGCGCGCCGTACAAACGGTACGGAAACGCGTTGTCGGTCGCCACATGATAGAACTGGCCCGTCGGTTGATTGAACCACGAACTCCACGTGCGCGCACCGTCGGTGCTCACGCTCGTTCCCTGATCGCTGCCCAACACCATGTGCGAGGGATCGAGCGGATCGAGCCACATCTGGTGAAAATCGTCGCCGTCGGGCGATCCCTTGATCGCCGTGAAGTGCGCGCCGCCGTCGGTGGATCGGTAGACCGACGTGTCGGAGATGTAGACGGTGTCGGCATTCTTGGGGTCGACGGTCACGTGACAGAAATACCAGCCGCGCTGCCACAAGCGCACGTCGCCGTCGATCAACCGCCAGGTTGAACCGGCATCGTCGCTGCGGTACAGGCCGCCCGCTTTCGCATCGACGATCGCGTAGACGCGCTGCGGTTCGCTCGGCGCGACGGCTAAACCAATTTTACCGACATCCTGCGTCGGCAGGCCGCCGTGCAATTGCGCCCACGTCACGCCGCCGTCGTTCGATTTGTAGAGCCCGCTGCCGGGTCCGGCCGACGGCGGGTAGACGCTCCACGGCGGACGGCGCGTCTGCCAGAGCGACGCATACACTTGATGCATCGTCGGGTCGGCCGCGAGATCGATCGCGCCCGTGTCGCGGTCGTGGGACAGCGTACGGGTCCACGACGCGCCGCCGTCGGTCGAACGGTAGACGCCACGCATGTCACTGGCCGCGTACCCGTGTCCCAGCGCGGCGACGAGCACGGTCTGCGGATCGCGCGGCGCGACGAGCACGCGGCCGATGTGGCGGGAATCGTCGAGGCCGATGTGCGCCCACGTCGCGCCGGCATCGTTGGAACGGTACATGCCCTTGCCGTGCTGAATGTCGGAACGCATGTCGGCTTCGCCGCTGCCGACGTAGACGACGTTCGGATCGCTCGGCGCAACGGCCAGCGCGCCGATCGAAGCCACCGGTTGCGAATCCATGATCGGGTTCCAGGTGCGCCCGGCGTCACTCGTTTTCCAGACGCCGCCGCCGACCGCTCCGGTATAGTACGTTCGCCCATCGCCTGGCACGCCGGCGACCGCGACGGTGCGTCCACCGCGAAACGGCCCGATCATGCGCCAATGCAAACCGGCGAAAAGCGCCGGATCGACGGCTCGGCTTTGCGCCCCCAGCCGACCGGGCAGTAGGGACGGCGAGAAAAGCGGCGCGATGAACAGCGCCGCGATCAATCGGCGGAACATACTTTGCCGTTCGCGCTTGCGCGCGTGTGCCCTCGCGTCATAAAGCAAGATGAGTGCGCGGAATCTCAACTTCAGCAATCGTCCGAACACGTCGATATCGAGTCCGTGGATCCGCTCGCACATAGCATCCGTGATACCATGCCGAGGTTGGGCGCTTTCACGAAAATATGTCGTTGCCTTCATGCTGATTCACGGCACCAAAGCACTTCGGCTCGAAACTCCCAAGCGGTCAGCGGCGACGGTAAGCCGAGCGGCCCGCTGTCGATCATCTCGGACCGCCCGCTGCCGCTGCGGATCAGAACGTGCCGAGTTCCCGGGTCGAGGCCGAGGGCGGTCGGCACGCCGAAATCGAGGTAGCGCTCCAGCTTGGCGCGCATGACGCCGAATTGCTCGTTCGCGTTCATCGCTTCGACCACCAACACCGGCGCGTGACCGACGTCACCGGTGAAAAACGCGAGCGCCGGCGTACGCACGTTGTAGCGGTCGAAGGCGAGATCGGGACGCTCGCGCAGGGCGCCGTAGCCGAGTTTGCGGCGATGCAATTCGAGTGATGCTGCCAGGGTCGCGATTGCGCGGAGGGCCGCCTCATCGCGCTGCGGACCGATGACGATGCAACCGTCGAGCAACTGCACGTCACGTGCGCGTTGTCGCGTTCGATAGCGCCGCAGGTCGCTGCGTTCAAACGGCTTGGTGTGCGGAACCGGGAAGGTCAGTCGAAGCGCCCGAGCAGCGAGCGGGCGATGAGCAGTTGTTGGACTTCGCTCGTTCCCTCGTAGATCTCCGTGATCTTCGCGTCGCGATAGTAGCGTTCGACCGGAAACTCGGTGGTGTATCCGTAGCCGCCATGAATCTGCACGGCTTCGCCCGCGTGTTTGCGCGCGGCGGTCGAGGCGAACAGTTTCGCCTTGCTGCCCGCGAGCGCGTACGGTTCACCCCGATCGCAGAGCGACGCCGCACGATAAACGAGCAATCGCGCGGCATCGAGATCGGTGGCCATTTGCGCGATCTTGAACGACACGCCTTGGTTGGCCGCGATCGGGCGCCCGAAGGCTTCGCGCTCTTTGGCGAACTTCACCGACGCATCGAGACACGCGGCAAGGATGCCGGTCGCCTGCGCCGCGATGCCGATGCGCCCGGCACCGAGCGCGCTCAGCGCCATCGTGTAGCCGGTGCCTTTCGCGCCGAGCAGCGCGTCTGCCGGCACGCGCACGTCATCGAAGGCGAGGTCGCACGTGTTGCTCGTGTGGATACCGAGTTTCTCGGTCACTTTTTCGACGACGATGCCCGGCGTATCGTTGTCGATCAGAAAGGCCGAGATGCCTTTGGGGCCGGGACCGCCGGTGCGGAACATGACCATCGTGACCCCGGCATAACTCCCGTTCGTGCACCACTGTTTGCGGCCGTTGAGCACGTACTCGTCGCCGTCGCGGCGCGCCGTGCTCGCGAGTGCCGCGGCGTCGGAACCGGCGGAGGGTTCGGTGAGCGCGAAACCGGCGATTGCCTCGCCGCCGGCGAGGCGCGGCAGATACCGTTCTTTTTGGGCGTCGTCGCCCAGGCGCACAATCGCCGACGCGATCATGAGATGAACGGAAAGCGTGACGGCCGTTCCGGCATCGACGCGCGCAAACTCCTCGATCGCGAGCGCGTACGACACGTAATCGGCGCCTGCGCCCCCGTAGCGTTCGGGGATGATGAGGCCCATGATGCCCGCATCGCCGAGTTTCGCGTACAGTTCACGCGGGAAGCGGTGTTCGCGATCCCACGCCAGGATGTGCGGCGCGATCTCGCGCTCGGCGATCGTGCGCGACAAATCGCCGATTTCGCGCTGGTCGGCCGTGACGTCGAAGAGCGGCGGCGCTGGGGCGTCGATCACCGCGCGCCGTTGGCCACGCCGGCAGGCGCCTGCGCCGACGCGCCGGAGGGCGCGGCGGTACCGTCGCCCGAGAACGCCGGAACGCCGCTCGCCGTCAGATCGGTGCGCGCGCGCCGTTCGCCGCCACGCCAATCGTAGAACCCAAGACCGGTTTTGCGCCCGTGCCAGCCCGCATCGACGTACTCGCGCAAGAGTGGACACGGACGGTATTTCGGATCGCCGTATCCCTCGACGAGCACCTCCATGATCGCAAGCAACGTGTCGAGACCGATGAAGTCGGCAAGTTCGAGCGGCCCCATCGGATGGTTCATGCCGAGCTTCATCACGGTGTCGATCGATTCGACCGTGCCGACGCCTTCCTGTAACGCGAAGACCGCTTCGTTGAGCATCGGGCACAGGATGCGGTTGGAGATAAAGCCCGGATAGTTGCGCGCCTCAACCGGCGTCTTACCGTGCTGCACCGCGAGGGCACGAATGGTTTCGTACGTCTGCGGCGCCGTCGCGATGCCGCGGATGATTTCGACGAGTTTCATCACCGGAACGGGATTCATGTAATGCATGCCGATCACGCGTTCGGGACGCTTGGTGACCGCGGCCAGTTGCGTGATCGAAATGGACGACGTGTTGCTCGCGAGGATCGTGCGCTCGGGCGTGGAGGCGTCCAACTTGCGGAAGATGTCGCGTTTGAGTTCTTCGTTCTCGGTCGCCGCTTCGATCGCAACGTCGACGTCGAATTCGCGCCATGCCGCGGCGGGCGTGATGCGCCCGAGCGCGGCGTCGCGGTCCTGCGGCGTAACGCGCCCCTTCTCGACGCCGCGATCGAGGTTTTTCCGCATGGTCGCAATCGCACCGTCGACGAAGCGCTGCTCCCGGTCGAGCAACGTCACCTCATCACCCGAGAGCGCCGCAACGTGCGCGATACCGCCCCCCATCTGCCCGGCACCGACAACGAGAACTTTCACCGTATTACCTCCGATATGTCCACGGATCGAAGACTTCGATCCCTAGCTTGCTCAAGTCTTTGACGTTTCGCGTGGCGAGCGTCATCCCATGGATTTTCGCCGTGGCAGCAAGGAAGGCGTCCATCGTCCCGACCGTAATGCCCACCCGTCGCGCACCGTCCAGAACGACGCCCCATGCTTCGGCGATGGAGCGATCGATTTCGAGCCACTGTCGCAGCCGTTCACGCTGGCGTCCCGGGACATCGCTTCGATGCCGCGCCGAATTTCGGCGTAGCATACCACGGCTCAGAAAGACGCTTTCCTCATCGACGTCGGCCAGCCATGAAACGACGCTTCGGTCGGGTTCCGGCTTGATCCATTCTGAAACGACGTTCGTGTTACGCTTCGGGTCCCCGAGCCATGGCACGCGCGTGCTCAAAGATGCGATGAGCCGCGACATCCTCGCCGCATCGAGGAAGCCGGCATCGGCACCGCGTCATCGACGTACGACATCGTCGGCTTACCGCTGATACGCTTTGCGAATGGAACCTCGGCGGCGCCGTGAGGCACCTCTTTCGGGCACCGTCGCCTTATGATAATATTATGGCCATGGAAGCGAAGCTACGGAAGATCGGCACTTCAAAAGGCGTCATCATTCCGAAGGCATTCATCGACGAACTAGCCCTCGGAGAAACCGTGGAGATGAGCCTCGTCGATGGCTCGCTCGTGCTCAAGCCCAAGCGAAAAGTGCGGGAGGGCTGGGGCGACGGACCAGTCTTGGAGCTGACGGATGAGGACAAAGCATGGTTGGATGCCAATTTGCTCGACCGCCAGGACGATCTTTCGGACCCGGACTGGGATTGATCGGATTGTCGCGTTATCGTTTGGGCGATGTGTGGCTAGCTTCGTACAAACCGACAATGGGCAGCGAGATTTCGAAGCCGCGGCCGATGGTCATCGTTTCGCCCGACGAGATGAACGACCGTGTCAAGACGGTCGTAGTCGTTCCACTGTCGAGGCACGCCGCGGACGCGCCGTGGCGGGCTAACGTGATGTTCGGAAATCGGGCCGGGCGGGCTCTGTGCGATCAAATTCGTTCCGTCTCATCGGGCCGACTCATTCGCCCGCTCGGCAACGTAGACGACTCGACCCTGCGTTCTATCTTGGCTACGTTACAACAGACCTTCGCAGTCCGCGGCTAAAGAAACCGGCTTCAGTCCACGCGGATGAGCACCGCATCGCCTTGGCCGCCGCCGCTGCAAATGGCTGCGATGCCGTAGCCGCCGCCGCGGCGGCGCAGTTGGTGAACGACCGCGCCGACGATGCGCGCGCCCGAAGCACCGACGGGATGGCCAAGCGCAACCGCACCGCCCTGTAGGTTAATTGCGCGCGGGTCGATACCGAGGAGGTTCGCCGTGCTCCAAGCGACGGCCGCGAATGCTTCGTTGACTTCCCAAATATGGACGTCGGATGCTTTGAGGTTGTGGCGATCGAGCAACTGCTGCGCGGCCATCGCCGGCGTCAGCGCGAGATACGCGGGATCCCACGAGGCATCGGCATGATCGACGACCGTCGCGAGTGCTTCGTAACCGTGGCTGCGCGCGTAATCTTCGCTTGCCAGCACGACCGCCGCAGCGCCGTCGTTGACGCCGGGGGCGTTGCCGGCGGTCACCGTGCCGTCTTTGTCGAGCGGCGGCAGTTTCGCCATCGCAGCGAGCGACGCGTCGGAGCGGATCGGTTCGTCTTTGTCGACGACCGTATACGGTACGTCGCCGGTGACGTATGAGTTGTAACGCGCGACTTGCGCCTGCATGTTCTCGGGTGGCGCGTGGAAGAGCTTGTTCGCCGCGCCATTTCCGCCGGCGTGAACCGGCACGCGCGCGCGCGCGGCTGCGGGCAGCGCATCGACGACGAGTTTCCCCTTCGCTTTGGTTGCGATCTTCAGCGCGACGATTTCTTGGGCGAGGCGACCGTCGGCGGTTGCCTTCGCCGCGCGCTCGTGCGAAAGGTACGCGAATTCGTCCTGCACTTCGCGCGTGATGCCGAGGTCGGTGTTTACGCGCGTTTGCGCCTGCGCCATCGTCCAGCCGGAGAACGGATCCAGCAGCGCGTCGTAGTTCATGAGATCGACGAACACGCCGTCGCCGAAGCGATAGCCGAAGCGCGCGTTCGGAAGCGCGTACGGAGCGTTGGACATCGACTCCATTCCGCCGGCGACCGCAACCTGCTTCGAATCATCGTTGATGAGGCGCGCCGCTTGCACAATGGCGACGAGCCCGGAGGCGCACACCTTGTTCGTCGTCTCGAACGTCGTCGTCTTGGCAAGGCCGGCCTTGAACATCGCTTGACGCGCCGGCGCTTGACCGTTACCGCCCTGAATCACGTTGCCCATGATAACGTGCTCGATCTCGGCGGGGTCAAGCGTCGCGCGCTCGACCGCGGCCCGAATCGCTTCCCCGCCGAGCGTCGTGGCGGAGAGGGACACGAGTGCTCCGCCGAGCTTGCCGAACGGCGTACGAGCGGTACTGAGGACGACGGTTTTGGACTGCATGCGCTTCTTTCTGCGGGGGACGGGAGAACGGAGGAACTTCCGGATGCCCGATTGCCTCCCTTCGCGACGTGGAGAGCGCCGGCGTGTGAGAAGGCGCAAACGTCCGATGTCGAATCTACCCGAGACGCAAAGCGTCTACGGGGGCGGAGAGTCTCATGGCCCGATCGCAAAGGTTGCCATTAGCGGTAAGCGCTTTGATCGCGCTTGGGTTAGGGTGCGGCGTCGCCGCAGCGGCCCCGCCGGGAGAGCCGGTACCGGTCGCCACACCCGTTCCCATCCCGGCAGCTTCCAGTTCGCCGCTGCGTTTGATCGGGCGCGTGCATGCGAAGACGGCCTTCTGTCAGTCGGTGCTCGATCATGGCGGGCTCGCGACCGCGTCGGTGCTCGAGGGTGACGACGACATCGACGACGACGTGAACTATCTCAATAAGGTCGACCTCGATTCATCGGAACTCGGACGCCACCGTGCCGTCACCGCTCTGACGGCGCGCTTCACGGCGCTGCAAGCGCGGGCGAAGGCCGCGATCGGCGAAACGAAAGCATTGCGCGACGGGGCCGCTGCGGCGCCGACGCAAGACCAGAAAACCGCGCTGGTTGCGAACGCCCTGACCGGTTTCACGATTTCCGCCGAAGCGCACCAAACGGTGACCGAGCAGGAGCACGATCTCGATTACTCCCGCACCGTCTACAGCAGACTCGGACCGTGGGAGCATAGCGCCGATCCGCGCGACCGTAACCCCGGAACGATGACGCAAATGGCACGTGCCGCGGCCAACGACCTCGGAAAGCGGCGCGGTCCGGAACGCGATGACGAGGTTCTCGCATCACAACAGGCTGACGCCGGCTTCTCGCCGTGCTTGAAGTAACGGGAGACGGCGCGTTCGCCCGGGTGCAGCGGCCTCATTTGCGTGTAGCGAAAACGACGGGAACGCCTAGCGCATGGAGGTGGTCGGAAACGACGACGTATGCAAGCGAAAACTGAGGCAACGCCGAGCGACCGCGACCTACGCCTCCTTGCACATGATGCCCTTACGGACGACGATGCGCTCATGCTGTTCGGCGAACGCATCGACATGCAGGTCGAACGGATTGGAGGTAAGCTCGTCGTGAGTCCGCCGATGGGCTTTGACGGCGGCGTACGCGAGAACGATCTGGCGTATCTCATCACGACCTGGGCACGGTCTCACGGGTACGTCACCACGAGTCCGAGCGCCAACTACCGGCTTCCGGACGGCGACGCCCCTGCGCCCGACGTCGGGCTCGTGCGGCAGGACCGCGTCGACTCCATGAGCGAGAGAGAGCGTAAGAAAATTCCGTCGCTCGTGCCCGACATCGTCGTCGAGCTACTCTCTGAGTCGCAGCGCACACCGAGTGCCGTATCCATCGAACGCGCGAAATGTGAGCGTTGGTTCAAAGCGGGCGCACACTACGTCGTGCTGATTGACCCTTTCTCCCGAAAAACGACGGTCTGGGGCGAGGCTCCCGTCGATTTCCCCGACCTCATCTCAGTATTCGGGCCACCCCCGACCTAAGCGGCTCCGGTATTCCATCGCTTCACAGCGCCCCATGTCGCGTCGCTAACGCCATGCATCGCCTATTTTCGCTGCTCGTATTGGCATGTGCGGCATTTCTGGCGGCGACTCCGGTCCTGGCCACCGGCGAATCGTTCGCGATCGCCGTTCCGCTCCTCGAGAAGGCACCCTCGCTCGCCGGAACGCTCGATGATTCGTGGGCATAGGCCGTGCGCGTTCCGGTATCGTTCGACTTCACGTACCAGCGTTCGGGCGAACCGACGACCGCCTACATCGCGCAGGATCCGGGTGGCCTCGATGTCGCTTTCGACGTCACCGAGCGCGAAGCGCTGACGGCGTCGCAGGCAACCAACGGCGGCAGTGTTCTAAGCGACGACAACGTTACGCTCGTGTTGTCGCCGCAAGGGACCAACGGTTTCCAGTACACGTTCACCTCCAACGCGCTTGGCGCGCGCTACCAGTCATCGAGTGAAAATACCGCCTATGCTCCCCAATGGATTGCGGCGGCGCGCCGCACGCCTTCAGGGTACGTCGTCACGATGCACGTTCCGTTCGATATCATTCGCAGCGGTGGCTCGACGACGTGGAGCGCGCAATTCGAGCGCACGACGATCGTGACGAACAGCACGCAGGTCTGGGAACACGTTGAAGGTCAACGCGGGGCGGGTGACCCCGCCTTCGCCGGGACGCTGAGCGGCATCGCCGCGCACGGCAATGCGAAAGCGGCGCGGCCGAAGACCCGCGTGCAACTGTACGGGCTCGGCGAACTGACGACTCCGGCGTACGGCGGCAGCACGTCACGCATCGGCGCCGATCTCGCGCTGCCGGTGACCCTCACCTCGTCGCTCGTCGCCGCGCTGCATCCGGACTATTCAAACGTCGAAATCGATCAGCAGACAATCGCGCCAACGGCCTTCGCGCGGCGTTACGGTGAGGTGCGGTCGTTCTTCACACAGGTCGGGTCAAACTTCAACAATACGTTCAGCTGCAACAACTGTCCCACGACGCTGTACACGCCCGCCATTCCGACGTTCCGCGACGGCTACGCGTATGAAGGAACCCAGGGCCGTACCAGTTTCGCCGCCTTCGATGCCGTCGGAACGGGTCGCAACGATAGCGCGGAGGTCGCAACGTACGCGTACAACGACCCGAAACTCGTCTACGCCGCGTCGCTGCAGCGCGTCGCTGCCGATCTACCCGGAACCCGCGACGATGCGACCACCCTGTACACCGGAGTATCGAACCAGCACACTCATCTGTTCGCCTACTTCAACGGCGGCGTCGACCGCGGTACGAGCGTCAGCGTGCCGGGTTTGGCCGATTACTTCGAGTACGGCGCAGGCTATGCAAGTCGCCTGACGACAACGCTGATTTCGTTCCAGAAAATCGGACCGCAGTTCTCACCCTATGACGGTTACGTCAATCAACCGGACATCGCCGGCTATTTCGCATTCTACAGCCATACCGTGAACTTCGCCGCGCACGCACCGCTGCACGACGTTTCCATCAGTTCGTATTACGGGCGGTATGCGGACCACCTCGGTCGACCCGCGCAGACCGACGGCGGCGCTCAGCTCAACGTCGACCTGCGCAATCTCATCTCCGTGCATCTCTACGAGAATTCGCAAGGCGTCCAGACGTACGACGGCGAGCTGTTGCCGTTCAACGCCAACGGCATCTACGTTTCGTACCGGGGTCAGACCGCGACCCCGAGTTCCGTCACCTACACCAGCGGGCCATACTCACACGGGCGCCTGACGGAATGGTCTTACTTTACGACTTTGCCCGTGCGCAAACGACTGAACCTTTCACTGGAAGCCGACGAGAATCTCTACGGCGGGTCCCCGATCGCTGCCGAACCTGTGGCCAAGCAGTGGCTCGAGCGCGCCAGCCTCGACTGGCAGCTCAGCCGAGACGCGTCCTTCGACGTAGGCATCCGGCGCATCATCGGCCGCAATCTGCCCAACGCCTTTCAAGCGCCGGACCTGCCGACGCCGCAAGCACCGCTCGGAACGCTCAACGGCTCGGCACCATTCGACTACGTTTCCGCCGGAAACGTCAGCTTCGCATTCCACTTCCTTGCTGCGCATAACGAGTTCTACATCGTGTACGGCGACCCAAACAGCCTTGCGACCACGCCGGCGCTATTCCTGAAATTGATCCGCTATATCGGTGCCGAGAAAGGCACGTAAGGCTTCAGGGGAACGTAGGACGAGACACCGCGAATAGAACAGACACTCGAAGCGGCTTCACGGGGGTTTGAGTCGCATGGCCGGATTCCGAACGTTGATGCAAACTGGGAGCGCGGTGGTCGCGCTGGGATTCGGTTGCGGAGTGGCGACGGGGGCGCCATCTTCTGGAACGTCGCCGGCCGGTACGGTAACTACTCCTTCAGCGTCCGGTTCGCCGCTGCGCCTGATCGGCCGCATTCATGCGAAGACCGCTTTCTGTCAGCAGGTCTACGATCACGGTGGTTTAGCGACCGCGTCCGCGCTGCAGGGTGACGCTGATCTGGACGACGATGTGCAATACCTCAGCACGACGGACCTCGACGAGACCGAACTTGCGCGGCAGCACGGCATCGCGCAACTCTTGAAGCGTTTCACGACCCTGCGTACGCGCGCACGCGCGGCGGTCGAAGAAACCAAAGCTCTGCGCGACGTCGCGGCATCGGCGCCGACGGCCGAACAAAAAGAAGCGCTGGTCACGTATGCAAACGCGCTGGGCGGGGCGCTGCACCGCCAGATGGTGCTCGCCGAAGCGATCAGCCGCTTCATGCTCTACGTCAACGCGCACCCCGCGATTTCACAGCAGCAGCGGGACGAAGATTACATCCGCGCCAGCTACACGCCGCTCGGTCCCTTTGAGCACAGCGCCGACCCGCGCGACCGCGTCCCGCCGACGCTGACGGAAATGGCGCGTTCTGCAGCCGTGGAGCTGAATACGCGCCGCGCCCGCGAGCGTGATGATGAGGTGCAGGCAGCCGATCAGGCTGACGCCGGTTTTTCGCCGTGCTCGAAATAAACTCGCGTCGCAGCTAAGACGCCGTATCTGACGACACTTCTACGACGAAGAGGGAAGGGCGTGAACCCCTCCCTCTTGTGGTTACGCTGCGCGGGCGACTTAATGCCGAAGGCGTGCAGACGTTGCCGACACCCGCTTGAGGAAGGCAAACGATTTCACGCGGATGGCTGCCGTTCCCACGGGTTGCATGAAGGACATGGCTGACGAGATCGTGATGTCGGCCTGACCGGCTGCTCCGAGAAGCGTGGGCGCGGGATTGCCGTTGCTGTTCGGATACGATGCCTGGTAGGCGGGATAGTCGAACCCGATCAGTTGAGTGGTAAACTGATCGCCCACGCTAGGAGTCGTTGATCCGCTTGCCGTCGTGTTCTGCGTCGGCGTGCAGATTGAAGGCGTCGTCGTGCCGGGCGTTCCCGGCCCATCGTTTGGCGGTAGCGTGGCCGTCCCGGATGCCGTCACGAACAACGTGTAATAGATTGGTGGGTTGTTGCCGGGACCACCGTCCCCCGCGCTGTTGCAGTTTCCGTTTTGCGACCCATCCGGATTCTCGGGTAAACCGAAGTCGGTTATCTGGACGTATGCTTCGGTGACGCCCGCCGGTAAGGTGACCGCCAACGTAGCGCCGCCGGTGCCGTCCGGCGCCGCTACCGGCGGCGTGACGGCGGGAAGCAGGGCTCCAGAGCCCAGGCTCGCGCTCGTCGAGACGTTACCGCTCGTTCCGTTTTGTGATGTCGGCACGTTGACGCTCAACGAATACGAACCGACGGCAGGAGCGACGCCGGCAAACACATCGAGCCCTTCGGAGACGCCGAGGATCGTCGTCGAAACCGCCGTCCCGTCGCGTTCGCCTTTGCCGTCCTTGTTCGGATCGAACGCAGGTGGCCCGCCCCACGGCCGAAACGCGTTGGCGTCGCCGTTATCGTACGCGGGTACGATGTACGGCTTGAACGTCGTTGGCGTTCCGACCGTGCCAGCTGTTCCGGTGGTCGTGTAGTTGAAAGGCTCGATCCCAAGCCCGGTAACGCCGCCGCTCACCCCGAACGTTGAAGCCGGGATCGTGCTCGAGCCGGGATTTTGCTGCGGCGTCGCGGTGACTCTCGCGCCGCCGGTCTCGCCAGGGCCAGGCCCTGTCCCAATGGTTGAACCGTAGGCGTCCGGCGTACCCGCGGCCGTCGGGAGCGTGAAAGGCCCCGACAACGTGGGCGTGTTGACGAGCGCATCCGTATCACCCGGCGTTTGCGCGCCGGCTGGTTGGCGGAACGTCGCGACGACGTTGAGGCCGGTCAACGCGCCGCCGCCAGCGCCAAGGTCTCCGAAGATATTGGCCGTGCCGACGGCCAACTGAAGTTTGCCCTGCAGGGGATTGACGGTGGTCACCTTTTGCGGGTTCTGACCGTTTCCGCTGCAGCTCGACAGTGCGACGGCCGCGAGCAAGCCGCCCACCATACCGATACGTTTTTGTAGCATTCTGCTCCCTATCGTGCGCTCGCCGCTCACAGTGCGAGCTGGTAGTAGAAGGTGAACCGTGTCGGATTCGACGGATTCAACAAATACGCGGCGTTCGTGTACGCGTTGGCATCGGCCGGGACGTTGGCGAATCCACGATTATTGTAGATTCCGCCCTGGAAGTCGGGAACGGCCTGCTTAACCTGACTCGTCTGCGGTCCGGAGACACCCGTCGCTACCGGCTGGTAATACGGATTGACGCCGGGCACGACGCCGTTGTAGATGTTCCCGAACAGATTCGTCGCCTGAACGCCGAACGTGTTACGCCCTTTCTTGTATTCCACGGTCAAGTCGGCGGTGAGGTCGGGATGGTACAGGATGCCGCCTGCCGCTGAGGACTCGGGCGTACCGCGCGTGGCCGCGATGTTCGGATTGAAGACGCTACCCGGGAGTGCCGGATCGACGTAGTTCGTCGCGAGAGCGCCGCCAGTAGCTCCGTTGAAACCGGGGATCGTCGTGCGTCCTGGCCCAACGTTGACCTGCGGAACGTTTTGGAAGTTACCGAAGATCGCCGACCGCGACGCGATCGTGTTACCGACGTTGAACGGGAAGCCCCGATCGTACTGCAAGATGGGATTGATGCGCAGTCCAAACTTCGTCTTGTACTCGACGCCCAGCCGAGCCACGAACGGAGAGACGTAGCCGGCGCGATACACGTCACCAAGTGCCAGTGAACCCGATGAAATGATCGGCAGATTTGCCTCGCCGTTGATGAGCGGCGGCGCGCTCGTTAAGACGTTCTGATACGTCGCCGAGAAGAACCCGTCAAAGCCCACCGCGCGCTCAGGGGTCGTCAGGCCGAACTCGACGCCTGAAGTCCGGTTGATCCCGTTATTGTTTGCCGTGAAGACCTCGGTGAGAATTGCGCCGGTGACCGGGTCCGTCGTTTCGCTTAAAAGCGCGAAAGACGGCAGGCCGGTGCTCAGTTTGTAGAACGGTGTAACGCGTAGACCGACGCCGTTGGGAAATTGGTGCTGGTACGTAATGTCATAGTTGCTCGCCTCTTGCGCCGTCGCCCCACCAAGGTCCGGGGCGTCGAAGTTCTGGTCGTACAACCAATACAGTTGCTGCGCATAGTTCGCGCACTTGAAGAGACCAGCGGGATTGGTACCGCTTCCGCATGCGGGGGCAGCGGCCGTATCAAGGGCGGGAACGTGTTGCAGCCTTTCGGCATTATACAGTCCGGCCGGCGTTCCAGCCGTCTGGGCGTTGAGGAACGTGGTCGAGCGTCCGTACCCGAAGCGCAACGAGTCGTTACGGCCCATCTGATACGAAACGGCCGCGCGTGGATCGACCGTTCGCGGATTGATGTACTTGTTGGCGAGCGCCGCCGGAGGAACGTCCGAGGGATTATTGAGATCTAGCGGATTCGTGTTGAACGGATTGGGACCGAACCGGTAGATCGCACCGTCGTAACGCGCGCCTAGATCCAACCGCAAGCGGTCGCGAATGTTGATCTGGTTACGGATCGCAATGCCAAACGTTTGGAACAGCGCTTGGTTATAGTTGATGCCCGAGATCGGCAGCTTCGGCACTTGACCGGCCGGGAAGAACTGAGAGAGGTAGCAACCGCCGGCAACGGGGCAGACGCCGCCGGGTCCGGGGCTGAGAAAGTCCGCAAGCGACGGCGTGGCCCCGTTACCGGGGGTAAGCCCGCCGGGAGTCCCTTCCATGAGTTGGGCGAGGTTGTAGGGGTTGAAGCCATCCCACATCGGATGCTGGTTCTCACCTTCGACGCGGAACGTGAACGTGTAGTTCGGCGTGAACTGGTGAATGAAGTCGGCGATGAGCCCGGAGCGGCGTCCGCCGACGGTCGCAACGCTCGGGTCCTGCGCGGCCTGTCCGATCGTATCCGTGCTGCCCTTCGCGAAGTTGAAGTTGTACAACTTCAGATCGAGAAAATTCGATGCGTTGATCTGATTGTCGTACTCGAACTTCAACGCTTGCGTCTGATCGTCAATCTGGGGTTGCTCGTGCGGCGGCGGCTGATTCACGGAGGCTTGGCCATTGAGCGTCGGCAGGATCGACGCGAGCAGACCGGCGCTGCCGTTGAGGGGATCCGTTAGGCCTATCGGCGCGTACTGATACGGATCGGTCTGAAAGTACGCCGTCGGATTGGTGCCACCGTATGACACGCCGCCGTACGGCCCAAACGCGGTCAAGCGACGGTTTTCGTAAAGAACCTGAAACGACTGCCCGAGGTTCTTGCCGAACTTTAGAACCAAGTTGTCGATGAGGTCGGTGTTGACGTCTCGACTGTTGTTGTAAAAGTTATTGCTTCCGTAGGGAGCGGCGCCCGTCGTGGCGAGTCCGTACAGGATGCGACGGTTGGTCTGCAGGTACGAAATATAGTTCGAAATGTTGCCGCTCTGCGAGGCGATCCCATACTCGAGCGCGCCCTGGCTGTACTGCCCGGGCGTGCCGATCTCGGCGTCGAGGACGCCGAAGGGCGGAAACGTGCCGCGCTTCGGAATCAGGTTGACGACGCCGCCACCGACGTTGCCCTGGGTCGCATCGCCGGCGCCTTCGACAACCTGAACTTGCGATAGGCCGCTGAAGCGGTTGCTGCTGCCGTTCGTCGAGAAGAACGGCTCGGTGAAGGGGATGCCGTCGAGCTGATAGCCGACCTCATTTTCGAGGCTGCCGCGAATCGTGATGTTGTTGTTCACGTCCAGCGTGGCACCCGGCACCGCCAGGAGCAGAGCGTTCTCGTTGGTGGACTCCGCTTTACCGGTCGTCTGCGTGATACGGCCGGAATTGACGGTGACGGAATCTACCGTCTGATTGGGTTGGAACGCAGATGCGATAGAACGAGTCGTAGTCCGCGCGATCGTTCTCAACTGCTTTGAGACTTTGAGTTGTCCGACCTCAAGATTTTGGTCGCCGATGACCGTCAAACCGCTCTGCGAAAACGGCGTGTAGCCTTGCGCTTCGACGGAAAGCGTGTACGTGTCGACGACAACTCCCAAGAACGAAAAGCGCCCTTTGGAGTCGGTGGTGGCCTCCTGCCTTCCGGAGGGAGCCGCGATCGTTATGCGCGCGTTCGCAACCGGCGCGCCGGTCGTCGCGTCGACGATCTGGCCGTTGACGTTGCCCTTTTGACCGCCCGCCGCAAACGACGGGAGTACCGACACGGCAACGAAGACCAGCGTCAGCGCAAACGCAAAAAAGCTGCGGCCCCGAAGAAGGCCTGACAGTAAGGATCGAGAGTGCATCATCGATACCTCGAAAGCGTTGAGTGAATTGGGAGCCCCGTATACACGCCGCTCTCGAAAAGGCCAGCGCTGGGGACCTCGGTGCCTTATCCGGAGCGTCACCTTAATTCCTCTTAATCTGGGGAATCGCCCCAGAAAGGAGGCGTTATTTTCCACCATCCGGACGCTGCGTACAGACAATCGCTTCGTCCTGGGCGCAAGTCTTGCACTCGAACTGCACGGTAACGTGGCCGATCGCAAACTCGCTGCGGACGCGCTGCTCGATCTGCTGAAGAATCGCACTCGCTTCACTTATGCGAGCATCCGAAAGAATAACGTGCGCGGACAGAACGTGCTCCCCGCTGCCGATCGTCCACACGTGGAGGTCATGGATTGCTTCCACGCCAGGCAAGGCGGCCATCCGCTGCCGTACGACGGA
Organism: Candidatus Nyctobacter psychrophilus; assembly: GCA_014305025.1. GTDB lineage: Bacteria > Vulcanimicrobiota > Vulcanimicrobiia > Vulcanimicrobiales > Vulcanimicrobiaceae > Nyctobacter > Nyctobacter psychrophilus. The sequence goes on along the minus strand of JACRTY010000011.1, from coordinate 25,446 downwards.
GATCGCGGCATGGGCAGGGGCGCTTTCAAGCAGTACGCCGACGGCCTCGCCGACGATGCGCACGACACCGATCAAGATGATGGCGGCCACGAACAGCGAGAGAGCCGGGTCGATCCAACTCGCCCGTGTGACGAGGAGGACGATTCCCCCGATGGCGACCGACAGGGCCCCGACCGCATCGCTACCGACGTGGAAGAGGGCGGCCCGAACGTTCATGTCCTTGCGCGCCGACCGCAGCAACATCATACCGATGCCGACGTTCACCGCGAATCCCACCGCCGCGACCGCAAACATGATTTCTCCGCCCGGAAGCTCGGGCGAAGCAAAACGCCGCACGGCCTCGACGACGATCACGGCGGTAATCCCGAATAGCAGCATCCCATTGACGAGCGCGGCAATGATCTCGAAACGCGCGAACCCGTAGCTCTGCCGGTCGGTCGGCGGGCGGCTGCCTTGGATCGCGGCTGCCACGGCGATTCCAAGCGCGACTGCGTCCATCCCCACGTGTGCGGCGTCGGTCACGAGGGCCAGACTATGCGCCGCAAGGCCGCCGCCTAATTCAAGCAACGCCACCCCGATGGTCAATGCCAGCGCCCAGCGCAACGTGCTACTGCTCCTGGAGGTTGTCTGGCTCAGCGTCATCCTTCTGTCCGCGTGCCACCGAGCCGGAGAGGTCCCCGCTGGGCGCGAAATCGATTCCGATGAGAAAGCATTTTCCTGTCCTCGGTATGCCGTTCGCCGTCGTCGTCCTATGTGGCGTAGCGGGACAGTTTCCGGTCGTCGCCGCCGCCTTCTCTCCTCACGACGTCTTCAGCCTGTCCGACCGGCGCTACATCGATGATCGCTGTCCGGAGGCGCACGCCTTCGCGGACCGCGCGGCCAAGGGGACCGACGACATCAGCGCCGCCGACGCCGTTGCCGGAGCTCGCAACTTTATCAAGTGCTACCAGCTTCCCAACGTGCGGCCCGATCAGGATCGCGAGCGGTATCTCGGGATATCGGCAGCCGCGGCGCTCTACCTCGCGGCGACGAAAACGAATGGAGCGACGGCGGACAAACTGTATCACGCCGCCGACGACATCGCTGCACAACTTGGCGGGTCCACCCCCGATCGAACGATGGTGTCGGTGAAAGTCGAAGGCGGCGGCGCTGGTCGGTTGACGGCTTCCGATTCGCAACAGGTCGCCAACGATGCACATGCCGACGAGGCGCGTGGGAACCACACCGTCTATCAAGTCGAGCGAAACGCCCTCGGAGGCGGTGAGAAATTGCGCTATGGCGGCATCGTCAACGCGCTTCGCGTAGACATTGCCAACAAGCTTGCGGCAGACGGCGCGCCCGCGGGAACGTCCGCGTCCCCTTCGCCCAAGCCGAAAATATAGCTCGTAACCCCACTCACCCATGTTCGCGGCGAACGGTCTTCAGAATCAGCGCGGCGAGCATCGCGCTGAAGGTCAAGAACGTTCGTGTCTCTGCGCGTGCGACTACGGTCGCATCGTAGGAGCCGACTTGCGATTGGAGCGGCCACGCGCGCGGAATTATGCGCGGCACCCGAGCCGCGTAGACGTCGAACTTCGAGCCGAAGGTCCTCCGCAAGTAGCTTTCCTCCAGCGGTACGATGCAGGCATAGACGCTAAGCATTGTGCCTAGTCCAGCGATGCACAGCATCGCTCGTTGCATCGCCGCCAGGCCACCCGTAAAGGCAATCGTGAAGCCGAGCGCCGTGATCAGGTTGCCGGCGTATAGCGGATTACGGATGTAGGCGTAGGGACCCGCGGTTACCAGCTGCGGCGCCGTGACGTAATCAGCACGCGTCGTAACGCCGGAATAGCCGACCGCCCAGCAGCGCAGTCCTTCGCCGACGAAAGCGATGGGCACGCCGACCGCTACGGATTGCCTCGAAGGCCGACCCAAAACCACCAGAGCCACCGCAGGTAAGGCGAGTAACGTTCCGCGTCGTTTGAAGACGCCGTCGCGCCACGTCGGGTTACGGTCTATGCTCATGGCGCGCGCAGCACGTCTTCCAGCGTTTGCGCGACTACCGCGAATGACAAGTTGCGTTCGCGCGCGATCCGGGCCACGTCGTCGTATTCCAGCGTGCGTCGCCTCTCCCCGTCGATGCTGCTTTCTTTTATGCGGACGGGACCGAACGGCGTGTCCAGCGTCTTGATCTCCCGCGCGAGGACGTACCGGCGTTCACGTCGCGTGCGGACGCCGAGCGTGGTGGTTTCGGATAGCATGGCCTGCGCGACCCGCGCCGCGACATCGAGTGGTGCGACGGCGCCGAACAAGACTGCGGGGCGAGACTTTTTCATCGTGATCGGCGCGAGCCAGACGTCGAAGGCTCCGGCTGCGAGCGTGCGTTCCAGGGCGAGTTCGAAGCGCTGCGGCGACATGTCGTCGATGTTCGCTTCCAGCACGCATATCTCGTCGGTCGAGACATCGCCGCCGGCGAACTCACTCTGCGCCATGTCTGGAGCGGTGAACGTCGTACCTTCGACGTTGTCGGCGCGCGTGCCAATCGCGATGCGCGTGACGTTGGGGATCGGAAAATCCGACCGTCCCGCACCGTAGCCGATTCGCTCGGCGCGCATGCTCGGACGCACGCCGACGTCCTCCCCCAACGTCGTCAGAATCGCCGCCGCGGTCGTGGTCACCATCTCGCCGTCGATCCCGCCGTCGTACGTCGGAACACCGCGTAACAGTTCGGCGGTTGCCGGGGGCGGGTTCGGATAGCGACCGTGCGTCATGGCAATCGTGCCGCGGCCCACGGGAAATGCGGAACAAGTCAGTTGTTCGACTGCGAGCAGGTCGAGGGCGATGCAGGCACTCGCGACGTCGAGGATCGCGTCCGTCGCCCCGACCTCGTGAAAGTGCGCGCGATCGACGGGCGTGCCATGCACTTTTGCTTCGGCTTCGGCGAGACGCACATAGACATCGCGGGCACGACCCTTTTGCCCCGTGCTCAGCCCGCTGCGGTCCACGATGTCGAGCACCTCGTCAAGACGCCGGCCGCTAGCCGAACGATGGTCGTGCGCGGGCGCGTGCGCGTCGTGATCTTCGCCCGGAATACGAAACTCGACGTGCTCGGCGGCGATGCCGCACTTGACGACTCGCTTGCGTTCGAGCGTCCATCCCGTGACGGGAATCGTGCGCAGCGCCGCCTCGATGAGCTGGGCATCGGCTCCGGCGTCGATGAAGGCGCCGAGCAGCATGTTGCCGCTCGCACCGCCGATCATCTCGACGTAGGCGACGTTCACGTCCGCGCTACTTTTTCGCACGCGGCTTCGTAGATATCGCGTAAGGAACGTGGCAGCGCATGAGCCGGCTTCCAGCCCGTCGCCGCGACGAGTTTCGCGTTGTCGCCATAGAGCAACGGCGCATCCGCCGGCCGCAGCAAAGCAGCATCCTCGCGAATCTCAACGCCGACGCGGGCAATCGTCACGAGCGTGCGCAGAACGTCGGCGATCTTCGTCGGCGTACCGCTGCAAACGTTGTAAACCTCACCCTCACGGCCTCGTTCCGCTAGATCGACGTACGCGCGCACCACGTCGCGCACGTCGAGAAAGTCGCGCCGCGGTTCCAGGTTCCCGACGGGAAACGCCGGATCGCCTCCCGCTGCGATGTCGGCCAGACGCTTCGCGAAACGCGCGACGACGAAACGGTCGCTCTGTCCGGGACCGATGTGATTGAATGCTCGCGTCACGATGACGGGCAGTCCGTAGCTGCGCGCCGATGCGAGCGCGACGGCTTCGCCCGCAACTTTGCTGGCCCCATACGGCGTGGCGGGCCGCAATGCGGCGTGCTCTCTCAGCGGCATGTCGCTCGGCTCATGAACGCCGTACACTTCGGCGGAGCTGACGAAGAGTAGCTTCGGAAACCGCGCCTGGGGAAGCTTGCGCAAGGCTTCCACGAGCCGTGCCGTCCCCATCACGTTGGTATCGTACGTATCGAGGGGCTGCGCAATCGACGCCGGCACGAACGCCTGCGCCGCCAAGTGGAAAACGACGTCGGCATGTGCCGCCTCAACGATGGATCGAACGTTATCGGCGTCGGCGAGGTCGAGGGGCGCATCAACGTCGCTGCCGTCGCGCCTGTGACCCGCGACGAAGGTCTCGTAGCCGCGCGCGCGCAGTTCAGCGTTCAGATATCGCCCAACGAAACCATTGCCGCCCGTGACCAGTGCGTGCACCGCGTTCCGCTCGCGTTTCTACACGCGTGCGAGCGGCTGCAGCCGCGCCATGTCGGCGGCGACCATCTGCTCGACCAGCGCTTCGAAGGTCACTTCGGGTTCCCAGCCGAGCGCCCGTTTTGCTTTCGAGGGATCGCCGATCAAAAGATCGACTTCGGCCGGCCGCATGAAGCGCGGATCTTCGACGACATACCGCTGGTAATCGAGGTCGACGGCGCGAAACGCCAGCCGGCAAAAATCGCGCACGCTATGGGTCCGTCCGGTCGCGATCACGAAATCGTCGGGTTGCTCCTGCTGGAGCATTAGCCACATCGCGTGCACGTAGTCGCCGGCAAATCCCCAATCCCGCCGAGCGTCCAGGTTCCCAAGATGAAGCTTCTCTTGCATGCCGAGTTTGATGCGGGCGACACCGTCGCTGATCTTGCGGGTGGCGAACTCTTTTCCGCGACGCGGCGATTCGTGATTAAACAGGATTCCGCTGACCGCAAACATGTTGTACGACTCGCGATAGTTAACGGTGATCCAGTGGCCGTACACCTTCGCGACGCCATACGGGCTGCGCGGATAAAACGGCGTGCTCTCGCTCTGCGGAGTCTCTTGCACCTTGCCGAACATTTCAGAACTCGATGCTTGGTAAAAGCGAATCTTGGGATCGACGGAACGAATCGCTTCCAACAGACGCGTGACGCCCAGGGCCGTAAACTCTCCCGTCAACACCGGCTGATTCCACGACGTCGGCACGAACGACTGAGCTGCGAGATTATACACTTCGTCCGGCCGAATGTCGGCGATCAGGATCGCCATCGACCCCTGGTCGAGCAGATCGCCCGAAACGATTTCGACCCTGGCGACGAGATGCTCGATACGCTCGTGAACCTCGGTGCTCGTGCGCCGGGTCATTCCTACGACGCGATAGCCCTTCTCCAACAGAAACTCGGCAAGATAGGAGCCGTCTTGCCCGGTGATCCCGGTGATCAACGCCGTCTTCCGGTTTAGCCCGGCAGCCCGCTGCTCCGATGTGTCGTTAGCCTCGACCTCAGGCATGCACGATGTCCGCGTAAAGCGCGGCGTCCACGTTTCCGCCGCTGAGAATGACGCCGACCCGCGAGCCGCGCAATTGCGGCGCATCCTGGAGGAGCGCGGCCAGCGCCGATGCGCCGCTCGGCTCGACGACGAGTTTGAGCCGCTCGAACGCGAAGCGCATCGCAGCGCGGATCGCGTCGTCGCTCACGGTGAAAAATCCGCGGCACAAGCGTTTGACGATCGGGAAGGTCAAACGGCCGGGTGACGTCGTCTGTTGTCCGTCGGCGATCGTGTCCGGCACGGGAATTTCGAGGCGTTCGCCGCGCACGAACGACTGCGCGAAATCATCGCCCGCCGCCGGCTCGACGCCGTAGAGTGCGATGCCGGGGCGCACGTGGGTCGCAGCGAGGGCGCAGCCCGCGAGCAACCCTCCGCCCCCGACGGGGACGAGCAGCGCGTCGAGTTCGGGAACGTCTTCGAGCAACTCGCGCGCCGTCGTGCCCTGCCCCGCGATGATCGCCGCATCGTCGTAGGGCGGCACCAGCGTGGCGCCGCGTTCGCGCGCGATGCGCTCCGCGATCTCGCCGCGGTTCATCGTGCGCCGATCGTAGCCGATCACCTCGGCCCCATACTCGCGCGTGGCGGCGACCTTCGCCGCCGGCGCATCGTGCGGCATCACGATCGCAGCCGGCACGCCGGCGAGCCGCGCGGCCAGCGCGACGCCTTGCGCATGGTTTCCGCTGGAATACGCAACGACGCCCTGCAGGCGCGCGGCCGCATCGAGCTGCGCGATGCAGTTGTAGGCCCCGCGAAACTTGAAGGCACCCATGCGTTGCAGGTTCTCACACTTGAGATATGCCTGGACACCCGTGCGCGCATCGAGCGTGCGCGACGTCATGACCGGGGTGCGATGCGCGACGCCGCGCAGCCGTTCGGCCGCCGCCGCAACGTCGGCGTAGGTGACGGTGGAACCCTGGGAAATCACGAGCCCGGGTTCGCACTCGCGCTCGGACCGATGTGGAAGCGCGTGATTTTTCCGTCGGGATCGAGTTGGAACTTCTCGGCGAGCGTGCCTTTGGCAAACGTTTCGACGAACGAATGGTAATTCGGATCGGAACCGCGCGGCGTCGTTTCCTTGCTCCCTTTGAAAGTCCCCATCGAGACGACCAGGTTCGAAAGGTGTCCGACCCGCTCGCGGTCTTGCAACTGCGGACGATCGACGGCGTTGAAGTCCTTTTGCACCGGCGCCATGTCGTTGCGCGCCAGGGCCTGCGTTATCGAGTCGGCCATGCGCTCGTAGCGGTTCTTACGGTGGCCGATGAGATTCGCCACGACGACGATGAGGACGACGACGATGAAGGCGGCGATGAACAACTGCCGGTTGGAACGCGCGCTCATCCGACCGCCTCCGCGAGCCGGGCGCTTGCTTCAAACGGTTCGAAGCGTAGCAGCGGGTTCCACTCTTGCGCCAGCCGCACGCTCCAGCCGCTCTCGAACAGCGCGACGGGCGCACCGTCGCCATCTTCCACCTGGCGCGCGTTGGACGGCCAGGTCGCGGCCCGGATTGCCGCGGCGTCGGCCACGACGCGGCGCGCGAGCGAAAACGGTAGCCGCAAAAACTCCGTCTTGACGTTGTATTCGGCGGCCAGGCGGTACTTCGCGACTTCGAATTGCAATTCGCCGACCGCGGCGAAGATCGGCTCGCTGCGCATTGAGCCGGGCGCGTAGAACACTTGGATTGCGCCCTCTTCGGCCAGTTGGGCGACTCCTTTGCCGAACGACTTATAGGCGCCGGTGTCGACGTTGCGCACGCTCGCGAAGAACTCCGGCGCAAACGATGGAATGCGATCGTAGGTAACCGGCGTGCCGGCGCACAGCGTATCGCCGATTGCAAAACTGCCGGGATTGGCCAAACCGACGACGTCACCCGCGTACGCTTCGTCGACGACTTCACGCTCGCTCGCAAACAACTTCATCGCTCGGGTCACGCGGACGTCTTTGCCCGTGCGCATGTTGCGCACCGTCATGTCACGTTGGAAGCGACCGCTGCACACGCGCAGGAAGGCGACACGGTCGCGATGGCGTGGATCCATGTTGGCCTGAATCTTGAAGACGAAACCGCTAAAGTCGTCGGATGCGGGCAGTACGTCGCGCGTCTTGCCGCTGCCGTCGAGAGCCGCGGCGCGCGCGCGCGGCGGCGGCGCGAGACCGATGAACGCGTCCAAAAACAGTTCGACCCCGAAGTTGGTTACCGCGCTGCCGAAGAACACCGGGGTCGCATCGCCGGTCAGGAAAGCGCCGCGGTCGAACGCCGCGCCGGCACCTTCGAGCAGTTCGAGACCATCGCAAAACTCGCGGTACGTCGTCTCGTCGGTCAATGCCGCGAAGTGCGGATCGCCCACATCGGTGACGCGCACGGGAGCGCGTTTGGCGCCGTGCTGCGTGCGTTCGAAGAGGTGCACGTCGTGCGTACGACGATCGTACACGCCGCGAAAGCTTGGCCCGTTGCCGAGCGGCCAGATCAGCGGATAGGCGGCGATGCCGAGCACCTTTTCGAGTTCGTCGAGCAGTTCGAGCGGATCGCGGCTGGGGCGGTCCAGTTTGTTGATGAACGTGAACAACGGAATACGCCGCGCGCGGCAAATGGCGAACAGTTTTTTTGTCTGGGGCTCGACGCCTTTGGCCGCGTCGATCAACATGACCGCGCTGTCGGCCGCGAGCAGCGTGCGATACGTATCCTCGCCGAAATCCTGGTGTCCCGGCGTATCGAGCAGGTTGAGCGTGCAGCCTTTGTACGGAAACTGCAGCACGGTGGACGTGATGGAGATGCCGCGCTCGCGTTCAAGTTCCATCCAATCCGAGGTTGCTTGACGCGCGCGCCGGCGCGCCGCCACCTGTCCGGCGGTGTTGATGGCACCCCCGTAGAGCAGCAGTTTTTCGGTTAAGGTCGTCTTGCCGGCGTCGGGATGCGAGATGATCGCGAACGTGCGCCGCCGCTCGACGGCCGTAGCGAGATCGGCTTCCGTCGCTTGCATGGATCGACTCCGTTCGACCGGACGGCAAGCGCCTCCGGTTCCCGCCGCTCCGCTGGGGAACCGACTTAGCGGCAGCAGGGGACGATGACGGCGTCGGCAGCGGTGCGGTAACGCCGCAGCACGAGGCCCGGTCCGCTGCGCACGACGACGAGGAGCGTTCGCGTGCGCGGCGCGTCCCAAGCGCCGCGCTCGGTCAGAAACGCCGTGACGCCCGCGACGATCAAAGCCACGTCGGGGTCGCGGGTCACGTCGAGCTGACCCGGCCCGCGCCGAACGACGATGCAGTCGCCGCTGCGCAACTCCCTGCCGACCGGAATCGCGACGAGCGCAGCATCGATACGACTCCGCACGTACGCCGCCGGGCCGCGCACTTCACGCATTTGGGTGAAGCATTCCGGAAGCGCCGACAGCGCCCACGGCGCAAAGCCCGTCACCGCTTCGGGCGTCCGCGCGACGTCGGGCTCATGCTGCGGCGGCCCGGGCGTGCCCGTCGCGGTGACGTAGCGCGAGCGTCCGTTGGCCGGCGGGCCGCCGACGTCAAACGCCGTGACGGCGACGATGAAGGCGACGACGAGCGCGGAGGCGACCGCGAAATACCGCAGCACGCGGCGAACTCAGCGGCCGCTTAGGCGGCGTTCAATCGAACGCGTGCTCGCCCCACTTTAGAATCGGCCATGCCGTAATAGAGGTCGTAGTCGCGCTCGGGAGCGTCGGGGCGGACGTCGAGGCCCGTCGGGAACACGACCTCGTTGACCGTGCCGAAGCGTTCTTCGACCGTCTGGGGGGCCAGCAGCGGCGCCGGCGAGTGGTAGCGAACGATGTGGGGTCGCTCGGCATCGTGGACGATGAGACCGCCGCAGTACCGCATGCCCAAGCAGCGGCCGTCTTTGGCGGCATGCACGTCGACCCCGTGGTAGAACGACAGCCAACCCTCGGCAATACGGATGGGCGGCGTGCCGCCGCCGTTCTTGATCAGGCCCCAGTCGGGCCCCGGCTCGAGGACGAGCGCGCTCTCCCGGACGCGTAGCAAATTGCGCCGGTCGTCCAGCACGGAGTCGACCGGAACGTAGGCGATCCGCGTGCACTCACGCTCGCTCGGCGGCTTGGCCAGCACGATGGGAGCGGCGGCGCACACGTCGATGGCCACGACGTGGCGCATGGGGCGATGGTAGAACGCGAAGCTTTCGACCCCGTCGGGCGAGAGCACGGGCTCGGGAAAGAAAACGCCGTCCTTGTCGTCGCCGTCGGGAAGGTCGTGGCCGGAGAAATCGGCGACGCCTAGGCGCTCCCACTCGTAGCCGTCGCGGGACAGCGCGATGCCGATCCGCGGCCCGACCGGACCGAAGGCCGTATATGCCATCACGTAGCGGTCGAGCAGCGGCACGAAGGTCACGCGCGGGTCCTCGCAGCCGTAGCCGCCGGGGCCGGTGCGGACTTCGTACGGAGCTTGAGGCTCAAGGGCATAACCGACTCGCGTGAAGCGCGGGTTCTCCGGCGCGCCGCTCGCCTCGACGAGGCCAATGCGTGAGACGTTGCCGCGGGCGACGCTGCGCGGGTAGACGAGCAGCTTGCCGTCACGCGCGCGCGTCGTCGCCGGATTGAGGACGCCCTCGGCTTCTTTTGGGTCGCCGTTCGGTTCCAGGACCACGCCCAAGCGGGTGATGTCGGCGCCGATCGACGCCATGGTGTCAACGTTCAAAGCTGTCCTCGTTGTGATGCCGGCCGTACCGAGCGGCTTTGGCGGTTATCGGCGCTATCTGAGGATGGTGGAGGCCAAGGGGTCTCCCTCGGGAGTAACGACATCGAGGACCGATCCGATGCGGTATACCGAATTGGGGACGATCCAAAGCGTATAGGTGCGGTACGGCTCGGCCGGTTCGCCGCCGTCGGCCGGAGCCCGCTCGAAGGCGACGATGCGGACGCGGTCGGCATTGGCTCGAATCGACTCGATCGTTTGGCGCCAGCCCGTTTCCTCATGCGGTCCCAGCAGCAGCAGCACGCCGAATTCATGATTGAAACGCACCGGCGCGCGAATGCCGAATTCCTCGAGTTCGTGCCGGTTGCGCACGACCACGATGCGGTTGCCACCCGATACGGACGTCGTACCGTGCGCATAGGTCTTTACGCGAACTTCGCGGCAGCCGCACAGCGCCAGGAGCAAAACGCCCAGCGCCACGAGCGTCCTCATTGAATGCGGCGCTTCGCGAAGCGTGCTCCATGGCCTCGCAGATCAAGCGGCTGATGCCCTCTTCGGGTAAAGCGCTGAGCAAGGCTCCAAAGTCGTTGTCCGCCGGTGCGGCTGCTTTTACACTGAGGGTGACCGTGAAGCTCTTTCGTGGATTCGCAATCACAAGCGCTGCATTGGCTTTTGCGATCGCGGTGTTGGGAAGCTGGGTGCGAATCAACGATGCCGGCCTCACGTGTCCCGATTGGCCGCTGTGCCACGGTCACGTGGTGCCGGCGCTGGCGGGCGGCGTCGTGCTCGAATGGTCGCATCGCCTCGTCGCATTCCTGGAAGGTTTCGTCGTGCTCGGCGTTATCATGACGGGCATCCGGGAGCGGGCGCGCATCGCGGGCCTGACGACGGCGCTCGCGGCGCTCATTGCCGTGTTTCTCGCGCAGATCGGGCTCGGCGGTGCAACGGTGCTCTTGGCCAACAGCCCCATTTCGGTCATGCTGCATTGGGCGATGGGCATGGCCTTGCTGGCAACGTTGACGTCGCTTGCCGTGCTCGCCATCGTCGCGCCGGTGCCCCACGCCATGCCGGCCCTGCGCCCGCGCTTTCGCGGCAGCGTTACGCCGGCGCTCGTGCTTGCGGCCGCGTTCGCCTTCGCGACGATGTGCGTCGGTGCATACGTCAGTTCCAGTTACGCGGGCCTGGCGTGCACGACCGTGCCGGCGTGCGATGGAACGCTCTGGGGAACCACCGCGGCACAGTTCGTTCAAATGCTCCATCGTGCGCTTGCCGGCGCCTTTGCGCTCGTTGCGTTTGCAGCCGTCGCGGTCATACGCCGGCACGGCGCCGGTCGCGCCGGTGTCGCGGCAGGAACGGGGCTTGCGTTCGCGGCCCTGCAAATCGTACTCGGCTTCGCCAACGTCGTCTTGCGTTTGCCGACCGACATGCGCGAAGTCCATGCGGCCAACGCCGTCACCGTGTTCTTGTGCTTTGTCATTGCCGCCGTGCTGTCGACCTTAGAACCGCAGCCGGCGACCGCACGCACCCGCAAGGCTTCACTTGCGGTCCGCGGCATGGCCTCGAACGCGTGAGTTCGACGCTCTCGCGACTGGAGGGGTTTACACCGGCTCAACCGGCCGGTTGGCGCGGCCAGTTAAACGATTACTTTGAACTGACGAAGCCACGCATCATCGTGCTGCTGTTGGTTACGACCTTCGCCGCGATGCTGATGGCGGCCCATGGACTGCCGCCGCTCGGATTAACGGTGGCCACGCTAATCGGCGGTGCGCTCGCTGCCGGCTCCGCCGGCGCCTTCAACTGCGTGATCGACCGGGACATCGACGCGCTCATGGTGCGAACCCGAACGCGTCCCGTCGCCACGGGCCGCATTTCGCCCTCCGCAGGACTGGCCTTCGCAGCCGCGCTGGGCTTGGTCTCGTTCGGCTTGCTCTACGCGTTCGCGAACCCGCTCGCCGCCTGGCTCTCGCTGGCAGGCAATGCCTACTACGTGCTGTTCTACACGTTGTGGCTCAAGCGCACGACGACGCTCAACATCGTCATCGGCGGGGCGGCCGGCGCCGTGCCGCCGCTCGTGGGGTGGGCCGCCGTTACGCACACCGTGGGAACGCCGGCACTCGGGTTGTTCGCGCTGATCTTTCTTTGGACGCCGCCGCACTTTTGGGCTTTGGCGCTGATGGCGAACACCGATTATCACCGCGCGAACGTGCCGATGCTGCCGAACGTCCGCGGCACGTTACGGACAAAGCGCGAAATCTTCGCATATACGCTCGTGCTCGTGGCCGTGTCGCTCGCGCTGACGCCGCTGCACGTGCTGGGGCTGTGGTATTTCGTGCCGGCCGCCATTCTCGGCGCGGTGTTCATCTGGGATGCCTGGAGGATGCTCGTCGGTCCGACGAAGCCGCTCGCGCGCGTCCTCTTCAAATATTCACTCCTGTACCTCGCGCTCATGTGCGCCGCGATGGTGCTGGACCGCGTCATCGGGTGACGACCACCGCCGGGGCGACGGCGGCATCCGGGGAGACGAACGTCGCGGGGCACCGCTTCGATCGCGCGCACGGACTGCTTCTGCTCACGCTGGGTCTCGGAGTCTTCGCGGGCGCGCTCGATCTCGGCGTGCTGTCGCCCGCGTTGCCCGCCATCGCGCACGCCTTTGGCATCACGCCGCGCGCGGTCGCATGGACGTTTACGCTGTACCTGTTTGCGAACGTCGTCAGCATTCCGATCGCCGCCAAATTTTCCGATTCGCTGGGACGGCGCCCGGTGTATACCTTCTGCGTCGCGCTGTTCGGCGTCGGCAGCGTGCTGGCCATCGCTGCGCCGAGCTTTGCGGTTTTCTTGCTCGCGCGCGTCATCCAAGCTGCGGGTGCGGGTGGGATTTTTCCCGTCGCGACCGCGGCGATTGCCGACCGCGTGCCGAGCGAGCGACGCGGTTCGGCGCTTGGAATGCTCGGCGCAGTGTGGGGACTCGCCGCCATTATCGGCCCAAATGTCGGCGGCATCGTGACGCACTTTTTCTCGTGGCACTGGATCTTCGCGGCCAACGTTCCGCTGGCGCTTATCGTGATTGCGCTCGCGCAACGTCACGTCCCCAGTTTGCCCGCGCGAGCCCGCGGGCCGCTCGACATTGCCGGGATTACGACGCTCGCGGTCGGATTGTTAGGCGTAATGGTCGGGCTTACGCGGCTCGACGCCCGCACGGCGCTCATCGGCAACGAGATCACGTTCGCAGGCCTGGCGGTATCGCTCGCTGCGTTTGTGGCGCTCTTTTCCATCGAACGGCGCGCTGTGGCACCGATCATCGCGCCGGGCCTCTTTGCCACGCGGCAACTGATCGTGACGTACGGACTCGAGGTGCTGATCGGGCTGCTGGAAGGCGCGCTGTTCTTCATCCCGGCGGCACTGGTGGCGGGCGATCGGCTGACCGCGGCCGGCGCGGGGGGAATTGCCGCGATCGGCGCGCTCATGTTCGTTGTCGTGATTCCGCTGGCTGGGCGGGCGCTCGATGCGGTCGGAAGCCGTGTCGTGCTGTTGTGCGGGGCCGCGTTGACGGCGCTGGGTCTCGGTCTTTTCGCGGCGGCGCTGCAAACGTTGTGGCTCGCAGTCGCCGGCATCACGCTCGCGGGCATCGGTTTTGGCGCGCTGCTCGGCGCGCCGACGCGCTACATCATCACCAATGAAGTGCCCGGGACCATGCGCGCTACGGCCGTGGGGGTGCTCAGCGTCTTTCTCATCATGGGCCAAATCGTCGGCGGGTCGCTGGCAGGAGGTGCGGTCGGCGGTAAGATCGACGATGTCGCCGGGTATCGGTTCGCGTACGCAACGTTTGCGGCGCTGGCCGCAGTGACGGCCCTGCTGACCTTGCTGCTCGCGCCCCGGGCGCAAGAACGAAACACCCGCGAAGCCGGGACGTAGAACCTTTCGTGAAACGTTCGGCTCAGCTCACCGTACTGGCCGCGCTCACCGCCTGCGCGGTCGCGACCAGCGGATATCCGGCGGGCGCCACCTGGTTCGGGTTCTCGCCCTTCTCGCGCGTCGTCGACGCGACGTTCGATCTGGCTTCCGGTACGCGGCTCGAAGTACGGACGTCATCGTTCGATCTGACGCTCGTGCCGGATTCGGGCAGCACCTTACGCGTGCACGGCACGGTGCGCGGCTGGAGCCGCACGGCGCTCGACGGCGTGAGCGTCACCCGCCGCCGAGTGGACGGCCGTACGATCGTCTCCATCGACAAACCCGCCGGTGCGTTCACGCACATCGCGGGAGGCCGGTTCACCCTGCACGTCCCGCGGGTGTCCGCGCTCGACGTCGCATCGAGTTCGGGAAACGTCACCGTCGCGGATCTCAACGCTCCGCTGGGCATCCGAGCTCAGAGTGGCGACGTGCTCGTCGATCGCGCGCTTGGCCCCGTCAGCGTGATGAATTCATCGGGCGACGTCGTCGTGGATCGTGCAATGCCGGGCTGCGCGCGCAGACCCACAGCGGTGACGTGCGCGCGCGGGACATCGTCGGGTCGCTGTCGTTGACGTCGAGCAGCGGCGATCAGCGCGTTACGCTCGCCCCGACTTCGTCCGGAACGTCACTTACCTTGCAAAGCACCAGCGGAGACATCGACGTAACGGTGCCTCGGAGTTTCCGCGGGTCTCTCCATGCGACAACGCGTTCGGGCGACATACGCAATGTCGCACGGCTACCGACGGCGCTCGACGGTGCCCCCTCGCTCGACGTCGCAACCTCGAGCGGCGATATCACGATACACTGAAGCGGAGCCCGTCGCGCCATAGCATCGCGCTCAAGTGGCGCCGCGGGCGATGGCCCGGCCGACACGCCAGAAGAGGAACGCGAAGAACGCGACGATGGCAAGCACCGTCAGCAGGTCGGTGAAGCCTGAGAAACCGGCGACTGAATTGCCGCAGACGGCGACTGCCGCGGATGACAGCCACAGATCGAGACGCTGCAACGGGTTGGCGGCGAGACGGCGGTCGTGGTCGACGGCGGCGACGAGTTCGTCCGGGGACCAAGAGCCCTCGTCGATCAGTTCGCGGATCGTGCCGTACTGATCGATCACGACGGTACGCTCCGAATGGATCAACCCGATCCGCTGGTCGGGAAACGCCGTCACGTCGAAGGCCGCCGCGAAGTCGAGTACTTTTTCGGGGTCGCCCGTCGCAAGCGACCAGCGTGCCGGCTGTGCGCCGAACGTCCGACCATAGCGCGCGAGAACGGAAGGCGTGTCGTACGACGGATCGAGCGTCACTTCGAGCAAGTGCACCGGCTGGCCGCGGAAGCGCTCTTGCAGCTGTAAAAACTTGGACGAAATGAGCGGGCATTCGCGCGCGTCGCGGCAACGCGTGTAGATGAATGCGAGCACGACGGTCTGCCCGCGGAAGTCGCGCACCCAGAACGGTCGCCCGCGCTGGTCGACGAACGTTGCGTCGGGCGCGTATTCGCCGACGCTGACATGGTGCACGTCGCGCAGGACTCCGGCGAGGTTGTCGGCGGGGGTCGCTGCGCTCCGCGCCGTTTGCGCGGCAGCGGTCCTCCGAAGGTCGTGCAACGTCCACGGTTTCGTATCGAGATCGACCGTGGCCTCAATGCTTTCGCCGAACTTGAGCGCCCGCAGTGCGGTTGCGGGCTCGACGCGGAACGTCGCGCTTCCCGCTGCGACGGCCGCGAACGGATCGTAGCGCACGACGACCTCGCCGCGGCTGGGTAAGACTGCGAGCAGCAAACCGTGCAACGACGTTTCGTGCGCCGCGGCCCGGCACGGCACGAGCAGCATGCCGAGCAATAGCCAGCCGAGGAGGGCCACCGTGCGCGCAGAACCCGAAGACATGGCGAAACGCGTGCGCGCCTGCAACCAGTCGCTCGTGCGTCGGCCATGGACGCGCGCCGAACGACGGGTCGTGCTCAACGGGTTGCTCGGGCGTTTGCTCATCGCGATTGAACCGATCATCTGTTTTGCCGTCTTCGGCGGCCTGACCGCCGGCCTCATCTTCTTTCAACTTCCCGGTGGAGCGAAGATGACACGCTGGGAATCCGCCATCGTCATCGCACCGATCTTTGGGCTTGCGGCCCTTGCCTTTCTCACGTATGCGGTGGCGGTGCTCGTCGCACCGTTGCGGGCGCTCGTGCAGACATTCTCGCCGATTTTCATTGTCGACGGCTACGTCCGCTATCGCAAGCCCGACCGCGACACGCAGGCCGACTCGAACGGTTATGTCGCCGTGCTGAACGAGGAGCGGCGCACCGTCGCCGAGTGGCCCAGCGTGGGAGCTGTGCCCATGCCCGACAGCACGCGGCCGGCGCTGATCGAGTTCAGCTACTACGGCGGCATCCACCGCATCGACGGGCGTTCGACCGGCGTCATGCCCGAATCGTTCGCGCCGGCGGGAGTCGGCATCATGCGCCGCGGCTGACGGGGCCAACGACGAGCGACCAGGACCTCACGCTTCTCGAGACGCTCGCGACCACGCTGGGATCGAGTGACGTGCTCGAGCGCGTATTGGAAATCGTCGGCCGGCGACTTGAACTCGACACCGGCTGGGTCTGGTTACTCGACGCGGACAGCGATCGCTTTTACCTTGCCGCTTCGCTCAATCTTCCGCCGCTACTGCGCCGCCCCGTCGAGATGACGGCGGAACCATGCTGGTGCATGGAGTCGTTTGCGTCGGGAGCGTTGCGCGGCAATAACGTCGACGTCGTCGCCTGCAGCCGTTTACGTTCGGTGCCCGGCGTGCCGGACCTCAGTGGAGGCATTCGCTACCATGCGAGCGTTGCTTTGCGCTCCGCCGAACACCGGCTCGGCATCATGAACCTGACCGGACCCGCCTGGCGGCCGCTCTCCGAGCGCGATCTCCAGCTGCTGGAAACCGTGGGCGCCATCGTCGGACTTGCGATCGAGCGCGCCACACTCGCCGACGCGGCCGGCGCCGCGCGTTCCGACGAGCGGACGCGCCTCGCGCGTGAACTGCACGATACGTTGGCCCAAGACCTGACGGCCGTTGGTTTGCACATCGAACATGCCGCGCGACATCTCGAGGGCCAACACGATGAAGCGCGGCGTGCACTGGGCACGGCCCTCGCCGTAACGCGGCGTTCGGTCGCCAATGCGCGAGATTCGATCGGCGCGTTGCGCGGCGATCCGCTCGCCGGCAAAACGCTGTCCGCGGCGCTTGCTTCACTGGCGCACCAGTTCACGTCGGAGAGCGGAATCCGGGCCTCGGTTGAAGCGGCATCGGCCCCTGTGCTGCCACACTCGGTCGACGTGGAACTGTACCGTATCGTGAACGAAGCGCTGTCCAACGTGCGGCGCCACTCCGACGCGCAGCGCGTGCGCATCCGCCTCGCCGGCGACGCCCACGCCGTGCACGTGTGCGTTTCGGACGACGGCATCGGCTTAGATGCAAGCGCGGCGCACGCCGAGCGCTACGGTTTGGTCGGGATGCGCGAACGTGCCCAGCGTCTGGGTGGAAGCTTCGCATTTTCAGTGCCTCCCGAGGGCGGAACGGCGATCGACGTAACCGTACCGTTGCCGCCATGATCCGGGTCGTTGTCGTCGACGACCATCCGATCGTTCGCGATGGCATCGTAGCGAATTTGGCCGACGCAGAAGAGATTCGCGTCGTCGGCACGGCGGCCGACGCCGCGACGGCGACGGACCTGATCGCGCGCGAACGCCCGGACGTGATCGTGCTCGATTTGGAATTGCCCGACCGGAGCGGGCTCGATGTGATCGCGTCGTTCACCGCCGCAAACAACGCCGGCATCGTCGTCTTCACCGCGTACGGCGGCGAGGAGCGCATTGCGGCGGCTCTGGAACGCGGTGCACGCTCGTACGTGCTCAAGGGAACGCCGAGCGACGAACTCATCGCCGCGACACGGGCCGCCGCGGCCGGGGAATCGCGGCTAAGTCCGGAGGTTGCCACCGCACTAGCCGGCGTCATGCGGCTTCCGCGGCGATTGCGCGTCACCGAGCGCGAGCGCGAGATCTTAGCGCTGCTGGCCCAGGGCCTGGCAAACAAAACGATAGCGACGCGGCTCGACATCACCGAGCGAACCGTCAAGTTTCACGTCGGCGAACTGCTGGACCGGCTCGGCGCGACCAATCGCGCACAAGCGGTGGCAATCGCACAAGCCCGCGGCTTATTGTAATGTTCCTGTCCCTTCGGACAGGTGCGCAGCCGTACCGGCGTGCGGTGCGCGCAGCGTGTATTCTCGCTACGATGGCGGCGTGGAAAACAAACGCTGGTTCGAGCCCGGGCACGTCGCGATCGTCACGGGTGCTTCGCAAGGTTTCGGTTTTGCCGTAGCCGCGTTGCTCGCAAAGCGGGGACTAAACCTCGTTATCACGGCACGGCATGCCGCTGTGCTCGACGAAGCCGCGCGTACATTACACCGAGACACGTCGCTCGTTGCGCTCGCAGGAGACGTCGCGGACGGCGGTCACGTGCACGCGTTGGCCTCCGCAGCGCAGCGCAACTTCGGCCGCATCGATCTCATCGTCAACAACGCCTCGACTCTCGGCCTCTCTCCGATGCCGGCGCTCGAACACCTCGCCCGCGACACGTTCGACGTGCTTTTTCTGACCAACGCTTTCGCCCCGCTGCACCTGATTCAGCAAGCGCTCCCGGCGCTGCGGCGCACCCACGGTACGATCGTCAACGTCAGTTCCGACGCCGCCCCGAGCGCCTATGCGGGCTGGGGCGGCTATGGCGCCAGCAAAGCCGCGCTCGAACACCTGTCGCGTACGTTAGCCGTCGAACTGCATGGAAGCGGCGTCAGCGTGATCGTAGCCGACCCGGCCAACATGCAGACGGCGATGCACCGCGATGCAGAACCCGGCGAGGACCTCTCGTCGCTGCCGCATCCCGAAGCGGTCGCGCCGGCTTTACTCGAAGCGATCGCACGACCGCGCGACGCCTTTTTGCGCGTCGAGTTACAAAGCAACATGATGCCGGTGACGGCGTGAGCGCACTGCTTGTTCCTGCGTCGTCATCAACCAGTTTCGATTTCACGGTACCGCCCGAACTCGAAGCCCGCGCGCCGGCGGAGCAGCGCGGCTTGGGCCGCGATGACGTTCGGCTCTTGGTTTCGCGCAGCGGGCACATCGAACACGCGTCCTTTCGCGGTCTGCCGATGTATCTCGAGTCTGGCGACCTGCTCGTTGCAAACGATTCCGCGACGTTTCCTGGTTCGCTCGCGGCGTTGGCGGTCGACGGAAGGCCGGTCGAGATTCATGTCGCGACGCACATCGCGGGCTCACTCTGGATCGTTGAGCCGCGGGCCTGCGTAACCCGCGGGGAACGCTTCGAACTGCACGCTAGCGGGCATCTAACCGTGCTGGAACGGGTTGCTCCGCCGCACCAACGGCTGTGGTACGCTACTCTTTCGGTCAGCGGCAACGCGCTCGCATATTTGATGCGTTACGGTCTTCCAATTCGCTATGGCTACGCTGACGCCGGCATCGCTCCCGCGGCGTATCAAACAATCTTCGCGCGTGAGCCCGGCTCGGCCGAACTGCCTTCGGCGGGCCGTCCGTTCGTGGCCCAGACTTTGGCGGCACTCCGCGCACGCGGCGTCGAACTCGCGTCGGTTACCTTGCATTGCGGCGTCTCCAGTCCCGAAGCACACGAACCGCCGGCGCCCGAACGTTATGTCGTCCCGCCGGCGACCGTACGCGCCGTCCGATCGGCGCGGGCCGCAGGCGGCCGCGTGATCGCGATCGGCACGACGGTCGTCCGCGCGCTGGAAACCGCCGCGTTGGGCGGCGAGCTGATTTCCTCGCAAGGGTGGAGCGAACTGCTCGTCACGCCCGCGCACCCTCCCCAGATCGTCGACGGCTTGTTGACGGGTTTCCACGAGCCGCGCGCCAGCCATTTACAGCTCGTGCGTGCATTCCTGGATGACGATGACCTCCGGAGAGCCTACGCAGCCGCTCTTGAGGAACGATATCTCTGGCACGAATTCGGCGACGTGCACCTCGTGTTGAGGGCGCCGAACCGTCGTCACCCAAAGGACATACAATGAGCGTCACGGTCTACGGCTGCAACCACATCGCGATCGAAGTCGACGACGTCGACAAAGCGGTCGCATTCTACCCCGCATCCAAGTCGGCGACCTCCACGATGAATCGCTCGTGTGGCTGCTACCGTATCAGGAGGTGCAGAAAGCCGGCATCGCATTCGACGAAGCGCCGTCCACGATGCTACCGTGAAACGGTCGCGACGAAGTCGTGAACCGGCCCAAGCTGTTGACCAGACCGCGAAGGTCGCGGTTATCAGAACCTCATGAACAGCGCACTTCGCAGCGCCGTGGCAGCATCGTTTCAGTCAACGAGCGGGTGAGGTCGCTTACACGTCAATCGATATCGAGCTGCATGGCAAACGCTCGTTCTATTTCTGAATCGTAGCTCACGTACTCGTAGATTGAGTGGTAGACACGCTGAGCGGTGACGTAATCGATCAGCCCCAACTCCTCAGAGAAGCGCCGCATCTCCCATTCGGCATCATCACCGGATCCCCGTAACAGGCAAAGCGTGGTATGATCCCAGCATGAATCAGCCCCAGGGCGACCCCTACTTCGAGAAGCGCCATCGTTGACTACGACAGTTTGATCTGCGTCGAGGTTGAAGCCGGCCAAGCGTGGCCGAAGGCGCTGCTCGTAAAAACGAGCGTCAGCATCGTCACAATGATGACGGCGCCGAGAATGGCCGCCCCCACGACGAGCGGCGGGATGCCGGACGAGACGGGGACGCCGCGGTCGTCGTAGATGTCGTGCATAGTGCTAAACGCCTCCCAAAACGCCGACGGCGGCGAGGATGACGAGGATGCAGCCGAAGGCCATCAGCCCGAGCAGTAGTTTGGTGACCTGATTGTCGAGGCCGGTCGACTTCCAGTCCTTCGCCAACTGGAACGACGTCGTACCGCCGACGACGATCGCGAATACGAAGGCGATCGACTTTTCGATTGAGGCCGTTACGCCCGTGGCGCCTTCCATGTTCCGCCTTTACCAGAGATAGAAGAGAAAGAACAGTGCGACCCAGATGACGTCGACGAAGTGCCAGTAGAGCGTTCCCGCCGTCAGTCCGAAATACTTCGAACCCGTATACACGCCGCGATTGGCCTGCAGGTACAGCACGCACAGGTAAATGATGCCGATGAAGACGTGAAAGCCGTGCAGGCCCGTCAACGTGAAGAAACTGGCGCCCATCGTTGAACCGGCCCACGTGACCTGCGCGCTGTGGTACTCGTACCCTTGGCCGCCGAGGAACGCGATGCCGAGCACGATCGTCGCCAGCAACCAGAGGTTGAACGCCGGCTTGTCGAGCCGCTTCCAACTCTCCATGGCCGAGTGCATCGTCGCACCCGAACCGAATAAGATCGTCGAATTGATGGCGGCATACGCCACATCGAAGCGCGGCAGCTGATGACCCCCCTTGGTGATGGGCGGCCAGTTCGGCACCGAGTTGCGCAAGTAGAGATACGCGAAGATGAACGCCGAAAAGATGACGACGTCGGAGATCAAGAACAACACGAACCCGAGCAAGCGGATATCACGCTGCTCCGCATACGCGTGGTCCACGCTGTTGTAGCGGACGGTGATGGCTTCGTGGGTGGCGTTGAATGAACTGGCGGCTGCCATGCTGTCGGCCGCCGCTACGCGTGCGCGGGCAGCGGGGAACTGCCGGCGGGAGGATGCGTGCTGCCGGCCGACTCCGCTTCATCCAAGCCGATGTACGGCAGCGGCTCACCGAAATTGTACGGGTTTTTCAGGACGGCCGGGATCGTGCGGAAGTTGTAATAGGGGGGCGGTGAGGTCGTCATCCACTCGAGCGTCCGCGCATTCCACGGGTTGCCCGGCGCACGCCTGCCGCGCAGTAAGCTCTGCACCATGTTGTAGATCAGGATGAGCGTCGACAGCGCGAGCACGTACGAACCCACCGAAGCGACATCGTTCCAGAACTGAAATTCGGGATGGAGTTGGTACTGCGCGACGCGGCGCGGCATGCCCCACAGCCCGAGCAGGTGCATTGGTAAGAACGTGACGTTGAACGCAAGGAACGTCAACCAAAAATGCCAGACGCCGAGCGTATTGCTCATCATGCGCCCGGTGATCTTCGGCCACCAGTAATACAAGCCCGAATAGAGCGCGAACACGGAGCCGCCGAACAGCACGTAGTGGATGTGCGCGACGATGAAGTACGTCCCGTGCGCATCGTAGTCGAAGGGCACCGAACTGAGAAACACGCCGGTGATCCCGCCGAACGTGAACGTCGCGATGAACCCGAGCGAAAACAACATGGCGGGGTGGAAGTGAATCTTGCCGCCCCATAAGGTGGCGAGCCAGGAGAATATCTTGATCCCGGTCGGGACGGCGATCACCATCGTGAGGATCATGAACGGCAACGCCAGCCACGGCGCCATGCCGGAGGTGAACATGTGGTGCGCCCACACCATGAAGCCCAAAAGCGCGATCGCGATCGACGAAAACGCGATCATCTTGTAGCCGAAGATCGGCTTGCGCGCGAAGGTCGGGAACACTTCGGAAACGATGCCGAAGCCCGGCAAGATCATGATGTAGACGGCCGGGTGCGAGTAGAACCAAAACATGTGCTGCCAGAGCAGTGGGCTGCCGCCCCGCGTCGGGTCGTAGAACGGGACGTTGAACTGCCGCTCCATGAAGAGCGCCGCCGTCGCGGCCGAGAGCGCGGCGGTCGCAACCATATTGAGCAGCGCGGTCGCAAGCGAGGCCCACACGAACAGCGGCATGCGCGTGAAGGTCATGCCGGGCGCGCGCATCTTCACGATCGTGACCATGAAGTTCAGACCCGTCATCGTCGAGCTGATGCCGATCAGGAAGATCGCGATGCACCACAGCGACGTGCCCGCCGGTCCCTGCACGGAGATCGGGGGATATTCGGTCCAGCCGGCGTCGGGCGCGCCGATGAGAAACGACGAGAACAGAATGACGGCCGAGACGGGAAAGAGCCAGAAACTCAACAGGTTGAGCCACGGAAATGCAACGTCGCGCGCTCCGATCTGCAGCGGCATGACGAAATTCCCGAAGGCGCCGGTCATCAGCGGAATGATGACCATCCAGACCATCGAGGAGCCATGCAGCGAATAGACGCCGTTGTAGGTGTCGTTCGAGAGGATCGCTCCCCGGGGCACCAGCAGTTGCGTTCGCACGACTTCGGCCAGGAGTCCAGAGATCAAGAAAAAGAGAAACGCCGCGACCATGTACTGGATGCCGATGACCTTGGCATCCAGCGAGAAGACGTACTTCCTGATGAAGCCCTGCGGCTCGGGATGGATGTGATCGTGGGTATCGCCGCCGATAAAGCCGGCGTGCGCGGCTACTGCCATGCGTGCTCCCTGTGAATGATGCTCATCGCTGTTTCTTTTGGCTCAGGCTGGTGAGATAGGCGACGAGATTCGCGATGTCTTGATTGCTCAGGGCATTGGCTTGGCGGTTCGGCATCACGCCGATGGGGCCCTGATAACCGCTGATGAGGATGTGCGAGATCGCGGCGGGGCTCGCTTTTTCACCGGTCACGAGCGCCGGATGCGCCGGATCGTTGAAGAGATGACCGAGCCCCGGACCGACGATCTTCTGATTGAACGGTCCGATGCTGTGGCAGGTCGAACATTTTTGGCCGAACAGCGCTTGGCCCGCGGCGGCTTGCCCTGAACCGAGCGCGACCGGAGCGCTGGCCTGCCCCTGTTGCCTCGCCTGCGCGGAAAGCCACGCGCCGAAGGCCTGTTGGGAATCGACGTACAACGCGGCCGCCATGTTCGCGTGCTGCGTGCCGCAGAACTCGGTGCAGATGATCGCATACTTGCCGATGTGCTCGGGTGTGAAGCGCAACGTTTGAACCAGGCCCGGAACCATGTCGGCTTTGATGCGCAGGGACGGCGACCAAAACGAATGTAAAACGTCGGCCGAGGTGACGTTCAGCGTGACCGGCGTGTCGACCGGGACGTGCATCGAGTCGTACACCGAATTCTTCATCTTCGGGTAGCGAAACTCGAACTTGAATTGGTGCCCGATCGCTTCCATCGTCAGAACGTCGCCCGGGGTGTTCTGCATGCCCGCCCAAATGCGCACGGAGAAGATGGCGATGATGGCGACGATGATGCTGGGAACGACGGTCCACCAGAATTCGAGTTTCGGCACATCGTGAACCTGAACGCCGATTGCATCGGGGCCGTCACTCGGACGCCAGCGCCAGACGATCGCAAAGTAGACCAAGTAGCCGAGCACATAGACGAAGATCGCATTGCCGATGACGCTCATGAACCGAAAGAGCGTATCGATCTGGTCGGCGGGCGCGCCGACGATCGGCACGAGTTGCTCGAACGGAAAGACGGCGATCACGTATGAGATGGCCACGTTGACGATCGTCAACGCGATCGTGACGGGCCAAAAGCCAGGCCCCAGACTCATCTTCCGGTGTGCCCGAGACTGTGCCAAGGATACTCCTTCGGAGACGACGATGTTCGCGGCGCCCCACGCTTTTTATACCGAAAGCGCCAAGTCCCCGTCTTTGACTTTAGTGCGGCTGCGCGAAGGCGCAGCGGCACTAAGGCTGGGTTTGTCGCGCGCGTGGGGCGGCGGCGGCGAAACCGCGCACGAGCGCATCGACGTTCGTAATCGCGCTACCGACGACGACGGCGCTCGCGCCGGCGGCAAACGCGGCGGCGAGGCGGCGCGGATCGCCGACGCCGCCTTCGCAGACCGCGAACGGATGACGCGCCGCGATCGAAACGACCAAGTCAAGCGCCGGCAACGGCCGACCGTGCGTTGCGGCGGTATAGCCGGCCAACGTCGTTGCGACGATATCGGCTCCCGCCGCAACGGCGCCATCGGCATCGCCGACCTCCGAGCAGTCTGCCATCGCGAGCAGGCCGCGAGCATGAGCGTACGCGATCAGTGCGGCTGCGTCGCGTCCTTCCGGTCGGCCGCGCAACGTCGCGTCGCAGGCAACGACGGCAGCGCCGGCTTGCGCAACGTCGTCGATTTCGCTGGCCGTCGACGTTATGTACGGTTCGAAACCGAGATGACGCCGTTTGATGATGCCGATGATCGGAACGTCCACCGCAGCGGCCGTGGCCGCGATGTTGGCGGCGCCTTCGATGCGCACGCTGACGGCGCCGTTGCGAACGGCGCACTGTGCGAGCAGCGCGATCGTCGCGGGCGCGCCGAGGACGGAACCGGACTCGGCCTGGACCGACACGATCAAGCCGCCGCGCAACCGTTCGAGAACCAAGTCCGGCTCAGCCAACCGCAGCCCAGCCTGCAATGGGTTCGCCTTCGCGCAGGCGGCGCGCCAGCAAGAGCGCGCCGTCCGTGGGATCGCCTGCCGGTTCAACGAACAGCACCCGCCTTTTTTCGTGCTCTACGGGTACGCTGCTCTCTTCTAGTACAGATGCGTCGCGGATGCCGAGGTCGACGGAGGAGCGAAACGCACGGCACAGGCCTTCGTTGCGAAAGACGCCGCC
>JACRTY010000028.1 GCA_014305025.1 Candidatus Nyctobacter psychrophilus | reverse complement strand
CATTGCTTACACTATAGCACAAATCAAGCGGCGAAACCCCGACGGGCTCCTAGGCGTCACGATGGGGTTTGCTGCGAACGTCTCTGGAGCCGTTGCATCCACGGACGATCGAGGCGCGCAGACGTTCGCCGAACGCGTCGCGGACTACGGGCATCCGGCAAACGTCAAAACGACGATTGGACATCTGCCCGATGGGTGGTCGTCGTCCGTCCCGCTTCCCGCCGACGTTCCGATTCTCGGCGTCGTGCAACACATCAAGAGCGGCTTGACCGAGATTTACTATCAACCGCCCGATGCGGCGTCCGCTGATGCGTCATACGTTTCCGGCCTAAAGGAGGCCGGCTACGTCGCAACCGATCGGTCCGATGCTTCGGCCGATGGCGGCGGATTCAGGGCAGCGCGCAAGCCGTCGACATCGTCGCTGTATTGCCACGGCGCGCAAGGCGTCGAGGTCAGCGTGCCACAGCCGCATGGCGACGACCTCCGCGTCGCTATTTTAGCGACAAAACAGGACGCTCCCGATGCGTGCGTGGCTGAGCAACCGCTGGCCGGATCGCCATACGACACGCCCATACCGCCATTGGTGGGTCCGCAGGGTGCGACCGTCGCCGCCGGCGGGCTTGGCTCATTTGGGATAAGTCGGGGCGCAGAAGGCGCGACCACCGACGCGGCGTTCGGAGCGCTGATCACCGGCAACGTTACGCCATCCCAGTTGTTGCGACTCTATCAGTCGCAACTCGTGCGCGCGGGCTGGCGCGTGACCGCCGTCGCGCAATCACCCGATGCCGCCTACGCATCGTTTACTTATGGTGCTCACGGTACGACCTGGAATGCTGCGCTTGGGCTTTCGCCGGCCGGAACCCATGCGGTCCGCGCTCAGCTGGTCGCATCCGGCGCGACAATCACCCGGCCGGTGCCTCGAGTGCCGCACGTGCCGACCCTTTCGGGTCACGTAACCAAATCCGACCGCTGGGCCCTTCTGGCCTTAGTACGGCGCATCGTGAACGATGGGACCTCGCAGCACACCAGAATCTTCGTGGGCACGCTGCCGAGCGATCTACCGGCGAGTATCCCGCTCCCCCACGGCGTGCTGGTCGGAAGTACGGAGATGATTCCCTCCACGTCCAGTGCCGACCCGTCCAACGGCCGGAATGTCTTCTACTACACGCTGACCGGCGACCAACTAGACGCGTACGCTCGAGCGTTGCAAAGCGCCGGCTGGACCGCGGAATCGGCCGTTGATCCGAGCGCGGGATTCGTTAGCTCAAGCCGATTTGATTATGTCACCTATTGTAAACCGGGACTACCGGCGCTTACCGCGTCCGTCTATCCCGCTACGAATTCCGTGAGCATCAGACTCGAGCGTACCGTCAGCACCATCGGCTGCCGTGGACTGGAACCATTTCAATGGCCCCATTCCCCGCTGCCCAAGATCGTGGCCCCCGCGGGCGTCGTCTCGGGATGGCAAACCGGAGGCGGCGGATCGAGCGCAAGCTTCGACTCGCCGCTGCCGCCCACGCCACTGTTGGACGCGTTCACCACTCAACTTTCAAACGAAGGGTGGTCGGCGCTGACGAAAACGGCCAATGATACGCTGGGCTGCGCAACGTACGCGCGGACGGGTTCCGACGGCAAACGGGTCGACGTTGCGCTGACCGTCTATCGCCGCAACACGGCGGCCAAAGCGTACACTTCGTTCATCGCCGTCACCAACATCGGCGATCCCGCGTTGACGGCAATGGCACAGCCGTAATTCTCGCGCCGGCGCACAGCAGCTTGCCTAACTCGGCAGCACGATCCCACGAACGCTGCCAAGGCTGATTCGCGGCTTACCGGCGGAGGCCGCCACACCGTGCAACGTGAGTTCGTCGCCATCCTCGAGGAACGCGCGCTGCGTGCCGTCGGGCAGCGTGAGCGGATGCGCTCCCCGCCACGTCAGTTCGATGAGACTCCCGTAACTGCCGGAATCGCGTCCGGAGATCGTGCCCGATCCGAACAGATCGCCGGCACGAACGCGGGCACCGTTGCTGGTTGCGTGCGCGAGCTGCTGCGCCATGCTCCAATACATGTCGCGAAAATTCGTGCGCGTTATCGTAAGCGGCGCAATGCCGTCCTCGCGCATGCGGGCCGACGTCAGCGTCGCTTCGAGACCGATATCGTAGTTCTGGCGATCGGACGCAGCAAGATGTGACATGGCAGGCGGCTCTTGGCGGGGTCCCTCAACGCGGTATGGTTCCAGCGCTTCGAGCGGAACGATCCACGAGCCGAGCGACGACGCAAACGATTTCGCGAGAAATGGCCCCAGCGGTTGATACTCCCAGCCTTGGATGTCGCGCGCACTCCAATCGTTGAGCAGGGCAACACCGAAGATGCATTCGCGCGCATGCTCCGCTGGAATTCGCGTACCAAGGGGCGGCCCGTCGCCCGTCACGAAGGCAAGCTCCAATTCGAAATCGAGCATGCGCGTCGGGCCATACGTGGGTTCCTTCGCCGTCGGCGCTTTCGTTTGTCCACACGGCCGCACGATCGGCGTTCCGCTCGGCACGACGGTTCCCGCGCGCCCGTGATAGCCGATCGGCAGCCAGCGCCAGTTCGGTAGCAACGGCTCGCCATCGGGCCGCATGATGCGTCCGAGATTGGTCGCATGCTCGAGCGACGAATAAAAATCGACATAGTCACCGACGGCGAGCGGCAGCGCCATGGCAACGTCGCGCTGAAAGACGAACGCCGAATCGGCGATCCCGGCGCGCTGCAGTTCGTCGTTTCCCGCACGCAACAGTTGGGCGAGTCGCGCGCGCACCGCTTTCCACGCGGGTACGCCCCGGGCCAGTAACGGGTTGACGTTGGCCGCCGACAGGACCGCGCGCGCGCCGTCCAGCGTTTCATCGAACAGGCCCGCGCGCGCCAGTTCTTGTACGTCGACGATCGCCTCGCCGAGCGCGACGCCGAGACGTGGCGCTTCACCCGTGTCGCGCACGAACGCGCCGTAAGGCAAGTTCTCAAGCGGAAAACCGGAATCAGGTGAGATCCCAATCCGGACGCTCGGACTCACGTCGCACCCGCGCTCAGCATGCCGAGGGCGCACAGGTCGTCGACCGGCTCGTCGAAGCTGCAGCTTCCGTACGAGTGCACGAACGCAGCGCGAGCTGCGCCGATCGCCGACGCATCGGCCGCGACGCCGTTCCATGCGAACGCTTCTTCGTTGAGACGAAAGTGCGCCGGCTCATCATCCTCGAGCATGTCCTTCAGCGCCACTTGATCGAGTGCATCCGCAAAGAGCAACACCGCTCCACCGATAACGTTCAAGAACCCATGCATCGTAAAGCCGACCGCGTCATTATGGTGACGAATCGGGTGATGGAGTCCCGCCGTCGCCTTGAACGGCACTCCCTGCGATTTGGCAACGGCGATGAAACTCGCGAGCCGGCGCGCATCGGGCATCGCATCGGCCGTCACACCGCCGCAGCGCACTTTGGCGCACACCGGACGTCCGGCATCGATGGCGTCGCGGAGCGCGGCCAGCTCCGGCTTGGGGTCGGCGTCGAGCGAGCACTCAACGTACTTGACGACTGCGGACGGCAAGCCGGCTGCGGTGCATGCTTCATCGAACGCCATGAATCCGCCGCCGGGATGCGAAGCGATCTGCGCTGCCCGCACTTCGAGCGCTTCGATCGAAATCCGCTTGTCGCGCTGCGCCTCGCGCGCGGCCGTTACGAGGGCTTCCGCTACGTCTCCGTCCAGCACGACGCTTATCGGAAATGGATCGGGTGAATCATCCAGATGCGCGCGCAGTTCGGCCAGGCGTGACGCCGGAACGACGAAGCGACCCTGCATCCAGTACGCTTCGCCCGCTTGCGCGCGCTCGTGGGCGGCGATTGCGTCGGCCATTGCGAGTTGAGCCGGAGGAAAGAGGCCGGCGTCGTCAATCAGTTCACCGAGCAACGCACGCGTCGCACTCATGCGGCGGCCACTTCCATCACGTAGCGTTCAATGGCATAAACGCGGGGCGGTTCCTGCCCTGCTCTTTGTTCCGGCGCAGGTTGCGGAGGGACGCTCGCACGTTCATGCCAAACCAAACGGCATCGCACCGCAACAGCAGCAGCCTACGGCCGAACTCTACGTGTCCTGCGACGTCGAAGCGAACGGCCCGTGTCCGGGCCTGTTCTCAATGCTCAGCTTCGGGCTTGCCGCGTTCACGCTCGACAAGCAACTCGTCGGCACGTTCTCACGAAATCTGGAATTGATGGACGGCGCGGGTCTGGACGAACGGACGATGAACTGGTGGGCGCAAGAAGCACAGGCCGAAGCCTACCGCAAGTGTCGTGAAGATCTCGTCGGCCCGCGCATCGCCATGATCGACGCCAAAGCATGGCTCGACGACATGCGCCGCTTCGGGAAACCCGTCATCTGCGGTGCGCCGAGCGGGTTCGATTTTACGTTCATGTACTATTATTTCCAGCGCTATCTCGGCGAAAGTCCAGTCGGTTTTGCAAGCCTCGACCTGCGCAGCTACGCTGCCGCCGTCATGAAGCGACAATACCGCCAAGTCGGGAAACGGCAGTATCCGCCCGAGTGGATCGACGCCGATTTGCCTCATACTCACGTCGCGCTCGACGACGCGATCGAGCAGGGCTGCATCCTCATCAACATGCTTCGCGCCAACCTCGACCTCGCCGCGAAGGGAGGGTTCGTGGACGAACGCTTCCTTCGCGAGCCGAACGTCGCAGCCGAAACCTTCAGATGATCGGGTAGCCGAGGCCGGGGTTGACCGGACCGCCGTCCCAATACGGCGGGTATCCGTAATGGCCGTATTGCGCCGCCAAATAGTCGCGTGCTTGCATCTCGGCCAGAGCGGGATCGTAGGCGGGCGAGTTAGCGACGTGCTCGCGCGTCTGATCGATGCGCACCTCATCCGGCGTTAGGCTTGAGACCGCCTCGACCGGGACGAGAAAGTGCCGCTCGCCAAGACCGAGGAAACCGCCGGCGGCGACTTCCAAGAGCCGAATCTTCTTCTCGGCGGGATCGATGAACAGGCCGCTGACGTGCCCGATCTCGTCGCCGTGCTGATCGATCACCGTACGGTCGCGGATGTCTTGCTCGGGATCGGAAAGCATGAGGTGGGTATCGCTCAATTTTACGAGGACGTCGCCTTGGGTGGGCTCGCTCATGGGGAACTCCTTTGACACCAATGAGGAGACCACAGTCGTGGACATAACGCAACTTATCCTTGACGATCACCACGAGCAGCGCCGTCTCTTTGCGATTCTCGAGCAGCTCGAACCGGATGATACCGCCGCCCTCACGGCGATCTGGGGACGTCTGGCGGCGTTTCTGGAGGTGCACGCCGAGGCCGAGGAACAGGTGTTTTACCCGGCGCTCTTGCGCGTGGGGGAGGGAGCGGGCGGCAAAGACAACGCCGGCGAGGAAACCGAAGATGCGATCCGCGACCACAATGAAATCCGCGACGCGGTGCGTGCGGTCGGAGCGCAGGCAATCGGCAGCGACGGCTGGTTCAAGGCGGTCGCCGCCGCCAATGAAGCCAATAGCGAGCACATGGCTGAGGAGGAGCGCGAGGGCCTGACCGACGTTCGCCGGCACGCCGGCTTGCAGCGACGGCATGACCTTGCCGTAGCGTTCGCCGCCTTTGAAGCCGTTCACGTCGCGGGTGTCAAGGCGGTGGATAAGGACCCCAAAAACTACATCGCCGAACACGAATGACACGCATCGTCATCCTCGGCGGCGGTTTCGCCGGCGTCGCGGCCGCCGCACGCCTCGAGCGCCGGCTGCATCCCGGCGAAGCGCAGATCGCGCTCGTGAGCCGCGAGAACTACACGGTCTTCACACCGATGCTCCCGGAGGTATCGAGCGGCGGCATCGAACTGCGCCACGTCGTGACGCCGGTGCGCGCGCAATTGCACCGCACGCGCTTCGTGCTCGGTGAGGTCACGCGCATCGATCTGGACGGCCGCGCGGTCGAAGCGCGTCATCCCGTCACCGGCGATGTCGCGCGGCTCACCTACGATCATCTCGTGCTCGCGCTCGGCAGCGTGACCTCGACGTTCAACATTCCCGGCGTCGACGACTACACGCTTCCCCTCAAGACGCTCGAAGACGCAGAAGCGCTGCGCAATCGGATCATCGCTGCGCTCGAGCAAGCCGTCGTCACGGCCGCCGGTCCTGCACGGGAGCGGTTGCTCACGTTTACCTTCGTCGGCGGCGGCTACACCGGCTGCGAGGCGGCCGGCGAACTCGTCGATCTCTTCCACTCCATCATTCGCTATTATCCGCCACTGTATCTCGCCGACGTGCGCTTGCTGCTGATCGAGGCCGGGCAGGCACTGATGCCCGACCTCCCGCCGCAAATGGGGCGCTACACGATGCGCAACCTGCAGCGGCGCAAGGTCGAACTCATCGTCGGCGACGGCGTCAAAGGCATCGATGCCGACGGCATCGATCTGGAGTCCGGACGGCGGCTGCCGACGGCAACGGTGATCTGGAGTGCCGGCGTACGTCCCTCGCCCGTGATGCGCGATCTGCCGGGCATCGAACACGCGCGCAACCTCGGCATCATCACGGGGCGTGACATGTCGGTCTTCGGGCGCTCGAACGTCTGGGCGGTGGGCGACTGCGCCTGGATCCCGACGAAGGACGACGCGCAGCAGAACGATCGCACCGCGTGGTATCCGCAAACGGCGCAGCACGCCTTGCGCGAGGGTCCGGCGCTTGCCGACAATATCATCGCGACCGTACGCGGCGAACCGACGCGCCCGTTCGTTTTCCACAGTCTCGGCACAATGGCGTCGCTCGGCGCGCGCCGCGGGGTCGCCGCGTTTCCCGGCGGGTTCGTCTTGACTGGGTTCCTCGCGTGGGCGCTGTGGCGGACGTACTATCTGCTGCGGCTACCGGGTTGGGATCGGCGGGTGCGCGTTGCGCTCGACTGGACGCTCGGTCTCGTTTTCCCTCGCGACATTGCCGAGATTCGTCTCTATACCGAACGCGGCCACGGCGGTGAAGCGCGGCACCCATTCGAACCACTCGTAAAGCTAAACCGTTAGAATCTGAAAGGCCGGTTCCTAACAGTGCGGATTGTGGCGATCAATGCGGGTGACAAAGGTCACGCGCTCCTTGACCGTTGGTCGGCGAATGGCCATGACACGGACGGCACCTCGTTCGACGCGATCGTCGAGATGAATCAACCGATCCAAGCCGATGTCATTCTGCTCGATCTCGGGGACGCCCGCGTGGACGATATCGCGATGTTCGCAAGGCATCTCGACGGTAAAGTCATCATCGATTGCAGCAACGTGAAGAACGTACCCGAATTGCGCTCGGGCTCCGCCTCGATCGCAGAGCAAGTCGCACAGGCGTGTCCGCGGGCATCGGTCGTGAAGGCGTTGAACGTCATCACGTTTGCAACATTGCAGCGCGTTTTCAAGCGCGGCGGTGCCGAGAGCCGAAGCGGCTACGTTTCGGGATATTATTGCGGGGATGATGAGCAGGCACGCCGGACGGCCGCCGGACTCATTGAGGAGGCGCAGCTGGAGCCCAGCGACTGCGGTCCCTTATCAAACGCCACGCTGCTCGAAGCGCTCGGTCTTCTAACGCACCATCTCGAAAAGCATGCCGCTTCCGGACCGCACTTTACCATCAGCATCGTGCGAGCGCACGACGACAGCAGCCCCCTCGATCGCTGGATGTAGGCTACGGGCGGTTACTCAGCTTAAGAACTCTTGAAGTTTACGGCGATCGACGCGCGCAATGCGGCCTCTGGCGCGCTCGACGGCTCCCGAGGCTTCGAGGTGCGCGACGGCGCGGGCGGCGACTTCTTTAGCGGTGCCCGCAATCGTCGCAAGCTGCGCTTGCGTCATGCGACGTAAGGGTTCAAGTGAAGGCGCCAGGCCGGCATCCGGGGCGGCAAAAGGCAGAATGGCTAAGGCGACCCGCGCGATCGCCGGCTGAGCGCTCAGATCGGAGAGCCGTTCCGCTAGGGCGCGCGTACGTTGCGCGGCGATGGCCGCAAGAGCACGCGCGACGGCGACGTCCTTGGTCATCGTGCCGACGACGATGCCGGCCGGTAGGAGCACGACGCGCGCCGGCGCCGACGTCGCGATGATTCGTGCGACACTTCGACCGCCGTCGAGCGTTTCGATATCGCCGAACGTCTCGCATGGAAGAACATCGTAAAGACTTTGGTCGCGCCCTGTTGGAGAACCCATGATGGCAGCAAGCGTGCCCGCACGCACTAGTCCGAGATACGGCCAGCGCGCGTCTTGCTCGACGGCAGGGGTTCCCTCATCCAATGTTTTTTCCGTCGCGCTCTTTTCGAGTGCTCGGTGCGTCGCGTCGGACGCATCACAGAGCAGTGGACAGCGGCGTAAGAAGGCTGCGAGAGAACCCAGTGGTTCGGCGCGCGATGTACGCCGTAGCTCGACTTCCCAACGGGCGATGCCGAGTTGGCGTTGCAGCCACACGAAACGCTCGGGGTATTTCTGCTCGAACCCCAAGCGCAGCGGTCGCGGCTCGTGATCCGTTACGACCGTTAGCGCCTCCCCTTCAGCGAGCGCGTCGAAGGCGCGCTCGATGCGCGGATGCCGTTCCCACGTCGGAAGCGGTCGGACATCGAGCCGCGCCGAGCGCAGGGGTTTGGAAGTCATGCCCATCGCTTCGCGTCCGGCGAGGCCGCTTCCCCAGACAATGACTTGCATCAACCCCACGCTTGGCGGAGCGGCTACAATGTGGCCGTGGGTTACGTCATCACCGAACCGTGCATCGGGACGAAAGACAAATCGTGCGTCGACGTGTGCCCGGTCGACTGCATCCATGGCGCCGAAACGGACCCGCAGCTCTACATCGATCCCGAGGTGTGCATCGATTGCGGAGCCTGCGTCTCTGCCTGTCCGGTTGAAGCCATCTACGCCGATTCCGACGTACCGGAAACGTGGAAGCACTATACGGCAATCAACGCGGACTACTTCAAGTAAGCATGCCGGCGGAGGCACGCTGGTTCGTCAAAACGGGTCTGTGCGATCTGGCGCTCACCTACGTCCCGGGCAGCGTGCTCCTCGCACTCGAGGCGCTGCGATATGCGGTTCCGTACATCTTCGACATCGAACACGCGCATCTCGGGATGGTGGGGTGGCTGGTGCCGGTTCCCCAGCGAAGCGTGGGGAACCGTAATACCGTTATCGGTATCGCGCTGTGGATGTTGACGCTCAACCGGGCGCGCTTTCCCGATACACACGGCCGCTATCCGCCGGTGATGGTCGCGGCATGTTTCTGGCTGCTCAACGGCGGCCTCGCATTACGGCTCGTCGCCGAACCGTGGTATCAACTGGGCGCCAAGCCGACCCTTGCGGCGGCGCTGCTGCTCGTCGCGGCGCTCGCGCAGCCGCTGGCGATTGCGATCTTCGTCTTCATCGCCTGGCAATGCGGGCGGGGACCCGCCAATCCCGCGCCCGCGACGCGATAGCAGTCGTGTCCGATAGCCGGGGAGCGCGGCACCATTGGATTCCACCGGGCGGTTTGTTGGCGGGGTTCGCGGCGCACGGGCTTTCGTGGATCGTGTTGTTTGTTCATTGCCGCGCGACGATCGCTTGCGCTCGATGTTCCGGCGTTGGCATGGGTCCATCTGGTCGCATTGGGCTGGCTGACGATGGTCGCGCTTTCCGTGCTGATTCACGTCATACCGACGTTCACCGACGTCGCCTGGAAAGACGAACTGCTGGCGCGCCGCGCCTTGGCTGTGTACGCGATGGGTGTCGCTGCTCTCGTCGCCGCATTCTGGTGGCGGGCCGTCTCGGTGTTGCCGTGGGCGGCTATTCTCGTTGCGGTCGGCTTGGGAGGTTATCTTTTTGCGGCCTTGCGCACGCTTGCGGCCGGCTTCGCGCAACCGCGTGTCGAGGCTGCCATCGCCCGGGCGCTTTGGACAACGCTGGCATCACTCGCAGTCACCGCCGTGCTCGGGGTGGTCCCCGCGTGGAGGCTCGCCGGTCATGTACCACTGGGACTGGGCATGTCCGCGGCGCCGATTCACGCCGCGTTCGGAATAATCGCGTGGTTGACGGTGCTGGTCATGGGCGTCTCGACGCGGACCGTGCGTCCGATCACCGGAGCGCGCTCGCGCATCGCGTTCGCGCATGCCGCTGCCGGCAGCTTGGAAATTGGCGGCGTCATCGTAGCGGCCGTTGGATTCGCATTCGGACGCGCGACGATCGCATGGGCCGGAGCAGTCATCGTGGCCGTCGGCGCGCTGCTCTACGTCAGCGATCTCGTCGACGTCCTGCGCCGGGCGTCGGAAAAGCATCGGCCGCCGCAGGCCTTTCTGTGGGCGGCCGGCATGTGGCTTCTAGCGGGCTTGGCGCTTGCACTCGACGCACTCGCCGGCGGCGGCTGCGGCGTTGCGGCGCTTTACGTGTTGCTCGCCGGCTGGATCGGCCAGATGGTGAACGGGCACCTGTACCACATCGGCATCCGTTTGATCGCGACGATGGCACGCGGTGAGGAAGACGAAACGCCTCCCGGTGAGCTGCTGAAGGAACCGCTCAGTTGGGTCTCGTTCAGCACGTTCCAAACGGCGATCCTGATCGGGGGGCTCGGTTTGTTTTTCGAGGACTCTTCGCTCGTGGAACTTGCCGCGTGCAGTGGCTTCGCCGGCTGGCTCGCGATGCTCGTGAATATCGTTGGCGCGCGCTCGCGAGCCATCCATGGGCAGCGCGCTGCCTCGGGCGCAACGATTTCTCTGCTTGAAACCCTGCGCTCGTGACCAGTAGCGGCACAGCGACCGTCGCGACCCGAGCGCAATCGCGTTCCGACGGCGGTTCGCTCGCGGATGTCGCGATCTTCAGCGTATTCACGCCGACGGCGACGTCAAGAATATCGTGAATGGTCTGGTGGGTGGCCCCGTTCTTCATCGTCGCGATCATACTGGGCGGCATCGTCGTCATTGCAACGGTGGGCGCGCGCCGAGCGCGAAATCTACATTTCCCACTGGTACACGATCGGCGGGTTCATTGAGGATGGCCGGCGCATCCCGGGTCACCCGATAACGACTGCGGTGTTTAGCGTCGTCAGCCTCGCCGTGGTCGTCAACACGACGACCGCTTTTCCGGCCGACACGCTCGTCGGCTTCGCGCGACTGGCGGTCGCTGTGCCGGCCTACTACCTCCTGCGACACTACGATTAAGACCCCACCTCTCGACCGGGACGGCCACCTTTCTGTTCTCGGAGATCGGAGGCTGCACGAAGCCGATCAGGCGCATGGCATCGGTTATAGGCGCCAATTGTCGCTTTGGCATCCGCCATATAGTATACTACAACGGTGCGAGGAAACGTAGTGCGCATCGTCGATATCCTGGGGCTGGGCCGAGCGCGAAAAAACAAACGGCTGGTCGATCTCGTACGCGAGGGGCTGCCGGTTTCGGCGTTTGCCTCGGTCGCCTCGTACACGAACTGACGCATGAAGCGCTCGCGGAAGCAGCGGCGATACCCCTGCGCACCGTGCAGCGCCGCAGAAATTCGTCACCTCGACGACTCCATCGTGATGAGTCCGACCGGTTGGCACGAATCGCGCGTCTCTATGCCTTCGCAGAAACGGTCCTGAGATCGCGTGAGGCCGCCGAAGGTGGATGCGCGCGCCAAACTGGGCCCTCGATGGTGCGCGCCCGGTCGAGATGCTCAATACTGAAATCGCCGCGCGAGAAGTCGAAGACGCGCCCGGTCGCATTCAAGACGGCATCTTTGCGTAGCCGCGGCAGGGTGCGTCTGTTTCGAAGCTTAAGTGTCGTCTTCGGTGACGGACTACCGTCCCTGTTCCGGTGAGACGCGATAGGCCCCGACTTTGCCGCTCGGATCGATGCGCAACTCGACGAGCATCGTGCCGTTTGTGAAGTGCGCGTCGTACGCATATTTTCCGGTGTCCGGATCGGCGCGCCGCTGGGTGAGCGACCGATAGTTGCCCAGCGCGTGCATCTTACCCGATAGATCGCCCAGCTGTGAGCGCGTGACCGTCTTTTTCGTTTCATCGTCGAAATCGGTCGTCGTGGCATCGATATCGTTCGCGTAGACGGCGCGCGTGATGCGGTCGGCCATTGCCCGCGGGTCGTTCGCGTGCGAAGCGCACGCGACGAGGAGCGCGAGCAGGACGATCGCTGCCGCGCTCTTCGAACCTCGAACGTTCAACGGTTAGTAGGCGCCCCAGCCGTAAGAAACGACTTGCGGCTTTTGTTGGCGTGCCGCTACCATACGTGTCGGCGGACGATTGTGATTCACGCTGCGGCGTTGGACCCGTGCGATCCGCCGAGTATGGCGCTGCAAGTGCCGCCCAGTGTTCTTGCGCGGGGCAGCATAAGCGACGCGGCTAACCGCTTGGCGGCCATACTTGGCTACGGCAAGCGAGTGCTCGAGCGAAGCGATCTCGCGGTCGCGGGCGACGACTTGCGAATGTTGGTACGCGGTCTCTTGACGGTATTGGTCCACGACCGCAACTTCGTGATTGTACGCCTGGCGTTCCGACTGGTAGGCCGCCTCCGCCTGGTTCTTCGCCGCTTCATCTTCCGCTTGGCGGCGGTCGTACTCGGCGTACTTCTGATGGACTTTCTTGTTGTGGTTGAGGATGAGCAAGGTTCCGCCGATGGCTGCGGCGCCGAAGATGATGTTGCGCGTACTGGCGGCGCCGTCCGCGGCCGCCGGCTGCGGCGCGCAGAGCGAGGTGGCGAGTGCGGCGGTGATGGCCGCGGTAGCGATGCGTGAGGAACCCTTCATGCTCAAACCCTCCACGAAAAGGCAGTAGACCGGCTGATGTGACGTACCCTTTGGTCAACGAAGGATAACCTCGCAGCGGTTCCGCAGTCCGATCCATGCCGTTTTACGTTCGCGCCGGAGCGGTGCCCTCGAAGCGCCACATACAATTTCGCCGTCCCGACGGCGGGCTCTACGCCGAAGAACTGTTCTCGACCAAAGGCTTCGAAAGCGTGTCATCCCTGCTGTATCACCTGCGGCCGCCGACGGCGACCCTCCAAATCAGGGAATGGGAGCGTCACCTTCCGCACTTCGTACCGAACGATCCCTTGCGCAACCGTCACTTCGCGACCGCGCAAGGCAATCGCCCAGGAGATGCGGTCGAGGGGCGCACGCCGATCCTCGGGAACGCCGACTTGGCCTTATCGGTCGCCGACGTCGATCGTACGATGCCGTACTTTTACCGCAACGTCGGTGGCGACGAGTTGCTTTTCGTGCACCGCGGCAGCGGCAAGCTCGAGACGCCGTTCGGCGAACTCGCATACCGTGCGCACGACTACGTGCTGATTCCGTGCGGCACGATCTACCGCTTGACGCCGGATGAACCGACCCGCTTGTTGATCTATGAATCGCGCGGACAGATCGACATCCCACGCAAATTCCGCAATCCATACGGACAGCTTGAAGAGCACGCGCCATACTGTGAACGCGATTTCCGCGCTCCCGAACTTGGGGATCCGGTGGATGAACGCGGCGAATTTGAGATTCGTGTGACCAATGCCGGTCGCAACGCCGTTTACATCGTCGCTAACCATCCCTTCGACGTCGTCGGGTGGGACGGTTACTGCTACCCGAGCGCGTTCAGCGCCGACGAATACGCCCCGGTGACCGGAAAATTGCACCAGCCGCCGCCCGCGCATGCGACCTTCGAAGCGCCGGGCGCGGCCTTCTGCGTGTTCGTGCCGCGGCTCTTCGACTATCATCCGCTCGCGATTCCCGTACCGTACAATCATTCGAGCGTCGACTGCGACGAAGTGCTGTATTACGTCAGCGGCAACTTCATGAGCCGGCGCGGCATCTCGGAAGGCTCGATCACGTTGCACGCGGCCGGCGCGCCGCACGGTCCGCAACCCGGGGCCGTCGAGGGCAGCCTCGGCAAGACGTCGACCGATGAACTGGCGGTCATGGTCGACACCTTCGAGCCGCTGCAGATCGCGGAAACGGCGTTCGCTTTCGAAGATGCGCAGTATTACCGTTCGTGGATCGAGCCCGAGCCGGTACTGGCGGCGCGGTAACGGTCGTGGCCGCTTCCGCACCGGCAGTCGATGGCGGGTCTGACATGAAAGCAATGGAGCGCTTCAGCAATCGAGCCGAGGACTACGCCGTCGGACGGCCGTCGTACCCGAAACGCGCTCTCGACGTCCTTTTTGAGGGCACCGCTGATCCCGCCGCGATGGTCGTCGTTGACCTCGGAGCGGGAACCGGCATCTCCTCGCGGCTGCTCGCGGAGCGCGGAGCGCAGGTCATCGCCGTCGAGCCGAACGCGTCGATGCGCGCGAACGCGCAGCCATGTCCTCGGCTCCGATGGATCGACGCGACGGCGGAAGCGACGACGCTTCCCTCGGTTTGCGCCGACTTGGTGACCTCATTTCAAGCGTTTCACTGGTTCTCTCATGAAGCAGCACTGGATGAGATGCTGCGCATCCTACGGCCCGGCGGTCATGCGGCGGTCGTCTACAACGAACGCGATGAGGACCATCCGTTCACGCACGCGTACGGCGAGATCGTGCGCCGGTTCAGTACCGATGATACCGAACCGCGGCGCCATAACGGGCGCGAAACGTTTGCGGCGTTCCCACGCTGGTTCGACGTACGCGTCGTCAAGGTTCCCAACGAACAGCGGCTGGATCGGCAGGGTTTGCGTGCGCGCGCTCGCAGCACGTCGTATCTGCCTCACGAAGGCACAGCGCTCGAACGACTCGACGCGGAACTTGATCGCATCTTCGAGCAATGCAATACGTCCGGTCTCGTTACGATGCGCATGCACACGAGCGTGACGTTTGCTCAGAGCGACGCTTCGGGCGCCATCCGTCCCGTTTGAAGCGTCGCCGCCGACAATCGCTGCAGTTTGCCGTGACGGCGCTGTTCGCGCTTCTGCTTACAGCGCTGCCGGCAGCGGTTGATGCGCTTGTCGCTCCGAATCCACGGCTCACGCCGGGCGCCATTGGGGCGCCGGGCGTGCCGAATCCAACGGTAGCACAGGTCTGCGCGCGCGGGTATGCGCACCGCATGCGCCACCACTACGATCGCGCCTGGCGTCAGTACCGTGCCGCAGTCTTCCAAGAATACGCCATACCCTACGCCCGTCGGCGCGCGTATACGGTCGACCATCTCGTTCCGATCGAACTGGGCGGCCGCGCCTTCGGCGTCGGGGCTGGCGGGTGGGACCTGCGCAACGTTTGGCCACAACCCAAAGCCGAAGCGAAGCGAAAAGACGCCGTCGAGGGCGCGCTCTACGCCGCCGTCTGTGACGCCAGCGGCTATCGTGGTCTCCACCTCTCGCTGTCCCAAGCCCAACACGCCATCGCCGCCGACTGGACGCACACGCCGGTCGGGCTCCCGGTCCCGGCCGCCCGCGATCATTGAAGTCCTTTACATTATCGCGCTCGTCATCGTCGCTCGTGGAGCATCGCGTTTCTGGTCGCCGGCTTCGCGTCGTCCTATGGATTCCTTGGTCCGACTGGCCCGAGCGCCGGCAGCATCGTGCTGCATGTCGTCTTGGCGCCCATCATCTTCGTGCTGGGCTCGCTCGCCGTACGCATCAACCTGGAGTTCATCATGGCCGTGTTCCGCATCGCCGAAAGCACCGCCGCTCTTCGCGAAGCGCCGGAGCCCCCACAGTCCACGCGCGACGATGACGATGTCCTGCGCGCGTACGTGTAGACCGATGCACACGACGATGTTGAGTGCCAGCGAGAGAAAAACCCGGCGTTGGCGCCCGGCGCCCGCGATGCCGCACTGCGCTGCGATGCATGCAGGGCGAAACGATCGTTTCACGGCCACGATGGCACCGGCCGTTCCCAGCGCGTCCGTCGCAGCGGCGTCGGCAAGTCAAAAAGATATATCGAGGCCATCATGAACGGCGGGCTGAAAGATGCGCGGCCTGGTGACCAGCGGCATTCCGACGCTGAGCGTCAAAGCCGGCGCCACGGCCGGCTGGGCTCGCCCCGCAACCGTTCTGGGAACGCGCGTCACGCTCGCGACCCGTTTGGCCGGACCAATGCCCTCTCGGCGAGCGACTCGGTAGGGTTGCCGGCTTCGCCCGCTAACGAACCACGACACCGCGCTCGTACAAAGAGGAGACGCTTTGGCAACCGATATCGCCGAACGTTCCGCCGCGCTCGAACGGCTCGACTGGGACCACCTGCACTTCTACGTCGGCAATGCGAAGCAAGCCGCACACTATTATGCGACGGCCTTCGGCTTTCGCATCACCGCGTACGCGGGACCGGAAACCGGCGTGATGGGTCGGGCGTCGTATCTGCTCGAGCAGAATCGCATCCGCTTCGTCCTCACGAGCGCGCTCGGGCCCGACGATCCGATTGCCCGCCACGTGCTCGCGCATGGCGACGGGATCCACGATGTCGCGTTGCGCGTCGCCGACGCGCGTGCGGCGTTCGCGGCGGCCGTCGCGGCGGGTGCGCAACCGGTGACGGAGCCGCGCGAGGTTAGCGACGGCCACGGCAAGGTCGTGCTGGCTACGATTGCGACGTACGGCGACACCGTGCACAGTTTCGTCGAGCGCGACGCGTACCGCGGGCCGTTCCTGCCCGGCTTCGTGCCGCTCGAGCGCGCGGCGCAGGCGCCCTATGACGCGGGTCTGCTGGCGATCGACCACTGCGTCGGCAACGTCGGCTGGAACGAGATGGACCGCTGGGGCGACTATTACGCCAAAGCCTTCGGATTTTCACAACTCGTCTCGTTCGACGACAAAGACATCTCGACCGAATACACGGCGCTGCGTTCGAAGGTGATGTCCGATGCGCAGCACCGCGTCAAATTTCCGATCAACGAGCCCGCCGCAGGGCTCAAGAAATCGCAGATCGAGGAATACCTGGATTTCTACGGCGGGGCGGGCGTTCAACACGTTGCAATTGCAACCGACGACATCGTCACGACCGTCCGCGCGCTGCGCGCCAATGGTGTCGAGTTCTTGAGCACCCCTGCCAGCTACTACGACAAACTCAGCGAACGCGTCGGCGCGATCGACGAGGCCACGGCCGTCTTGCGCGAACAAAGCATCCTCGTCGACCGCGACGACCTCGGCTACATGCTTCAAATTTTTACCAAGCCGTTGCAGGACCGTCCGACGCTGTTCTTCGAGATCATCCAGCGCCGGGGCAGTTTATCGTTCGGAAAGGGCAACTTCAAGGCGCTGTTCGTCTCGATCGAAGAGGAGCAAGCCAAGCGAGGAACGCTGTAGCCGCTCCGCCGAGCGTTTACGTCGGCTTTACCGTTCCGCCGAAATTCACAGCTTCGCATGAAGGCACGCGCCTCGAGTTGTGCGTTGGCTCCTTCGGAGCCAACGGGGATGGCCGAGATTTGGCCCGGGGCCGGTGAGCGTCGGCACAGCGCGCGCGATCGCGTGGAATCCCGGTACCCGCGACCGATACGCGGAACATGGCACTCTCCGCTTTCGGTCTGGTCCTCTTGTCGTTGTTGTCGCCCCCGGCACATGGGGGCGGGGCTCCGCTCAACGGCATTCCGGGGGCACCGGCGCTACGCGCGCCCGGCCCCGCGCCGAGCGTGCCGCGCAGCGACGCGCAGATCGTGCTCGAGGCCCTCAATCGCGAACGCCTTGTCAGCGGCCGCCCGCCCCTGCAATTCGATGAACGGCTGAGCACCCTAGCGCGCGCTCACGCGCTGGACATGGCGACGCGGAATTACTTCAGCCACAACACCCCCGAAGGTCTCTCACCGTTCGATCGCATGGACCGCGCCGCGTATGCCTATTCCTATGCCGGCGAAAACATGGCTCTGGACGAGAATCCCGTCTCGGCAGATCGGGATCTGTGGAACTCCCCGGAGCACCGCAACAACATCCTCGAGCCACATTACGCGAAGATCGGCGTTGCCGCCGTCAAGACCAATGGCGGTGAACTGTTCGTTGAGGACTTTAGCGACTAGGAATTCGACCTCTGCGGCTCTCTTTCGATCGGTTGGAGGTTGCGCTCGGCCCGTGTGATAGGGAGCAAAGAGTTCAGCGGCTGACCGGCGCCGGTGCTTCCGCCGGCGGTTCGGAAGCACCGAGCTTTAGCGGCAGCCGAATGCGGAACTGTGCGCCGCCAAGAAGCGAGCGGGTCGCGTCCACTTCTCCGCCGACGCGCTCGAGCATTAGCCGGACTACGGCGAGCC
Source organism: Candidatus Nyctobacter psychrophilus (assembly GCA_014305025.1). Classification (GTDB taxonomy): domain Bacteria; phylum Vulcanimicrobiota; class Vulcanimicrobiia; order Vulcanimicrobiales; family Vulcanimicrobiaceae; genus Nyctobacter; species Nyctobacter psychrophilus. Next base: position 24,113 of record JACRTY010000028.1, on the reverse strand, counting down.
CCAGTCCCGAACCGGCCGCCCGCGCATTGACGCCCCGCCGGGCGAGCGTGAAGATCGCTTCACGTTCGTCCGTCGCGATGCCCGGACCGTCGTCGTCGACGCGCACCTCGACGTATCGCGTATCGAGGGTCGCGTTGGAAACGTAGACGCGGCCGCCGTCACGTCCGTGCTTGACGGCATTTTCGATCACGTTGATGAGCACTTGAACGAGTCGGTCACCGCCGATCGCAACCGCATACGATTGGGAGGAGAGGTGCGTGATGCTGGTGCCGCGGGCCGCAGCCGCGGGCGCCACGCTGCCCAGGGCAAACCCGATCGACGCCGCAAGGTCGCACGATTCCGCATAACCCGGTTCCTCGCGCAGATCCAACATCGAGACGTCGAACATGCCGTCGACTAAACGGCCCATGCGCATGGCCTCTTGGCGCGCGATCTCCAAAAACCGCCGCGCGGTTCGCGGATCCAAATCCTCCTCGAGCAACGTCTCCAAATATCCGCGAATCGACGTAAGCGGCGTGCGCAGTTCGTGCCCCAAGGTCGAGAAGAACGCGTACCGCTCGCGTTCGCGCAGTCCACGTTCGAGCGCGTTTTCCACGGCGTCACCCAGTCGCGCATCGTTCGGCAAGCCGTACACGATCGTCCAGCCGGTCTCGACGCGCATCCCGCCCGCCACCTCCATCGCCGAGGCTAAGCGCGCCAGGATCGCGCGACAGTCGCTCGGCGCTGCGACGGAACCCGTGTTGCGATTGGGCGACAGCAGCGCGGCCAGGAAATCTTCGCTTTCATCATCGTGCGCGAGCACGTCGGAGGCGCGCAGCGTTCGCGTGGCGGTCTCGATGAACGACGCCAGACTGCGCCGTTCGACGCCGCGGGCCGCGGCGCGCCCTTCGCGCCACGCGATGCGCTCGAGATCGCGCAAGCGGACGACCAGCAACGGCACGGGGAGAACGAGGGTGTGGCTGCGCAGGTGGTGCGTCAGCGACGCAACGTCGCCGATGCGCAAGACGTCGTTACGGCGAAGTCTGCGAGAACTTGTAGCCAAAACCGTGTACCGTATGCAGGCATGCCCCAAGCGCCTGCTGTTCCTCCAGTTTCATGCGCAGCCGCCTGACATGCACGTCGACGGTCCGTTCGTCGCCGTCGTAATCGTAACCCCAGACGCGTTCCAGCAGCACGTCGCGCGACAAGGCGACGCCGGCATACGACGCCAGCGCCAACAGCAACGCGTATTCGCGCGGCTTGAGGCCGACGTTACGCCCATCAACGCGCACTTCGCGCGCCGCTTCGTCGATTTCCAGACGCCCGAAGCGACGGATATTCCCGCTACTGTCCATCTTCATGCCGCTGCGGCGCAACACGGCGCGAACCCGGGCGACCACTTCACGCGGCGAGAACGGCTTGGTCACGTAGTCGTCCGCGCCTAACTCGAAGCCGACGACACGGTCCACTTCGTCGGCTCGCGCCGTGATCATGACGATCGGCGTCGTGCGGCCCTCGCGCCTCAACGTCCGCGCGATGTCGAAACCGTCGATGCCGGGTAAGCCGACGTCGAGCAGCAGCAGATCGATGCCGTCGCGCGTCAACCGCAAGGTCGACGGACCGTCGCTCGCCTGGACCGGGACAAACCCATCGCGCTCGAGATGATGCACCAGCAGTTCACGGATGGCGCTGTCATCTTCGGCCACGAGAACCCGCGTGCTGTTCATGCCGGGGGGAGTGCCCCAGGGCGCATCGTTCGGGACCAGACGACCCGGCGCCGCAACATTAAGAAGATTTAATGTTGCGGAAGCATTTAGGTCACATTTGTTGCTGATAATCGCTCCACGCCGTTTCCCCGCGGCGCCTCCCAGGAGTTTGCGGTCGTGGTCAACTCCGTTTTTGCGAAGGAGTCTTCTCCTTCTCTCCTTTCACATTCCCCCGATGGGCTCGTCACCGCGTACCATCATCTCTGCCGGCGGGGCGCGAAGAAATTCTGGCGCACCGGGCTGGAACGCTGCGACCTGGAACAAGTTGCGGCGATCGGTCTCATCAAAGCCGCGCGCCGCTACGATCGACTGCTCGGCACGCCGTTCGAGGCCTACGCCTGGCTGTTCGTCGTCGGCGAACTGATGCACTACGTCCGCGATCACGAACGCGCCGTGCGGCTGCCGCGGCGACTCATCGGCTTGGAGCGCCGCTTTACGCGCGCCCATGAGACGCTGCTCGCGCGTCTGGGCCGCGAACCCAGCGACGCTGAACTCTCGGCCGAACTGGGCGTTCTCGTCGCAGCGCTCGTCGAATTGCGCGAGGCTCGACAGTCCGCGGCGCCGGCACCGATCGACGAGGCGCTCTCCGACGCGGTGCCCGCGCTCGACGCAGTTGCGCCCGAAGACCGCATCATGGTGGGCGCGGCGTTTGCGGCATTGTCTCGTACGGAACGCCGCGTTATCGCCGGCGTGTATCTCCTCGGGCTGACGCAGCTTGAACTTTCGCGCCGCCTCGGCGTCTCGGCGAAGCGCGTTTCGCGCATCCATCACGCTGCGCTCGGGCGCATGGCACGATCGCTCGAAGCATGATCGTTCCGCTCGCCCTCGCTCATCTGATCGCGGATTGCGCGCCGCGCGTGGGACCCGTCACGATGAACGCGGTCGTCATGTACGAGAGCGGCGGCTACCGCTATGCGATCGGCGATAACACGGTGCGCCGCTCCTACCTGCCGCCCGACGCCGCGAGCGCCGAGACTCTCGCCCGGCGTCTGCTGCGCGCCGGTCACAATATCGATGCCGGTTACGCGCAAGTGAACTCCGCGAACTTCGCGCGCCTGGGGCTCGACGCGCGCAGCGTCTTCGCGCCGTGCGTCAACGTCGCGGCCGGGGCGCGCATTTTGCGCGACGCCTATGCCGCCGCCGCGCGCACCTACGGTCCCGGGCAACTCGCGCTCGTTCATGCCCTCTCAGCCTACAACACGGGCGGTTATTGGGCGGGACTGGGCTATGCGCGAAGCGTCTACGCGACCGCGCATGCGCTGCGCTACGCTCGCGCGGAGCGACCTGCGCCAAGCCCGAGCGGCACGCTGCGCGCCGTGCCGCTGCGGCTCGCGGGAGGCGCGCGGTGACCGAAGCCATTACGCTGCTTCCTTCGCCGACGCAGCGCACGGCCGCGGCGCTGCTGTCCCGTTCCTTTGCCTATGATGCCGACGTCCTGCCGCTGGCTTACGATGGTTCAGCCCTGACCGTCGCCGTACCGAACGACGGCAGTGACTTATCCGAACGCCTGCGTCAATTGACGCGCAAAGAGATCCGCACGGTCGTATTGCCGATTCGCGACATTCGCGAAGGCCTCAAGGCGCTCTATCCGGCGGCGGCTTCACGCGATGCCGATTCCTTGGCGGCCCAGACGCTCGACGAAATCTTTGCTGCCGCCATCGGCAGCTACGCCTCCGATGTTCACCTCGAACCGACCGACGGCCGGGCCGGGCGCGTTCGCCTGGATGTCGATGGCGTGCTGCAAGCCGACCGCACGCTACCCGCCGGTCTGTTCGAACGCGTCGTCGCGCTCGTCAAAGTCCGCTCGAACATGAACACGGGCGAGTCGCGCTTACCGCAAGACGGCCGCCTCGCCGTCAGCTTTGACGGCCGCTCGTTCGACGTGCGCACTTCGACCATCCCCGTTGCGGGCCTCGAAAAACTCGTGCTGCGCTTCTTGCAGCGTTTCGACCTCGTGCCGGACCTCGAACAACTCGGAATGGGCGCCGAATTACTCGCGCGCTACCAAAAAGGACTCAAGCGCCCGGGCTCGTTTTGTGTGATCGCCGGACCGACGGGCTCGGGGAAATCGACGACGTCGTATGCGTCGCTGCAGACGATCAGCCTCGAGCATGCCAACGTGTGCAGCGTCGAGGATCCGATCGAATGCCGCATCCCCGGCATCGCCCAGATCGCCGTCAACGAAAAAGCCGGCATCACGTTTCCGCTCGCGCTGCGGGCGCTCTTGCGCCAGAACCCGCAGCAACTCTTCATCGGTGAATTGCGCGATGCCGAAACGGTCGCCATCGCCCTGCAGGCGAGCCTCACCGGCATTTCGCTCGTGACGACCCTCCACGCGCGCGATGCGTTGCGCGTCGCCGCGCGCCTGGCGGAATTCGGCGCCAGCCGCGCGACCTTGGCATCGTCGCTCACCCTGGCGGTCTCGCAGCGGCTCGTGCGCATGCTTTGCCGTCACTGCAAGATCAAGACGTCGGTCTCGTCGCAGGCCGTCGCCGTGGCGCGCCGCTACGGCTTCGCGCTCAAAGGCGACGCCTGGGAAGCGCAAGGCTGCGAGCGCTGTTCCTATTCCGGTTTCCAAGGGCGCATCGGCGCCTTCGAAGTTCTCGAGATCAAGCCCGAACTCGGTGCCGCCGTCGAGTCGGGCGCGACCCCGACGCAGCTCGGCAAGATCGCGCAGAGCGCCGGCTACAAACCGATGGTCGTCGACGCATTGCGGCACGTTGCTTCGGGGGCGACGAGCGAGGGTGAAGTTTTGCGCCATCTCTCGTACGACGACGCGGACTAGCGAAGCGCGACATGCTTGCCGACATCGAAGAAGCGATTCGGGTCTGCCGCGAGAGCGCCCATGCTGCGAGCACCTCCGATCTGCACGTCGAAGGTAACGAGCCGCCGTGGCAGCGGGTCGACGGCGCGATGGCGCGGATGGAATTGCCGGTCGTTGAGCCCGAGTCCGTGCGCGCGTTCTGCGAAACGTATCTGAGCAAAAAAGAATACGAGCGCCTGAGCGGCGCGCACGGCGCGGCCGACGGCGCTTTACAGCATCCGAGTTTCGGGGCAATCCGCATCCACGCATTCCGCGGTGAAAACGGCCTGGCGCTCTCGCTGCGTCTGCTGTGCGACGGCGTGCCGGAGTTAGACGCGCTCGGATTACCGGCCATCGTCGCCAGCCTCGCCGATTTTCCGACCGGCCTCGTCCTGTTCACCGGCCCTACCGGCTCGGGCAAATCGACGGCGCTCGCCGCCTTGATCAACGAGATCAACAAGAAGTACGAACGGCACATCGTGACCGTCGAAGATCCAATCGAATACCGCCACCGCAGCCGGCATTCATTGATCCGACAACGTGAGATCGGCCGCGACGTCAGTTCGTACGGCGAGTCGCTGCGCGGGGTGCTGCGTGCCGATCCCGACGTGATCCTCATCGGAGAATTGCGCGACCCCGAGGTGATGTCGGCGTGCCTGGCGGCCAGCGAAACCGGACATCTGGTCTTCAGCACGTTGCACACCTCCGAAGCGGCGGAGACCGTTGCCCGCATCGTCGGCGTGTTCGAAGGCGGCCGGCAAGAGCAGGCGCGCATGCAGCTGGCACAGTCGCTGCAAGCGATCGTCTCCCTGCGGCTCATCCCCGACGGCAGCGGCCGCGGCCGCCGTCCCGCCTGCGAGATCGCGCTCAATTCACCCGCCATTCGCGCCCAGTTGATGTCGCCCGAAAAGACGATTCAAATCCGCAACACGATCGAGACCTCGCGCAAGGACGGCATGCAGACCCTCGAGATGGACCTCTCACGCATGGTCAACGAACGCCTCATCACCTACGACGCCGCGGTCGCGGCCTCGGACTATCCCGATCAAATTCGGGTCAGCGTGGGCATCCGGTGAGGCGTAGAGCATGTCCCTGACGTTCGCCTATCGGGCTCGCACGCCGAGCGGCGAACGCGTCGCCGGCACGATGCGGGCGCTCGACCGCACCACGGCACTGGGCATGTTACGCGAACGCATGCTCATTCCGTCGTCGCTGGAATCGACGACGGCGCCCTTGACGTTCGGTCGCTTCCTGCGCCGTCACGCACCGGCCGAACGCCTCGCCTTCTTTCGCGCGTATGCGGCCCTGGAGCGTTCCGGCGTCGATTTCTCGACGGCCTTTGAACTCTTGATCGGACAGGCGCGCACCGCCCGGTTTCGCGATGCGCTCTCGAGCATCAAAGCCGACGTCGAACGTGGCGGCGAGAAATTGTGGACGGCGATGTCGCACCGTCCGGACGACTTCACCGACCTCGAAGTGGCGATGGTCGCGGCCGGCGAGGAAGCGGGGAACCGGGAAGAGATTTTTGACCGCCTCGCGCTGTTTCTGGAACGCGATGAACGGCTGCGCAAGCGACTGCAGTCGGCGCTGCTGTATCCCGCGCTCGTCGTGATCACGGCAGCGTGCGTCTGCGTGTACCTCTTCACGATCGTCGTTCCGCAGTTCGCCAAACTGTTCGTCAGTTTCGACGTGCCGCTGTCGCCGGCGATGGCCGCGATCGTCGCAGTCAGCAACGTCGCGCAGAACCCGCTGTTCCTCCTAGGAGCCGCCGCAGCGCTGTGGGCAGCGGGCATTACGGTTGCCAAGGCCCTTCGTACCACCGAGGGAGCGCTGGCTTTCGACGCGCTGCGCTTGCGTCTGCCGCTGGTCGGCGAGGCGATTCGAAAGACGATCGTCGCGCGGCTCTGCCGCGTACTCGCGACCTTGCTGCAGTCGGGCGTCAACGCGGTGCGCGCACTGGAAGTCGCCGCGCCGGTGGCGGAGAGCCCGCTATTCGCGCGCGCGGTGGAAGGCGCGCGCGACCGCATCGCGGGCGGCGTCTGCGCGACGCTCGACGAGGCACTATCCGCTTCACAGGCCTTTCCGCCGCTCGTGCTGGGATTCGTGCGCGTCGGCGGCTCGGCCGGCACGATTCCCCACATGCTGGCCAAGATCGCAGAGTACTACGAAGAGGACGTTGAGTCGCTGATGTCCGCGCTGCCGACCCTGATCCAGACCGCCGTGACCATTGGCCTCGGGGTCATCGTCGCCGTCATCGTCTACGTGGTCTACGTCCCGCTGGCGCAACTCGGCACCGGGATCCGCTGATGCCTGCCATGCTCCACTCAAAGGATAACGTTATGTCGCAAGCTTCGTACGACGCCCGCTCGGAGCGCGGGTTCACCCTTGTCGAATTGATGGTCGTCGTTGCGATCATCGCCTTGCTCGCCGCGATCATCATCCCGAATTACGTGCACTCGCGTGCCTCGGCTGCGGTCGCGCAAAGCGAGGCGAATCTCAAGCAGATCGCGACGGCGCTCGAACTGTATCGGACGGACAATCAACAGTATCCGCCGGCGAACGGTCTGGTCACGCCCGCGTTGTTTGCGCCTCCGGGCGGCGGGACGAGCACCGGAGTCAATCCCTATCTGACCGCGACCCCGTATAACGCCTTGGGACATCAACAGTACACGTACACGTTCGTGGCGGGGGCGGGCAACAGTCAGGCGACGGAAACGTATCGCGTCGACGATCCCGGCATCTACGATGCCTCGACGATGAACAGCGTGCCCACCGCCGCCGGTGCGGCCGGCGCCGGCGGGACGCTTTGCCAGAACAACTGCACGCAGTTGCACTATACGCCGCAAGACGGAATATACGGAACTCCGTGAACGTCCTCGTCGTTGGCGGTTGTCTTTGTGCTTGGGTCGCGATCGCGTTCGCCGCGACACAGCACGCCGAAGCAAAGTTGCCGGGCTGCACGGCGGCGCTGTCCCGGCCTGCCGTCGTAGTCGCCGTGCTGCTCGCGCTGCTGGCGCTGCTCAGCCGGCCGCCGGCCGGCGCAGCCGTGTGCGGTGTCGCGTGCGTCGCGCTCGTCGCCGCGGCGGCGAGCGACGCTCGCACCGGCTATCTCTTCGATGCGATCACCTTTCCGACCGCGCTCCTCGTCGCATCGCTGGCGCTTTGGACCGGCGCCGCGCATAGTGCGGCAGCCGGCGTTGCCTTGATGGTAGGATGCTTCGGTGGCATCGTGGTCGTCTCGCGCGGCCGCTGGATGGGGCTCGGCGACGTAAAAGCGCTGTACGCGGTCGGCGCTGCGTTCGGCCCGCTCGAATCGTTGCTGGCAATTTTCGCGGCGTCGCTCTGCGCGATTGTCACGTCGGCCGTCGCCGGCCGCTTACGCCGCGGCCATGAGATCCGCTTCGGCCCGCACCTGGCTGCGGGTGCGGCGCTCGTGCTGGTCGCGGGCGAACCGATCGTGCACGGTTGGATGCACTTATGAAATGGTTCGCGCGCCGCGAAGGCTCATTGCCGCTCGGGGTCGACGTCGGGCCCGAAGCCGTTTCCGTCGTGGCAAGTGGTCTAGCCGGCGACGGCTTCATGGTGCGCGAAACCGCAACGCTCGACGTCCCGCCGGTGGACGAACGCGAACTCGATCTGCGTATCGCCGAGACGCTGCGGCGAGTCGTGACCGGGTTCCAAACGCGCGAACGGCGCTGCGTTCTTAGCGCGCCGGCAAGTGAAGTCGTCACCCGCACGTTTCGTCTGCCCCCGAGGATGCGGCGCGGGGAAGCGGAACGCGCGGCCGCGCTCGAAGCCGACGCGCTCGTTGACTGGCCGCCGAGCGAACGGCTCACCGCGCTCGATGCCATTCCCGGCAAGAGTGATGAGATGTTGCTCTCGGTGGCGCGCGCGAGCACCATCGAGCGGCTCGTCGCGATCGCGCACGCTGCGGGCTTGCGCGCGGTCGCCGTGGATGCGCCGGCGTGTGCCTGGCGGCGTGCGGTTCCGCTGGCCGATGCCGTGCTCGACGCTACGGCCGAGCGCGCGTCACTGGTCATTTTCGGCGAGCCGGCCGGCGTTGCGCACTCGTTCGCGCCCCGGCTGATCGACGAGCGAGTGGCGGCTTCCGTTCGCGCCGCGTTCGTGGAAGCGCGCCGCGACGGCCTGGCGGACGTACAGCGCCTCGCCATCCTGGCACCGCGCGACCGGTACGAGTCGCTCGAAGCGTTGTTGCATCACGATGGCTACGCCGTCGGGCCCGTTTCGCTTGGCGGCGTCGATGGGCCGGCTTGGGCGTTCGCCTACGGTTTGGCATCCTGGTCGGTCGCACCGCTGGGACTCGTTCCACAATGATTCGCGCGAATCTGTTGCCGCGCCCCAAGGAGACCTTCGGCGTGTTCGGCGTCGCGTTCGATGCCGAGTACCTCCGTCAGGCACTCCTAGGTTTGGCGATCGCCGCGGCCGTCACGTTGCTCGGTGCCGGCATCGAAGCGCTACGCGTGCATCGCTTGACCGCGGCGGTGGCGGAAGCGGACGGCGCCATTGCGGCGCGCGCGCCGGAGCGCGCGCAAGCCAAACGCCTTGCCCTCGATGTCGCCCGCTACCAACAGTTCGCGCGCCAGGCCCAACTCTTTCGGCGCAGCGGCAGCGACGTCGCCATTGCCATCGCGCGTATCGGCAACGAAGTCCCGTCGGGCGTGTGGGTCGATCAGATCGCGCACGAACAAGACGCCTACGACCTAAATGGTGGAAGCCGCTCGGTCTCCGTGATCAGCGACGCTATGCTATCGCTCGGCAGCGCCATTCCCGGCACGACCGCTTCGCTCGTCGATATCCAAAACCGCAGCGACGACGGCGTGCACTTTAGCGCGCGCGTCGCCCCCCGCTCGATGGGGGCGCAGCAGACTTTGCCGTCGGGTTCCGTCACGGTTCCGCGATGAACGCGACGGGCGCCGTCAACGTTCCGCGCTTGACCGCCATCGCGACCTTGTTGTTGTGCGTGCTCGGTGCGTCGCTCGTCTACTTTGCCTTCAATCCGCAGGTCGAAGCGCTGCAATCGCGACTCGACGATGAGCAAGCCACCTTGCGTTCCGAAGAGGTCGCGTTCGCGGAGATTCCGCACGTGCGCTTGGAACGTGATCAGCTCGCACGGCGCTACGATCGGCTGTTGGCCGAGAATCCGGAAGCCGTCTTTTTAAGCGATCTGGACGCGACGATGCACCGCCATAACGTGCGCTTGAGCGCGACGACGATCATCCATGATGCCACGCCGACGACGCAAACGCCCGAGCCACAGGGGCAGCCGTCCCTCTTCACGCCCACACGGGTGCGGCTGGAACTGCGCGGCACGTACGCTCATCTCCTCGCGGCGATCGGCGATGTGTCGCTGGGCGCCGAGATCGTGCGGGTCGAGGCGCCGTCGCTGCAGCGCTCGGGCAACGAACTGACGGCCAGCGTTCCGGTCACGATCTTCGAACCTGCGGCGTCGCGATGAAGCTCTCGCTTACGTCGCGCCAGCGCGCGACGTTGCTGTTCCTGTCGGCGTCCGGTTACCTCGCGGGGTTTTCGGGACTGGGAGACCGAATTGAAGCGCAGGGACTGGGCAAAAGCGATCCGGCGACGTTCACGATTGCGCAAACGGGCCGCGTTCCCAACGTTGCTGCCGTCATTCGGCGGGATCCATTCGCGGGCAAACCAGCCGACGGCACGACGGTTTCCGCTACGCCGCCGCCGGCCTCGCACGCCCAGGTCGCCCCCGCAGCGGGTACCGACCGTGAGAACGCGCGCGGTGATGCGGCGCTCGCGATCGCGAACGATGCCGGCGGTGCGACGGTTCCGAACATCGGCACCGAACCCACCGTGGTTGCGCAAGGGTCGGAACCGACGTTGACGTTGGCGCTGCGCGCCACGATCACGGGGCCCAATCCGGTCGCCTATGTTCAGAACGGCACGGTGATGGACATCGCGCGAGTCGGCGACACGCTGGGCGAACGGCGCATCGCAAAGATCGATCTGCGTGGCATCGCGTTCGCCGACGGCACGCGGCTCGATCTTCCCGAAACGGCGCTCTCGTCGGCGCAGCAACCCGCGACGGGCGCTCCACATCCGCCGGCGGCGCGCGCCCTCACGATCGACGATCTCCGGAGGTTGTTGGTTCCTGCGCACCCCCAGGCCACCGTCCCGAACGAGCCGACAGCCCCGGCGCCTGCACCGAGCAGCAACTATCCGACTCCGGCGCCGCTACCGACGATCGACCAGCGCGGTCTGCCCGTCGGCGTCAACCCGACGCCCGACCCCAACGCCCCGACCGCGTATCCCTATCCGTACCCGTACGCCCCGCCGGTCCCGCACGAGCGATGAGAAAGGTTTTTCGCCGTATGCCCCGTCTCTGGATCGCCCTTTGCTGCGCGCTACTCGTCGCGCCTCCGCTGCGCGCAACCGCGGGCGGACCCATCTCGCTCGACGTGCGCGATCTCGACATCTACGATGCGGCGCGCTTGCTGTCGACGCAGGCGAGCGTGAACGTCGTCGTCGATAGTTCGGTACCGCACCATCCGGTAACGTTGCGCCTACAGCACGTCACTTTCGATCAAGCCCTCGCAACCTTGGCGCAGGCTAACGATCTGCAGACGGTCCGGGTCGGAAACGTCATCTACCTCGGTACGAGCGACGCCATGAACCGCCGCTATCCCTCCGGTAGCGCCGGCACGCGCACGCAAGCGTTCGCGGTCCGCAACGGGGACGCTGCCGACGTAGCCAAGAGCCTCGGCGACGCGTTGCCCAAAGGGACCGTCGTGACGCCCGACCGCCGCACGTCGAGCGTTATCGTCACCGGATCAGCGATTGCCGTTGGCCGCGCGCGCGACCTCGTCACGGCGCTCGACGGGGCGTCGGGCATTGCGGCGACCGTCGTGCCCATGCGCTACGTCAAAGCGAGCGATGCGCTCAAGGCGATCCAAGCAACGTTACAGATCGCACCGCCGGCGAGCGCGTACGCCAGCGACCAGCAGAACGCGATCGTGCTGACCGGCTCGAACGATTTCGTGGCGTTGGCCAACTCGCTGATCGCCCGCGTAGACCGTCCAGGCCAACAGGTTCGTTACGAAGTTCGCGTGACCGATCTCAATCCGACCGAATCGAGCAACATCGGTTTCCTCTTCGGCGGGGTCGACGAAACGGGCACGCAGCACGCCGGTTCCGGCTCGACCGTGACGACGTTTTTACGTAACTCGCTGCAGATCAATGCGACGATCAACGCACTTGTCACGCAGGGCCGCGCCAAGATTCTGGCGCGTCCGACGATTTCGTCGCTCAACAACGTGGCGGCGTCGCTGTTGGTCGGGGAGCAGTATCCGATCGTCTATTTCGACGCCCGCACCGGCACGCAGCAGGTCCAGTTCGTCAACGTCGGCGTCAACCTCAACGTGACGCCGACGATCGGAACCGACGGCGAGATCACGACCGATTTGGAGACCGACTACAGTCAAGTGGCGGGCACGATCGCCGAGTTTCCGATCATCGCGACGCGCAAGGCGACTTCGACTCTGCGCGTGCGCGACGGCGAAACGATCGTGATCGCGGGACTTTTTTCGGACGTCGACAGCGAGACGCTGACGAAGGTTCCGTTTCTCGGCGACATTCCGTTCCTGGGCGAAGTGTTCCGCAACCGTCAGAAGCAGCGCAGCAAGGATGAAGTCGTCTTCCTGATCACGCCGCATCTCGTACCGGACGACGGCCCCGGAAAAGCGGCGCTGCTGAGCCGTGGAGGCTGATCGTCATGCGTCCATCGGGCGACATTCCGGAACTCGCGATCGTCCGGATCCAAAGCGCCGGCGGCCCATACCGCAGCGGCGACGTCGTGTCGCTGGCCTTCGCCGAGCCCTCCGTCGCGCGGGTGGCGCCGCACGACGGGGGCGTCGCGGAATGGCGTGCTGCCGACCCCTGTTTGCCCGAGGTCGTCTCCGCCGTGGTCACAACGGCGTGCCGCTGGTACGGCGCCGACACGGAATTGACGTTGTCGTTCATCGACCCATGCGTCGCGCGCATCCATGCAGCCGATCGGCGCACGAGCGCTCGGGAACTGCACGAGCACGGCGCGGCGTGTCCCGACGCATGGTCCGCCCTCTTGCGCAACGGCGCAGCGTCGCCCGGCGCGGAGCACGACATGGCATCTTCGGCGCCCAACGCGTCGGATCCGGCGGCCAACTCGTACGCCCCGGCTACGTCGCCAAGTCTCACTTCGATCGCTCGCCAAGTACACGACAGCGGCACGACCGCGGCGCCTGACGACAACGTAGAGCCGACGTCTGACGACAACGCCGCGCCGCTGCCATACAGTAACGTCGCGCCGAAGCGTGACCATAACGTCGTGGCTTCGCCGCCGGGAAGAAGTCTCACGCAGACCGGTGCTCTCGTCCGGCTGCAATGGACTGCCGATCGCGTACGGCGATTCGTTTCGGTCGTCGACCGGCTTTTTACGGTCGATCGTCTCGGCTGGTACCGGCACGCGCTCGCGATGCGCCTGCTCGTACCCGACGAAATCGTCACGTTTGATGAACGCTCGCGCGCGGACATCGCCCTGCAGCTTCACGAACTGCGCGCGGCCGTCGCGCAAACGTTTGGGCGGCCGTTGCTGAGCGTCTTCATGCCGAATTTCAACGTCGATGCGGAGTGGCTCGAAATGCTCGACTCCCCGCAGGCGGCGCGGGCACTGGCCGCCTTGCGCGACCTGTTACTGGCGCTCGCCGACGATCGCCCCGATGCGGGTGCCACGGAGCCGGATTGGACCGTCAGCCCTGTGCTCAAGCGCGATCTTTTGGTCATGCCCGCCGCGAGTCTGGAAGCGCTGCTGCCGATCCTCATTCCCACGACCGCACCGGATCCGGCGCTGGGCGCGCGACTGGCCGATTACCGGCGTACGCTTGTTGAGGCCTTCGGGCAGACGGTTCGTTCAGCCGGAGCGGTGCGGCTGGGCGCCATGACGGAGCCGCACCATGCGCTCGACGATCGCTTGTGGCAGCTCGTGGGCGCCGTCGGCACCGCGTTCGGGGAATTCGCGAGCCGGCCGCAACCGATGTCAACGCCGGTCGCAGCAGAAGCATAGGTGTCCGGTGGAACCGTCGCAGCTCGTCCTTCCCGCCTTCGCCACGGTCGCGCTCGGCACCGCACTCCTCGTGCCGCTGCGCGATGACCGACGCGGCCGGCGCGCCACGGCATCGGGCGGCGCGCCGCTTCGCCCGGACTTTAGGGCCCTCTCGCCCGTGCCCGTGCCCGCGGTAGACGAACAGGGCATCGAGGGCACCGTTCCGCTGGCAGACGTCGTAGCCCTCGATACGGACATTACCGCAAGCGAACCCGATAGCGGTGAAGCCGCTCCTGATGAAGTGCAACACTGGGAACGCGACGGCTCCATGCCGCCCGAGCCCGCCGTTGCGTTTGACGCGCGAGCCGCACAACTAGCACGAACCGCGTGGCGCCGCGTCGCCCAATCCTGGCGTTCCATGTTCCAGACACAAGCGGCACTCCATGCTGAACCAGCGGCGACAACGCCGCTCGCTGCAGGTGCCGATACCGTGGTCGAGCGCTCCTTTGCAGCAGAACTTGACATGCTGCTCGGAACGCACGAAGGGATGCGTAGCGAAGCGGAACGCGACGTGGGCAGCGCTCCGCACGACGCGGATCGGGAGGCGGCGCCTCGCCCACCCGTCGCCGAACGCGCCGAACGCGTCATCGTACGGGCGCAGCCGGCGCCCGTCGAGCGCATCGTTCCCTTGACGCGTCTACCGTTACGGCATGTGGCCGACGACGTGACGTGGTGTTCGCCGTTCGGCATCGAATCGCGCGACGAGCGCCACGCGCTACTCGCGTCGTTGCGTCACGACGAAAACCATGCATCTCTTGAAAAGAGCCACATCCTCGATGTCCTCGCACGAGCGTACCGCGAGGAAGATGCGGAAGGCCGCGTCCTTGCCCTTCGGGCGCTGGCGCGTCGCCTTTCGAACGATGCCGTGCCGACGTTCGTCAACGCTCTTGCCGTAGGGAGCGACGAAGAGCGCGTTCTTGCGATCGATGCACTCGCTGCCGCGCACGAACGCGACGCGCTGATTCCGGCGTTCTCCGACCGCGTGGAGGCCGTCGCGGCGCGTGCCGCCTTCGCCTACGTGGGCAGCAACGTCCGCGCGGAGTATGTGGCAGCGCTGGAGCACCACGTTGACGCCGCACGGCTGAGCGCGATCCTGGCCCTGTTGGCCGGCTTCATCGAATGATTGCGGCGCCGCCGCTTGCCGGCGCGGACCGCATCTTCGACATGGTTGCGACGGGACGCCGGCGGCAAGCCTCCGATGTACACGTCGAACCGGGACAAGGGGCGGCCTATCGGATCTACACGGCAATCGAACGCGTCGCAACGGCGCCGGTCGAGGGTGCCGACGTGTTGTCATTTCTCGACGTGACGCTCGATAAGCTGGCCCGCGCGCGACTCGACAAACTGGGCATCGCGGATGCGGTCTACGTACACGAGCGAACCGGCGCCATTCGCATCCACGCCTCACAGGGAAAGCGCGGGCCACGGCTAGCGATTCGTCTGCTGGCCCGCGCCATTCCCGAACTGGATTCACTGCGGCTACCGGCGATCGTAACCAGTTTCGCCGAGCTGCGGTCGGGCTTAGTCCTGGTAACCGGACCCACGGGTTCGGGCAAGACGACGACCGTCGCATCGATTCTGGACCGCGTGAACGCCACATCGCCCAAACACATCGTAACGTTCGAAGATCCAATCGAATATACACACGCATGGCTGCGCTCCGTGGTCACGCAATACGAAGTCGGACGTGACGTTGCGAGTTTCGCCGACGGCATCCGCGGTGCGCTGCGTGCCGATCCGGACGTACTCTTCATCGGCGAACTGCGTGGCCTCGAGACGGTGACAGCCTGTCTACAGGCGGCGGAAACGGGACACGTCGTCTTTGCCGCCCTTCACACACCCTCCGAAAGCGCGCAGGCCATCAATCGCATCATCGGCCTGTTCCCATCGGCAGAACAAGAAAGCGCGCGCGTGCGACTGGCCGATTCGCTACGCGCCCTCGTCGGCTTACGGCTCGTGCCCTTAGCCGATGGGAGCGGCTTGCGAGCCGCCGTCGAAATCGCCCTTACCAACGATGCGCTGCGCCGCCTCATACGCGACGGTGCGACCCATCAGATCCGCGCAACGATTGCGATGAGCCGCCGGGACGGCATGCAGACGCTCGAAGCGCACTTGAATGAGCTGGTCGCGGCCGGCGAAATCGACGCGACCGTCGCGCGCGCGGCATCGCTGTATCCCGAGGAGAGATTCCCTTTCGTCCGGGCGTGGGGCTTGGCCGCCGGTGATGCGCGAACTCGACGCCGAGCGGCGCTCCGCGCGCGTGTTGGCCGGGCGCCTCGCGGAACTCGAACGCGAATGCGCCGACGCCTGCGATCAAGCCCGCCTGCTCGGAGAATTGCAACACGCCTTCACCACCTTGGCGCACAAGCGCACGCATAACGAGGTGGTCGCCGCGATGCTGGAGGCCGCGTACGCTCCGCTCGGCTTTTCACGGGCCATTTACTTCGCTGCCGGCGCCCCGGGCGGCGACGCGCAAGCGCGCTTTCAAGTCGTCGACGGCGCGGTCGAACCGTGCACAGAGATCGCAGAGCTGCGCCGCGGCAGCGCCCTCCTGCACGCTCTCAACGATCCAAGCGCCGATGGGGTGGGCCGCGCTGGTGAACTGTCGGCGCCCCTCGTCGATACGCGCAATTGGTACGTCGTGACGGCGCTCGTGCGGGGCGAGCGGATGCACGGCACATTGTACGCCGACGGCCATTCGAGCGTCGTGCCGCGCGAAGGAGAGGCGGCGTTGGTTCGGGCGCTCGGGACCATCGCCGCCGTCGCCCTCGACAACGTCACACTCCTGACGCAGACCCAAGAACTGGCGACCCGCGATCCGCTGACGGGACTCTTCAATCGGCGCGCGTTCGGTGAGCGGCTACGCGACGAGATCGAAACGGCGCGCCGCCACGGCCGCTCCCTGGCCTACGTCCTGATCGACGTTGATGACTTCAAGGCGATCAACGACACGCATGGGCACGCTGGCGGTGATGCAGTGTTATGCGAGTTGGCGCATACGTTGCAAGCCAACTCTCGCCCGCAAGACGTCGTCGCGCGCTACGCCGGGGATGAGTTCATCGTCCTACTGGTCGATGTCGAGACCGTGCTGGCACGCGCACTGGTCGAACGACTTGCTTGTTCAATGCGCGATCGCGGCCTGCGCTGCTCCCTCGGCGTCGCATTACTTCCCGACGACGCAACGAACGCTGCAGAGCTCATGGGTGCCGCCGATCGCGCTCTCTACACGACGAAAAAGCGCGGGAAAAACGGATTCAGCTTCGCGCCCTCTCCCCGTCAGGAGCCTGGTTCGGGAGCGTTGGGCTGGGAAGAATCGACGGCAATTTTCCAGGCCGGCCCTTCTCTTCGCCAGACGACCAGATAGCGGCCGGCCAGGTGTTGCCGCGCGCCATCCGTCGCCACGTCGAACGCATAATCGCCGATTTCGTACGCGGTGTCGCCGTCGACGTGCATCTGTGATGATGTCAGCGAACCGTTCGTAAAGCGCATGGTCTTGAACGCATCCGCGATGGACGCTTCGATCGTGGCGCGCCCCCGTACTAGCCGCCCACGCGCGGGCATGGAAACGGCGTCTTGCGTAAAGACCGACGCGTACGCACGCGCATCCCCCGCTTCCAGCGCGGCCAGGTACGTGCGATTCCCGGCATCGATCGCCGCCTGCACCTCATCGAGCGACGCCGGCGTGCGGGCTCGCGCGATTTGCCCGAAGCGACGAAAGAGTAGCGCGACGCTCGTAAAAACAAATGCCAGCGCAAAGACCCAGTTGGCGCGGCCGCGATTGCGCCTGGCCGCAAGCTCGAGCGTTACTCGCCGGTCGCTCGGTACGATGCGCAAGACGTCGATGGCGGGGTCGCGGTTGCCTTCAATCGAGTGTAGGTTATCGACGCGCATGACCGGCCTTGGATTCGAACCAGCAATGACGCGACCTTGCGAACAACTGCAAAGAATAGCGGATAAGCTGGGGATATCGTATACGCGAGGAATGGCATTCGCGCGTCGCACCGCGGCGGGTCCGCGCGGCGGGCCGCTGCAGCATCGGGCCGCACTTAAGCGAAAAGCCCGCCGGCGTTGTTCGCGCGGCGGGCTCGTCGTTATAATCTGGCACTGTCCTACTCTCCAGGGATCCTGCGGTCCGACTACCACCGACACACCCAGCCCTAACCCGCTGTTCGGGATGGGAACGGGTGGAACCCCCCGCTATCGGCGCCAGAAACCTGATCCCGCTACAGTCGACGAGCCTCGGCTCCTAGTGCGACTGCAGCGGAAAGCTGCATAGTGAAGAACTTTCAGTGCCAAAGCAACAGCGTTGCGTAATAAAGTATCCGGGCGATTAGTACCGGTTAGCTTCAGCGATTGCTCGCCTTTCCCCGGCCTATCAACGTGGTAGTCCCACGAGCGGCCTGCCGACGCCCAAGCTCTCGCTTCTAACACTACGAGCGGGATCGCAGTCTCGAGTAGCTCGTCGCTTGAGAGCTGCGGACGCCGCGGATCTCTACGCGACGTCGTGTAGGGCGGTCGCCGCCGTCTGGACACGGCCGAGGTTCGCCCAAACGTTTCGCGAAAGCGGGTTTCACCATGATTACGACGCCACTCCCAGAGTCTGCGGCCGTCTCGCGACTTGGGCGCGAGAGCGCCTTCGAGGTGCTGGCCCGGGCGCGCGAGCTCGAGGCGCAGGGCCACCACGTCGTCCACCTTGAGATCGGCGAGCCCGACTTTAATACCCCTGAGCACATCAAGCGCGCGGCGATCGCGGCGATCGAGGGAAACGAGTCGCACTACACACCCTCGGCCGGGATCGCGGATCTGCGCGACACGGTCGCCGCATACGCGGCGAAGCTGCGCGGGATGGCGCCGTTCGCGCGCGAGGAAGTCGTGATCACGCCCGGCGCAAAACCACTCATCTGGAACACGCTGAGCGCTCTGCTTGACCCCGGCGACGAGATGGTCTATGCCGACCCGGCGTATCCCGCGTACGCCTCCTGCGCGTCGTATCTCGGGGCGAACGCGATCGCGGTGCCGCTGCTCGAGCGCACCGGCTTTCGGCTCGACCTTGACGAGCTGGCGGCGCGCATATCCCCGCGTACGAAACTGCTCGTCATCAACTCTCCGCACAATCCGACCGGCGGCGTGCTGACGCGCGAGGACCTCGAGACGATCGCCGAGCTCGCAATCCGCAACGACGTGCTGGTCATCGCCGACGAAATCTACTGCCGCAATCTCTACGACGGCGACTTCGTCTCGATCGCATCGCTTCCCGAGATGCGCGAGCGCACGATCATCGTCGACGGCTTCTCGAAAGCCTACGCAATGACAGGCTGGCGGCTGGGCTACGGGATCATGCCCGCGCACATTGCGCGCAACGTCACGCTCTTCAACAACAACACCTTCTCGTGCGTCGCGACCTTCGTGCAGCATGCCGGGATCGAGGCACTCGAGGGCCCCGACGAGCCGGTGAAGCAGATGGTCGAAGAGTTTCGCGTGCGCCGCGACGCGATCGTCGCGGGGCTAAACTCAATCCCCGGCGTCACCTGCCAGACGCCGGCCGGTGCGTTTTACGTGTTCCCCAACGTGTCGCGCTTCACGACCGACGACAAGGCGCTGGCGACCTATCTTCTCGACGACGCGCACGTCGCGGGGTTGGCCGGCTCGTCGTTCGGCGCTGCCGGCCGCGGCTATCTGCGCTTTTCGTACGCGGCGTCGCTTGAGCACATCGCGACCGCGCTCGACCGGTTGCGCACGGCCCTACCTCGCTTCAAGGGGTAACGCGCTACCGGAAAGACGCACCCCCTCTCCGCGTCGTCATGATGCGCCACGCACGTACCAAGATCGCGAACTACCGCCTTCCAAGGAACGGTACGTCCGCCGTTTATCGACCGACTGCCGAGCCACTGCGTGCGAAACCAACCACGGTGGAATAGCAGGGGCACGCACAGCGGCGCCCCTACGCCTGGCGCCGCCGCCGAGCATCGGGGAATACGAGCTCGCATGACTCGCTGACCACATCGAAGCGATACTGCGGGGATCGGTCCATACGTGTCGTTGTGCGAGCCACGTGCTCGCCTACGCGGAAGTTGAGGTGCTGGTTGGATGTCGTCGCCCAAGAGTCGTCACGGACGACGGTGAGTTTCTCGGGGCGAGCGTCTCCATCTGTCCTGCGCGCGAGCATGCTGCAAAAGAGCGGAGACCGTGCGTTCGCGGCCCGCTTGAGGGGCGGAACGGACGGCTTTTCGCGGAAGGGAGATTTGCATGGAAACGATCTCGCGGCCGCAGACGGCCGAGCTCGAAGAGCGCGCGCTCGCCATCCGCCGCGACATCATCGAGATGCTCGTCGAGGCGAAATCGGGTCACACCGCAGGGCCGCTCGATATGGCGGACGTCTTCGCCGCGCTCTACTTCGCGGTGCTGCGTCACGACCCGCAAAACCCCGAGTGGGAGGAGCGCGACCGCCTGTTACTGTCGTGCGGACACATTTGCCCCGTACGCTACGCGGCGATGGCCGAGGCCGGCTATTTCCCGCGCGAGGAGCTGCGAACGCTGCGCAAGCTGGGGACGCGGCTGCAGGGGCACCCGGAGCGGGTGCGGCTCCCGGGATCCGAGTCAACGTCCGGGCCACTCGGCGAGGGACTCGCGCAGTCGTGCGGGCTCGGATACGCCGCCAAGATGGACGGCAAGAGCTGGCGCGTCTATTGCGTGACGTCCGATGCCGAACACCAATGCGGCCTACATTGGGAAGCGGTGATGTTCGGCGCCAAGAACAGACTCGACAACGTCACGTGCATCGTCGACCGCAACATCATCCAGATCGACGGGTCGACGGAACGCGTGATGCCGCTCGAGCCGCTCGCCGCGAAGTATGAGGCCTTCAACTGGAACGTCGAAGAGTGCGATGGGAACGACGTCGCGGCGGTCGTCGACGCGCTCGAGCGCGCGCAACGATTCAAAGGTAAGCCGACCGTGCTGATCGCGCACACGCTTCCCGGTAAGGGCGTCTCGTTCATGGAAAACGATTACCTTTGGCACGGCAAGCCGCCGACCAAGGAGGAGGCCGCGATCGCGCTGCGCGAGCTCCAGCCCGCGCCCAACGGAAGCCCGTTGCCAGCGAATGCCGGCGCCGCAGGGAGATCCGCGGATGCGTGAGGTCGAAACGATCAGCGAGGCGCAGACAAGGGGGCGCGAGGTCTCCGATGGCGAGTCGATGCAGCTCGTCGGGTACGCGAACGGAGCCAAGGTCGCGCAGAAGCCGACGCGTGACGGGTTCGGCGAGGGGCTCGTGGAGGCGGCGCGGCGCAATCGCGATGTCGTCGCAGTGTGCGCGGACCTCGTCGAGTCGACCCGGATGCAGGCCTTCAGCGAGGCCTTCCCCGAGCGTTTCATCGAGATCGGCGTGCAGGAGCAGCTCCTCGTCGCGATGAGCGCCGGGCTGGCGATGGCCGGAAAGGTCCCGTTCGTCGCATCCTACGCAATGTTCTGCCCCGGGCGCGCGTGGGAGCAAGTCCGCACGAACATGGCCCTCAACGAAACCAACGTGAAGATTGCGGGCGCCCACGCCGGCGTGTCCGTCGGCCCTGACGGCGCGACCCATCAGGCGATTGAGGACATCGCGATCATGCGGACGATCCCGAACATGACGGTCGTCGTGCCCTGCGACTCGGTGCAAACGCGCAAGGCCACGCTGGCCGTCGCCGAGCGCTGGGGCCCTACGTACCTGCGCTTCGGGCGAGCGAAGTCGCCGATCATCACGACCGAAGAGACGCCGTTCGAGATCGGCAAGGCGCAGATATTTCGCGAAGGCCGCGACGTTGCTATCGTCGCCTGCGGCGTGCTCGTGCACAACGCACTCGTCGCGGCCGAGACGCTCGCACGAGAACGCAACATCGAGTGCATGGTCGTCAACAACCACACCATCAAGCCGATGGACGACGCTAGCATCGTCGGGGCCGCCGAGCGGTGCGGCGCCGTCGTCACCGTCGAGGAGCATCAGGTTCACGGCGGGATGGGTTCGTGCGTCGCCGAGCTACTCGCGCGCGAGCGCCCGGTGCCGATTGAGTTCGTCGGCGTGCAGGACAAATTCGGCCAGTCCGGCGAGCCGGACGAGCTAATCGCGCTCTACGAAATGGATGCGCCCGCGATCGAGCGCGCGGCGTTGCGCGTGCTGGAACGCAAGCGGGCGTAAGCGCTGCTGTCAAGTCTTCACGATTTCCGCGGCCAACCGTCCACGAAGGCGCATCAGCTTCACAGGATACCTAAGGCGGTAGGAACCGTGCAATGGCGTCATTCACGATCGTCGGCCCCATCACCGTTCCGGTTATTGCTGGACGAGCTGGCGGACGTGCGGTTGACAAAGGGCGACTAGGGGACCTTTGGGAGGAAGCTGATTGCGCTGCCGACATCGGTTGCTACGTCTTCGGAACCGTCAGTCAATAAAATCTGAGAGCCACGAGACTTTGATAATAGTGCCGCGTCAGACGGATTGCGGAGCAGGTTGTCAGCGCCCTGGATCGGTTCAAAGCGGGAGTTAATGCATTTTTGCCTCCCCTATAACCCGTTCAAGGACACGCACGAAGCAGCGTAGAGGGCATCACGGTGCGGCGAGGTTTTCCGGACCTTCAGCGAGTCGTTGCGAAGCCAGAAGATTCGAGGCTGGTCTTATCGCGCACGACGAGCTCGTCTTAACATAGCGGAACGCGCCGCCGAACGGAAAAACCCGCCGGCGTTTCCGCGGCGGGTCGTTCGTGTAATCTGGCGCTGTCCTACTCTCGAGGGACCCTGCGGTCCGACTACCATCGGCGCTGGCGGTCTTAACTGCCGTGTTCGGGATGGGAACGGGTGGAACCCCGCCGCTATCGGCGCCAGAAACCTGATCCCGCTACAGTCGACGAGCCTCGGCTCCTAGTGCGACTGCAGCGGAAAGCTGCATAGTGAAGAACTTTCAGTGCCAAAGCAACAGCGTTGCGTAATAAAGTATCCGGGCGATTAGTACCGGTTAGCTTCAGCGATTGCTCGCCTTCCACCCCCGGCCTATCAACGTGGTAGTCTCCCACGACCCTTCACTCTTACGAGTTCGAGATCTCATCTTGAAGTCAGTTTCGCGCTTATATGCTTTCAGCGCTTATCTGGTCCGAACATAGCTACCCGGCTATGCCCCTGGCGGGACAACCGGTTCACCAGCGGTTCGTTCAACCCGGTCCTCTCGTACTAGGGTCGACACTCCTCAAATCTCCTACGCCCACGGCGGATAGGGACCGAACTGTCTCACGACGTTCTGAACCCAGATCGCGTACCGCTTTAATGGGCGAACAGCCCAACCCTTGGGACCTACTACAGCCCCAGGATGCGACGATCCGACATCGCGCGTGTCTCCACGATTCCTCGTGGCGCAGACTATATCTTCACCCTGCTCGTGTTTGCGAGCGAGGGGTCGGCGTCTGATGAAATTCGATTGATTTCCCGCAAAAGCGGCAGCGATTTCATCTCACGAATCGTGCACCGATGCACGATCGATCAGTCGTTACGGGGTCATATCGCCAACTTGTACTCGAACTCCGGACGGATATACGGTCGAACGATCTCGCGAAACCGCGCCGCGCTCTCAACGGCCAACCGTATGCGAAGATACTGCTTGTCGCGATTGAGATACGCCTTGAAATTCCACTGCTCTTCGAGCATTCCGAGCAACCTTTGTTGATCGTCATACGCGAATTGCTGGGTGTTCAAATACACCGTTTTGTAGCTCTTAGCTCCGTCATCCATGAACCAAACCGCTAGCGTTAGCGGTTCAAGGGACACCGCTGGTACGACTTTCCGTCCTTCGCGATAGAAGCTCCGATAAAACGGAGTCAATTCGCGACGGGAGAGGGTCGTGAAGCGGTACGCTCGCCGAGTGCCGTTTCCAGCTCGTTCGCGAGGCGCAGTCCCGACCAAATTGCGCAACACGTCGAACTTCCAATCGACGTACGCTTTCTGTTTCATGCAATGGTTTATTTCGAGTAATGCGTTGAGTTTGCAACGCATTGCCCCGTCGCCGAGCAATGAGCCGACGACCAGGGCGCTTTGAATTGGCGATAGACTTCCCACGGTATTGTCCTCGGCTCGCCCACGAGCCGGCCGGAGTTCACCGTTATAAGCCGATTCAGTAAATGGTGTTTCCACCACATCACCCCTGATGTTGAGGTGCCAAACCTCCCCGTCGATGTGGACTCTTGGGGGAGATAAGCCTGTTATCCCCAGAGTAGCTTTTATCCGATAAGCGACGGCCCTTCCATTCGGTACCGCCGGATCACTTAGCCCTGCTTTCGCACCTGCTCGACCTGTCCGTCTCGCAGTCAAGCTCCCTTTTGCCTATGCACTCTAACGATCGGTTTCTGACCGACCTGAGGGAACCTTTGGGCGCCTCCGTTACTCTTTAGGAGGCGACCGCCCCAGTCAAACTGCCCACCTGACC
>JACRTY010000002.1 GCA_014305025.1 Candidatus Nyctobacter psychrophilus | reverse complement strand
CGCGACGACCGAATCTCCATCAGCGCGTTGCCGACCTCAACGTACGTCTCGAAGCCACGATCGATGACTACCTCCCGTCGGTGGTCCATCCCGGCGCACCGGGTTCCGGCCGAGCGACGCCCCATGCTTGCGGAATGCGCTGGGCGACCTCGCAGGCAACCGCCGCGCGCGCCTCGGCAAGTAAATCGAACTCGTCACGCGACGGCGCGTCGTCCGAAACTGTGTTTTCCGGAATGCCTATGGGGGCCGACGACCTGCCAAAACCGACGAAACTGCCTTCATCCTCGGGTTTTGTCGGTTTTGTCGGTTTGTCAGTCCGGTAAGGCGTTTCCACCAATCGGATGTAGCGCGGCACAAACTCGGCCACGTCAGTCGTCTCCGAAGTCAGGGTGGAGGCGGATCACCTCGCTCGGCCGGCCGCCGTCTTTCGTGGTAGGGCGCGTTTCAATTCGTGCCCATCCGTAGGGCTCTAACTCGGCGATCGCTTCGCGCACGTCTTCGGATGTTGTGAGTCGACTCCAGCCTTTGCGGCCAATCTCGCGCAGCGCCATCTTGTCCCGGACGGCGCCGCGTTCAATCTTAGCCGCCAGCCCGCGACCAACCGGTGGGACCTCGTGCCCGTATAGCTTCGCGGCGTGCTGTTCTAGGAACCCGCACCAATCCGCGGCGAGCGCAGCTGCTCGAAGCGACACGCGCGCATCGGTGGTGGCGCCGATCGCGACGTCGACGAGGTGGTAGAGGAGCGCGAGGGACGGCATCAGCGAGCGATACTTCGCGATGTGAGACTCGAACGCGGGGCGACCGTGCATCTCATCGGATCGCAGGCGCTTTTCGAGTGTGTCCCGCCAGTCGTCGAATAAGGCCTGGGCATCGGATGCAAAGCGAAGCGCCAGAAAGCCGCGCTCGTCGTCGACCTCCGCGCCAAACGCGATCGGGTCGAACGTGTCGAGCGCCTCAAAGACCTCAAACACTCGTGTCTTCGCTGCTGCGTCCGGATATTGGTCGACGTTTTCCCATGCCGGGAACTCGTCGGGCCAAACCGCCAACTGCAAGCGTTGCAGCAGTCCATCGGCACCGCCGCCATTGCCGAGCGCCCCAGCGACGTATTCTGCAAGCGGTCCCGGCTGGATTCCGCCGAGCAGCGATATGCACGCTGACTCGACGTGAATGGTACCGCGTCCGATGCGGTCGCAGTCATATCGGCCGTCCCCGTTCCAGCACTCCAAATAGAACGCACGATCGTTAGGTCGATCCGGGGCATCGAGGGTTCGCAGCAGCCCGGTCAGCTCGTCGCGAAAAACCAGAAGCCCGCGCGGGTTATCGCGCAAGAGCTCGCCTAATTTTTCGATCGTTGTGTCGTTGGTGAGGTAGCGCTTCTCGACGGGCGTAAGGGCGTCGCGCTCGTGTTGTTTGCTTTCGAGTTGTTCGCGCAGTTCAGACGGATTTAGAGCCGGCTTTTTAGCGCTCGCCTTTCTGAGCGCGCTCTTGAGGTCGGACTCAAGGGCCGAGATCACGTTCTTGATATAGTCTTGCTCTGGCGCGATCATCGCCTTTGAGTCCTCGAAGTGTTTGCTGGCGTCGTACACGAGACGCATTAGCGGGCGCAACGCCTCTCGCAACGCTGGCGACTTCAAGAAGCCGGATCGCGCGATGATGGCGCCCCACAGGTTCGGGACGACAAGCCAATCGTCATGACGTTTCGGATGGATACCGAGACTTCGCCCGACGACAGTTGCGGCAGCGACCACCGCAGGAACGACGATCACCTCAACCGGCACGCGCATTCGCTCACAGATATCTGCAACCCAAGGACGGAGCGGCTCAGGCACCATCTCCAGAGGCATCGTCGGGGCGACGACCGCAGCGCCTGGAAGTTTTTGCAACGCCGGCCATGCGTGCGCGATCTCGCCCTCATCGATTGGCGCAGTCACCTCCTCGATGCCATCAAAGAGCCGCTCGTCGATCATGCCGCCATGCCTCGCTCGATGGTAGAGCGCGTTTCGGTCCTCGCGATCGCGCGCACGTCGGCCGCAGCACGGCGCTCCGCAACTTCGAGCGATGCGGCGCCGGCGCGACCGAGGCGCGCGAACTCGTCGATCCCGTACAGTGCCGGGGAGCCCGTCGTGACGATCCACGCCTCGAACCAAGCGCGTTCAAGCAACACCGGCCACAACGGATCTCGCTCACGTCCGCCGGCGAACGAGTCAGATGCACGACGCTGCACGGGCGGAAGTGAAACACCGAGCCGCACGGCGACGACGCGCCGGATTGCAACCATGTCTGCATGTACGAGCCGCTCGCCGTCGCGCAGGCCGTGGCGAGATCGATACGTTTGGGCCTCGGCTCGCAGGGCGTCCCGGATTTCATCGGCGGTCGCTGGCCGTCGCAGGTCGTTCAGGCGCCGCGAGGCGCTGGAGTTGCGTGGCGCGAGGTTATACATTTCGAGTCCGAGCGCGACGGCGACGCTTGCCGTATCGCACCCGGCGAAGCACCGCAGGACGACGCCGCCGTCATTGCCTGCGGCAATTGAAAGCGACAGTGTTCTCGATCGGTGCGCCGGGCATCTCGCACGCCATCCCCGGCCGAACGGCGAGGCTCCGGCTCGAGCCGCAACGTCGGCGGCGCTCACTCGCAACGGACCTGCATCAGCGCATTCGCGCGTGCAAAACCATCCTGCGTGGGTTGCCGACGCGAAGGTCTTACTCCCTACGCCGTAGCTCTGTCCGCAGGCAAGACAGCGGGCTGCGTACGTCGCTGTGTGCGTCGCGCCTCCCGTAACCGCACACTGTTCGGAGCAGAACCATCCTGAACCGACGCTGAAAATCTCCACGCCGACGCCGATGCTCGCGCCACAGGCGCGGCATAGGGATCCGAAACCTGCAATCCGCCGCGTCATACCGACCCATCGTTGGACGAAGGCAAGCGCTCTTCGATTGCACCCCGCACGGCCTCGGCGAACTCGTCGTCGAAACGGGTCGTTCTCTCGTACGCGCCGGTAAAGCGCGACTTTATCGACCTTGCGATCGCGAACGACGGCTTGCCGGGCGGCGCAAAATAGTCGACGTCGACCGAACCGAAGCCGTCGATCTCGATTCGTGCCTCCCCCTTCTTGCTGCCGTACGAGCACGGTTCACATGAGACCAGTTGGAAGGGGAGAGGAGGGCACGCCGTCGGTTCGCAAATAGAGCCGCTGTCAGCACGACGGCCCTCTGCACCATGGGGGCCGTCTTTCATGCGCGGGTCCCGGCGAGGTACTCAACGATTGCCGCACGGCTGACGATGAGGGTTCCTCCGGGGAGACGAGAGTGAGCGATGGCGCCGCTTCGGACGATCGCGTAGCCGGTGCTGGGATCGACCCCGATCAGCGCTGAGAACTCGCGGATGCGGTAGGCGAGCCGCTCGGGCCCCATTGCTCGCGGCTTGCGCTTTGCACGCTGCGCTTTATTCTTTTTCGGCGTGGGCCGTTGAGGACGTTTGTTGACCGGCATGGAATACCATGTAAACAAATGGTGCACGCCAATACCACCCGCAGCGTGCGGGCATCCTTGGCCCGTCCAGCGCGGGCACGTCATACCTGCAAAGACGACCGCGCCCGAAGAATACGAATTCGCGCCATGGGCCTTCTCAAAGCCTATTGTGAACGACACGCGCTTCCGATGCGAGAAGTTGCGAGGCGTTCCGGCCGTAACGAAAAGTCAATACGCTTGTGGTTTGAAGCGACGCAAACGCCCACGCGAGAAACCGTTGTCGCACTCGCGACAGCGCTTGGCTTATCCGAAACCGTCATTCACGCGCTCTTCGGAGAACTCACGTGGTTCGTTGGAGATTCGCACGACTGGCTAGCGCTTACGTACTCAGGCGATAAACCCAAACGCGTAGAGCCGCGCCTGTACCACTTCGCTCCCGATAGCGATCCGTTAGAGCCCAGGGCGGAGGCTCAGTTCGACTTGGAGGAGGCGCTCGCCAAAGGGCGGTCAGGCGACACGGAGTGCGAGCGGATTGAAGAACATGAATGGTGGATGCAAGTACGGAAGCCGAGCGTCCAACAGATCAGCGATATGGTCTGTGCGTCGTACCTTGCAGACGCCGGGCTGCTTGAATTTCCCGGGGCGTTATCTCCGGGCTATAACGCGATAGATGCCACGTTGCGACCATTCCAGTTCGAGCTGACCTCGGATAACGCACTCAGCCCACGAAGCGCGCCGGGTTCTCAAAGCGTGTCCCGAGCGGTCGCGATGATGGGGCTCGGCTGGATATCTCGCACACTAAACCTCAGCGCCGATGAAGCGTGGCCCATCTATGAGATAATCGCAAAACGCTTCCCGTTGGGCCTCAAGTATGAGCGCGACGAACGGTACAAGAATTACGTTCGCGAGATCCTTTCCCGGGGGAACGCCCCATTCCGGCAAACAACGAAATTTCAGTCGTGCGACATGATTGAGGTTGGTTACCGCAGAGCGGATGGTTTTCAAGCAATTCGCGTTGGCGGAACGGAATACGATTCGGAAAGCCACGAAGAGATATGTGCCGCACTCGACGATATAATCAACACCGCCGAAGCCTCTACCGTGCAGGCACTAACCATTGGCCCGGACGGCGCGGCTCCGCGGCCAAAGCGCGATGCTATCGAAGCCTTCTTTGCGCTCTTTGACGACGGCGGCGAAGCGCTTGCCGCGTACAAAGCCGCGCGTGCCCGGTAAGCGAAAGGCGAACCCGCGTAAACCGAAGGGTTCACGTAAGCAGAAAAAGCCACGGGGGCCGAAGGGCCGCGGCAGCGTCTTTGAGCGCGATGGCCGGTGGGCCGGCGTCGTCGAATTGCCGCATGACCCGAAGACCGGAAAGCGCCGGCGCGCATGGGTGTACGGTGCCACGGCGCGCGAGGTCGGGCTCAAGATGGATGACGCGCGCAGCGGCGACGCGCGCCGATCGCGCTCCGGGAACGATGCCGAGCGCGTCGCTGACTACCTCGATCGCTGGCTCACCGATGTCGTCGCCGCGAACCTGCGGCCTGCTACGGCTCACGGATACGCCGGCATTGTTGCACGGCACATCGTTCCGGAGATCGGCGGTCTGCGGCTTCGCAACCTAACGCCCTCGGCGGTTCAGGCGTTCTATGCGCGACTGCGCGCCGATGGCGTCGGCTCGAGGACGTTGCAAAAGGTCCACGCCGTGCTTCACCGCGCGCTCGCAACGGCCACGAAGACCGGGCTTCTTCCGTCGAATCCCGCCGCGCTTGATCGCGACGTTCCGAAGTACCATGCGCCCGAGCGAGACCCGCTTACCTCGGACGACTGCACGCGGCTGCTGCGTGCCGTACGCGGCGATCGGCTCGAAGCGCTCTACGTCTTGGCGCTCACTACCGGCGCGCGGCAAGGCGAACTCTTCGCGCTCCGCTGGTCCGATGTCGATCTCGACGCCGGCACACTTACGATTCGCCGTTCGTTGCACGACGTCGACGCACAGGGTGGCCTCGCGCTTGGCCCGACGAAGACGCGTGCGAGTCGACGACGGTTCGCGCTGCCGGCGCTCGCGATCGAGGCGCTCCGGCGGCACCGGGAACGCGCCGAGCACATCGGACGCGATCAGCTCGTGTTCGCAAGCGCAAACGGCGAGCCGTTGCGGCGTCAGAACTTCCTTCGGCGCGACTTCTACCCGCTGCTGGAGCGCGCGGGCTTGCCGAAGATACATTTCCACGACCTCCGTCACACTGCGGCGACGCAGCTCGCGGCGCTCGGCGTGCCCGTCGTCGTCGTCGCATCACTGCTCGGTCACGTCGACCCGACGATCACGCTGCGTACGTATCAGCACGCCTTTGAGGGCGCGGCCGGCGACGCGGCCCAGCGGCTCGGCGACGCGCTCGAAAAGCGTCTGGAAAAGCGATAGGCTGCGATTTAGGTTGCAGGCGCGTTTTCAGCACGCCAGCACCGGACATCAAAAACCCCGCTAGTCCTTACGGCGCGAGGCTTTTCCGTTTATGCCGAGAGCCAGAATCGAACTGGCGACACCAGGTTTTTCAGACCTGTGCTCTACCGACTGAGCTATCTCGGCGTGCTTCTACGGCTTGGGCTGGCGAGCGTATTCACCCCGGGGAGTGCATTCCCTACAGAACCGGCCCGCACGAAGCGCCTTTACGACAGCGTTCGTAATACCGCCTCGACGTTGCGCGGGCGGTCGCGCGGTAAGGGCATTGCTGCGCGTCCGAGGTAAACGATCGCGACGATGCGATCGGACCGCTCGACCCCCAGATGCTCGTTAATGCGTTGATCGTAAGCCATCGCGCCCGTACGCCACATTGCACCGAAGCCACGCGCGTGCGCGGCAAGCAAGAGATTCTGAACGGCAGCAGCGCTCGCCGCGAAATCCTCCTGCGCAACGATCGGATCGGCGTCGGTCCGCGTGCTGACCACGATGAGCACCGGCGCGCGTAGCGGCTTCTGCGCTTCGCGGCGCAAGTACGCGTCCCGCTCCGCTCCCGTCAACGTCGTCCGCCCCGCTTCGCAGTCCGCCCAAGCTGCGCCCAGCCGCACTCGCGCATCGCCGCGGACGACGGTGAAGCGCCACGGTTCCGTCAGTTTATGATTGGGCGCGTGAATCGCCGCTTCGACGAGTTCCCGAACCTGCGCGTCGTCGATGTCGCCGTCGAGTTTTCCGATGCTTCGGCGCCCCCGCAGCGCCTCCATCACTTCCATGCTGCGCATGGTCGCGCGCCCGCTCGCCACGTCCTGCGCACAAACGACGAACCTCCCGGCTAGCCGAGGAGGTTCGTGTAAGATGGCGACGTTGAAGGGGCTCGAACCCTCGACCTCCGCCGTGACAGGGCGGCGCTCTAACCAACTGAGCTACAACGCCAAGGGACTGGTGGGCACGGTTGGGATTGAACCAACGACCCCCCGCGTGTGAAGCGGATGCTCTCCCACTGAGCTACGCGCCCTTCGAGAGCCCACCGCGCCCGGCGCCCACGCAGTATACCGCATAGGGTCCACTCCATCCCTCCGCGTATGCGAAAGCGTGCGCGGTCTGCTCGGCGTTTTCACCCTCCTTTCGATGCTTGCGGCCACTACCGCAGTCTTTTCAGCTGCGGCGCCGGCGAGTGATGCATACGTCCGCGCCCACCGCGTCGTGTCGACGCACTCGGCTCAGGCGCAAGCCGCGTTCGACGACGGGCTTACGCTCCTGTACGCCTTCAATCCCGAACAGGCAAGGCGTTCGTTCGAAAACGCGGCGTCGGCCGATCCGGACTTGGCGATGGCCTGGTGGGGCGTCGCAATGTCGTACGGGGTGAACATCAACACGCCATTTGATTCGGCGCAGGCGCGGCATGGCCACGATGCGATCGCCAAAGCGCGCGGGCTGGAAAGCGACGCCTCCGCATCCGAACGCGCCTTGATTGCAGCGGCGACGCAGCGCTTCGCCTACGATCGTCCGAGCGACGCCGAACGGTCGGCGGACGCGTACCGGGACGCGATGGAGGCTGCCGCCACAACGCACCTCGACGACGATGACGTGCAGACGCTCGCGGCCGAAGCCGCGATGGACGTCCACCCATGGTCGTACTTCAACGCCGACGGAAGCGCAACGTCGGGAACGCCGGCTATCATCGCACGCCTGCAACGCGTGCTCGCGCGCGATCCGGCTCACATCGGCGCGAACCACTTCCTCATCCACGCCCTGGAAGAATCGCCGCACCCCCAAGACGCGCTCGCTGCAGCGACCCGCCTGGTCGCCGATTCCTTCGAACCGGCGGCCGAACACCTCGCGCACATGCCGTCGCATGCCTTCATGCGGGTCGGTCAGTACGAAGCCGCAGGCGAAGCCAACGAGCGCGCGTTGGGTCTCTACCGTACGTATCTTGCGGGTGACCCGGCCGGACACGCCGACTACTTCGATCACGATTGCGTCTTCGGCGTCGACGCCTTTATGATGTCGGGCGATTACGAGGGGGCGCGCCGCATCGCCGGTGTCTGCGCACGCGGCTCCGTCGGCATGCTGCCGATCGTCGAACTGCGTTTTCGGCGTTGGGACGCCTTAGCCTCGAACGGCGCCGATACCGACCTAACGGCCGCGATGCTGGCCGCACACGATGGTCGCTTGGACGACGCGCACAAGCACCTTGCCAATCTGCAAAAAGTTGGTAGCGATACTGTCGGCATCCAAGTTGATTTGGTTCAAGCGCGCATTGCGCGCGCAGCGGGCGATCGCGAGCACGAGCACGAGATCGCAAGCCTGCTGCGCGCCGTCGCACTCCAGGATCGCTTGGGATATTCCGAACCGCCGGCCTTTTGGTATCCCGTGCGTGAAACGCTGGGCTCCGCGTACGTTCGCGCCGGCCGCTACGCCGATGCGGAACACACCTTTCGCGCCGATCTTGTGCACGATCCGAACAATCCACGCTCGCTCTTCGGCTTGGCGCAGACCTTGGCGCAGGAAGGCCGCACTGACGAGGCGCGCGAGACGCGCGCCCGCTTCACCGCGGCATGGAAGGGCGCCACGCCTCCTGATCTCAACGAGATGTAGTGCTGCTCTCCATGCGCGCCGTGGCAGGGCGCCCTCCCGACGACGCGAACACAAACCAACGGGGCGCGTAGCTCAGGGGGAGAGCGCTACATTGACACTGTAGAGGTCATAGGTTCGAAACCTATCGTGCCCACCACC
>JACRTY010000048.1 GCA_014305025.1 Candidatus Nyctobacter psychrophilus | reverse complement strand
ATGTCTCCATAGCCCACGGTCGCCAACGTGACGATCGTGTAATAGAAGGCAGTCGAGAAGTCACGGACCTGGGGTGTGAAGCCGGCCCCGAGCACATACGTGACGCTCTATTCGACCCTGACTGAAACGCGCCGTGCGATTGGACACCGAGGCGGTGACCCCGCTTCACGCCGACCTTTCCGCGCGCCCGATGCGGTCGCGTAGGCGTATGAGCCAGATTGCGGCGAGTCCGTCGGAACGGAAACCGCGACGACGGCCGAACTGAGCAACACCACGACGTACGGCAAAGCGAGGAGTGCGAAGAGCATGCAACCTTGTCCGGCCGCGCTTGCCGACAACGATCCGATCAAGGTCGTGCGCAGTCCGCGCCGGGCGTCCTCGAGCCGACTCGTGTCAATTCTTAGGCGGTTTGAGTCACGTGCCGCGTACGGGACCGAAGTAATGGATGACCTTCAGCAAAATCACCGGAGCGGTCGTGAGCAGCGTCGGATTGCCCAGGGCAAAATAAACCTCGCCTCGGCTGCTGCGCCGATAAAACGCCACGTCGAGATTGAGCCCATCGATCGCGCTGCGCGAAACCGTCGTCGTCCCCAGGGCCGGCGGGGCGATGCCGGCTCTTCGCATCAGGCCCACGGCCACCGATTCACTGCTCGTAACCTGATTCGCGTACGCGACCCGCTGCAACCATTGCGTCGCAAGTGTTCCGCCGTTTCCCCGATAGTGCTGATCGTCGAGTTCGATGACGACGGTTCCGCGGCTTCCCTGACGAAAGAGCGTGCGCCGAACCCAGCTGCTCAGGTACCCGTCGGCGTAGCGCCCGGCACTATAAAAAACGTCGGTCGGCGTAGCCGTGCCGTTGAGGTAGCCCAGGCCCAGTCCCTGCTGATTGAACGGGCGCAGTACTCCACCCCGTAAGCCGGTATACTGAGAACCCGTGGAAAGCGACGCGCTCAGATGGTTGCGCGTCGTCACCCCGACTTGCGCCACGTTGTCGGCCTCGTCGAGCTTCCCATTGGTAGCGTGGTAGCGCTGGATCGTGCCTGCTAACGTGATATTCTGGATGCCGGAGGTCGGAAGGAAATTCAACTGCTGGTTCGCGTTGAGCCCGTAGCCGGCGACATCGGGCACCGTCACGCTGCCGTTGAGGCCCGAGATCACGATCGGCACGCTGCCGTTGGTGGCGGCAATCGGCGTCGACACGTCGCCACCTCCGCGTGAAATCGGTAGCGGTACGCTACCGCTGCCGCCGGCCGTGGGCAGCGATAGGCTGCCGTCGACGGGCGCGAAAGAGAGGCCGATCTTACGCACGACGGCCCCGACAAACGTTTTTGGGCCACGGATACCGGCACCGAGTTCGGCGTACTTCGATTGCGACGGGTCCTGCACGGACGCCCCGGGCGTGGAGCCGTAATTGGCGTACGCAAAGAGGTTGCTGCGCGGGTTGGTACCGGAGATTCCCACGACGGCCGTATCGTTCTCTCCGGCCGGAGAGACTGCGTTCGTGCGCAAGGCCGTCGCCGAGAGGCTTTTCTCGATATTACTGTAGGTGACGAGTTGCGCATCGTCGTGGCGTCCCAGTCCATGCGTGCCGAAGCCGGAAAAGGAGTAATCGCCCTGCTTTCCCGTCACTCCGAACGCTTCGTGGGGCGCCGGGATCGACGGCGTGGCGAGGAACGCGAGCGAGCACAAAATGCACTGAACGGGATCGAGGAACAAACTGCCCGTTTGCGCGAAAAATGGCCGCACCTCGGAAACGGTCAACGCAAATACCGTCGGCGCGGTGACGTTTTGGAACGTTTCCACGCCCGAACCGTCGGGGTCGACGGTGGCGAGAAGCGAGGTGCCGCCGCTGACCGGATAGGAAAGCGTCCCGCCGAACGGTAATCGCGCTCCGCCGCCGCTCCGCGTTGCGGCTTGTCCGAGGCCGTAGACCTGCAAGCTCGGCGATGGTACCATGGCCGCCGCAGCGCCGGCGGCTTTCGTGAACCGCACCTCGCGCGCGTAGCCCGCGCGAATGACGTCGTCGACCGCGGTTTGCTTCGGTGAGTGAGCCCATTCGAAGTGCTCGCGAGAGAGTACGACGGTCCGGCCGAATTGAATCCGCCACGGTTTGTTGCCGTTGACGCGCAAGATCGAAAACGGAACGTGCATCGTGACCGTGTAGGAATCGCCCTCGATGCGCCCGGCGGCGGTGAAATCGGGGGCATAGGTCGCGCTCTGCGACGACGTGGCGAATCGCGTGCCGAGCGGATTAGCGGAAAAGCTGTACTCGAAGCCGTTGGCGCCTCCCGGCCAGAGGTACAGCGTCACCTGATCGTCGAGCCCTGCGCCCTGATAGTTCGTGTGCTGAGTGGCCGTAATCGGCTTCTCTTGATGCGCCACGAAGGCGACGTCGATGCCGGTCGGATCGACTTGGAAATACGCCGTCGTCCGCTGCCGCGCTTCTCGTTGATAGGTGAAGTCCCACGCCAACTGGACTCGAGCAGCGTTGTCCCACGACTCGTCGATCTCGCCGCGCTGGGTGGGTTGCTCCGAGACATGAGGCGGTTCGACGACGAAATCGCTTGTCGTTGCGGTCGGCGACGCTGCGGCACATACGCCAATGCCGCATGCCCACAGTACTGATACGAATTCAACGCTTTCCAAGACGCGTCCCGACGACGTAACGGACGCAGGTGGTCTGATACAGAGCGGTATCATGAATCGTTGTCGCAGACTACGCGCCGAACACCTTTTCAAGCGCATCGACGCCGGCGCCCGATGCCTTTGTCGCGTTTAGAGTGACGGCGGCGTTGCGGCTGTCGACGCCGCGCGAGACGGTCTTTACGGTACGATCGTACCTGGCTGCCGCCGCACCCCCGCCGGGGCGCGCGATCACTCGTGACCGAACTGCCTGCCACGTGGACGCCAGCATATTGGAATCGCGTTGAGCACGTGCCCATTCACCGGTCTTCACGTCGAGCGTAATCGAGCGGCCCAGGTAATCCAGTCGGTGTATGTTTGACGGGACCTTGTGGCCTGCCGCAGCAAAGAGCGGCGCTAGGGCTCCCGTCACTTCGTTGGCATCGCGCCGCAGATCGCTGTGCCTGCCGAGTTCGTTTCGCAGCGCCACAATCGAACGGTCGACCGCGGTAAGGTGGTTCGCCATCGCTCCATTACCGGCTAAACTCGCACGAACCGCCGGCCACATCGCGACGGCTTGATCGGCCGCCGCCGTTGCGGCTCGACCGGTCTTTTCGCCTTCGGCTATCGCTTCGGTATCGCCCTCGATGGTGAGGATGCCCCGCAGGTCCGCGGCCGCATCCGCGGTTTCCCTTTTTTCGGCTTGCGCGGTCGCGACGACGTTGCCGGCGGCGGGCGTTAGCGGATGCGTAGAGCCCGCAATGGGTGTGGCAACCAAGGCGGCAAGCGTTGCGATGCGCGCGCTGTTTTCAAGCGCTTTCGTGTACGTCATAAATCCTCCGTCGGGCAGAGCGTTTCTTTCCCAAACACTACCGCGGTTAAGTGAACCTCCGATGAACGCGTCGCAAGGGCTGCGACGCTCGTCCACTGCGACGCCCGAGGCGGACGTGCGGCCAGGAGGGCCGCGGGGGCGCGCCGGAAGGTCGTAGCATGCATCCGCGGCCGTTCCGACGCGATGTTGCGCCGCTACGCGATGTCACTCGAAGACTTGAGGCCGCAAGTCTACTTGCGGATCACCGACAACTGGGTCGAACTCGCCTTGCGCTTCGTCGCGCCGAGCCACGGCGCACGGGCATTGAAGAACGCGATGAGCCGCGACATCCTCGACGCGCTCGACGCCGCGGGCATTGGCATCGCGTCGTCCACCTCCGCCGCCGCCGACGAGACAGGAGGCTCGTCGGCGGCAGCGTCCGTACATTACCGGCTAACTAACCAAATGATTGACCGGCCGCGGCATGCCGTGGCCCCACGTGTCGGGCGGCGATAGGTCGTACCGGATCGGGCTCGTCTGCATGTCGCGCTTGTCCGAAGCAAAGATCGCGTTGCCTTGGATGATCAGGTAATCGGCGATCCGTGCGGCGAGCGACATCACGGTCAGTCCCGGATTGGCAGAACCCTGCGTCGGCATGATGCTGCCGTCGCAGATGAACAAGTTGGCGATATCGTGGGTGCGCCCGAAGCGGTCGACGACCGACGTCTGCGGGTCGTTGCCCATGCGCGCCGCGCCGACGAGATGGGCGTAGCGCGCCTCTTGCACGACCTCCTCGGCGCCCGCGGCGTGCATAACCTCCATCACCTTGTTCTTGCCGAAGTCGATCAGTTTCTTGTCGTTGTCGCCGAGGTTGAACGTCACCTTGGCGACGGGCAAACCGAACTGGTCCTTCTCGTCGGCCAGTTGCACGCGGTTCTCGGCGTGCGGCAGAATTTCGCCCAGAAGTCCGAACGACGCCCAGTGATTGTAATCCATCAGCAGGCGGCGCAGGCCCCAACCCCACGCGCCCTTGGCGCTCATCATCTGCTTGGCGAACGATATCGGCAACGGGCCGACGGTCTGAATCGCGAAGCCGCGCGCGAAGTCGCGCTTGGGGTCGGTTTCGTAGAACTCCTCGGTCAGCGCGTGCGCGGGCGGCGCCTTGTACATGCGCACCGGCTGATCGAAGCGGCCGAGCACGACGTTGCCGGCCTGCGCCATGAGATATCGCCCGACCGTGTCGCTCGAATTGGCGAGCCCGTTCTCGAAGCCGTCGCACGCGGAATTCAACAGCAAGCGCGGCGTTTCAATCGAATACCCGGCGATGACGACGGCCTTTGCCTTTTGGAACAGCTCGCGCCCGTCGGGTCCGAAGTAAAAGACGCCGTTTACCCGTCGGTTTGAACCTAAAGCAACGCGCGACACCATGCAGTTGGCGCGGATCTCGGCGCCGTTGGCGATCGCATCGGGAACGTGCGTAATGAGCGTGCTGGCCTTCGCTCCGACCTTACAGCCCTGGATGCAGAAGCCGCGGTAAATGCAGTGCGGCCGATCGGCTCGCGAACCCTCGAGGATACCAACCGGGCCGCCCGCCGACACCGGGATGCCGAGCGCCGTGCAGCCCCTGATCAGCGCGTCGCCGACGCCGCCCATCGGGTGCGCGCCGTAGGGGTAACCGTGCGGGTCGCCCCACGGGAAATATGCCGGGCCGGACACTGGCAACTCCAGCTCCATCAACTCGTAATAGGGCCGCACGTCGGCATAGTCGAGCGGCCAGTCGACCCCGACGCCGTCGAGCGAATGGATGTGGAAGTCGGAGGGATGCAGGCGCGGGGTGAACGAGGCCCAGTGGACGGTGCTGCCGCCGACGCCTTGACCGCTGTTGTTCTCGCCCAACGCCAACGGGTGCGAGCCGCCGGTCACCCGCCGGTTCGTCCAGTACAGTTGGTGAGAGCCTTTTTCGTCGCTGACCCAGTCGCGCTCGGTGTCCCAGAAAGGCCCCGCATCGAAGGTGACGACCCTGAAGCCGGCCCGCGCCAGGCGCTGTGCCAGCACGCCGCCCCCGGCGCCCGTGCCGACGATCGCGTAGTCGACCTCCTCGCCGTCGGCGTAGCGATGCATCGGCACGTCGAGCGTTTGCATCGCGCCGAGCATGTGCGGCTTCCCGTCGGGGGAGCGAAATTTCCCGAAGAGCGGGGAACTCAATGCGTTCCTCCTTGACCCGGTGAGCCGTACTGCTCTTCCTGGCCGGCGACCGATTCGTACTCGCCCGAGAGCGACGCGTTGGGCGGCTCCCATTCGTAGCGCCGTTCATGGACTTCCCACGGCTCGGGCTGACCGCGTTCGAGCCGCATGTAGGCGCGCGGGTACGCCGGGCCTCCGAAGCCGATCTCGTCCCACGCATACGGGTGAGCGTAGTAGTTCTCGGCGCAATCCTTGACGAGCAACATGAAGAAACGGTGGACCGGCATGCGCTCCCAGATGTCGTGAGCGCCCCATGGTTCGGCGTCGTGCAGCGCTTTGAGCAACTCTTCTTGCGCGCGCGTGCGCAAATCGAGGAAACCGCGACCGAAGCGCTCCTGCGCCATCTGCTCGATCGCCTGCAAGCCCAGGATAAACGCTTCGCGATCCGGCGGCATGTCCTCGTAGCGGTAGCCGTCGCCTTTGTCTTCGTACAGCCGCTTGTCGATCTGCGGCACGATCGGTATCTTGTGGGCATCGTCGCGATCGTCCTGAGGCAATACGCGCGCGCACACCGCCTCGAGCAATCGCGCCTGTTCGGGCGTGAAAAACCGGATCGGCGGCACGTTGTTCACGCGGTCCAAGATCACTTCTCGCGTCTTGGCATCCCAGAACTTCTGCTGATCGAGCGTGTGGTAGCGGGGATAGTAGCCCGGCGTCTCCATCGGTCCTAGCGGCTTGCCGGTCGCCGGATCGACCGGCCGCAAATCGGCGTCGCGTGCAGTCGTGTCGGTCATTCAGGCTTTCTCCGTAGCAGGCTGGCCAGCACCCCGAGAAAGCCGCTTGCGGCGAACAGCAGCGGAGCGAAGATCGGCGGGCCGTAGGTGATGTTGTACAACAGCTTCTTCGCGCCGCCGGGTTTGCGCAAGACGCCACGCGCATGGTAACCGAAGCCGACGCCGCCGTTGAGCATCGCCAGCGCAGAGATGGCCGGCAGCCACGTATGCGCGACCCGCACGCTCTTGACCGCCGCCGCCCCGGCGATCATCAGCATGGGCGCGACGACGAGCGGCGTGTACTGCACCTTGTAACGAAAGCCGTTCTTGTAGTGGGAGTACCACGCTTCCGCGCCGCTCAAGAACGCGGCGACGGCCGCGGCAGCCGCCATCTGTCGCTGAAAGCGTCCCTCGCGCACGTCCTGGGCCGGATCGATAGGCTCGTGTTTGCCGCCGAGCGCCTTGCCCCAGTGACGCGCGTGCGCCGGCAGCGGGAGAATGCCGCCCTCGGCCGTGCCGTTCTCGTTGCGCCGCAGAAACGACGCGATCAGTCCGAGATAGGCGCTGATGCCGAACAGCAGCGGCGCGAACAACGGCGGCCCCATCACGATGTTCACGATCGGCAGCCGCCAGCCGCCCGGCTTGCGCTGCACGCCGCGTACGTGAAAATAGAACCCGACCGTGCCGTCGAGCAGGGTGATCGCGGAGACCGCCGGCAACAGCGTTCGCGCGATGCGCGGGCTGAAGAACCCGCCGACGCCGCACACCATCAGGATCTCGCTGAGGATGACCGGCGTGTACATGATCCGCCGGCTGTAGCTGCCCTTGTAATGCTCGTAGGCGACTTCGCCACCGCTCAAGATGCTCGACAAGCCGGCGACGAGCGCAAGCCAGCGCTGAAAGCGGCCCTCGCGGATGTCGAGATCGACAGCCTGAAGGTCTCGTTCGGCGCTCGTTCCCGGCGACGGCGGCGTCTCTTCCTCCGCTGTGGGGACGCCGTCTGCTTCAGGCGTCGCCATGCACTCGCCCACGTATCGCGGTTCGTGCCAAGCTACAATCCCCCGTCATCCTTCGGGCCTGCGCCGCGGTCACGCATCGGATTCCCTTTCCCGTTACGTTTGAAAACATCACTCGGTCGGGCCGGCGCCGGCTCCTCCGGGTTTTGCGCCCTTGTGGCCGGGAATCAAGCCGGCGACGACGCTCTTGACGGACTCGATGATAATGCCTTTCTCGTCGGGATCGCCGGTGATGAGCGCGTTTGCGAAGTTGCGGGCGTACTCGGACGTGATGTGCGGCGGGATGATTGAGACGTTCGCGTCGACGTACGCTTCGAGCACAACAGGGCGGTCGGCGGACAGCGCCGCGTCCCAGGCCGGCCCGACATCGCTTGGCTTGTCGACACGAATCCCGCGCAAACCAATCAGTTCGGCGTAGCGCGCATACGGGAAATCGGGCAAATCCTGCGAGCCGGGGAACTTCGGGTCGCCCGTCTCGATGCGCAGCTCCCAGGTCACCTGGTTGAGATCGCGGTTGTTGAGAACGAGGAAGATCAGTCGGGGGTCGGACCAGCGCTTCCAATACTTTGCGACCGTAATGAGTTCGGCGTTGCCGTTCATCTGCATCGCCCCGTCGCCGGTGAGCGCGATCGCGACGCGGTCGGGAAACGCGAACTTGGCCGCGATCGCGTACGGCACGGCGGGTCCCATCGTGGCCAGCGTCCCGGAGAGCGAAAATTTCATCCCACGCCGCATCATCAGGTGGCGCGCCAGCCAGTTGGTCGCCGTCCCCGCGTCGCCGCTGAGGATGCAGTTGTCGGGTAGCCGCGGCGACAGCTGCGTGAACAGCAGCTCGGGATTGAGCGGATCGGCTGAAACGTCGGCGCGCGCCGCGTCGACTTGATACCACTCTTCACGGTTGGCGCGCAGGTTTTCACGCCACGTCGTGTCGGTTTTCTTTTGCAGCAGCGGCAGAAGCGCTTTCAGGGTCGCTTTGGAATCGCCGCACAGATTGACCTCCATCGGATAACGCAGCCCGAGGTAGCGTGCGTTGATGTCGATCTGTACGCCCCGCGCCTGGCCCTCCTTGGGCAGAAAGTTTCCGTACGGATAGGTTGAGCCGATCATAAAGAGCGTGTCGCACGTCTTCATCATGTCGGAGCTGGGCCGCGTTCCGAGCAATCCCAGGCAGCCCGTCACCCACGGCAAATCGTCCGGCAGCACGTCCTTGCCGAGCAACGCTTTAGCGGCGCCGGCCTGCAACGCATCGGCCACGGCGATGACCTCGTCGACCGCGTCCTTCGCCCCCGCGCCGACCAACATCGCGATTTTGTTGCCGGCGTTGAGCACGTCGGCGGCGCGCCGCAGGTCGACGTCCTCGGGAACGATGCGTGGCGCGGAGTACCCGATGCCGGTATGGATGGCGTACATCTTTGCGTGCGGCGGCGATTCGACCGCTTTCATTTCCTGCACGTCTTTGGGAACGACGATCGTGGTGACCGAACGGGTGGCCTTGGCGATGCGGACCGCCCGGTCGACCGCTTGACGGACTTGCACCGGATTGCTGACCGTGACGAGATAGGCACTGGCGACGTCCTTGAAGAGAACGCTCAGGTCGATCTCCTGTTGGAAATCGCCGCCCATCGACATCGTCGCGGCTTGCCCGACGATCGCCAGCACCGGCACGTGATCGAGCTTCGCGTCGTAGAGACCGTTGAGGAGGTGGATTGCTCCCGGCCCCGAGGTCGCGATGCAGACGCCGAGTTCGCCCGTGTACTTAGCGTGCGCGCAGGCCATAAACGCCGCCATCTCCTCGTGGCGCACTTGAATGAGTTCGATACCGCCGTCGGTTGCAGCGATAGCGGAGATCAAGCCGTTGATGCCGTCGCCCGGATAGCCGTAGATGCGGTGGATGCCCCACTCCATGAGGCGCTTCATGAAAAAGTCGCTAGCGTTTGCCACGGTGGTTCGATCCCTTCGTCGTTACGGTGATGCTGTGCAGCACGCGCTCGGTTTCAAGTTTTTCGCTGGACATCTCGTTCGTCGCTACACGGCAGCGTCATAGGCTCGCCGATGCCGAACGTGTACTCGTGTGTTGCCATGAGGCCCCCTACAGTGACGACCGCTTGTCGTTCTCCAAACCTTACCCGCTCCGCGTGACGATTCACCGATGCGTCCCACCTTCGCAACGCGATCGCGCTGCACCGAGTGAACGACGCTTCGGACGATGACCGGCCTTTGCCCAAGAACGCACCGCGATGCGGCGAGGCCCGCGCTGCTTAAGCCTCGGCAGCGGCTGCGGTTTCGAGCGGGCTGTGATTGCGCGCGAGGACGACCGCCGTTTGAATGAGACCGACGTGAGAGAGCGCCTGCGGTAGGTTTCCGAGCAGCCGCCGGTCTTTCGTATCGTACTCCTCGCTCAACAAGCCGACGCCGCCGCGGATCGCCAGCAGTTTCTCGAAGAGCCGCTCGGCGTCGCTGCGCCTGCCGGCGAGCGCGTAGTAGCTCGCAAGCCAAAAGTTGCACGCGATGAACGCGCCCTCGGCGGGCGTCCCCACGCTGCCGTCTTCGGTCACGTCCTTCGAGTAGCGGTACAGGAAGCCGCCGTGGATCAATTCGGACTCGAGCGCGTTGA
The DNA here is from genome assembly GCA_014305025.1 of Candidatus Nyctobacter psychrophilus. GTDB lineage: Bacteria > Vulcanimicrobiota > Vulcanimicrobiia > Vulcanimicrobiales > Vulcanimicrobiaceae > Nyctobacter > Nyctobacter psychrophilus. Next base: position 35,108 of record JACRTY010000048.1, on the reverse strand, counting down.
CCGTGACGCGCATGCGGGGATCGTCGTATGGAAGGAGGCCGAAGGCCGGAAAGAGCAGCGCCGTCGCGTCAAGTTCCTGCGAACCGTAGTGCTGGGTGAACGAATTGCGGTCCACGTCGAAGCCGTTGGTGAGGACTTGGCGGCCGATGCGCGCCCGCATCTGCTCCCAATGCTCGCGGGGCGCCTCGAACGGCACGTTCTCCGCGAGCCGCAGAGCGCGGTCGAATGCCGCCCAGCACATGACCTTCGAATCGGTGTACTCGCGTCCGCCGGCGCGCGATTCCCAGAACCCGGCGCCCGGCTTGCGCCAGCTCTCTTCGATGAATTCGAGCAGCTTGCAGACGGTGTCCCACGCGTCGCGGTCGATGTCGACGCCGTGTCGCTGCGCGGACTCGAAGGCGGTAATCACTTGGCCGTAAACGCCCAACTGGAATTGCGTCGCGGCCGCATTCCCGCGGCGTACTGGCTGCGAGCCCTCGTAACCCGACAGCCATGCGAGCTTCTCGTCGACGAGCCGCCGTTCGCCCGTCACCTGATACATGATCTGGAGCTTCGCCGGATCGTCGGCGCACATGCGGAAGAACCACGCGAGCAACGCGCGCGCTTCGTCGACGTAGCCGAGGTTCAAGAGAGCGATCGCCGTAAAGCTCGAGTCACGCAGCCAGCAGAAGCGGTAGTCCCAATTCTTGTCGCCGCCGATCTGCTCGGGCAGGCCGCTCGTCACCGCAGCGACGATCGCCCCCGTCTGGGCATACGTTAGCGCCTTCAAGGTGATCGCCGAGCGGACGACCGCTTCGCGCCACGGGCCTTCATAGACGCAGCGTTCGGCCCACGCACGCCACCACGCGTCGCATCGCTCGATCTCGCCTGCCGCGTCGAGCGGGCGCGGCGGTTCTTGATGCGAGGGATACCAGGAAAGTGCGAAGGTCACGGTTTCGCCTTCGGCGACGGTGAACTCGCCCGTTGCGCCGTCATCGTCCCAGCGTAATTCAATCGAACTGCGCAACACGACGGCGTCGGGACCGCCGACCGCGAAAAGCTCTCGGCCGTGGCCGCGCTTCCAGCCATTCAAGCGGCCGTAGTAAAAACGCGGCCGGCATTCGGTGCGCATCGTCACGCGTCCGGCGAGACCGGACACGACGCGCAGGATGGTGGGCTGCTCGCAGCCGAGCGGCATGGCGTCGGTCACGCGCACGCGTCCCGCCGCAACCTCGAACACCGTTTCCATGACCAGACTGTCGTCGCGATAGCGCCACTCGGTGGCGTGGCCGTTCCACGCCGGCGCGAGCGACCAGCGCCCATCCTTCCCGCTTCCGACCAGCGCCGAAAAGCACGCTTGTGAGTCGAAGCGCGGGACCGACCACCAGTCGACCGAGCCGTCGCGGCTGACGACCGCCGCCGTTCGCAGGTCGCCGATGAACGCATAGTTTTCGAGCCGCGTTGCCATCTTTAACCTCTACCCGCGCCTGCCGGGTCTGAGCTAGCTCAAACCTTCCCGTGCTTGGTCGCCGGCTTTTTCCGCCGCCTTTGAGTTTTCGACGATGTCGCCGTCTTTGAATAAGAGGTTATGAAGGGTCGCTTTCCACTTCGGTTTCTGCCGCAACAAGAACTCGAGGTCCATGCCGAAGTGTTTGAACTCTTCGGTCTGAGCCGACTCCATGATCGCCTTCGCGCTCTCGTCGGGTTCGACGGACATGCGCTGTTCGTACCAATCGATTGCCTGCGCCTCCTCGACGACCGAGGAAATCATACGCGCAAATGTTCGCACCTTTGCGGGGAGCTCGCTTGCGGGTTCATGGTACTGCTCGAATCCCATGGTGATCCTCTCTCAATCAATGGCTGCTTTCGGTGATGAAGCCGTACGATGCGATGCCGATGAGGCCCAGGCCTATGATCAGTAACTCCGGATGGAACACGACGCCGAACAGCACGAGGCCGCCGCCGAGGGAGAAGACCGGCGGCCACGGCGTCTCGGTCGTCGTCGCCCCCAGCCGCTCGCCGGCGACGTCGGAGATTTGCATCTCCGGATGATCGGAGCCGAGTTTGCTGTTGCGCTCGGTGAGGTAGATGTAGCCCGTCGCAAAGGACAGGCCGAAGCCGAGGAATCCGAGCAGCAGAATGCCCGTCGGTTCGTGGGTCACCAGTCCATAGATCGTGGCCACCACGAGGCCGAAGCAGGACGCGTAGATGAAAATGCGCAGGAACGCGATCACGTGATCTTTCCCTCTTTGAACTTGCGCATCGCGCGCTTCTCGTAGTCCTTCGCCTGTGAGGCCAGCTCCGGATGACGCATGTCGAAGGCCGGACGGAACGAGCGAATGGGAGGGAGCCACTCGAAGTTGTGTTCCGGCGGCGGCGAACTCGTCGCCCATTCCAGCGAGTAGCCGTCCCACGGGTTGTCGGCCATCTTACCGACGTGCCGCAGCGACGAGACGTACACGTTGACGAGGAAGATGATGACGGCGAGCGACATCACCGCGGCGCCCGCACTGGCGATGAAATTGAGATCACCCCAGCCCGGAAAGTTCGGGTAGGTGTAAACCCGCCGCGGCATGCCCCACATTCCCAGAAAGATCATCGGGAAGAAGGTGGCATTGAAACCGACGAACATCAACCAGAACGAAATCTTGCCCAGCTTCTCGCTCAACATGACGCCGAACACTTTGGGGAACCAAAAGTAGATGGCGGCGAAGATTGCGAACATGCTGCCGCCGCCGAGCACGTAGTGGAAATGGCTGACCAAAAAGTAGGAATCTTCGGCGTGGAAGTCGATCGGCGGCGAGGCGACCATCATTCCCGTCACGCCGCCGAAGAGAAAATTGAACAGGAAGCCGAGCGCGAAGAGCATCGGCGTCGTCAGCCGGATCGCGCCTTGCCACATCGTTCCGATCCAATTCCAGAACTTGATGCCGGTCGCGACGCCGATCAAAAACGACATTCCGGCGAAGAACGGGTTGGTCACGGCACCGGTCGTGAACATGTGGTGCGCCCACACCGACATCGACAGCGTGGCAATCGCCCACGACGAGAGCACGAGGCCGAAATAACCGAAGGTCGGCTTGCCCGAAAAGGTCGTGATCACCTCGGTGATCACGCCGAAGTACGGCAAGATCATGATGTACACTTCGGGATGTCCGAAAAACCAGAACAGATGCTGGTACAGGATGGCGCTGCCGCCCATGGTCGGGTCGTAGATGTGTCCGCCCATGCGCCGGTCGACCAGCAGCAGGATGAAGCACGTCGCCAGTGGCGGGAAGGCCATCAGGATCATCAGCGACGTCGCGAGCATTTCCCAGGTGAAGATCGGAAGCCGCCACATCGTCATGCCGGGCGCGCGATACAGCAAGGTCGTCGTGATGAAATTGATGCCCGTCATGATCGACGAGACGCTCGTCATCAATAAGCCGATCAGCCACAAGTCCTGGCCGGCACCGCTCGATATCTGGATGCCCGAGAGCGGCGCGTACGCGAACCAGCCTGCCGAAGCCCCACCGCCTTGCGCCGCCAAGCCGCTGAACACCGTGATCCCGCCGAAGAGGAAGAACCAATACGACACGGCGTTCAGGCGCGGAAAGATCATGTCCGGGCCGCCGATTTGGAGCGGAATCAGGTAATTCGCCAAACCGAAGCCGAACGGCGCGACGAACAAGAAGATCATGGCGGTGCCGTGCAAGGTAAAGACTTGGTTGTAGACGTGGGCGTCGACGAAGGTGCCGTTCGGCTGCGCGAGTTGGGTCCGCATGACCAGCGACAGCAAACCGGCCAGGATGAAAAAGAAGAAGGCCGTCGACATGTACAACAGGCCGATCCGCTTGTGATCGGTCGCGCACAGCCAGGAAACGATCCCGTGCTTGATCAAGCGCGGCGCGCTGGGTTCGATGCGGATCGGCGGTGCGGCGGTGATACTCATCGTAAGGCTAACTTTCCGTGTGAGGCGAGCCAGCGAGCGAACTGGTCGCGCGCAAGGACGCGGACGGTGAAATGCATGCGCGCGTGCTGCAAGCCGCAGAACTCGGCGCACTCGCCCCAGTACTGCCCGATCCGGTCCGGATTGATGTCGAAGCGGTTGACGTACCCCGGGATCGCATCCTTCTTGTAGAGGAACGCCGGGATCCAGAAGGCGTGATCGACGTCGATCGAGCTCAGATTGATCTGCACCGTCTCGCCGGCCGGCAGCACCAATTGCGGTTCCGTCGTCGGCGTGCCCAATATGCGGATGTCGTGGCCCGGGTATGCGAACTGCCACGACCACCGAAACGCCGTCACATTGACGGTCACGTCCGGTGTGGCCACAAGGCGATCGACCTTGTTTTCCAAAGGCCACGTCAGCATGAAAAAGAGCCCGAGCACGAGCGCCAGCGGAATGAGCACGCCGACGATTTCGATCAGAAAGTTATCGGCGAGTTGAACCGCCGGCCTGTCGGAGCGCTTGCGCCAGCGAGCGACCGAGTAGACGATCAGTGCCGCCGTGAATGCGTAGATCGCTGCGCCGGTGAACCAAAACGTGTACCAGTTGCCCGCCATCCAGTGGCCTTGCACCGTTGCCGGGCGCGGCAAACCCGCGCACGCTGCGAGGGCCATGCATGACAGCAACAAAGTCGAACGCACAAGTCGACTCACGCGCTCACTATACCCGACGTGTCGTCTTTGATGCAACGCGCTTCGCTCTCTTCGGGCCGGGACCCCATATCGCTTGCGCATAAGACGCAAACGAGGGTAGGATGCGGATACGAAGCCCTGGGCCCTTCCCGTTCCGACGAGGTCTTTCCGTTTTGTCAGCTTCGCAGGAGTCTCGCAACACGCTCGCACTGGCGGTCCGTAGTGAACCGCTGCCGCTGCGCGTGCATCCGCTCGTGCTGGGGATGGTCATTTTTCTGGCGTCGGAGTCGATGCTGTTCGCGGCACTGTTCGGCGCGTATTACGAACTGCGCTCGATCAGCCCAGTCTGGCCGCCGCCCGACGTGTCGTTCAGCGTGCCCGAAGCATCGGCCGGCACGGTCATGCTGCTCCTCGCGAGCGCCACGATGATCATGGCCACGCGTGCGCTGCGGCGCAGGCAGATGGGCCAAGCGCGGGCGTGGTTCGTCGGCAGCGCGGGCTGCGGGATGCTCTTTTTGGGACTGACCGTGCACGGTTGGAGCCATGCGAAGTTCCACATCTGGTCGCACGCGTACGGCACGATCTTCTACGTGATGCTCGGCATCCACGCGCTGCACGTGTTGGTCGGCGTCGTGCTGATCACGATGCTGGCTCTCGGCGTCGGTGCACGCGCATTCTTGCGCGAGGACGACGCCGGCGCCGAAGCGATCGGTTATTACTGGCATTTCGTTTTCGCCGTCTGGCTCGTCGGCATCTGGCCGACGATCTACCTGATCGGTGCACCGCGATGAGGGGCCGAGCCGATAATGTCTGATTCTCCCAAACACAAGCGGCAGAACCGCGCGATCGGCGCGACGCTCATCCTGTCGATCGTGGGCGCCGCGGTTTTCATCGCAACCGATATCTACAATGCCGGTCCGCAGGCCGAAGGGGCGTCGATTGCCGTATCGCTCGGGGCGCTCGCGATCGCACTCATCGCTTGGAGCAAGCAGATCTTGCCTCAGACACAGCTCGTCAGCGAGCGTCCGCCGTTGCCGGCCCCGCATTCCGGGCCGGATTCAGCCAGCGAAACGTTCGCCGAAGGCGAGCGGGAAGTCGTCAGCCGCCGCGGGTTGACGGGACTGTTGGCGGCAGCGGTCGGCACGCTGGGCGTCGCGGCGATCTTCCCCGTGCGCTCGCTCGGCCCGATGATCGACTCGCTCTTCCACACCAGGTGGTCGCCGGGCGCGCGCGTGGTCGACGGCGACGGGGTGCCGGTTCACCGCGGTTCGCTCGGCGTGAAGTCGATGATGACCGTCTTTCCCGAAGGCTACACGGACTCGCAAGATTCACAAACCCTCTTGATCCGCACGCCTCCCGGCACCGTCCCGCTGCCGCCGGACCGCGCGAACTGGGCGCCCGACGGCTACATTGCCTTCTCCAAAGTGTGTACGCACGCCGGCTGCCCCGTCGCGCTCTTCCGCGCGACCGATCTCTTGCTGATGTGCCCCTGCCATCAATCGATCTTCGATGTTCTGCAGTTGGCTGCGCGCATCTCAGGCCCCGCGGCGCGGCCGCTACCGCAATTGCCGCTCGAGATCGACGCCGATGGGTTCTTGCACGCGCAGAGCGATTACCATGAAGCGATTGGGCCGAGCTTCTGGGAGCGGCCTGGATGATCGCACGGTTGATCACGTGGCTCGATGAGCGGCTGCCGACCGAAGGGGTCATCAAAAAAGAGCTGCTGCGCCACGTGTTTCCCGACCACTGGTCGTTCATGCTCGGCGAAATCGCGCTGTACTGTTTTATCGCGCTGGTCGTAACCGGCACGTGGCTGGGCTTTTTCTTCCATCCCTCCAATATGGAATACGTCTATCACGGCCCGTATCAGCCGCTGCAAGGCGTCAAGGTATCGCAGGCCTACGCCTCACTGCTCAACCTCTCGCTATCGGTACCGCTCGGCCTGTTGATGCGCCAGACTCATCACTGGGCGTGCTTGGTCTTCTTGGCGGCGATCATCTGCCACATGATGCGCATTTTCTTCACCGGCGCGTTTCGTCGCCCGCGCGAGATCAACTGGATCATCGGTACGACGTTGCTCGTGCTGGCGATGCTCGAGGGTTATCTCGGGTACTCGATGGGCGACGACCTGCTTTCGGGAGTCGGCCTGCGCATCGGCGATTCGGTCGCCCTGGCGATTCCGGTCGTCGGGGCATACCTCTCGTATCTGATTTTCGGCGGCGAGTTTCCGACGCCGTGGGTCGCCGACCGTCTTTTCTTTCTGCACGTGTTTCTGTTTCCGGCCGTGATCGCCGGCTTGATCGGGTTTCACTTGCTCAACGTCCTCATTCAAAAACACACGCAGTTTCCGGGCAAGGGGAAAACCGAGGACAACGTCGTCGGTTCGCCGATGTGGCCGAATTACGCGCTCAAGTCGCTCGCGCTCGGCGTCGCGACCTTCGCCGTGCTGTTCGCGCTGGGCGGGCTGACGCAGATCAATCCGATCTGGCAGTACGGCCCGTACCATCCCCAGGACAACCTCTCGCCCGACCAACCCGACTGGTATCTCGGCTGGCTGATCGGGGCATTGCGCTTGGCCTGGCCGTACGACTTGCACGTTCTCAACCACACGATCCCCGAACCATTTTGGCCTGCCGTGTTCATGCCGGCGGCGCTGTTCGGCTTCGTCTATCTTTGGCCGTGGATCGAAAAAATCTTGACCGGGGACGATCGGCGCCATGAGTTGCTCGACTACCCGCGCGAGGCGCCGCTGCGCGTCGGCGTGGGCGTCACCGTGCTGACGTTCGTGATCCTCCTCGAGCTCGCCGGCAGCGACGACATCCAGTCGAACCTGATGCACATCTCCGTCGAGAAGCTCGTCGAGATCTATCAGTGGGCGGCGTTCCTCGTGCCGCCGGTCGCCGGCTTCATCGGATTCAAGATCGCTTCCGAGCTGCGCGCCCGCGCGCACATCGGGGACGAGGTCAAACCCGCGCGGGTCGTGCTCGTGCGCAACGCCGCCGGCGGCTACGACGAAGAAGCGGCGAGGTCCGTGTGATCGTGGCCGTTGCGTGCGCGGCATCGTTCGCGCTGTACATGCTGCTCGTGCGAAGCCACGACGTTCGCTTACCGCGCCGGCGGTGGCCGCGCTTGCGCAGCGTCTGGTTCGGCTTGGGCCTCGCGATCTTGGCGGCCGCGCTTTCACCCGCCTTCGATGTCGCAGCCGATCGCTCGTTCGCGCTGCACATGCTCGAACACATCTTGCTGACCTTCGCCGCAGCGCCGCTGCTGCTCTCGGGCGCCCCGCTATTACTGGTGCTCGCCACGGCCCCACCGCAATACGCGCGGCCGCTCGCGCGGGCCCTGCACGGCTCCGTCGGTCGAGCGTTGTTTTTCCCGCCTTTGGGCTGGATCGCGTTTGTCGGTTTCTTCTGGGCGTCGCATTACAGCGGGCTCTACGAACTCGCTCTGCGCAGTGAACCGATCCACGTTTGCGAGCATCTGGCGTATCTCGGTACGGCGATGCTCTTTTGGTGGCCGCTCCTTGCGATTCCGCCGACGCCCTGGATGCTCGGTTATCCCGCGCGCGTTTTGTACGTTTTTCTCGCGATACCGCAAAACGCGTTTCTTTCGCTGTCCCTGTACTCATCGCGTCACGTGCTCTATCCGTCCTACGGCGCACTGGGGATCGCCGATGCGTTCGCCGGCCAGCGCGCCGCAGGGGCTCTGATGTGGATCGTCGGGGGCCTCGGAATGCTCGTCACCGTGCTCGTGCTCGGCTTCGGTTGGCTCCATGACGAGCGTGCCCACGTCTTACGCGACGAGGCCCGTCTCGACGCCGCCGCCGGTTCTCCGGCATAGGATCGCCGCGCAATGCTTGCGGTCGCCGTACTCGCGCTGAGCGTGGTTTCGTCGCCGAGCCCCAACCCCATGACGGCGCCGCCACGGCACATTTCTGCACCACTCGTGAGTCCGGTGCAGTTATCGAAGCAGGCGCAAGCCGGTAAGGAACTGTTCGGCCTACGCTGCGCCTCGTGTCACGGCATCGACTTGCAGGGCTCGCAGTACGCGCCGTCGCTGCGCGGCGTCGGCGCCGCGAACGTCGACTGGTGGGTGAGCACGGGACGCATGCCGGCGTCGACCGGACTGCGCATCGAGAAGCACCAACAGACCCCGATGTTCACGCGCGCGGAGATCGACTCGCTCATCGCTTACGTGACGAGCGTCGCGCCCGGCGGACCGCCGATTCCGCCCGTGTACCCGAGCACCGACACGGCGCTCGGCCGGCAAGTCTTTGTGACGAACTGCCAATCCTGCCACGGCGCGTTCGGCCAGGGCGCGACCGTCGGTTACGGATATCTGGCGCCGTCGTTGCTGCAAAAGAGCATCACCGATACCGAGATCGTGGAAGCGGTCCGCATCGGTCCCGCACCGATGCCTCACTTCGATCAAGCGCAGATCGATCAGCGCAAACTCGACGCGCTCGTTCACTACCTTTCGATCGTGCGCACCCAGGCGGTTAGCAAAATCAACTACGGCGGCGCCCCGATGGACTACGGCGGCCCCACCTCCGAAGGCTTCGCCGCTTGGGCGCTGGGGATGCTGACGCTCTACGGCGTCATCCGCGTCATCGGGACCAACGACTGAGGCATTACCTGCGACCCTTCGTCGGCGTCCGGCGACCCTGCGCGAGCGTGGCTCTGGATCGGATCGCAGGAGCATGATGAATCCGTAAGGGCATGATGAATCGGTGAAGATTCGTCTCGAACGTTCCGGTGAGACCGGGCCGATCGTTCACCTGCGCGGCCGTATCTCCGATGCGGGACGTCAAAGTACGCAGTGGGCCTTGCGTTATCGAACGCGAACCGGAGCGCTGCTGCGCATCGCGGGCCGCATCGCAGGCGCCTTCGACCGCGAACACGCCATGGTCCCGCTCCCGATCGTGGACGGGCCGTTCGAGATCGAGCTGGATGTGGAGCGCCGCTCGTTGCCCACGTGGCTGCTTCCCTCGCGCCCCGGGCTTCGATGGTGGTTGATGCAGCGCCGTGCGCAACAAACACCACGCTTGCACGCCGAACTGCTCGTCACGCCGTCGCCGTCCGCACAGGGCGGCGGTCTGCAAGGGGGCTTGCCGCTCATCGGCCACGCGCACCTCGACATCGCCTGGTTGTGGACGTACGCCGAGGGCCGGCGCAAGGCTGCCCGCACCTTCGCAACGGCGGCGCGGCAGATCCGAGCCGATCCCCGATACGTGTTCACGCAGAGCATGCCGCAGTCATACACGTTCGTCGAAGAAGATGAGCCGGAGCTGTTCGGCCGCGTCGCGGCCTTTGCGCGGGCCGGACGGTTCGACGCGAGCGGTGCTGCGCTGTGGTGCGAGTCCGACTGCAATCTGCCGTCCGGCGAGTCCTTGCTGCGGCAATTAACCTTCGGCGTTCGGTACGCGCAAGAGCGATTGGGAACGTCGCCGTGCGTCGCGTGGCTGCCCGATAGTTTCGGCTTCGCCAACACACTGCCGACCCTGCTCACCCACGCCGGCATTGCGTACTTCGCGACGACGAAACTGTGCTGGAACGATACGACGCGCTTTCCGTACCCGCAATTTTGGTGGGAGGGCCCCGACGGCAGCCGCGTCCTCTCCGCCCTCATCGCGTCCTACGTCGGCGGAACCCAAGCCTGGCGCGTTCAGACCGCCCGGCGGCGCCGCGAACCGCTGCTTCTCGGCTACGGCGACGGCGGCGGCGGCGCGACCGACGCGATGCTGGCCAACGCCTCACGGCTGGGCCGGTGGACGACGCTTGGCGGATGGTTCGATCGTCTCGCGCTTTCGGCCAGCGCGCTTCCGATCCACCAGGATGAACTCTATCTCGAATATCACCGCGGAGTCTACACGACGCACCACGACATCAAAGCGCGCCATGCGGCGCTCGAGCGCGCCCTCTGGGAAACCGAACTGCTGGGCGCGTGGGCGCTCGCCTTACGCGCGTCGCCGTTCTTCCTCGCGGAGTTTCGCGCGCAGTTGCGCGCAGCGTGGGAGATCGTGCTGCGCAGCGAATACCACGACATTCTGCCGGGTTCGGCGATCGGCGCCGCGTACGCGGACGTGCACGGCGAGTACGATCGTGCCGACACGCTGGTAGCGCGGGCCGCTGCCGGTGCGCGCAGCGTCCTGCCGCGTTCCGGTACGGCCGGGGCTGATGCGCCGTTCGTCGAGCCGCAGAGCGACGGGCGCAACTATCGCTTCGAAAACCGGCTGCTGACCGCAGTGGTCCGCTGCGACGGTACGATCGTCGAATTGCGTCTTGGGGACGAAAAGAACGTCGTCACGTCGGCCAACGTGTTGCGTGCGTACGTCGACCGCCCGAACAGTTGGCAGGCATGGAACATCGACCGAGGTTACGCCAAGCGCCCGCGCAAGGTCCGCGCCACCGGCGCCGGTATCATTGACGGAGCGCTCGAAGTGCGCTACGCGCTCGGGGCGTCGCGCTTCACCGCTCGCCTTTCGCTGGCTCCGCAGGAACCGTTTCTACGCGTGGACGTCGCGGTCGACTGGCGTGAACGGCATACGTTGTTGCGTTGCGAAAACGAGCTGCCGCTGCAGCAGGTGCGGGCTCGTTTCGGAACGCCGCACGGCACGGTCGAACGTACCGCGTACCCGAGAAGCGCGGCCGAACGAGCGAAGTTCGAAGTCCCCGGTCAACGCTTCGCGTGTGTGGCGGCGCCGGACGGCCGCGGACTCGCGGTTCTCACGCTCGATACCTACGGTTGGAACGTCAGCGGTTCGAACGACGCCGTGCGGCTGGGCCATTCGCTCCTGCGCGGAACGACGTGGCCCGACGAGCAGGCCGATCTCGGCGAGCACCTGCTCTCGTACGCCTTCGCGCCGCTGCAGGTTCGCGCAGACGACAGCGTCTCGATCGGCGCCATCGAACGCCTCTGGCGCCGCTTTGCGCTACCGCCGGCCCTGCCGATGTTCGACTGCGACGACGAGAGCGTGCTGGTCGTCGCCACGAAGCCGGCCGACGACGGCGAAGGCGTCATCGTCCGCATCCGCGAGTGCGACGGCGCCGCGCGCGACGTCGTCCTGCGCTGCGCCGCGCGCGCCCGCAGCGTCACATGCGTGGACGCTCTTGAGCGCCGCACCGAAGGCGATGCCGAACTGCGGGATGCTACCATCCGCGCCCACTTGCGCCCGTTCGCACTGCGCTCTTTTCGCGTACGTTTCACGTAAAGCGCATCACGGCATCGTCCGACGCATGAGGTCGTTCACGGTAAGTGCCGACCGTCATCGATGCATCGCTTGCTGCGAAATGGGTCCTGCGCGACGAGCACGATGTCACCCTCCCGCGTCGGGCGGCTCTCCCGGTCACCTCGAACCGACCGTCGCGAGGTGCGCGCGGAACGCGGCCAAGCCTTGCTCGAGATCGGCTCGGCCGAAGCCGATACGGAAGCGGTCGCTTGGAGTCGCACCCAGGTCGGAACCAAAGATGCCCGCGGGAAGCACCAGGACTCCGGCTTCTTCGATCAGCCGCTGCGCGAACGATTCGACGCCGTCGCTACCGAGATAGCGCGGGTAGCCGACGGAGCCGCCGTCCGGCCGGCGCCATTCGAAGAGGTCCGGAAAGTCGGCAAAAAACTCGTCGAGCTTGGTCAAGTTCGCGGTGACGAGCGCCCGATTGCGAGCCAGAATCGGCTCGCGCGCGCGGAGCGCGATGAGGCCCAGACGTTCGGACGGCGCGGAATTGCAAATCGACAGGTAGTGCTTCATCCGTTCCAGTCGGCCGAGCAACTCGCGGTCGGCGCACGCGATCCAGCCGATTCTCAGTCCGGGCAAACCGTAGGCCTTCGACAACACGCCGAGCGAGAGCCCACGCTCGTACACGTCGGCCACCTGCGGAAGATGCTCGCTGCCTTCCGGTCCCAGCAGCCGGTACACTTCATCGCTAAACAGCCACAGGCCGCGCTTCCGGCAAAGATCGACGAGCGCATCGAACCGGTCGCGCTCGAGGATCTTTCCCGTCGGGTTGTGCGGGAAATTGATCGAGACCACGCGCGTTTCCGGCCGCAGGGCGGCGGTCACGCGGTCGATGTCGAGCGACCAATCGTCGTCGGGCTCGAGCGGGACGCCGCTGACCGCGCAGATCGATAACGGCACCGCTTCGGCGGCCTGATAGTTCGGCGTTATGACGACGGCGTGGTCTTCGGCGCGCAGCAGCACGTGCATTGCCGCGTAAATGCCTTCTTCGGCGCCCGCGAAGCACAGCACGTCATCGCCCGTACGGTGCTCGTACGTCGCCGCAATCGCCTCACGCAAATCGGCTGCACCGTACGTTTGCGTATACCCGAGCCAAAGGTTCTCGAACGCCTGGCGCTCGTCAGGTCGGGCAAACGCCAGCAACTCGCCGAGCGTCATGCTCTGCGCGTCCGATGCGGTCAGGTGATAGCGAGCGGCAAACTCCCACTTCGAGAGAAACGTCTCCAGCCGAAAATCTGGCAGCGGTCGCATGTTCAAGACGTCATCTCCTCTTTCACGAATCTACCGATTTTGTGACTTCACGACGGCCATAGAACCGTGCGCGACGCTCGAGTTGCGCTCGGTGGCGTGCTATATAGCGATCCGTCAGCGGCATACGGAACTCGACGAGCCCGGCGGCGGGCACGAAAACGACATCTTTCTTAATCAATTGGCTTCTGATCGAGCTGACATTCTCAGAAGAAGCGCCGAGGCGCGACGCAATTGCGCCGACCGTCTGGGGACCCACCCCGAGATCCGCCATGCCGAGCGCGTAGCGCAACTCGCGCGGCGTCAGGCGCCGGAAACGCTCGTCGTAAAAGCTCGATTCGAGCATGCTGCGCACGCCCGGCGCGATCATGTCGACGTCGCGTAGCGTGACCCGGTTGCCGCGGTGTTCCGTCCATGCCGCGGACGCATACTCTTGAATGAAGAACGGGTAACCGGCGGTCTCATCGACGAGCCGCTCCAGCGCATCGACTTCGAAAGTAACGCCGCGGATCGTCGCGGGATTGGCGATGGCCGCAATCGTTTCATCCCGCTCCAACAACCCGATTCGGGAATAACGCCATCGTTCGGTATAGGTCCGGACGGCGTGCAGATGCGCCGGCGCGTTCGGTAGTCCGGCACCCAGGAGTAAGACGGGTGCGGCCGTGCCGGCGGTCAGATGGACGAAGCGAACGAGGACCCGCAGATCGTTGATCGCGCCGTCTTGAATTTCGTCGATGGCGAACAGCAAGAAGCGATCGTGGCGGCGCACCTCGGCATTGAGCGTTTCCAGCGCTTCGACGAACCCTTCGTGATGTTCGACGTGACGTGCTTCGAGGGTGATTCCGCCGCCATCTCCCGGCAGCTCGTACGTGGCTTTGGGCAGCGCGCGGATCGCTGCGTCGAAGGCCCGTTTGATTTTGGCCGGCACCGAGGCGTATTGCGCTTTGGCATGTTCGAGGCTCCGCCGCAGCGCCGCTGCGAGCGACATTTCCTTCGAGGCCTCGGTGTATAGAACGACGGCCCCCATGTCTTCTGCGGCGGACACGCTGTGCCGCAAGAGCGCCGTTTTCCCCATGCCTCGCAACCCGGTGAAGACGACCGGCTGAGCGGCGCCGCCGGTCTGCGTTAACCCGCTCGCATAATGAGCTGCTGAGATTTGCGGCTCGCGGCCGGCCAGCTCAGGAGGGAGGCTCCCAGGAGCCGGCCTGTACGGGTTGTCGAACGGGGAGGACACCGCCCGATTATAGCATCGTGGAACAGCCTGCCAAATCTGCCAAAGTTGGTCGATCGCTTAATCCACCGCGATTCGCGCCCTGGGCGGCCTTGAACGCCATCGCTGGTATGCGCATCTGCCAAATCTGCCAAAGGCGGTAGCGACGGGACAAACCGCGCCGCGAAAGGATCGGCGTGAGGCCAACGGTTCATCGCTTCGTGAGCGAGATGATATCGTCGAGAAGGTCCGTACCGGCGGCCGGCCGTTCCTTATCGTAAATGACGAAGCTGCGCGCGTTGCGTTGCAGGATCGTCGTCGTGCGCCGGTAGGGTTGCCCGTCGGCAAATGCCGCGACACTTTCGAAAGTGATGCGCCCCGAGCGCCAGCCCTCGCGCGACACGAACATACCGTACGAAGGATTCGCGTCGAGCCGAACCAGTGTCCACTGCTTCCCAAGCGGATCGTAGGTGATGTAGACGTTGTCGCGCCCGGCACGGTCGGTGCCGAACATCCAACGTCCGTTCAGCGTCGTCGCGAAGACGTATGCCGCGGCATCCTTTGTTTCGCGATGCGGCCCGATGTGCCGAATGACGCGACCTTTCCACATGCCGCTCATCCACGCGATCTCGGCAAGCTGCCGGATCGGCCGCGTAAAACTGGCGCGGACGCCGGAATCTTCGAGCGCCTGCCGGATGGTCCGGTTGGCCGGAGCGATGGGGGCCTGCGGGTCGGCCGGCGCCGCCAAGGCGCCGTTTTCCGGCGCGAACACCAACGCGCTGAGCATAACGGTCAGAAGAAGCGCGCGTTGCACTCGCATGCCGTTCGACCGGTCGGGGTAATCGCCGTGTAAAGAGTCGGATTGGAAATGCGTCCGGCGCCTCTGGAGCGTGGAATGAAAGTGCGCCACCGCATTGGGTGACGGCAGCGCCGGGTCGACGCCTAGCATGTGCGCGACGATTCGGGAATTATACGAGCCCACCAGTCGCTTGAGCAGCCGCAGCGTGTCCGCCAGCGCATCAGGATGCGCCGCCGTTTCCAGGCGTTCGAGTCTAGGTTTCCAGAGCGGTGCGCTTGCCACGGCGGAACCCCCGTTTTAATGACTCAACGGACTTGCAGCTCACCGCAACAGCAGTAGCTCCCCGCAACTTCGGCAAAGCAAGGCGGGATTATCATGAGGCGGCCGAACGAAGACCGAATCCGAACGACTCGAGACGCTACGAGCAATCCGACACCCCTGATAACGGATAATACGTTTTTTAGACGCCGTACCTTCTTGATGTCGTCGGCGGCGACCGTGTGTGCCGCTGCATGGCCGCGCGTCGCAAGGGCGACCGGCGGCCTCGATATCGAGGAGCAAACTCCGGCGCTCCATCAGGTTCGCGTGTTGTTGGGAAGCGGCGTCTATGGCGCCCCGCAGCAGCTCGACGCGTGGCACTTCTTGTGGAACGGCGCAACGTACCGCGGAACGGCCGCAACCGTTGTGCTGCCCGATCGACGTAGCGGGCTCGTGGCGACGTTGCCGTTGGACGACTATTTGTACGGCGTGCTCAGTAAGGAAATCGGTGCAGCGTGGTCGCCCGCGTCGCAGCAAGCGCAGGCGATCGTCGCTCGCACGTACGCGCTGCATAAACTGCGCCCCGACAAGCCCTACGATGTAACGGCCGGCGATGCGGACCAGAACTACGGCGGCTTCGCGAGCGAAACGGATCAGGGCCGCGCGGCAGTCGATGCCACGGCGGGCGTCATCGTGACGTACGGCGGCGTGCCGGCGCGCGTCGCGTACAGCGCGTGCTGCGGCGGGCGGACGGCCGATGCCGGCGACGTATGGGGAACCCCGTATCCGTACTTGGTCAGCATCGTCGACCCGAATTGCGTCGGCACGCCGAACTTCGATTGGCATGCCGACGTGCCGGTCGATCTTCTGAATCGTACGCTCGGGA
Source organism: Candidatus Nyctobacter psychrophilus (assembly GCA_014305025.1). GTDB lineage: Bacteria > Vulcanimicrobiota > Vulcanimicrobiia > Vulcanimicrobiales > Vulcanimicrobiaceae > Nyctobacter > Nyctobacter psychrophilus. The sequence continues at coordinate 18,874 of JACRTY010000048.1, read as the reverse complement.
GCGGGTTTACGAACGCCGGAGCGCTGCGCGGCGTGTCGTTGCGGGTCGATGCGCCGAACGCGCGGCCGCGCGCCATCGACTTCACGGGAACGGTGACGAATTTCGAAACACCCGTCACACACTTTCGCGACGCCGTGGGGCCAGCTACCGTGCGCAGCACCTTCGTCCACACCGCCGCGCTCGATAACCAGGGTACGACCGTCGCTTTGACCGGAACGGGACACGGCCACGGCGTCGGCCTCTGTCAGTGGGGTGCACGGATGCTCGGCGAGGGGGGCGCGAACGCCGCGCAGATCGTCGCGTTTTACTTCCCCGGCACATCGTTCGGACGTGGCTGACGCGCGCCACGACGCGCTACTCCGCACCGACGCTTACCGTTACGACTTACGGCCGGAACTAATCGCGCAGACGCCGGCCGAACCGGCCGATGCGTCACGCTTGATGGTGGTTGGTGCTGGTCCGCCGGAGCATAAGAGGTTTACCGACTTTCCATCGCTGTTGCGCAAAGGTGACGTGCTCGTCATCAATGAGACGCGCGTGGTTCGGGCCCGGCTACACGGCGTGCGCGAGCCGGGCGGCGGCGCGGCGGAAGTCTTTTTGTTACGGCCGTCGGCGGGCGGTCCATTTTCGTTTGAGGAGCGCGAGTGGCTTGCGCTCGTGAAGCCAGGGCGACGGTTGCGCCGCGGCGCGATGGTGCGCTTCGGTGACGACGCGCACGCTGCGATCGTGGACGTTCACGCGGACGGCGAGCGAACGGTCCGCTTTGAAAGCGACGTTCCGCTCGAGACGCTGCTCGAGCGCTATGGCACCGTACCGCTGCCGCCGTACGTCGGTTCCGGTGACCGCGCGCGTGACGAACGGTATCAGACGATTTTCGCGCGTGTTGCCGGTAGCGTCGCTGCGCCGACGGCCTCACTGCATTTCACGCCGCGGGTTCTGGACCACGTGCGTGACCGCGGGGTAGAAATCGTGCCCCTGGTCCTCGACGTCGGCCTCGGGACGTTCAAACCGATGGACACGCAGTGCATCGACGACCACGTCATGCACGCCGAACGCTTCGCCATTCCGCAAGCCTCGGTCACCGCAATCAACGCCGCCAAAGCCGAAGGCCGCCGAGTCATCGTGGCCGGCACGACCGCCATGCGCGCCGTCGAAGCCGCCGCATCGGACGATGGTCGCGTGAAGCCCTGCACCGGCGATACCGATCTCTTCATCCGCCCGGGCTACCGTTTCCACATCGCGGATGCGCTCCTCACGAATTTCCATCTTCCGGCTTCGACGCTGCTCGTTCTGGTGACCGTTTTCGGCGGTTACGAACGCATCATGGCGGCGTACCAAAGAGCGATCGCCGAGCGATATCGCTTCTATTCGTTCGGCGACGCGATGTTCGTCCACGCTGGCGGCGAAGCGTAAAGGCCATGTCGACCAGCGTCGCCCGGATCGTCGGCCGCCTGCCCGTCCATGTTAAGCGCGCATCGCTGCGTGCACTGCCCAATTTCCCGACTCGGATGAGAAACGCGATCGTTCGCGCCGGCATCGGCGAAACGATCGGGGACCTCGAAGCGCTTGGTGATAAAGAATTGATGGCGCTGCAAAACGTCGGCGCCGTAAGTCTGGCGGCACTGCTGGAATATCTCGAACGTCTTGCCGCCGGGGCGCCGGTCGCCGAACGGCTCGCTCTCGAAGGCATCCCGGACCCGACCGCCGCCGTTCCCAAACCGGAATTGCGCAGCGGACCACCTGCCGTTTCGACGTTTCGTGCGGCGTTGGAAGCGGCGATTTACGTGGCTCGGTTCAACGAGCGCCACCGTCGCATGCACATCTGCGCGCTCCGCCTGGGTCTGGACCGTTCGGTCTGCACGCTCGCGGAGATCGGTGATCGCTGCGGCATAACGCGCGAACGCGTGCGCCAAGTCGTTGGAAAAACGCTCGAACGCCTCGCGACGTACCCCCTCGCCGCTGCGTTTCGCGCGGTGGTGTCGGCGGTTCTTGCCGAGCGCGAGGCCGTGACGATTCGTGAATTGACCGGCCTGTCGGGCTGGTTGGGAGGCATCAGCGAGGCTGGAATGCGCGTCGTACTGGAGGCCTTTGTTCCGGCGGTCGAAACGTATTATTCCGAGTGCGCGCGAGCATGGCTCGTCACCGCGCGGCCACGGGCCGATATCGAACGCGCGCTTCAAGGCGTTCTCGTACGAGTCGATGCCGTTCGCCGGTTCGATCGAGCGAGTGCCGCAATCGAATCGGTCGCCGTCCGCGCGGCTGGTGAAGCCGGTCTTCCACGCATCGCGGCAACGCTTGCCGGCATTGCCCGCGCGCACGTCGACCGGGCCCGTTACACGTGCACCGATTTTGTGCACGAGTACGTCGAACAAAGCAGGGAGCCGGTTGCGCTTTCCGCCGTGCTTGTAGCGGCAACGGAACGGGGCTTCGCGGACCTCGCTCCCGATCACATCCGCAACATGCTCGCGACGAGCCCCGGCGTCTTTCCGCTCGGCCGCAAGACCTTCGGCTCCTTCCGGCAGATTTTTCCCGTGCTGCGACCCGAATTGGATTCGGTCGCCGCGCTGGCCGTGCACATCGCCGAGCGACAACCCGCGCGCCAATTCCACGCGTACGATCTGTGGAAGGACGTCTGCGGGCGTATGCCGGCCGAAGCGTCGCTCGTGGGCGATTTCTACCGGCTCGCCGCCCTGCTGCGCGCGCGAACGGCACTGCGGTATCTCGGTCGCTTGGTATTCGTTGGTTCCGAACACGGCGAACGCATCGAACTCATTCCCCTCGCGCGCCGCGTGCTTGAAGAGTCCGGTGCTCCGCTACCGGTTGCGACCTTAGCCGAGCGCATGCGCGCGCAACGCGGCTTCCATCCGAGTTCCCTCCAAGCCGTGCGACCGCATTTCATCGAAGTGCAACGCGGCATTTGGGGGCTCCCGGGCCGCGACGAACGACGTTCCAGCTCGAACAATGCACCATAGGTAAGCCGCCTGCAGCCGTGCCCGCATTGGCCGGCGCGTTCTCCGCATCGGAAGCGAACGCGGTCTCGCTTGCCGCTCAGGTGCTACGCGTACATCGTTGAGACACCGTTGGAGGGAGCGATTTAGTCGGTAACTACCGCCTAATGTCTCAGCCGCTGCGATCGCCGGTGCGCTACGGCGCGACGGCTTCGCAGCGTGGATCGCATGCAACCTACGGACACGCCGATGGCGGACGTACGCAGGTCCCGATGCACGCCGGCACCGTTAAAGCTTCGATGATTAAGAAGCGTCTGCGACTGTTATGCTCCCTCATAGTTTAGCTCGGCCGTCGCGTTCCAATTGCAATTCTAGAACCAGGTCGCGACACATGCGCCGGCGAGCGCGCCGACGACTTCGAGCGCGAATAGGCTCACCGGGATGGCGGTGGCACATCGTCGGCAGCGGCCTCTCAGTACGAGCCACGATATGATCGGGATGTTGTCGTACACCGCAATACGTGCGCCGCAAGACGCGCACGTCGAGGGCGGATGCAAAATCGAGCCGCCCTGCGGGACGCGATCGACGACGAGGGCGGCGAACGATCCGCAGGCGGCTCCGAAGGCCGCACCAAGAAGAATCACTGAACCGCGCAGGAGCATAACGTCAGGCATGGCTCAGCGTCGCCTTCGGCAGCGAGGGCCTCGATGGCGGGCGCAGGAGTTGGGCCGTCGAAACCCCGCGGGACGTTCCGCTACGTCCAGCATGACGACGTAGCATTCTACGGAGGCCCCATGCATCGTCGCGTCGTCCTCGGCTCGCTGGCAGCTACACTTTCGCTCGCACTCGCCGCGTGCGGTGGCGGCGGCGGACCCGGCCCAGGCGGCGGCGGAACGCCTCCCCCGCCCCCAGCGATCACCTTCTCGCACACGTTCCCGGCGGGGGATGCGGTCGCGCAGAAGGGCACGGCTTGGGATATTACCGGCGTTACCACAACGCTTACGGGGCAGTTCGGGTCTGCGGCGGGGCAGCGGTATGATACGTTGCGGGTCGATGTCACGTTCGCGCAAGACATTAGCAATGCGTTGCCTGCGCCTGGTCAACAGCTCTCAGTCGGTGCCCAACTCGGCGTACACACAGCAATAAATTCGGATGGAAACATCGCCACGGGCACATACGCTGGTTGTGCAAACCCCGGCCTGACCCCGTTCGAGTACGTAACGGATGATGTCTCACGGCTGAGCGATGGCAACTACGGAATCCTAGGACCCGGGGGCCTGATTTACCAGGGCGCATCAAACCCGCCAGAAGAGGCTGTAACTAGTTCTTCGGGTCATGTGCTCTCGCAGACGTTCTTCCTTCCCTCCATAGCAGTGAATAGTGGAAGTAGCGCGCCCCACATTGGAGTAATAGTGGCGGCGTTTAATGGAAACGACTCAAATGCGACGGATTGCGTTCCTTTGGGTGGCTTGGAAATGTACACGGACGTTGCGGTGCTCGGCTGATCCTACTGCGAATAGGCGCTCACGTTCTGGTCACTCTTATGCCAAGGCTCCGTTGAGCCGGCGTCAGTACCGTATATGCTTCCGCGAGGAGATTGGAAATCAGTAGGCGCGCCGGTCGTGTCTATCTGATATTTCGGTGCGCAGGGCGTTTCAAATACCCAAGCGAGGTTGCCGTAAGTGCGTCGGCTTCTGTCGAAGTACACCGCGTTGCCGTCCGCCGTGGGGCTGCTTTGATTTCGATTGCTCGTGCTGTTGGAACAATCGATGGTTGTAACGATTCGCGTATCGTTAAACCAAGAGGGATGGTTCTCTGTGGGGACCGCCTCAGTGAACTGGTCGCTCGCTGAGCCGTGGTAACCGCCTGTATCCCCTTCAGAGGCATGAACGGTGCCGGCTTCTGTCGACACGTCGCGTGTCCCAGTGACCGCAACGTATGGGAGGGCATCAAAAATCCGCGCGGTGACTTCACGCGAATGATTTGCAAAAACGGTTCTGCCCGACGGGCTCGTGATGATGACGGTGAGCGTTGCGGAGATGCGCTGCTCGTCGAGGCTCACGGAGAGATTTTGCGCGATGCTCGTCGCGGCGGTTGGAGCGGAGTGCGATGTCGGCGTTGCGCTTGAACCCGTCACCGTCCATTCCATCGTCGCCATCAGGGGACACGTGCTGCCTGTGGACGGCGTGCCCGGCTGCGTTGAAGTAGTCGCCGAAAGCACCTTGCCGGTACACAAATCCTCGCTGATCGGCCCACTCTGCGGCTGCATCCCGCTTGGCCACGCTGCTTCAGTACCGTACTTCGAGACATAATTCTGCGCCCACGCCGCGAATTGCGCAGTCGCGTCCGACATCGCCGTGTCGCTCTTGTGAATGACGGCGCGGTGAAAGGCGGCCTTTGCGCTCACCAGCGTGCTCGTCAGCAGGGCGCTGCCGACAATCAGCATCGTTGCAATCAGAAGTAAAGACTGTATGAGCATGTCAGCCCCCTGGTGGTGAACTTTGGTAGGCTTGCGGGGGCGGTGAGTTGGCCGACGGCGTCGGCGGCGGACCGCCGGGGCCGCCGCAGAGCGGGGAAAGTTCGTGCGTCGCGCACCAACTGGCCGGCGGCGAAGCGCTCGGCCACGGCGACGGCGGCGCCCAATCGCGCGGCGCGGCGTCGGGCCAGCATTGGCCTTGCGAGAAGCACGGCGGCGGCGTGTCGACGACATCGGTTGGGCCGGGTGCGGGCGCAGGCGCGTACGTCGCATTGGGCGCCGGAACCTTTTGGCCGCAGCGGCTATCCGGGTTGAGACCGCGGTACGCGGCGTTTTCGACGTTGGCGAAGATGCCGGCCATCGACTCTTGCCAATTCTGCGGCTGATATCGCGTGTGCGGATCGTTAAGGCGCAGTCCGGAAATGCCGGCGCCGTACAACTCGAAATCGCACCACGTCTTCCACTGGTTGGGTGGCGCCGCGGGATCGTAACTGTAGAGCAGTTGCTCATAGATGCCCGCGTGCGTGATCTGCGCGAGGCCGAACCAGAACCGGTGGACTTGATCGAGCCGGTAAACGACGCCGCGAATGGCGGGCCGTTCGTGGACCGTGAAGCCGCTGGGCATTACGGCGGTCGCGAGATGAAGCATCCGCGTTCCACGATCGGTTTGGACCTGAACCTGCACCGTCGTGTTTCCGCCGTACAGATCATCGCGCGCGCGTCCGCTGGCCGGAACGAACCCAACCGGATCGGCGTGCGCTCCGCCGGCCTGCGCCACGAGACCGGAAACCGCGCGTGCGTACGGATTCGTTGTAGAGGCAAGCGCGTCGGCTTCCAAGGTTTGCACCGTGAAGCCGCGGACGTTGCCGATCGCGGGATACCGCGCCGCAGTATTGATGGTGCCCGTGGTGCGGTCCGCGACGCCGACGTTGCCGCTTGGGTCATAATCGTAGCGGCGCAGCGTCGCCGTCGTCGTATCGTAATCGTAGGCCCAATACGCTTCGGTTCCGGTATCGGTGCGCGAATAGAAGTCGATCTCGTGTCCCGGCGCGCCGGCTGCCGGAGCGTTGACGTTGCCGAACACGTCCTTGTTCGCGACGAAAACGGCGTACGCCGTCGATGCGTCGTCGCGCATGCGATCGAGTTCCTGATCGAGCGCAACGTAGCCGCTCTGCGACGTTGCCCGGTACGCGAGCGAATGGGTGAGTGCTTGCACGACCGCAAGCGTCGCGAAACCGACGACGAGCAGCAGCGCGACGGCGACAAGCAATTCCGGGACGAAAAAGCCGCGCTCCCCCGCGCGCGCCCGCGTTGTTGCGTCACCGACTGCTGCGTCGCCGCGTAGGGGTTCGTCGACCGCGTGCCCGTTCGGTACCTGGATCACTGTTGCACCACCGACCCCGGGGCGGGGGCTTCCCAGTACAGATCGCGGTGCTCGGTGACGGTCTGCGTTCCGTCGCTGGCTGTCGCGGTCGCCACGAGCGGCTGCGTCCCGTTTCTGCCTCCTATGGAGATCGTCAACGTTTCCGTTACGCTCGCCGACTTGGGAATCGTCGTTTGCGAAGTGTGGTTTGCGAGCGCGGCGAGCAGATTAGCATCGTAGCCGGTTGCAGAGCGGAGGTCCACCAGCGCGTTAAGTGCATCGTCGGCAAGCGCCGAGCGCTCTTCCGCCAACGCCGTCGTGTGCAGCGCATTGAGAACCGCGGCCGTGACCGCCAACAAGACGCCCGAGGTAAGTGCGATTGCGACGAGTACCTCCAGAAGCGAGAATCCGCGTTGCAAAGGCTTCATGAAGCGGGGCTCGAGGCGTCGTACGTGCCTTCACGGCAGGTGAAGGGGTGCGTTTCGGTCGCGACCCCGTCAGTCGCGGTGATCGCTTCGCCGGTGTCGGAGCACGGCTGTTCGCTCGTGAAGTATGAGCCCGGCGGCGGCGGGTAGGGCGGTAACGGCCACCCGTTACGAAAACTGGCGTAGCCGGCGCTCGAGATCAGGATGGCAAACGGCTCGCCGCCCCCATTGCCCGCCGAATCCGGCGCGACGGAAAAGGCGACCGGGACTCGGCGCGGAGGAAAGCCGACGTCGAGCGACAGCGGGTTGGCATTGCGACGCGGGCGCGAGCGGTACACGCTGATGACGCTCCCGTGCTGAGGGTCGTCCAGAGCCGGCGTGACGGTCACCGTCGCACCGTCGGCTCCTAGAAAGCGTGGGTCGTAGGAGATTTCGCCGGAGGTCATCGCAAGCGACCTCGCCTCGGCCAGCGCTGCCTGCAATTCTAGCGCCGCCGGGTGGACACGGGGTGGCCGGGACAATGCGAACGCGGTCATTAAGATGAACGCCGAAAGAATGGCCGTCCCGACGATGAGGTCCAACAGGCCAAAGCCGCGCTGCCGCTGCATGTCGGAGACGTAAGTGCCCCGGCGGTTGGGAGGCGCGACTTTCCCCGAAGCGTCAGTATCCGGCGAACTTCTAGCCGGTGTGCTGCGACCCAATGGGGGTCAGGACGGGACTAAAGACCCAATCCCATCCGTCGAAGGCTTCCGGGTATAGGCCGCTTGCCCTACTAGAAAGCCCCCCATAAAGTGTGATATTCGTCACTTAGTTTCTATTTGCTTGGGAGGCGTTTCATGCTTTCGGTGATTCTCGCGGTGGCCATGGCTTTGTTCGGCGGTGCAGCGATGTCCACGCACGGTGGCGCAGTCGATTCGACGCATGGCGGGGCGGTCGACTCTACGCATGGCGGCGCGGTCGATTCAACGCACGGCGGAGCAGTTGACTCGACGCACGGTGGCGCAGTCGATTCGACGCATGGTGGTGCGGTCGATTCGACGCACGGTGGCGCAGTCGACTAGACGCCGGCGGTGCAGCCGCCACTTAGTTTCCAAGAAGTGTGATCTAGATCACTACCCAAAGCGAAGGCAATGCTGCCTCCTCGTCGATAATGGGGAGGTAGCTCTTTCTTGAGCTGAACGCTATAAGTTCAGTTCTGGAGGTCCTGTCTTCGTGGCGTCCCAAGTTCTGCAACTCCAGCCGCGCCAGCAGCCGTTCGAGGCTGCCGTCGGTGCGTACCGTGGCGCCCGGCCGAGCGATTGCCTAAGCATTTTGCACGGCCACACCGGACTAAAGGCCGATTTGCTACGCGCCCGGGCATCTTTGCGTGTGGATAGAGCTCAGTTTGGGCTGGAATGCCTAGCTGCAATTGATGACGCACTTCTCTGGTCAAGTCGCGCACGCGCTGAAGTGCTCGTGATTCGTGGTGCGATCCAGACGCGAATCCGGAACTTTGACGAAGCCCGCGCGACGTTGGACGATGCGCGCGTCCTTGCCTTAGGGTCCGCCTGTGCAGCGTTGGAGGCCGAATACCACTATTATGACGCCTTGTGGTCGTTTGGGACCAGCCGATTTGATGCTGCAGACTCCGCGGCGCGGGCAGGCCTTGAGGTAGTATTAGGCTTTCACGATGTCGGCGAATATTTTGTGCCGCTGCAAAATTCGCGCGCCCGCGCTCTTCAGATGCGCGGTCTCGTGGCAGCAGCGCATGAGCAGTACTATGAGCAGGCGAGCTTCATGCGCGCTGCAATCGCCGAATTGACAGGAGAGTCAGATCTTTGGGTCTTCGCCTGGTTCCTGATGAACCTCGCCTTCCACGTTCGCGACTTCGATCTCGTCGATGATGCCGCGATGCTTCGTCGGGAGATGGAACGCGCGAAGTGGCCCGATGAACTCGCGCCGATGAAGTTCGAAATACGGCGCGCCCTCGGATGGTCGAGCGCACTTCGCGGTGACCATCTCAACGCGTTCCGCGAGTTTCGCGCCATGGCCCAGTGCGCGGATACGCCTGCGCGCAAAATCCTGGCGAGCGTCGACCGTTCTTATCTCGCCCGCGAACTCGGCGAAAACCATTCGGCACAAGAGGAACTAGAACACGCTGCTAAACTCGCCAGCACCGTCGATTGGAAGAGCGTCGGCGAAGAGCGAATCGGGCTCGCACAACTTGCCCAAGAAATCGCCACGTTCGACCCGCGCCACGCCGCCATTCTGTTCGCTCGCTACCAAGAACTTAAAGGCCGCCTGCTGCCACCGAACATGCTGAACAACGTCGACCGGCGCGTCCTCGCCTTCGAACTGCTGGCCGAAGGCACGGTGCTGCGCGCCAACGGCTCCACCCCCGCGGCCATGCAACGCTTCGTTCGTGCGTACGAGATTTGGAACACGCTCGGCTACAAGTGGCGCGCGGCACAAGCCGCCCTTCCGCTGGCCGAAGTCCTGCAAGAAGCACGCTTCGTTGAACACGTGCGCCGCGAAGCCGCCTCGCGCCCGGCCTCGTGGCTGGCACGCCGCGCGGAAAAACTCACCACCTTAGACGAACCAAAGTACGAAGCGGATTTACGGCTGAGAAGTCTGTGAGCTTTCCCACAAAGCCTCGCGTACGCCACATCAACCGCGCGCCTTCCGCTCCAATCTGATAAACTCGATTGAGTATGGCGTACCCACTAGACCGGCATCGCTGGAACGCTACCACGCCCGAGAACGTCGACTCGTTCGAAGTTCAATTGCGTGAACTGCTCGATGCACTCGAACGCCACGACGAAGGCACGCGCTACCATTCCGAAAGCGTCTCGGCGTGGAGCGGCAAGATCGCGCGAACGCTGGGCCTCAGTACAACGAACATCGCCTTCATCGAGCGCTGCGCCATCCTGCACGACATCGGTAAATTGTTCACCCCCGAATCGATCTTGCGCAAACCCGGTCCGCTCACCGCCGATGAGTGGTCCCAGATGCGTGCCCACGCCGCCAACGGAGCGACGTTACTCGAGTCGATTCCATGCGTCGCCGAATATGCGAACGTCGTCCGCGCGCACCACGAACGCCAAGACGGAACCGGTTATCCAAACGGCCTCGCCGGAACGGCAATCCCCTTTGAAGCGGCAGTCATCTCCGTCGCCGATGCCTTCGATGCCATGATCAGCAACCGCTCGTACCGCCGCCCGTTCACGCCGGCGCACGCGGTCGCCGAACTCGAACGCTGTCGCGGAACGCAATTCGAGGCCTCGGTCGTCGATGCGCTCGTCGCCGTCGTGGCGCTGCCCAGCCGCCCCCACCTGCGCCTGCTCGCATCCGGATAACCCTTCCGCCGCCGGCCCGTAAGCAATCGGGTCCCGGCTGGGAAAACCCCGCGCATGCGAAGAGCGCGGCTGAAAGAGCTTGGGGCGACGCTTCACGAGGCGGCCATGTGGTGGCTGAAGGACCGGTGCCTGCTCCACGGCAGCGCGCTCGCGTTCGGCGCCGTGTTCGCGCTCGCGCCGCTGTTCGTGATCGTCGTCGAGATCACCAACCACCTGGCGGACCATCACATCGTCGAGGGCGCTTTCATCGCGCAGATTCAACATTCGATCGGCCCGTCGGCAAGTGCGCTGCGCGCGATGATCGACGCGTCGCGACGCAACACGGCGGCCGGGTCGCTCGCGCACCCCATTGCCTGGGCGCTGCTGGTCGGGACGGCGTGCGGCGTCTTTTTTACCGTGCAAGATTCACTCAACGTCATCTGGCACGTTGAAGGCAAGTCTCACGCGACCTGGCGCCACGCCGCGCGCGCGCAAACCGTCACGATGGTGACGGCCTTCGGGCTCGGGCTCGTCGGCATTGCGGCGGTCACCATGCTCGCGATCGTCGTGGTCGGACTTGCCGGATCGCCCACAGCCCCCGCGGCGGCTCAGGCGTGGACGGTGCAGATACCCATTGCGCTCGCCTCGTTTGTCATCCTCACGCCGGTCATCGCCGTCATCTTCCGTTACTTGCCGGCGGTGCGCACGGACTGGCCCGACGTGTGGTCCGGGGCGGCGATCGCCGCCGCGCTGTTTCTCTTCGGGCAATGGGTCGTCGCTTTTTATCTTTCCAAAGCGCGCATGGAAAGCTCGTACGGCGCCGCGGCATCGTACCTGGCCATGCTGATGTGGATCTTCATTTCGACCCTCGTTTTCTACTATGGCGCGGTGTTCACAAAGGTCTCCGCCGAGCGGCGTCGCAAGCGGACCGAACGGGCAAACGAAGGAGCGTAACCTCCGCTACACCCCGGGTGCGCCGTCGCGCGATGCCGCCGCGAACGTCATCGCTACACGCGCGCCGCCGCCGGCGCGGTTGGAAAGCGCGATCGTGCCGCCGCTCCCTTCGACGAGCGTACGCGCAATGGCCAGACCCAAGCCGCTCCCTTCGGTTGAACGCGCCTCGTCATCGCGCCAGAAGCGGTCGAACGCGCGGTCCAGCGCTACCGGTGAGAACCCCGTACCATCATCCTCGACCTCGACGACGACGGCATCATCGCGACGCGCGACCCGCACGGCGACGCCGGCGCGCGCATATTTGATCGCATTGTGCAAGACGGTAACCAGCGCCCGAGCGAGCGCGTCGTGATCGGCCTGAACCAATGCATTCGGCTCACCAGCCGTGCGCAACGCCAGGCCGCGCGCCTCGGCAAGAATCCCCAGACGCGAGGTCGCCGAAGCCGCAAGCGCGGCAAGGTCGACGACGGCGTCGCCGGCGGAGGGGAACTTCGACTCGGCTCGCGCGGCCGCCAGCAGGTCGCGCGTGAGCGCTTCGAGCGCGTCGGCCTCGGCCGCAATGCCTTCGAGAGCGCGACGGTATTCCGCCGGGTCGCGCTCTTTGCGCAATGCCAAGTCGGCCTCTGCGCGAATGACCGACAGCGGAGCGCGCAGCTCGTGCGACGCGTCGCTCGTAAAGCGCCGTTCGCGCTCGAACGCATGCTGCAGGCGGTCGAGCATGCGATCGAAGGCCGCGGCGAAACGCCCCAGCTCATCATCGCGCGGCGGAAGTGCGAGGCGCTGCGACAGATCGTGGCCTTCGATTTCCGCCGCGACGGTTGCGATGTGAGCGAGGGGCGCGAGGCCGCGCCGGGCGATGGCGCTGCCGAAGAGAACCGCGAGGGCGACGGCGACTGGAATCGCAAACGCGAATGCAAGCGCGACGCTGCGGTCCAGCGCGGCGATCGCTTCGGCATCGCGCCAGACGACGATCGTGCCGGCCTTCGTGCCGCCGGCGACGATCGGCAGCACGTACGCGCGCACCGCGTCACCGCCGACCGTCGCGTCAGCATAACGGCTCCCGTTCGCACCCATTGCGGCACGGCGTATCGGCGGGGGGACCGCGTAGCCAGAAGCGAGCAGCACGTTGCCGTCCGGGTGAAGAATCGCGGCACTGGCTTTCGCACCCGTGATGGCGGAGAATTGACCGCGGTCGACCTCCTCCATCGTGACGTCGCCGTTGCGAACGTCGGCGACGGCGAGCAGTGCGCGGGCGGTCGTGGCCAACTGCGCGTCGAGCGCCGAACGTTGCGCGGTGTCGAGCACGGCGAGCGCGAGCAGCGCGAACGCGATCAGTGCGACGGCGAGCGCCGATGCGTAGGCCAGGGTCAGCCGCCCGCGTAACGTGTGCCGCTCAAGCATGCTGGGGCCCGAACCGATATCCCGCGCCGCGGACGGTATGGATCAGCGGCGGCTCACCGTGCGGCGACAGCTTATTGCGCAAACGGCGCACGTAGACTTCGATGATGTTGGACGCCGTGTCGCGATCGCTCTCCCACAGCGCATCCTCCAGCATCGGCCGCGTGATGAGTAGCCCGCTATTGCGCATCAGATATTCGAGGAACGCGGTTTCGCGCGCGGTGAGCGCGATCGGCGTCTCGCCGCGCGTCACGCGGCGCGTCGCGAGATCCATCCGCAGATCGCCGATCGTCAGCGCACGATGCACCGGCGCCGGAATGCGCCGCCCAAGCGAACGCAGCCGCGCTTCCAGTTCTCCGAAGACAAACGGCTTGCGCAGATAATCGTCGGCACCCGCATCAAGACCGCCGATCGTATCCTCGGGCGTATCGCGCGAGGTGAGCATGAGGATCGGGGTCGCGACGTTGCGCGCCCGCAATTCGCTTGCGACCATGAAGCCGTCTTTGCGTGGAAGCATCACGTCGAGCACGATTGCATCGTACGCGCCGTCGTCGGCGGCATCTTCGCCGGCTTCGCCGTCGTGCGCCAGATCGACGACGTGTCCGCCCTCCGCGAGGCCGCGGCGAAGCAACTCGGCGAGCCGCCGATCGTCCTCGACGACCAGAATCTTCATGGCGCTCGCTTTCCCGGCCGTCCCGGTGCTTCATGTTCGGTTCGATCGGGATGGGAAACATCGTCGCATGGAAAGCGGCAGCACGAATGGCGCATTGCGGGCAACAGTATTGGTGGCGGCAGCGATCTGCGTCGTGGTCGCCGTGTGGCTCTCCGATGAGATCGCCCAACACGAGACGTTTGCGTTCGACACCACGGTGCTCGAGACGATTCATCATGCGACGACGCCGCTGCTGCTCGCCGTCGCGTGGGGATTCACCGATCTCGGCCCGCCGGTCGGATTAACCGTCGTCACGGCGCTGGGCGCGGTCGTGATGTGGCGTGCCGGACTGCGTGCCGGCGCGGTCATCTTCGTGCTCGGCGCCATCTTCGCGGGTGTGCTCGACCTGGGCCTCAAGGAAATCTTCGAGCGCGTGCGTCCCGGTTTGTGGCCCCGCCGGCATGTCGCGGGCGACAGCTTTCCGAGCGGACACGCCTTGCAGGGAACCGCCGTCTACGGAACGCTGACCGTTCTGTTGGCGCGCGCGTATCCGCACAGGCGTACTTTGATCGGCGTCGTGGGGACGTGTTTAGTCTTCGCGATCGTCGCCAGCCGGGCGGTTCTCGGCGTGCACTGGCCCACCGATTTGATCGCGGGCATGGCCATCGGATTCTTGTGCCTCCTGTCGATCGTGGCGGTCATCGAGCGCTTCGAAACGCACGGCCTTTTCGCGTCCGTACGTTCATCGCGCAGTCATACTGGGATGCGATCCTGATGTCGGTCACTCTCCGACAGAAAGGCATCCACCACCGTGAATAAACTTCAGAACATCACTCTAGCGGCCGGCATGACCGCCCTCGGTACCGCCGGCATCGCCATGGCGGCCTCGTTCCCCGGCTCACAACTCTCACCGCAAGCAAAAGTCTCGCTGACCCAGGCGCGCGGCATCGCGCTGCACACTGTCCGCGGCACGATCGTCGCGCAAGAACTCGAGAAGGAGAACGGCGGCAGCGGACTGCGCTATTCCTTCGACGTCAAAACCGCGCACGGCGTGCGCGAAGTCGGCGTCGATGCCAAGACGGGCGCCGTGCTGGAAAACTCGCCTGACAACGCCGGCGGGGCAGACGAAGCGCCGGGCGGCGAAAGCCAAGAGCAGGGTGGCGGCGAGGCCGACGAGGGCGGCGGCTAACGGCCGAGCAGCCGCCCCTAGCGTTTGACTTCCCAGATCGCCCTTGATACCATACGCGGGTTGCGGTCTTGGCCGCGGGTACTTTTCGTGCCCGCGGCCGCGGACCCAAGATGGACGCCTGGCTGCGTGGAGAGTAGATGAAGAACATCATCGGCCGGAAGGTCGGGATGACGAGCGTGTTTACCGCCGATGGGCGGTACGTGCCGGTGACCGTGATCGAAGCGGGGCCGTGTACGGTGCTGCAACGGAAAACGGCCGCCTCGGACGGCTATTCGGCCGTGGCATTGGCCTTTGGCGACGCACGCAAGAACGGCCTCAATAAACCGGACGCCGGGCGCTTCAAAAAACTCGGGATCACCACCGCGAAAAAGCACGTCCGCGAATTCCGCAAGCACCTCGACGATACGCCAGACGTGGGTGGAACGGTGGCGGTCGACGTCTTCGCCGAGGGCGAGCACGTCGACGTCACGGGCATTTCCAAAGGGCACGGCTTCGCGGGCGGCATCAAGCGCCACAACTTTTCCGGCGGCGGCCGCAGCCACGGCTCCATGATCCACCGGCAGCCCGCGTCCAACGGCGACACCAACGCCGGTCATACGCATCGCGGCTCGCGCCGGCCGGGACACTACGGCGTCGACCGCACCACCCATCAGAATCTCGAAGTCGTTCGCGCGGACGTCGAGCGCAACGTGCTGCTCGTGCGCGGACCGGTTCCGGGGCCGAAAAACGGCCTCGTGTTGATCTCGTGCGCCGTGCGGCCGCCCAAGGCGCCGGTCGCCGCGGCCGCCACTCCCGGCAAGCCGACCCGATAATGCCGGCCGTCATCGATTCGAAAGGCGCAACGGTCCGCGACGCGGCGGTTCCCGAAGCGTTCGCGACCGTGGATCCGAGCAAGCGCAACGCGATGTTCCGCGCGGTCTTCCGCGAACTAAGCAATCCGCGTGCGGGCACGGCCTCGACCAAGCGCCGCGATGAAGTGTCCGGCGGCGGCAAGAAGCCGTGGAAGCAAAAGGGCACCGGTCGCGCGCGGCAAGGTTCGACGCGTTCGCCGCAGTGGCGCCACGGCGGCGTCGTTTTCGGCCCCAAACCGCGCGACTACGTCGTCGCACTCAATAAAAAGGAACGCAAGGGAGCCCTGCGCGCGGCGCTCGCCGACCGCTTCGCGAGCGACAGCGTGACGGTGCTCAGCGCCGACGGCTTCGACCTGGCCAAGACGCGCGATCTGGCCGCGCTGCTGTTCGGGACGCCGCGGGCTGCGAAGTCCGGACCGCGCACGCTCGTCGTCTACGCGCATGCCGAACGTGCCGCCGTGGGCGCGGAACTCGAGCGCGTCGGCCGCAACTTGGTCCGCGCGGCGGTGACGCACACGGGCGCGCTCGACGTTAAAGACGTGCTCGGCTACGCGCGACTGGTGCTGACGACGGGCGCCTTCGATGAATTGAGCGCCGCCTTCCCGGCCCCCCCGCAAGCGAGCGAAGCTTAAATGGAAGCTCGCGACATCATCATCGCGCCGATGATCACCGAGAAGTCGATGGCCGGCACGGCCTTCAACCAGTACGCCTTCGAAGTACGCCGCGATGCGACCAAGACGCAGATCCGCCACGCCGTCGCGGAGATTTTCAAAGTGGAAGTGCTGGCCGTCAATACGGTCAACGTCGGCGGCAAGAAGAAAAACTTCGCGCGCCGCGGCGTCCGCACGCACGGCACGCAACCGGACTGGAAAAAAGCCGTCGTCACCCTCAAGGCCGGCCAGAAAATTGAACTGGGCGGCGTCAACCCCTTCGAACAATGATTTGCATGCATCTTTCGCCCGATCGCATCGTTGCTCTTCGCTCACGTACTAACGTACGCTTCGCTCATCGCGCCTCGCGCTCGGGCGAAATATGCACGCAACTGGGGGTGCATGGTGGCAATTAAACGATATCGCCCGACGTCGGCGGGACAGCGGTTCATCACGACGATCGATTTCAAGGACCTGACCAAAAAGAAGCCCGAGAAGTCGCTCGTCGAGGTCAAGAAGAAACACTCCGGCCGCAACAACAACGGGCACATCACGGTGCGCCATAAAGGCGGCGGCACGCGGCGTCAGTACCGCATCATTGACTTCAAGCGGCAGAAAGACGCGATTCCGGCGAAGGTCGCCGCCATCGAGTACGATCCCAACCGCTCGGCGCGCATTGCGCTCGTGGCCTACCGCGACGGCGAGAAGCGCTACATCCTCGCGCCCGTCGGGCTCGAAGTCGGCAGCGTGATCGAATCGGGCGAGGCGGCCGACATTAAAACCGGTAACTGTTTACCGATCAAAAACATTCCGCTCGGCACGGTCGTCCACAACGTCGAGTTGCGACCCGGTGAAGGCGGCAAACTCGTGCGCAGCGCCGGTTCGTCGGCGCAATTGATGGCCAAGGAAGGCGCGTACGCGCAACTGCGCATGCCCTCGGGCGAAGTGCGCCGCATCCTTGCGGTGTGCCGCGCGACGATCGGACAACTGGGCAACCTCGATCACGAAAACGTCATCATCGGCAAAGCCGGGCGCATGCGCAACATGGGCAAGCGGCCATCGGTGCGCGGGATCGCGATGAACCCCGTCGATCATCCGCACGGCGGCGGTGAGGCGCGTTCGACTTCTGGGCGTCCACCGACAACGCCATGGGGCCAGATGACGATGGGCAAAAAGACGCGCCGCAACAAGCGCACCACCAAGATGATCGTCCGCAAGCGGAGCAGTAAGTAGATGGGTCGCAGCCTTAAGAAGGGGCCGTTCACCGCAGACCATCTCATGGAGAAGGTCGAGCGGCTCAACAGCACGCGCGAGAAGCGGGTCATCAAGACGTGGTCGCGCTCGAGCACCATCGTGCCGCAAATGGTCGGCCACACGATCTCCGTGCACAACGGCAAGATTCACATTCCCGTGTTCGTCACCGAGAACATGGTCGGGCACAAGCTCGGCGAGTTCTCGCCCACCCGCACGTTCAAAGGCCATTCCGGCCAAGAGAAGAGCGTGGTCAAGTAGCATGAACGACACGCAAACCGCGGAACGAACTCAAGCCTTCGCGCACCTCAAGTTCGCGCGCATTGGTCCACGCAAACTGCGCCGCGTCGCCGACGCGATCCGCGGCCGCTCCGTGCGCGAAGCGCTGGCGCTCCTGCAGTTCTCCGGCGTGTTCGCGAGCGAACCGATCCAGAAACTGCTGCGCAGTGCGGTGGCGAACGCGGAAAACAATCACAGCATGGCGACCGACGATCTGTTCGTCACCCGCATCACCGTCGACGGCGGTCCGGGCGGTTCGTACACCCGTCGCCTCGACCCGCGCGCGCAAGGCCGTGCCGCCTTCAAACGCAAGCGCATGTCGCATGTGACCATCGCCGTGGGCAACACGCCGCCCAAGCACCAGCCGAAGAAAACGGCGGGCGCGTCGATTGCCCTCTCGTCACTCGAAACGCGCCGCCGCAACGTCGCGGCGCCGGCGCCGAAAAAACGCTCGCGCAAGGAACGCTCGGCAGCCGACACTGTTGGAGCACCCGTTGCGGCACCTGCGGAGACCACCGTTTAGATGGGACAGAAGATTCATCCGGTCGGGCTGCGGCTCGGCATCACGCGCACCTGGGAGAGCCGCTGGTTCGAGAAAAAGAACTATCGCGCGTGGCTGCATGAAGATCAGGCGATCCGCAAGTATTTTGCGAAGCTGACGCGGGCGGCGGCCATTTCGAAAGTCGAGATCGAGCGGCGAGCTAACCAAGCGCGCGTCATGGTGCACACGGGCAAGCCCGGCATCATCATCGGCAAGCGCGGCGTCGGAATCGAGGACATTCGCAAGAGCCTCGAACGGGTCACGCAAAAGAACGTGCAAGTCAACGTCGTCGAGATTAAATATCCGGAACTCGATGCGCGGTTGGTCGGGCAAAACATCGTCGATCAACTCGAGAAGCGCATTGCGTTCCGGCGAGCGATGAAGCAGGCCATCATGCGGACGATGAAAGCCGGCGCGCGCGGCGTGAAGGTGATGTGCTCGGGTCGCTTGGGGGGCGCCGAGATCGCGCGCACCGAGCAGAACCACGATGGTAAAGTCCCGTTGCATACCTTGCGGGCCGATATCGATTACGCGCACGTCGAAGCGTTCACGACCTTCGGGCGCATCGGCGTCAAGGTGTGGA
>JACRTY010000015.1 GCA_014305025.1 Candidatus Nyctobacter psychrophilus | reverse complement strand
ACCTCTTCCTGTGCTCCTGTAGCACACTGATATCGGCACACCACACATGGTTCGGTCGCTCGATCGTGAGGTTGCGCAGCAGGTACGGAAAGACCGGATGCTCGGGGTTGCGGCGCGTTGTCGATTTCTTGCGATAGAGCGCTTCAATGCCCGCCTCGCGCGCGCGACTTCGATCCGCTCCGCGATCACGGTTCATGTATAGTAGTCACATGGAAAAGACGACGCTCTACCTGACGCCGCAACTGCGCCGGGCGTTGAGTGACATGGCACAACGTACGAAGCGGCCGCAGGCCGCCATCGTGCACGACGCGCTCTTCGCCTATATCGCGGCTGCTCCGCGGGCGAAACTTCGCTCGCTTGGCGCCGGCGAAGATCCCGAGGTCAGCGGCGCAGCGAGCGAAGGATACCTGCGCCCTAAGCTCCGCCGCAATTGATTACGCTCGACACATCCGCCGTCTTCGCGCTCGTCAACGGCGGGATCCGGGCCACCTACGCGCCCGGCGCGCCCTCTTGTCCGATAACGGGCCCTATCTCATCGGGGCCGGCAATGCGGTAATACCGAAAACGTCCGCTGCATTCGACTCGTAAGAGGCCGCCGGCGACGAGTTTGGTCAGGTGGCTGCTCGCGGTTTGCGGCCGGACGCGCGCGGCGGCTGCAAGTTGGGATGCCGAGAGTGGCCGGCCGCTGCCGAGCGCGAGCAGCATTGCGGCGCGCGCTTCGTCGCCGATCAGCTGCGCCGGCGCGGCGATGTTTGCGTCACCACTGAGGCGATGAACGCGTAACCCGTACGCAACGGGATGCGGCGTGCGCGCTTTCATCGCGCGTCCGACGTTCCCGAGAAGCGGGCGCCCATGAACAAGCCGACAATTGCGAGCGCGCAGATCATGCCGGCAAAGGCCATGCTCGCGCTTGCGGAACTGGTCAAGCGCGACAAGACACGGCTCGGCGGCCGATCTGATCGAAGAGCCGCCCGAACGCGAATAACGCCGTGAGGTTGCCGAGCACGTACGATGCATAGATCACCGACATCAAGGTCGGAACGGTCGACAAGTTCCAAGGACAGGAAGCCCCGGTCGTGTTCTACTCGATGGCAACCTCAAGCGACGACGATCTGCCGCGCGACATGAGCTTCCTGTTCCACAAGAACCGCTTCGACGTCGCAATCTCGCGCGCCCAATGTCTCAGCGTCCTCGTGTGCAGCCCCCGCCTCCTCGACGCCCGCTGCAACCGCCCCGAGCAAATGCTGCTCGTCAACCTACTCTGCGCCTTCGTCGAGCAAGCCATGCCAGCGGCGACGCCGACCGAGTAGGTGCGGCGTAGCGTCGATGCCGTCGCACGAACGCCAACGTTTCGATGGAGAGCGAATCATCAGGCTGATCGAATCACGGTACTATCGCGCCGCACCTGCCATGCCTTGCCGGTCACGAAACGCCGCACGACCGGTGAGCGATTCTCCCTTGACGCTGACGTAGCGCCGCGTTGACGTATCACGCGCGATGGCCCGCACGACGATGGGGCGCGCCGGACGCAGCATCGCCGACGCGATGCCGACCCGACCGCGTTCGATTCGAGCGAAGCGATAACGCCGGGCCAAGGTCGCCAAGACCATGACGCCTTCCATGCGCGCGAACGGCTCGCCGATGCAGCGGCGCGCCCCGCCGCCGAACGGAACGTACGCGAAGTCCGGCCACGTTGGTTGCTGCCACCGCGCGGGCACGAAGCATTCGGGTGCGGGGAAGTAACGTGCGTTGCGCTGTGAGACAAACGGGCTGATGATGATGCCCGAACCGCCCGAGATTCGGTACCCGCACAGCTCGCAGTCTTCGAGGACACGCCGTCCGAAGACGGGCGCGGAGGGATAAAGACGCAGCGTCTCGTTGAAGACGGCGGTCGTGAACGGAAGATTCGCGATATCATCGACGGTCGGATCGCGCTCGCCGAGCACGGCATCGAGTTCCTCATGCAGCGTCGCTTCGACGGTGGGATGAGAGGCGAGCAGATACCACGCCCAAGTCAGCGCGGTCGCCGTCGTTTCGTGACCGGCGAAGAGCAGCGCGCACAGTTCATCGCCCACTGCCGCGTCGTCACCGCTTGCCGCAAGCACGATGCTGAGCACGCCGCCGCCGTTGGTCTCCGCGATGCCGCGATTGCGCTCGATGAGACGTTGCACGCTCGCGCGCAGAGCGGTGCGCGCGCGGCGAAACTCCACGTTGGCGCCGAACGACAACCGCCGGCACGCCCCCGCGATTGATGGCGGTACGGCCTCGAGGATTGGACCGACTCGTGAGACCGCGTGCATGGCTCGCGCCAGCGCTTGCGACATCGCATATGCGTCGGGATCGACGCCGCCGCCGAAAAGCGTGCGGCTGGCAACGTTTAAGGTGAGCCGCGCCATGGCCGCCCCGATGTCGAGAAGTTGCCCATCGAAGCATTCCGCGGCGAAGCGACGGGCCTCGTGCGCCATGACGCCTCCGTACGCGGCGATTGCCTGGCGCGCGAAGGCGGGCTGTAGTAACCGGCGGCGCTCGCGGTGCAGCGGCTCATCGGTTGTCGCCAAATTCAGCCCGGTGATGTCGCGCAGCAGTTGCGTCCCGACCGGGCGCGTGAAGCTGTGCTGTTGCACGACCAGGACTTGGCGCAGCAACTCGGGATCATCGAGCAGGTAGAGCGTGCGCCCGAGAATCCGAAACGACGTTACCGGTCCGTGCTTGCGCGCCTGCGCACGCAGGAAGTGCAACGTGTTTTCGAAGGTTCCTAAACCAAGAAACTGCAGAACTTCAAGACCGCGCGGCCCCGGTGCAACGCGGCGCATCGATTCGCCCATCGACGGCGCTTATGCCCGCAGTAGCGGCGGCTAAGCGCCCCGTTACGCCCTACGAAGAATCACCGGTAATGTCGATCAGATTTCCAAGCACGGCGGCGTCCGGGTGTTCTTCCCGGTACTCGAAGTCCAGCGTCACCGTGCTGCCGTCCTTCACCTTCGTGAACTTGGCCAGCGACATCGAGTCGTTGAGTTCAAGGAGGCGGCCCATCAAGGTTGCCTTCAGACTTGCCGGTTCGGGCAAGGTCAGAACGTACGTCGTCAGCCCCAGCCAGCCGTTGCGATCTGCGCCGCGACGTGCCAGTCCCTCGAAAGCGGCCGACGAACGGGACAACGTAGCCCTGGTCGCCGCAGCGCTGCGCTACATAACGATTGACGTCGAGGAGCGCTTTCAGTTTGCGCCGTGCCTCGCGAGCGGATTCCTTGCCCTCCATGGCGGCATCGTACCACTACCGTATGTCAACCGCTTGGCACGTCGGATTGTCGCGAAGCTACACCGTGTGGTCCGCGCGCCTGGCGCACGTTCTCCCTCGATCGCTTCCGTTCGGAGCCGGTAAAGGCCGGAACCTGCACGATGACGCGAACGCTGTCGCTTTGACGTCACGGTCGAGCTGTCACCGCGCGTTGCGGACGACTGCAACGGCGCGGCCCTGGCATGGCGAGCAACGCATCGAAGGGCTTGCGGACGACGTGCGCGGATGAGCTCCGTCGCATCAGATGTCGACGAGGTCGTCCGTTCGACGCTCGGTTTTCGAGCCCGATGCGCCTGTTGTACAACGTCGTGTTCGGTCAACGAAACGAGTATTGAACCGTTGGCCTAATTCACTGCTTTGTGACGCATCTAAGAGCGCGATCGAGCCGAATCACTTCCCGCACGCGCTGCTCGGCTTACGGCGGGTCGACGAAGCTCTTTTGTACGAGGGCACGTTAGCACGTAGACGCCTTGAGCGTTCTTCAGCGCCTCGATCCAGGACAGTGGAAGCGCCGGAATCCGCGTGATGACGTCGATAAACTTCAAATGGCCTGAGAACGCCGGCTCGGAGAACGTCTTTTTAATCTCGACGATCGGCTTCTCGTGTCGAGCCGCGTGCTGACACCATGCACGATGGGCGCCCCATGCCACAAATAACCGGCCTTCGTACAAGTTTAAAGCCGGATTCTTGTTTGTTTCATAGACGTGCTGGCTTCCCGGCGAATGTACCTCGCCGCTCGGCGGCGACACGAGTTCCGTCTCTGACGGCCCCAGGTACAGGACGTCGTAAAGGCCCACGAACATCGTTTCGCCTTGCGGCGTGGCGACGAACGACGCCGAGTGCGACGAATTCCGAACGATCGCGTGCGTGCGCGCTCGTCGTCCTTATGCCGCATGACCCGCACAGATATTGGGTCGCATCATCGTGGAGGCGCAGCGGCCGGCCGCGATTTTGCACTGCCGTGACTTTACGTCGATCGAAGTCGCCCGGGCCTTGGAAGCGATTGCGCCTTTGGACGGCGTCGCCGGTAACAACGATGGACCGGAGATGGTCGCGCGGTTCGGTCGGCGCAAAATCATCGCGGTCGAAGACATCCGGGTGGGGCTCCTACACGGCGACGGCAAGCGCGGGACGACGCCGCAACGCGCGCTTACGGCCTTTGCCGATGAAGCGGTCGACGTGATTCTCTTCGGGCACAGTCACATTCCATCGTGCGTGCGCTGCGGCGGACTGTGGTTGATCAATCCCGGTTCGCCGACCGACAAGCGAGGTCAAGCTCGTTTCAGTTTCGCGGTGCTCGACATCGACGGCGCAGCGGTCGACGCGCGACTCGTGTTCTTCGAGGGAACACCATCGGTGCCGAAACGCGTCGGTCGGCGCGCGGATCTCGGTGTATCGGTTTTGCGGCGGCATGGACGCGGAAGCGGCTCGCAGCCGTAACGTTCGCGGATCGCCACCGCGATGTCGGTGATCGGGACCGCTTTCCTCACTAGCGTACTTTTCGTTCGAGCGTCTGCCGCGCGATCTCGGCGAGGCCCGCGAGAAGCCGACGATCGCGCCGGATATCGCGGCTGAAATCGTTTCGCCGGATGATCGCCGCTCGATCCTCGACGAGAAGATTGGCCTCTACTTCGGCGGCGGTGGAGGAATTCAACAGCAGACTTCAATTTTCTGCGTCGACCAGCGCGGCTGAGTCGATGCGTTCGACCGACGCGATCGAGGTGATGACCGTGCGGGCGACGCGGTCGAGCTCGGCGCGCTGATAGGCGTCGAGTTCGGCGCCGTCGATCTGGACAAAATTTGGGCTTGCGTCGTGCATCAGAAATGCGTAGAACGCGACCTGTACGAGATAGCTTGCGCGCATGCGCACGAGGCCATGCTCCTGATAATCGACGCTGCTGAGTAGGCGGTGCAAGTGCCGGTTTTCCATGTTGATCCAAATCGAATAGTCATCGCGTGACTCCGTGACGCTCGAGACGCTCGTTTCATCGAAACCGAGCCGCTCCCAACCGCTGCGGTAGACCTCGTAGACCTGCGGCAGACGCATCCCTTTGCGGCCGTCGGCTTCCGCCGGTGTCGGCGGCGGCGGCTCGACGATCGTAAATTCGGCGGCATCGACGTGGACCGTGCCTTCGGCATCCGTCAGACGGATCGCCGCCGTTCCGAGCGTACCGATCTCGGCTACCGGGCGCACCGTCACGCGGGCGCGTCCGCCGCGGAAATCGGAAACTCGTAACACTTCCAAACTCGCGAGCGGGTCGGCGACCAGCACGAGCCGCGCCTGCGCGTGCAGCGCGCAATACGCGTCGGGCGCATCCGATTCCAATCGGATCAGCGCGTTGCGGCCGCGCGAGAGCTGCAACGGCCGCACGTGGCCCGCGATGCGCACGAAGGTCGGATGCGCCTGCGTAGCGAGCGGCTCGACGTCCGGGGCACTGTCGCCGCCGTCCGACAGTGAGGCCGTCGCGCTTTCGCTCTTGCCGTTGCGGCTCGCCGCCGCACCGGGATCGGCGCCGGGATGAAACTTCTCCAGCAACTCCATGAAGCGGCGGCGCAGGCGCTTCTGATCGGTCGCGCTCTGGCGCTCCAGGAGCCTGCGCCGTCGTGCGGTGTTGGCGGCTTGCAACGCGGGATCATCGAGCAATGCGTCGCGTGCAGCATCGAGCAGGGTCCCGTACGCGCCGCCGCGCTTGAGACGATCGCGCGTCGTCGAGATCAGTTCACGCTTGGTCGCCGCCGACAAGGCGTCGAGCTCGACCTGCACGACAAGCGCTTCCTTGAGGAACGGAAGCCGCAGGACGTCGACGATGAAGCGCCGGTCGAGCGTGCCGTGCGTTTGCCCGTAATTCGTGATGACCACGGGATGCTGTGGATCCGGATGCAAGGGGTCGCCGTCGGCGGCGAGGACCCAATAGTGAACGCTGACGACGTCGGATGTGTGCCCGCGCCCAAACGGAAACGAGATCGATTGCCGGTGTTCAAGTGCGGGTCCAGCGCGGGCGAGCGCCGCAAACCGTCCCCGCTCAATGCGCGGTTCATCGGCATCGAAGAGCCGCGCCAAGCCGCGGCGGCGCTCGGCAATCGAGAACGGCAGGATCGGATCGAACAGCGCCGCACCGAGCAGCGACGACATACTGGCAGTCGGGTCATACGCGTGGGCCGTGTACTCGGTTAACTCGTAATCGAAGTGGCGCACGAGCGTTCCGCGAGCGAAGCCGACGCGCCGCGCGTCGAGCGCCCCCACCGCGCCGCCCTTCGTACGCGCAAGGTATTCGTAGCGGCCGTTCTTGTTCCGGCGCGGATCGAGCGCACGATAGCGCACGAACGTGACGCCGACGTCGGAGTCGGCGGACGCCGACGCGATCACGCTACCGCCCGAGGCGAACGCGAACGTCGTCGAACCGCCCTGGCCGTATGCGCCAGCCAGGTACGGCTTGTCGATCTTGTTGCTGCCCGCGAGATTGAGGATCGTTTGCGGCATCGCCGGCGGCGCGATTCCTATGCCGTCGTCACGCACTTCGAGCGTGGGGCGGTCGGCGCGCGAGCCGTCGGAGATCGCAACAACGACACGCGCGGCCAGCGCCGCCGCGCGCTCGTCGCCGAGCTGCGCCATGCGGCCTTCCGTGACGCCGAACAGCACGCGCGCCGCTTCGCGCGGCGATTCTAGTTCGGCGACAACGGCCGGCGGTGCGTTCGACGCCTCAAGTTCGAGTACGGCATCGAGCGCGTTCGTCACGCGCTCAACGAACGCGAGACCGGGATCTGAGCCGATGTTGACGAGACCGAAATTGGCCTCGCGTCCGCCGAGCGGAGCCCAGACGTAGCCGCAGTCGGTAAGCGCGCGCACTGCACTGCGAACCTCGTTGACGCGCGAGGCTGCAAGCAGCGCAGCGAGGCCTTCCGTGTCGCTCACGGGTTTGGGCCGTTCGGGATCGCCCGGCGCTTCAGCTCCGTCAGCCTTCCCAGTCCTCGACGCGCAAGCCGACGACGCGGGAGAACTCGGCGACGTTGTGCGTGATGAGCGTCAGGCTTCTCGCTTTCGCCTGACCGGCAATGAGGCTATCGTACGGCCCGATTGTTTTTCCGGCGCGTGCAAGCGTCGATCGTATTTCACCGGCTTGCCGCGCGTCTTCGGTATCAAAGGGGAGCACCGCGATTCGCATGGAGTCGATACGCGCGAGGTTTTCCTCGACGCGTGCGCTCTTGTAGGCACCGTAGTACAACTCGTGCAGCGCGATCGATGCAATCCCGAAATC
Source organism: Candidatus Nyctobacter psychrophilus (assembly GCA_014305025.1). Lineage (GTDB taxonomy): Bacteria > Vulcanimicrobiota > Vulcanimicrobiia > Vulcanimicrobiales > Vulcanimicrobiaceae > Nyctobacter > Nyctobacter psychrophilus. The sequence goes on along the minus strand of JACRTY010000015.1, from coordinate 39,322 downwards.
GCCGGGCACACGTCTACGGAGCCGACCAACGAAGCGCGGTGATCCTCGCAGAAGCGCGATAAGGGCATGCGTATCGAAAAGATACTTCCGAGGCCCTCCGCAATTGAGATATACCATAAATATATCACCAACTACAAGCCGCGGTTAGACCGCCTCATCACGCGGGTCTCTTGGCTCCGTTCGTGGGGAAAGCGGGTTTCCTTAGAAGTCCTCGTCCCCGCCGCCGAGCGGGCCGAGGCCTTCGTCTTCCTCCTCGTCCTCTTCGAGTTCGGCGTCTTCGTCTTCGAGGACGTAACCTTCATCGAGGCCCTCCTCTTCGGCGGGCGGGGCATCCTCTTCCAGCACGTCGGCGTCGAGGACGTCGTCCCCAAGTCCGCCGCCGCCGATGCGCGCGATGCCGGTGTCGGCGTCGAGTTCGGGCGGCGCGACCAAGGCCGGACGCGGTGCCGCTTGCGCAGCGGCGACTTCCTCATCGCTTGCTTCGGCTTCTTCCTCTTCTTCGGGTTCGTCGGCCTCCGGGGCGGTGACGCCGTCGGATGCTTCTTCCATGCCGATGCCGGCGGGGACGGCGGTGGCGACGGCGCGTTGCGCTTCGGCTTCGCGCGCGGCGACCATCGTTTGCGAGAGGCGCGGATCGTTGTCGTCGCCGACGAGCAGGCCGATGTCCTTGGCGGTTTCGGTCATGTCGTCGTCCTGAATCTTGATCTCGATCTCTTCGCGGTTCTCCGTCAGCACCTTGACGTCGAGCGCGAGTGACTGCAGCTCTTTGATGAGGACCTTGAACGATTCCGGCACGCCGGGTTCGAGCACGTTCTCGCCTTTGACGATCGCTTCGTACGTTTTCACGCGGCCGACGACGTCGTCGGATTTGACCGTCAGCAACTCTTGCAACGTGTACGCCGCGCCGTACGCTTCGAGCGCCCAGACTTCCATTTCGCCGAAGCGCTGGCCGCCGAATTGCGCCTTACCGCCGAGCGGTTGTTGCGTGATCATCGAGTACGGACCGGTCGAGCGCGCGTGGATCTTGTCGTCGACGAGGTGCGCGAGCTTGAGCATGTAGATCATGCCGACCGTGATCGGGCGGTTGAAGCGCTCGCCGCTGCGGCCGTCGCGCAGCCACGTCTTGCCGTCGGCGGGCAGGCCCGCGTCTTGCAGCCACTCGGCGATGTCTTCGGCGTGTGCGCCGTCGAAGACCGGGGTGGCGATGAACATGTCGAGCATGCGCGCGGCCCAACCGAGGTGCGTTTCCATGATCTGGCCGAGGTTCATGCGGCTCGGCACGCCGAGCGGGTTGAGCACGATGTCGACCGGCGTGCCGTCTTCGGTGTACGGCATGTCCTCCTCGGGCAGCACCTTGGCGATGACGCCCTTGTTGCCGTGGCGCCCGGCCATTTTGTCGCCCTGCAGAATCTTGCGTTTCTGGGCGACGTAGACCCGCACGAGATGACTCACGCCCGGCGACAGCTCATCGCCGTTGTCGCGCGAGAACATCTTGACGTCGATGATCTTGCCTTTTTCGCCGTGCGGCACTTTGAGCGACGTGTCGCGGACTTCGCGCGACTTCTCGCCGAAGATCGCGCGCAGCAGCCGCTCTTCCGCCGTCAATTCGGTCTCGCCCTTGGGCGTGACCTTACCGACCAAGATGTCTTCAGGACGCACCTCGGCGCCGATGCGGATGATGCCGTTTTCGTCGAGGTCTTTGAGTGCGTCTTCACCGACGTTGGGAATGTCGCGCGTGATCTCTTCGGGGCCGAGCTTCGTGTCGCGGGCTTCGCACTCGTACTCCTCGATGTGGATCGAGGTGAAACGATCGTCCTTCACCATCCGCTCGGAGATCAAGATCGCGTCTTCGTAGTTGTAGCCTTCCCACGGCATGAACGCGACGAGCACGTTTTGGCCGAGCGCCATTTCGCCTTGATCGGAGGACGGGCCGTCGGCCATGATCTGTCCGCGCACGACCTTTTCGCCGACGGTGACGATCGGGGTTTGGTTGATGCACGTGCCGGCGTTCGAGCGCGTGAACTTCAACAGCTCGTACGTTTCGTCCAACCCGTTTTCGTCGTTCTTGACGATGACGGAGCGGGCGTCGACGTGCTGTACGACGCCGTCGGCGCGCGCCAGCACGCAGCCGCCCGAATCCTTGGCGGCGCGATATTCCATGCCGGTCCCGATGATCGGCGCCTGTGGACGCAGCAGCGGCACGGCCTGACGCTGCATGTTCGCGCCCATCAGCGCGCGGTTGGCGTCGTCGTGTTCCAGGAACGGGATCAGCGCGGTTGCGACCGAGACGATCTGCTTGGGGGAGACGTCCATCAGCTGCACGAGATCGGGCGGTTCGGTGACGTACTCTTCGGCGTACCGGGCCACGACTTGATCGGCGGCGATGCGGCCGTCGGCGGCGAGCGGCGTGTTCGCCTGCGCGATGATGTACTCGTCTTCGCGGTCGGCGGTGAGATACCGCAAGTCGTTGGAGACGACGCCGTCGGCGACGAGGCGGTACGGCGTTTCGATGAAGCCGTAGCGGTTGACGCGCGCATAGGTTGCGAGCGAACCGATCAGCCCGATGTTCGGGCCTTCCGGGGTTTCGATCGGACAGATGCGGCCGTAGTGGGAGTGGTGGACGTCGCGCACTTCGAAGCCGGCGCGCTCGCGCGACAGACCTCCGGGGCCGAGCGCGGAAAGACGGCGCTTGTGGGTCAGTTCCGCGAGCGAATTCGTCTGGTCCATGAACTGCGAGAGTTGCGAGGAGCCGAAAAACTCTTTGATCGCGGCCACGACCGGGCGAATGTTGATCAGCGCCTGCGGCGTGACGGTCTCGATGTCTTGGACGGTCATGCGCTCGCGCACCACGCGTTCGAGGCGCAGGAGGCCGACGCGGAATTGATTCTGCAGCAGCTCGCCGACGCTGCGGATGCGGCGGTTGCCGAGATGGTCGATGTCGTCGATGTGAACCAGCGGCTTGCCGTCGGGACCCGGCGTCTTCATCGCGACTTTGATCAAGCGGCGGATGACGGCGATCATGTCCTCGCGCGTCAGGCTGCGCTTGGTGATGGGGGGCACGGCGAGGCCGATGCTCGCGTATTCGCGCAGTTCGGGACGCAGCGCATTTTCGAGTTTGCCGGAGAGCTTGTAGCGGCCGACGCCGGCCAGATCGTAGCGCTTCTCGTCGAAGAAGAGCGACTCGAGGAGTTTCTCGGCGTTCTCGGCGTTCTCGGGTTCGCCGGGGCGAAGCTTCTTGTAGATTTCCTTGAGCGCGTCTTCGCGCGTCTTGACGTCCTTGTCTTTTTCCAGACAGTTGACGATCAGCGGCGAGTTGTCGAAGAGTTTGAGAATCGCTTCGTCGCTCTCCCAATCGAAGCCGAGATCGGGGCGCGAGAGCGCGCGCACGAACGTCGTGACGTAGAGCTTGCGGTTCTTGTCGATGCGGACGCCGACGGTGCCTTCGGTTTCGTCGTTCTTCGTGCCGTTGTCGGTCTCGAATTCGATCCACGCGCCGCGGTTGGGGATGATGGTGGCGTTGAACGTGTCGCGATTGTTCGTATCCTTGTCCGCAAGGAAGTAGACGCCGGGCGAACGCACGAGCTGGCTCACGATCACGCGCTCGGCGCCGTTGATCATGAAGGTGCCCTTGTCGGTCATGAGCGGGAAGTCGCCCATGAATATCTCTTGGTCGGGGATGCCCTTGATTTCGCCCGACTCCGCCGTGATGAGGCGGACGCGCACGCGCAGCGGCGCACTGTAGGTCATGTCGCGTTCGCGGCACTCTTCGACCGTGTACTTCGGTTCGCCGAGCGCATGCTCGCCGAATTCGAGCACGAGGTTGCCCGTAAAGTCTTTGATCGGCGAGATCGACTCGAACGCTTCCTTCAGCCCGTCGGTGATGAACCAGTGGAACGACGCCTTCTGCAGCTCGATCAGATCGGGCAGTTCGAGGACGTCGGCGATCTTCGCGAACGTATAGCGCTTGCGCTTGGCGCCGGGGTCGGCGAAGCGTTCGACGGTGAACGCTTCGGTTTCGGGCGCGAAGCCGCCGGTGACGGGTTGGGGAGTAAGCGTCGCGACGGCGCCGTCGCCTTTAGAAGTCGGCGCACGCTTCGAACGAGTGCTTTTGCCTGAGGACGACGCCTTGGGGGCGGACGACTTAGGAAGCACGGATTTCGCCATTATTTCTCTTGTACTCTCAACGAACGACGAGGTAACGCCCACAGAAGCCGGGAGCCACAAATCAAAGCAGGCCAGCGAGTCGCCTCGCCCGCCTGAGCTCCGCGCGGACCCCTAGGGCATAGGCCGTTATGGTATCACGGACCGCACGTTTTGGGAAGGGCTGTCACGGCCGGGGGTACGGCCGGGCTTCGAGGCGGTCCAGGCGCATTTCGATGCGATCGAAGCGCGCATCCATCTGTGCGAAGCGGGCGTCGATCTCATCGAAGCGGCGCAGCATTCGTTGCTCCAGATTGGACAAGGACGCTTGCAGCCGCTCCATGCGCGCTTCCATGGCATCCATGCGGGCTTCGAGCTTATCAACCCGAGCGTTGAGTTTGCTAAAGCCCAGTTCTATGGCTTCGAGCAGCGTTTGAAAACCCGACATGATCTCTTGGTCGGTCACTCGCCCAGGCTCCGCCATTGATGTTTCGGTTCCGTGGCCATGATGCTACGCCTGCGTTAAAGACGTCGGCGACGCGCCGCTCCAGGCTGCGTCGAAGCGCTGCCGGAGCGCGACGACGGCGTCGGCCTGAGTCGTGACTAACCCCCAATCGCTCTGTCCAGCCGTGCGCGGAATATCGTGGCTCGCGTTGGCCGAGCCGATCCAGGCGCTGCCCGCCGTGACGGTGAGTTTGTCGAGCGCCCTCCGGGATCTGATCTCAGCGCCCGCCTTTTCCAGGAGCGCAATAGCGCTACGGGCCGAGGACGACGTGCACTCGGCAAAATCGACGAGTACGCGGACATGGTCGCCGGCGGCGAGGCGGGCTCGCAGTGCCAGTTCGATGTTGCCGGTGCCGATGTCTTCAGTCGAAAGGTCGATCTCGCCCGGAGGGGCAGCGGTGATGGCGGCAGCCTCCTGCGCGAGTGCGTCGCTCTTGGTGAACGTGAGGCGGTCACTGTGCGGAACCGAGCCGTCGAGCCAGGCTGCAGCCGCTCGCGCGTCGGCCGGGTCGTCGTCGCGGATGATGAGGTCGGGGCCTTTGCGCGGAAAGTTGCGGTCGTCAAGCCACACGATGCCGTCGACCGTCGCCGCCTTCGCGTGCGGCGATGAATCGCCCGGCGCGGTCAGCGCGGCGTCGACGCCGTGCTCGCGGAGCTCCGCAACCATGCGGGCCGCCCCCGCGGCTCGCGCGCCGCTCGCGTCGCCCACGAGATGCGCGGCAAGCCGCACGTGCACCTCGGCGCCGTAGTCGGCGCGCGCACTGAGTTCATCGGCCATGTCCTGTGTCAGCGCGTAGGAGGAAAGCGTAATGCGCCGCGCGCCCTCGAGCGCGGCGATGAACGCAGCGTGCGACGATAAGGTGATGCTCATGCCGCTCCATCGCGACGAGGCCGCTCGGGCGCAAGCGTTACGTTCGAGCGGCGGGCGCGGGCGGCGCTCGCGCCAACGCGACATGCGTGAGCAAACGAAACGAGCCGCGCGACGTAGCGCCGGCGGTTCGTATCGGGGAGCCGGGCGAGAAGCCCGGCGGCGTCAAGATGCGGCGCCGGAGCGCCGCGACCTCAAGCGATCTTTAGCGGTAGCTGCCGCTGCGCGTTTGGAAGCAGTCGCGGCAGTAGACGGGCTTGTCGCCGCGCGGCTGGAACGGCACTTCGGCCGTCTGCCCGCACTGGCTGCAGGTCGTCTGGAACATTTCACGGGCACCGCGGGACGAGCCGCCACCGCCGTTGCCGCCGTAGCTTCCGCCGCCGCCGCCGCCGGAACCACGCTGGGCCTTGCGGGCCGAGCGGCATTCGGGACAACGGTTGGGCTTGTTCTGGAAGCCTTTGCTCGCGAAGAACTGCTGTTCGCCGGAGCTAAAAGTGAACTGGCTGTTGCAATCAACGCAGTTCAGGGTCTCATCAGTGTACATCAAGGGTCTTTCCTGGCGTCAGTTTGATTTCGGCCATGCTTGAGTACCTGAGAGAGCGACTGTGGCTACCTACCGGTCCGCGATGGTTTCGAGTCGGGCGGCGTGACGCCATGAGTACCCGCCTGACTGCACGGACTATAACACATCCCGACTAAAGGTGGATGCGTTTTCATAAAAATTCCTCAGAAACGGGGGCCAGCCGTTCAAGCAAGCGCCTTGCTCATCGGCTGGTGCAGAATGCCGGCGTCCCACAGCGCCGCGCCGTCATCCATGAAACCGGCTCGCAGGTAAAATCCCCGCGCATGGACTTGCGCATCGAGGCGGACCTGGGCGAAACCCTCCGCGCGGGCGTTGTCCAAGAGCGCCGCCAGCAGCAACGCACCCGCTCCCCGGCGGCGGACGCCGGCGTCAACGGCCATGCGTCCCACTTGCACCGAGCGCGCGTCGAGGCGGTAATACCGGCCGGTTCCGACCGGCACGCCGCCGTCGTCGCGCACGAGCGCATGCACGGCCTCCGTGTCCATACGGTCGTGCTCATCGATCTCTTCTTCGAGCGGAACGCCTTGCTCGTCGACGAACACCCGTGAACGGATCGCGAGCGCCGCGCGCAGGCGATGCTCATCGCGTATGCTGAAAAGTTCAACGGTCACGATCGCGTGCGTCCTGTGCGTGGGCGCGGCACCGGAGTTCTATCTCGAGGCGGCGCTGGCTTCGATCGCCGACGCCGTCGACGTCCTGATCGTCAACGACAACTCGGGACTCCCGCGCAGCGCAAACCGCGCGGTCCTGGAAGCCAGCGCCTTTGCAGCGCGCGAGGCGTTGCACGTGAGGGCGCATCCGTTCATCGATTTCGGCGACATGCGCAATCGTGCGTTCGCCCAGATACGCGCGCTCGCGTCGCCTCCCGATTGGGTGCTGTTGCTCGACGCCGACGAAGTGCACGGCGAGCAACTGCGCTACATCACCCGGCAACTCTTACCTCGCTTTCCCCTGGCCGTAGGCGAGGTGGATGCGTATACCTACAACTTCTTCGGAACGTACCGCTGGATTACCGACGTTGCGCGGCGCTCCGTCTTCTTCCGCTACGATCCGCAGCTGCGCTGGGAGAACGCCATCCACGAACGTGCCATCGGCGTGCGCGGCGGCACCGTCGTATTGCCGTACACGTACCATCATTATGGAAACGTCGTTCCGCCAGCGATGCTCGCGCGCAAACATCAGCAGTACTTTGCCCTCGGCAACCCCGTGCCGCGTCCACCCGAACCCGAGGCCGCAACTCCGCACGTCTATTTGCTCAAGGCCCGCAGCGTGCGGCGCTATCGTGGCCCGCACCCGAGCGCGGTACGGGCGACGCTCGCGCAGCTCGAAAGCACGTTCGCGCCGGAGTTGACGCTGATCGATGCGGGATTCGCCGCAGTCCGCGGTCCTGCGCGGCGCGCCGAACGTACGCTGCGCGCCTTCAACGAGACGGTACGGGTGGAACTGCGGCGCCTGCAACGGCCGTTGCTATACCGGCGTGCGTCGCGCGCGCGATAGGCAACGAGCGGACCGCCGTTATGAAAAGGAGCCGCCGTTACGGGCGACTCCTCCGAGCACGAACGCGATCGAGCAGGACTCCCCGTTTTATCATCTCATCATCTCCGCTTCAATGAGCAAGCATCGATTCGCTTGATTACCCTGGGGTAACGGTCGGCGGCCAACGTTGGATTCCCCGCGCATTCACCTGGTCACCGGTGTGCTGCAGCGCGATGGAGCGGTGCTGCTGGCTGCATCGCGTTATCGCAATCATGCGCAACCGTTGTGGAACCTGCCGGGCGGCCGCCAACGGCACGGCGAGCTTCTGCACGATGCGTTGCGCCGCGAATTCGATGAAGAAGCGTCGCTTGCCATCACGATCGGAGAGCTGCGCTATGTCGCCGAATCGTACGACCCGACGGACCGCACGCACTTCACCAACTTCGCTTTCGCGGTGGAAAGCGCGCACGAACCACGACTGCGAGCCGGCGACGCACACGTCATCGAGCTGGCGTGGGTTCCGTGCGCCGAGCTAGCGCAGCGGTTGAGCGTCGCGGTCGTGCGCGAACCGTTGCTGGCGAACCTGCAGGACCGCAGCCGCCGCTATTTTGCCTTCACCGACGCCGGCATCACGATCGAGTTTTCCGACTCTCCGTGATGGCGCCGCCCATTACGTGAGAAAGCTGACCTTTCCGGCTTCGAAACCGTAGTCGGCGGCGACGACCGTACAATCGCCGTTCCGGATGGCGGCCCCCAGGACCGCCGACTTGCGCAAGTTTGCGGCTTGCGCTTTCGCGTTGGCGACGACCGCGGCGTGCAACGCGCCCTGTTCCGAAGAAGCGCGCGCGGCAGCCAGCTGGGCGATGCCGGGTTCGATGGCGCGTTGCAGGACGTCGAGGTTGGGAGGGAGCGGTTTTTTGTCGCGGATCGCGTCGTAGGTTGCCGACACGGCTCCGCACTTCTCATGGCCGAGGACGAGGATCAGTTTGATGCCGAGCGCGCCGTAGCCGTATTCGAGCGTTCCCAGGGCCGCCGGCGTCACGACGTTACCCGCATTGCGCACGACGAACAGATCGCCGATGCTCGCATCGAAAATCAACTCGGGCGGTACGCGCGAATCCGAACAGGACAGCACCGCCGCAAACGGCGCCTGATGGCCGGTGAGCGCGAGCCTGCGCTCCGTCAAACCGTTCTGGTTGGTCAACGCTGCGTTCACGAAGCGCCCGTTCCCCGCCCTCAGGCGCGCAAGGGCAGCGGACGGAGAAACGCCGGCAGACGTCGGGGCGGCGGCGCGCGCGGCATCCCCTCCGCGCAGGGCGGCGACCAGACCGGCACCCAAGCAGATGGCGGTTCGCCGGCTCAGCGCGTGCCGAATGCTACGGCGCCTTACCGTCGGCCGGCCCGGGCTTGGCGATACAGCGACTCCGCGGCCCGCGGGCGGCGCGGATTCTTCCAAACCTTGCCGTCTTGATACTCGACCAGCAAGGGAACGCACTGCGGCAAACCGGTTCCGATGGGGAACGCGTTGGGGCTGAGGCCGAACTCGTGCTGAATGCGCGCTCCGGTCGTAAAGGTTCCGACGTCCCGGACTTCGGCGATCACGTGGCCGCGCGCAATCAAGCCAAAGTCGACCGCTTTGGCCGTTTGCGGCGAGGTGTTGACGTAGTCGATTCCCAGCGTCGGTGCCGCCGGAGCGGGCGCGATGGGCGCCGGCTGATAGTAACGGAAGCCGTACGGATCGACCCAGTAATATGGATAGCCGGGATAGTACCCGCGCACGTAGCCGGCCGGATAGACGGCAGCCCGAAAACCGGCGCGCGGATCGCACTTTTCGACCCGAATGGGGTTGTGATGGCTCAGCGCCAACGCTCCGCTCTGCATGAGAAACAGCATGGAGGCGAAGGCGATTGCGAACGGTCCGATCTTCATGCCCGCAGGATACGCTGTTTTTCCGCGCTCGGCAACGGTATGCGGCATCAATTCGCTTGCGCCGATTCGGGCAGCGCAACGCGCTCGACGGCGGGTTCTGCGACGCTGTGGGCCGTGAGCCAGCGCTCGCGCGGCATGTCGTAGAGGACGATGTCAACCGGGCGGCCGCGCACGACGGCACCGTGGCGCTGGACGCGGCTTTCGATGAAACCCAGCCGTTCGAGCAAGCGGCGTGACGGCACGTTGCCGGGGACGCAGCAGGCTTCGATGCGCTGCAGGTCGCTCGTAGCCAAAGCGTGGGAAAGAAGCGTGCGCACCGCCTCCGTGGCGTAGCCGAACCCGCGCTGCGCCGCGATGATGCTGTAGCCGATTTCGGCGGCGCGGCGGCCCGGCTCGCCGACGCGCAGCGAGACCCAGCCGATGGGACTACGCGTGGCTGCCACGACGAGTAGCCATTCGAAGCGCCCGATGATGCGCGCGTTAAAATGCTTGGGCCGCGTGGCCACGCGCCGCTCGAACTCCTCGCGCGTGTGGCGCGGGACGTCTTGAAATTCGCGCAGCCCATTGTTCTGCATGACCCGCCACAGCGTAGCCGCATTGAGTTTGGTCACCGGTTCGAGGATGAGGCGTTCGCTGATGAGTCGTGTCAGGGATGGCGGCCCTCCGCAATGTGCTTTAGGAGCGAAGCATTCGCGTGAGACGGCTCACGGTGAGTCGCTGGCCGCGATTCCGCAAGGAGTCGCCGCTTTCCCTGTACCATCTAGGGCGGCACTGCTGCTGCGCTGCGTGACGGCAGCGTGGCACCACGCGACGCTTGGCCGAACGCATCGGCCGAAAGGAGCTATTCCGTTTGAAACGAGTCGTTTGCCGGGCCCTACTGGTCGGGGCCGTTTTTGGATCACTGGAGCTCGCGGCTGTAGCGGCATCCGCATCCCCCGCTCTCACGCTCGGTGTGGCGCCGGAGCGAGCGTTAACCCATATCGTGGTCGACCGTGCGGCTGCCGGTCGCGTGATGGCGCGCGTACGCGGCGCGTCGGCGCACTACATGCCGATACGTGGGGGGGCGGTTCCGCTCCTCGATGTCGGCCGGCGCGCCGGCATAGACGCGTCGTCGCGGTACGACCTCTCGTACTACGGCGGACCAACGGTTACCAGCGAATCCGCGTACGATCTGTACGTCAACTGTAGTTCCTTCTCCGGTTGCTGGGGAGCACCAGGAACGTTCTTGGGCAATCTGGCTTCGACGTCGTTCATCCATCTGCTGGATCAATACACCGGTAGCACGATGAACAATCGCTACACCTATGCCGGCGGCATCGCCGAAAGTTACAACACGTCCGGCACGCTGCAGGACCAGGACATCTATAATATCGTCTATGCTGCGGCCTCAGCAAACGGAACGGGCTATGGGCACATCTACCACGTCTTCTTGGCAGCCGGCGTTCAACAGTGCAGCCAGTCGGCGGGCGGCTGCTATGCGCAACAGTATTGCGCCTATCACGGCGCCGTCGACTTCAGCGACATCGGACACACGCTCTATACGGTCGAGCCCTACCAAGGCATCAACGGTTGCATGTCGCCGAACAGCAAGTTGGCCGACTCGACGAACTCGACGCTTTCGCACGAGTACTATGAGACCATCACCGACCCCGACGTTCAGACCAACGTCGCGTGGTACAACAACAACTACGGCGAGATCGGCGATATCTGCCGCAACAGCTACGGCTACACGACGGTGGGCGGCGTGAGATTCGACATCCAGAAGGAGTACTCGAACCGGTATCACGCCTGCTCGTTCTCACCGTAGGCGCGTTTACCGTATAGGTTCCGAGGCGAAGCCCCGCGGGTATCCCGCGGGGCTTTTTACTGGTCCGGACAGCAACGAGGCGCTCGGCGCTCCCGCTCAGAAGACGGTGCGACCCCTCATCACCATCTTGCTTGCGGAGAACGTCATGCGCTTTCTACCTGCGGCGGTTTTGCTGTCGCTTTTTACGCTTCCGGGGGCGGCAATGGCTGCCGGCCCGGCGACCGTGCACCACAGTTATCCCATTCACTACGACGGACCGATGGTGCATCACGGACATGGAGGTGCCGCAGCTGATGTCAGCGGCGATTTGCCGCATTTCGACGTGCGCTTCCACGGCGGGCCCGTGCAGACCCGGACGGTTAGCTACGCGATTTTTTGGCAGCCGCCGCACACGTACATGAGCCCGACGTACAGATCGCTCATCGAGCGGTTCCTCAGAGACGTCGGCGGGAGCGCCATCTACGGCATGGCGACGACGTACACGGGCTCCAACGGCCGCGTCCAGAACCGCTCTCGTTTCGGCGGCAGCTGGATCGATCGCAGCCCCTACCCTTCGCGCGGCATCAGCGATCAGGATCTTCAGTTTGAAGTGCTCAAGGCGGCGAACGCGCGGAACTGGTCAGCCGGCATCGACGCGCAGTTCTTCGTCTTTACCGCGCGCCATGCTCTTCCGAACGTCCAGTTCTGTGCCTACCATAGCGCCTTCGATTACGGCTTTCCCGGAGGGGTGCAGACGTACGCCTACGGCTTCATTCCGTACGTCGGAAACGTCAACGGCTGCAATGTGCCGTTCGGAATTTCACCGAACAACGATCCCGACGCCGACGGCTCGATCCTCAACATGTCGCACGAACAGATGGAAATGGTGACCGATCCGCTGATCAACGCCTGGTACGACGAGAACAACGGCGAGATCGGCGACATCTGCATCTACAGCTTCGGCGTTCCGATCGACTTCGCGGGCGGGAACATCGACATCGGGTCGCATCCATATTTCTTACAAGAGGACTACTCGCAAGCCCGCGGCTCCTGTCAGCCGAACCTTTAACGGCAGCCTGCAGAGCCGGCGGCAGGGCAGCGAGCCCGTCGGCCCCAACGGCATGCGGCATGAGAAACGCTTTGCCGGTCGTCGAATCGTTCACGCGGGTGCCGGCACCGGCTCCGGCTCCGATCGGCATTGCTTTCGACGGGTCGCTGCTGTGGATCGGATCCGTGGAGACCGATCGATTGTACGCCGTCGACCCGCGCACGCGCTCCGTTATGGAGGAGTGGCCCGTTCCAGGAACGCCGTACGGCCTGGTGGCGCACGACGGAGACGTGCGCGTGGTGGTCGGCGATGCGGAGAGCGACGACCGGTCGATCGCGCGCTTCGTCAGGGGCAAAGGTTTTGACGCCCAGACGATCCCATGTCCCGACGCGACCGGGTCGTGGCTCGCATCCGACGGCGAGACGTTATACCTCAGTCAGCGCTTCGAGCACCGTATCCTTGCGCTCGACCGTACCGGAGCCGTGCAACGGACGATTCCCGTTCGCCGGGAGATCACTGGAATGACGATTGTCGACGATGACTTCTTCTTACTAACGACGGAAAGTAAAGAGGTCGACGATTATCGCATCGTGCGGCTCGACGCCCACGGCGTTCACGCGAGCGAGACGGAAAGCGCGGCGCTGCCGTTGTCGGGGCGCGGACTGGCCTTCGACGGCACGCGTTTCTGGACGAACCTGCGCGAACAAAACACCATGGTCTCCTTCGTGCTGCCGTAGATCGCATGACGGGCGACAAAAGCGCGGCGCTGCTCCTTGTTGACTCCGCCCTCGGCGTGATGGTACGGCGACATGAATACGCTCCAGGCCGGCTTGCGGCTTGCCGCGCCCAGCGAAGTACGGTTTGCGGGAACCGTCGTTTCGGCGCCGCGCTTCTTCTACGGCTCGCGCACCCATGCGATGCACGAGGCGTTCAACGTCCGTGGCGACGGCGGGTCACGCGTCGAGATCGTCGATAACGTCGGGCTGGCTCCGCAGGTGCCGGTGATCGTGGGGGATCGAATCGCGGTGCAGGGTGAACTGGTGCCGCAGACGCGCTACGGTCCGCTCGTTCACTGGACGCATCACGATCCCGATCATCACCACCAGGACGGGTTCATCGATCTGCGCGGTAAGCGGTATGCGTGACCCCGCCCGCTGCCGGCAGCGGCGATCAATTGCGGAATCGTCACGAAACGGTAGCCCCTGGTGCGTAAGCGCTCGATGATGGTGCGGGTGGCGGCCACGTCTTGCTCGCGGTCGCACACGCGCGGCGGAACCGGGCGGCCGCGGCCGCACAAAATGCCGCGGTTGCCGTCGTGGAGCACGATGATGCTGCCGTCCGTGATGTGCGCCAGCACGCGGGCCGCGATCGTCGCGTCGCCGGGCTGCTCCCAGTCGGCGGCCAGTGGGACGCTCCACATGACGACCCGGTAGCCCAGCGCGTGCGCTTGATCGATCACGGCAAAATCGCGCGCGCCGAAAGGCGGCCGCATCAAATCGGGCCGCACGCCGGCGACGCGTTCGATGGCCGCGTCGGTGCGGCTCAGTTCGGTGCGGACGGCGGCGTTGGTTTCCACGATCAGATGCGCGTGATCCCAGGAGTGGTTTCCAATGACGTGGCCCTCGCGCACGATCCGGCGGACCGTCTGCGGATACGCGACCACCGCGCGTCCGACCAGAAAAAACGTGGCCGGGACATGCTCGGACCGCAAGACGTCGAGGATGCGGTCGGTGTACGGTGGGTTGGGTCCGTCGTCGTAGGTCAGCGCCACTTCGCGAACCGTCGGAGCGCCGCGCACGAGCGTCGCGCCGAAGAGTTGATTGCCCGGCGCTTCGACCACTTCGTAGGCCGCGAAGCCTGCGCATCCCAGCGCCGCCAGGCACGATGCAACCAGCGCCGCGGGCCGCAGCAGGCGCAGCGTTGCGGAGATCCACGCGCGGGTCAACTGCGTACTCCCAAACGAAGCCGCGCCGCCGCCACCTTGCCGCGAAACGAGTCCGGGCCGAAGTTGCGAAAGTCGGCCACCAGTTCGCCGTAGCGCGGTTCGACCAGCGCCGTACTGGAGAGCTGCAGCAGGTTGGGGACGGGTTTATTGCGGTTGAGCGTAATATGAAATTGGTGGCCGCCCGTGGTCGCCCAGTAATGGGGGTCGGTGAAGGTGAAGCGGTGCGACCCGTGGGCGCTGCCCGTCACCTGCGCGATGCCAATTGCGTACTGGATCGCCGTATTGCCGCGTGGGGGTTTCGAGCCCAGCTCCCAGATGCCGTCGCGCACGAGTTCATCGAAGAGAAATGCGACGTTGACGCCTTCTTCTAAGGTCTCGCGGGGACGTTCGCGGATGGTGATCTGCAGCAAGCGCTTGCGCCCGAGCGCGCGATACTGCAAGGTGGACGTGCCGTTGATGTCCGACATCGTATACGCCTCGCGCACGAGAGGTCCCGAATCGTAAGCGACCGTCATATCGAGGCGAATCTCGGAACGCTGCTCGCGGACTTGCGCGGTCTCGTTGAAATGCAACTCGTGCGTCGTGCGGAGATACGCATACGCTGCTCCCAGGCCAATGAGGACGGCCACCAAGATGAAGAGCGGGACGGCATTGCGGCGCAGCACCCCCGCCCATTCGCGCTCAACGGGACGGCCCCGCTCGCCGGGCTTCGGCCGCCTCGTCCAGAACGCGGTTTACCAGCGCGTCGGCGGCCGCATTCTGCTTGCGCGGCACGTGGCCGATGTCGACGCTTGTAAAGCTACGTAGGAGCCCCTTTACGGTAGCGGCAAGGGGTATGAGATCGGCGTGTTTGACTTTGTACACGCCGGTAACTTGACGCACGACCAGTTCGCTATCGAGGCGAATCGTGATGTCCCGGACGCCGAGGTCGCGCGCCCGTTGCAGACCGGCGCGCAGCGCGTGCCACTCGGCGACGTTGTTGGTCGCAATGCCCAGATAGTCGCCCACCTCCGCTAGGACACTGCCGTCTTCGGCATACAGGACGGCGCCGCTGGCAGCCGGTCCGGGATTGCCGCGCGAACCTCCGTCCGCGAAGAGCTTGGCCCTCACCCGAGGTTTTGGGGGGGCGGAACGACGGCGAACTCGACCTCATCGCCGCGGTCGAGGCGGCCTAGCGAAAAACCGCGATACCCGGCGATCCCGCGCCTGGCGATGCCCGGAAATATCTCGCTTCGCAACAAGGTTTCGTAGGCTGCGGCATTTTCCGGCGTCGTCCAGCCGCGCCAAATTCGCGTGATCATGCCGGTGCATTTCTCGCGCTCGCACCGTGAAGCCGCTTTGGCGCACCATCGGCGTGTGCGCAACGCGCGTACCGAGGCACATCACCCGTCGTCCTTTTGCTCCAGCGCTTCCCCCTCGACGACCAACTTCCCGTGCTGATTCGTGCACGTCGTGCGGCAGCGCAGCCGTCGCTTTGCTGCAATGATCTCGACGACTTCGCTGCACGCCGTGATCGAATCGCCCAGATACACCGGCCGTAGGAAGCGGAGGGTTTGCGCGAGCGAAATTCCCCCGGGGCGCTGCAACAACAAGCCGTTCGCCGTTGAGATGAGGCTTGCGGTCAAGAGCCCGTGAGCCACGCGCCGTCCGAAGCGTCCTTGCCGTGCGTAGCGTTCATCGACGTGCAAGGGGTAGTTGTCACCGCTAACCGCACTGAAGAGCAGCACATCGGCTTCGGTGATCGTCTTGCTGAACGTCGCGCGATCGCCGACGGCGAATGCCTCGAATAGTTTGGTTCCATACATGCGGCAAGCATTCAGGGTGACGACGCGACAGTCTTGGTACGTAGGGCGCACCGGAAGCGGCCTTGAAGCACCGCCGCGGATGAATTCCCGTGCGCGCACGCCGGCTCCGTCGCCGGAGGGCCTGCGAGACAAACTACGGCGGCGTCGCTTTTACCTCTCCCGGATGAAGCGAATAGCACGAGATGGGCAACCCATTCGAGAGCTTCATGAGGTCCGCGGGATGAAAGAACTCCCCCAAGTTGAGCTTTTCGAAGGTCTGGCGGCCTGCATTGTCGGTGGCCAAGCGACGCGCCATTATATGCCCGAGCGCACGACGGTCGACATCGACGTGCTCATCCTGCCGGATCAGTTCGAAATCGCGAGCCGCAGGCTACAGGATGCCGGATACGTTACCGACGGTAAACCGCTTGCCTTTCCGGATTCACGCTTAGGTCTGATGGGCCGTCGTTATCGGCGCGATCCGATGCCGATCGATATGATCACGTCCGAGCAAACGTGGGTGCGCCTGGCGACCGGAGAAGCAACGAAAGTCGGGGGAGCCGAACGGCCGGTGGCCCTTCCCTACTTAATCCTGATGAAGCTCGATGCGTCGCGGGGCGTCGACCAAGGGGATCTGACTCGCATGCTCGGGCTTGCTAGCGACGGCGATCTTCGTCGCGTGCGCGACATCATCGAACGGTTCTTGCCCGGCGACCGAGACGATCTCGAGCAATACATCGCGATCGGCCGGCTCGAACTTGGCGTCACGGGCGACGAAGCGTAGCGTTGGTTCGTTCCCGCACGGTGGCGCTGGCCCTCATAGCGCTCGTCACCCGAGCCGTGCCGGCGCAGGCCCACGTCGTGCGCTTTGAAACGCTGTCGCGAGCGGCCGTGGGCGACGGATACGAGAAGATCGTCGGAAGGCTGTGGTTTGCGGATCGGCCGGGAAGTGCAGCCAACCGGCGCATCGTCGATCTGGAACGCGCCGCCCGTAACGTGGACGGCGAGGTTTCCTCTTCCGATGACGTCGTGATTCTCGCTCCCCGCGATCGCACTCGTGCGAACGGCGCGGCGGTGATCGACATCCCCAATCGCGGCGGCGCGACGGCGTTGATCCTCGATGGTGGGCGCTTTTCGCATGAACCGGACGTGCCCGACGATCTGGGCGACGGTTTCTTGATGCGGCACGGCTTCATCACGATTTCGCTCGGCTGGCAATTCGACGTTCCCCGCGCGCCGGGATTGCTCGGGTTGCGGGCGCCGGTTGCAAGCGACGATAGGCACCCGATCACAGGACTCGTCCGCAGCGACTTTCACGTCGATGCGCCTCAGGCAGAACACGAGATCGGCGATCGGGGTCATGTAGCCTATCGGGTCAACGACAACGCCGACTTGGATAACGTCTTGACGGAACGCGACGAGGTTCTGGCGCCGCGCCGCGTGATTCCGCGCGCGCGGTGGCGCTTTACGCGAGCCGGCGCGGCGATCGCCCTGGATGGTGACTTTACGCCGGGCCGCATCTATGAACTGGTCTATCGCGCGAAGGATCCGGTCGTCGTCGGCCTGGGTCTGGCGGCGGTACGCGACGCGGTGTCGTACTTCAAACACGATCCCTCGGCACCGGTTCACGTCCTGCGCGCCTATGGCTTCGGCATCTCGCAAAGCGGCCGGTTTCTGCGCACGCTCGTCGTTCGCGGGTTCGACACCGATGAACAAGGCCGGCCGGTTTTCGAGGGCATCATGCCGATCGTGGCCGGTCCCTCGCTCGGCAGTTTCGATCATCGCTTCGCGCAGCCGTCACGCGACGCGGCGGCGTTCTCGTCGTTCTTCTATCCGACCGACATGCCGCCGTTCCACGAACGTGAGTGGCCCTTACCGCCCGATCTCAAAGTGATCGATATCGTGACGTCGCATGAGTATTGGGGACGCGCCGCGTCGCTCATGACGACTAGCGACGACGGAACGCGCGACGTCGCGCTGCCGGCGAACGTGCGCTTCTACGCTGTGGCGGGCGGCATGCACATCACCGGCGTTTCGCCGACGAAGCTTGCCGGCGCGCGGGAACGCAGCGATCCCCTCGATTATCATTGGCTCGAACGTTCCACGCTGGTGCGGCTGGACGACTGGGCGCGTTCGGGTACGGCCCCGCCGCCGAGCCGTTATCCGACGATCGCCGACGCAACGCTGGTTGCGCCGGAGCGTTGGACGTTCCCGCGCACCATCCCGGGACTCGCCGTGCCCGATCCGGCGATCGCACTTCACCGTACCTGGCGATACGATTTCGGGCCGCGCTGGGACGCCGGGATCGTGGACCGCGAGCCGCCCCTCCTCGGCGCGCCCTATCCGAGTTTGATTCCGAAAGTTGACGGCGATGGGATCGATCTCGGAGGCTTACGTTTGCCCGAAGTGGCAGCGCCGCTCGGGACGTACACCGGCTGGAATCTGCGCGAACCGGCAACGGGGTTCGGCGACCATCTGGTCGACTTCTACGGCTCCTTCGTGCCGTTTGCGCTCACGAACGGCACGCAGATGGCGGCGCACGATCCGCGCCGGTCGATCGCCGAACGGTACGGCGACCGCAGTGGTTATCTGCGCGCCTACCAGGCGGCGACGGCGACGCTCGTGCGCCAGAGGTATGTCCTGGCGGAAGACGCACCGGCGTTGCGGGCGCGCGCGGAATGGCTGTGGCGGATCGTGCACGAAACGGCGCGCCGCTAGGTCGGTGCGCATCGTTGAGGTCGTTGAGCGCTCCGTGCCGCTCTCACGGTATGCGGGCGTTGCGCCGGCGCCCGGCGGCCTGACGACGAGCATCGTCGCCCTGCGAACCGACGTCGTGCGCGACGGCAAAGCCGTCGTGGGATACGGATTTTCATCGTTCGGCCGGTTCGCGCAAAGCGGTCTGATCCGGGAGCGGTTCGCGCCGCGCTTACTCGCGCCCGAGGAAGAGCAATTGGTTGACGAGACCGGGAGCAATCTTGATCCTTTTCGCGCGTGGAACGTCATGCTGCGCGGCGAAAAACCCGGTGGGCACGGGGAGCGGTGCGTCGCCGTCGGAACCCTGGACATGGCGATTTGGGATGCTGTCGCAAAGATAGCCGGCTTGCCGCTGCATCGCTTCATCGCCGCGCGAGTCGCGAGCGCGCGGCCGAGCGACCGCGTCCCGGTGTATGCCGCCGGCGGTTACGTCTATCCGCACGATGACCTGCGGCAGGGCTCAATGAGGAACTGCGCACGTTTCTGCAGCTTGGCTACACGCACACGAAGATCAAGATCGGTGCATTGCCGCTGGCGGTGGACCAAACGAGAATCGAAGCCGCCTTGGGCGTCTTTGGCGTGGGGAAACGTCTTGCCGTCGATGCCATGAACGCGTACGATCGAAACGATGCCGTGCAAACGGCGGGACAACTCACGCGCTACGGTCTCTGGTGGTTCGAAGACGTCTGCGACCCGCTCGACTTCGAGACGCAACGGGCCGTCACATCTCTGTATGACGGCCCAATCGCGGCGGGCGAAGCGCTGTTCTCGGTCGCCAAGGCGAGACTGCTGGACCTGCACGGCGGGCTGCGGCGCGACCGGGATGTTCTGGTTTTCGATCCGGTGTTAACGCCCAAAGACTGAGTTCGTCGCTGGGAGCAGCGGCTCATGACCTTGGCGACCGCCGGCCGACGGTACGGGCGCTGCTACAGGGAAATCCAACGTAACGCGCGTTCCGCGTCCCGGTTCACTTTCCAACGTAATCGTGCCGTCCATGCGATCGACGGCGCGCTTGGTGATGGCCAAGCCGAGGCCGGCACCTGTGGTCTCTCCGCGGGTGCTGCCGCGATAGAAGCGGTCGAACGCGTGCGCTCGATCGTCGGCGGACATGCCCGGCCCTAGATCCACCACGTCGACCAGGAGGCGCGTTCCGCGCCGCTGTACGGCGACCTTGATAGAAGCGCCGGGCGCGTATTTCACCGCGTTGTCGATGATGTTGGAGATCGCTTCGTGCAACTCGCCCTCGTCTGCGATCACGGCGGCATCGGTCCCATCGTCGGCAATCGCCACGTGTAAGCGCGGAGCCATCGGTGCGAATCCCTCGACGATGCGGCGGGCGAGATTTGCCACATCGACGGGAGCTCCACCGGACCGCGGGCACGATGTTTCGTCCAGCCGCGCCAGATACATCAGTTTCTCGATGAGGCCCCGCATGCGGCGGCACTCGTTCGTCATGTTCTCGTAGACACGGGCCACGCGCACCGGATCGAGGACGATGCCGTCGCGCAACGCCTCGACGTATCCCATCACGACGGTGACCGGCGTCCGCAACTCGTGTCCGGCATCCGCAACGAACTGCCGGATTTGGAGCTGCGCCTTGTCGCGGACTTCGAAGGCGTGCTGCGTCTGAACGATGGCGTCGCGGTAGGCTTCCCCTAAGGCCGCGAACTCAGCGTCCGAACCGGTGACGATCGGATGCGGAATGAAATCACCGTTTGCGAATGAGCGTAGCGCTGCGGTCACGCGCGCGACGGGCAGCATGGCGCGGCGCGTCACGGCCCGCCCCAAAAGGAACGCGACGCCGATCGCGACGAGACCGAAGGAGACGGTGCGGGCCCAGAAGCCGGCAAGCCGCTCCCCGAAGCGCGATGCATCGGCACTGACCACCAGGGAGCCGCCAGGAATCGCGGCTTCTGCGGTACGGAGACCGCCGAGCGCGGCGACTACGCTCTCGACCCGGTTTGCGCCGTTTTCACGCTGCAACGATCCGGCGACGGCACGGTGATGAGCATCGTAGACGACCACCCGCATGAGCGGGTGATCGAAGTCGCGCACGACCGTCGCGGCGGCAGCGGCAAACGGTGCGCCGCGCGCGAGTCCTTCACGCATGCGCACGCTACTGCGCTCGGCCGCAGGGCCGACCGTCAGGTTGAGCATCGCAACGTACGTTGAAATGGCGGAGATGGTCGATGCGATGCTGGAAGCGACGAGAAGCGCCGCCGCGATCGCGACGTAGAGAAAGGTAAAGCGTGTCGTGAACGAGCGCATCGCCCAACTACGCACGAACGGTATAGCCTACGCCGCGAATCGTGTGGATCAGCGGCGGATCAAAGCCGCGATCGACCTTCGAGCGCAAGTACGAGATCGTACGGCCGACGCTGCCGAATTCGGCATCGCGCTCGTCGCCCCAAATCGCAGCAAACAACTCGTCGCGCGTGAAGACGCGGTTCGGCGAACGAAGCAGCGTCGCCAATAATTTGAATTCGAGGGCCGTCAATTCGAGGCGCCGCTTGCCGCGCATCACGCTGTGCTCTGCCAAATCGAGGGTAAGGTCGCCGCAGGTCAAAAGCGAGCGTCGCGCGAGCCGGGGGCGGCGCAGCGCCGAACCCAAACGCGCTATCAGTTCGGCCATTTCGAAGGGCTTGCTGATGTAATCGTCTGCGCCGCGGACCAAGCCGCGGATGCGGTCCTCGATCTCGCCTCTGGCACTAAGCATGACGATGGGCGCCTCGGTGATCTTGCGCAGCGCAGGCAGAAGCGAGAGCCCGTCGATCTTCGGCAGCATGACGTCGAGGACGATCACGTCGGGCTGCCACTCGCGCGCCAGCGCCAAAGCCTCGGCGCCGTCGGCCGCCATGCGCACCGTGAAGCCGCGCAGCTCCAGATTGAGTTCGAGCATTTCGCGCACCTGGCGCTCGTCGTCCACGATCAAGACGCGCGGCACGGAGGCGTCGCTCATTGCGATCGCATCGTAGCAGATGTCCTGGAAAATCACCGGAAAAATTCTCCAATTCTTCTCCGCCGGCTCTCCGGCGATTCTCCGCCGCCCGTGTTACCGTTCGTGCCGTGCAGCACGAGTACCCCGCCCGTGGCGCGTCCCTGCGGTCGCCATGGTTGCGAACCGGCACGGCGAACCTGCGACGCAACGAAGTATGCGACCAAAGCTTTTGCTCGCCGCCATGCTGGTAGCGTCGACCGTGGGTGCTCAAAGCCTGGCGCCGCGCAAGGCTGCCGCGAAGCCGACGGCGCCTGTGCGGCAGCGGGGCGCCGCGAAAGCGGTTACGCCGCTGGCCGGGATCTGCGACGGCTCGGCCGCTCTCGATGTTCTGGGCGACCTCGGCGACCGTGACGCCGAGCGGAAGCGCAATCAGATCGCGCTGCTGCAGGGCCGGATCATCGAATGCTCGCGGAAGATCGACGAGGCGCTGGTCCACCTCCCGACACCGTCGCCCTCACCCTATTGGGTCGCGGCCGGTCCCTTGGCGGCGGCAACGCCGACACCGACGCCGGTGTGCCAGAATCCGCCGGCCGCAACCTTGACGTCGAATCGCTTCGCCCTCTACGAGCGGCTGGAGCGATGCGCCGCATACTGGACCTACTTGAGCACCCCGCCCACACCGGAACCGACCGAAACGCCGCTACCCAGCGTCGCGTCGCGGCCGACGTTTTACGTTTTTGCCACCGGCGCAGCCGATCAGACCGCCGCAGCCGTTTTGATCCGTTCCGTCGTCGGCCGATTAATAGAAGCGCAACGCCGAGCCGACTCCGACGTCGCAGTCGCCGGCCGGGCAGATTGGACGACGCCCGATAGCTTCGCGTCGCAGTGTCAGCTCGACTCCAACACGCGCGGAGCGCTCGTCATTGAAACAAGCATTCCTGAAACATCGCACCACAACTATCTTCTGCTGGTGGCGAACTTTACAAACGTTTCGGCTTCCGTCGAAATGCTGGGCTGCGGAGAAGAGGATCACAACCCGGGCGTCTCGCCGCTCAGCCTGTACACCCAACAAGCCGTTACGGGAAAAGCGCATCAAGATGCTTTGGCGCTTGGAATCTTTTCTGCGATCGTGCCGTTCCTCGTATCGGACAAGTCGAAAACGACGGTGACGACGGCTCCGAAAAGCATGACGATCACCAAAACCGACTCGACGGCGCCGGTTCTATCCGGGTCGTTGCTCGGATTCTATGAAAGCCAGAATCTTACACTGCCGGCGCAGAACGCCAGCGTCGGACTGACGGTGGCTTCAGAACGATTCGCCGACAGCACGATGGAGCGTCTAACGAAGCTCTGCAGCGACCCGGACATTGTGGGCCTGGCAAATCAAGCAGGGCGCCCGCATGGGCCACCAGCCCCACCCGAACACCGGACAATCATCTACAAGGCCGCCTCCGAATACATCAGCGACTGTTCGTCGTTTGCAAATTTCGACGCCCGGAGCGACGTTACGCGCCCGCCTTCCTCGCACACTTTTTGAAAGGAACGACCGTGACCAAACACCTTTCCTCAGCGGCACGTCTGCTGCTTATCACAACCTTCAGCGCCGCCGCGCTCGGCACCGCGACGATGGCGCCCGGCTCCGCGCAGATGCGTGAGCAGATCAAGAACCGCGTCATCGACGACGTCGCAAATCAAATGGTCAGTCAGATTCAAACGGATTCGTGCCCGCAATTCGAAGCCATGCTCAAAAAACAGAAGAGCGGCAGCGGGTCGAGCTCGGGGAGAGCCAGCGGAATGATGAAAAAAGACCCAGCTGCCCGCGAGCGCTTCGTCAACAAAGTCGCCGGGCCGCTGCTCAACAAGATGATCGATTGCGATCTTCTGCCCGGCAAATAAAGATTCATCATACCACTTCTAGTCCACGGTGAAAGGACTCCACGCATGATCCGCTTTTCCACTCTTGCGGCGGCTTCGCTGTGTCTCGCCGTCGCCGCGCCGGCCTTGGCCGCGAGCCTGACTCCATCTACGATTCTAACCAACCCGTCAGCCTATGAAGGCAAGCCGGTTACCGTGGTAGGTAAGATCGGACACTTTCAGACCAAAAAGACACTCATGGGTACCGTCGCCGCCTTTCAACTTTGCGATGCGAAGTGCGTCGTCGTGATCGATGAAACGAATGCGTCACGTCATGACGGGGATCAGGCGACCGTTTCCGGCACATTCCAAACGAAGTTCAAGGGTCCGGCTCGTTCATTCGACAACGTCGTGGTTATCAAGTAGGCTTGGAGCGTAACGAGATGGTGAAGCCTGCTACTGCTTCGCTGCTCGCTCTCGGCATCGGACGCGCGATAACTCGTTCGCCGGCTCGCGTCGCTCGGCGCTCGCCTGCGGCTTCGAGCCGGCTGGAAGTACCGCGTCTCGTGGACCGACAACCTCACCGTTGCGACGGTCGATGGAACTGCTTACATCGTCCAGGATGAGTTGCAAAACACTACCAACGACTCGAATAGGAGACGTACGATGGCACCCTCGTTTCGATTCGCAGTGCCGCTCTTGGCTTGTTTTTCATTAGCCGGCTTCGGGGCAAGCGCGCAAGGCGGTCGGGCGCCGGTGGCAGACGCAACGACGTCGCTTCCCAAAGGCACGCCGGTCGTCGTGCAGACCTATAACGCGATCAATTCGGCGACCTTCCACGTCGGCGAACACCTCGCGTATACGGTAACGGATGACGTGATCGTGAACGGCGCGATCGTGGCCAAGGCCGGCGATCGCGCGAGCGGCGTCGTTGAAGATGCCGTGCAGGGGCGAAAGGTGCGCGCCGGACGTGCGGGCATGTTGCTCGGGCCGGTCGGAGCGGTCGCCGGGGGGGCGGCAAACCGAGTTGCCAGTAAAGGCGCCGATTTACGGGTGTCGGTCGACAAGCTGCAGTCGTTCTGTGGAGCGACGATCGACTTGTCGTTCGTCCGCTCCGAATATCACAAACCGAAGCGTTTTTCGAAGATGACGAGCGTTGAGATCGCTAAAGGTCAAAAGTATGTCGCCACCGTCGCGAGAGATTCAACCGTATGCAGTGAGCCGACGACCAAATCGGCGGCGCCAATCCCGAGCGACGCCCTCCGTGCGGACAACTCCTAAAGAGCGCAACGCAGCGGGGTGGGCCGCTTGGCGGACCGAATGTTGAACATCGGAACGGGCGACATGCAACCCCAACGTCCCGCATCGTGGTGCACAATCTGGCCGACGTGGTGCTTCGCCGGCATACTCGCCGTGTGCGTCGCGGGATGCGGGCACGCCGGCGGACATGCGGCTTCCACGGCATCGCCCGTCGCTGCAGGGCTCCCGGTCGTGCAGACGTCATCGGTGCGTGCCGCTCGGCTGGACCCCGAACTGAGCCTTTCGGGGTTGATCTCGCCCTATCAAAACGTTGCCATCTCGAGCAACTTGAGCGAACCCGCGACCGCCGTCTACGTCCATGAAGGCGACGCCGTCACCAGGGGTCAGGTCCTCGCAGAATTCGACGCGACCGATTTGCAAGCCAACGTTGACGGCGCAGAGCGGAGCGCCGCGGAGGCTGATCTCAAGACCTCGCAAACAGCGTACCAGAGTAGATTGGCCATCGCGCAAGGCCTCGATGGCTTGCACGCGGCTCAAGATTCAGCCGCGCAAGCGCTGTTCAAATACACGCTCGACAAACGAAATCTCGATCGGGACCGAGACCTTCTTGCGCGCGGCTACATCTCCCAACAGCAACTCGAGACGCAGCTCGAGATGGTTGGGAACGATCTGGCGGCACTTCGCTCGGCGCGCTCGGCACTGCGAAACACGCGGACCACGGTCGAGGTGAACGGGACCGGCACGGGCGGTCTGCAAGCCACGACGATCGGGGCGGCACGCGCGGCCGCCTCATCTGCCCACGCGCAAGCGAACGAAGCGCGCGCGCAACTGGCGAAAGCGACGATCACGTCGCCGATCGACGGCACCGTCGTCAATCGTAACCTCAATCCGGGTGAATACCCCGGTGGACGGACCCTGTTCACCATTCAGGACACGGCGTTGGTGTACGCAGTCTTGAGCGCAACGACATCGCAGGTCTTCAACGTGCGCGCCGGCGACCCGGTCGACATCGAGATCGGTCACGGAAGCACGCCGAGCGCACGCGGTAGCGTGGTCGCGGTGCTCGGGCAGAGCGATCCGGGTTCGACGAACTTCACCGTCAAGGTGCGCGTCGTCAATCCCAAGGTCTTTCAATCCGGAATGGTCGTCACCGGCCTCGTTCATTTGAAACCGGCGTACGGGACGAGCGTCCCGACGACGGCCTTTACCGACTATAGGCACTCGCACGTGGTGGTCGTGCGCGACGGCATGGCGAAGATCGTGCCGGTGCACGAGGTGGCGGAAAGTAACGGCCGTTCCATCGTCACCGGATTGCGCTCGGGCGAGCGGATCGTCGACAACGGGCAGCTTGGTATCCTCGACGGTCAACGGGTCGCGGTGCGCTGATGTCGTTGACGGCGCTGGTCGTCAAACGCCCCATCCTCGTCATCGTTTTCATTTTGTTGACGGCGTTGGCCGGTATCATGGTGATGCCGACGCTCGTACGCCAACAATACCCGAACGTTGATTTTCCGACAATCTCGGTTACGGCGACGTATCCCGGGGCGTCCACGAGTCAAATCCGTGATGCGATCGTGCGTCCCATCGAAGACCAAATCGCCGGCGCGCCCAACCTGGACCACCTCAACACGACGATCGTCGCCGGGAAGGCCAGCATTGCTGCCGTCTTTGCGCTTTCGTCGGATCAAAATGCCGACTTGCTGCAAGTCCAAAACCGGGTCAACGCGGCACAGTCGCAACTGCCGAGCGACCTACAGACGCCGGTCGTTTCGACCGTCGATCCGACGCAGGGCGCGGTCATTTCCCTGGTTACGAGTTCGGATAGCCTGAGCCCGGGCGCTTTTTCGGGTCTCCTTACCAATAAGATCATTCCGGCGCTGACGCAGCTTCCGGGCGTTGCGGCGGTTCAGGTCAGCGGCAACGTTACACCGTCTTTTCAAACCGAAGTGGATCCGGGGCGCCTCGAGGCTTCGGGCTATACCTTGACCGACGTCCTGAGCGCGATCTCGAACAACAATGTACTGGCGCCCGGGGGTCTCGCGTACGCAACCAACCGCGAAACCGGGATCACGGTTCGCGGCGACATCCAAACGCCTCAGCAAGTCGGTGCGCTGCTGCTAACGGGCGCCGCTCCGAACAGCGCGGCGATTTCAGGCCAAAACCCATGGACGGTCTCGAAGCGGCTTTTCCGGGTGAACGACGTTGCGTCCGTGAGCGATGCCTACGAACCGCGCCGGGTCTATGCCTTCAGTGGGCGCAATGCAATCGTCGGCCTCGACGTCACCAAAGCAACCGGTGCAAGCGATATCGCCACGTCTCGTGTGGTGCTGGCGGCATTACCGCAACTCGCCGAAGCGTTTCCTGACGTTCAGATACGTATCGTCGACATCGAGTCGGACTATACGAAGCAACAGGTCAACGGCGCGGTTCGCAGTCTGCTTGAGGCGGTCGTGCTGACGTCGGTCACCATGCTCTTCTTCCTACGCTCCTGGCGCAACGCCGTCGTCGTTCTCATCGCAATCCCAACATCGCTGTTCGTCACCCTCGCCGTCATGAAACTCGCCAACTTTACGCTCGATACGGTTTCGCTTGGGGCGATGACGTTGGCGATCGGGATCATGGTCGACGATTCGACCGTCGTTCTCGAAAATATCAAGCGCCATTTCGATGATGGCGAAGACCCACAAACCGCGGCCATCCAGGGCCGCACCGAGATCGGCATGGCGGCGATCACGTTGACGTTGGTCGATGTCGTCATCTTTCTGCCGATCGCCTTTTTGCCGGGGATCATCGGGCGCTTCTTGCAGGAATTTGCGCTGGTCGTCGTGGTCGCGACATTGACGTCGCTCGTGGTCGGGTTCACGGTTACGCCGGCGTTCGCCGGCCGCTGGTCATTGCTGTCCACGTGGAAGCCGCCCCGCGTCATCGATTGGTTCGACGCCGCTTTCGAACGCGTACGACGGGCGTACATCGACGGACTCTTACCGTGGGCCTTACGTCGCGGCTGGCTCGTGGTCGGCATTGCAGCGATTACGCTCGTGCTCGCGGTCGGCCTCGTGCCGGCGGGGCTCGTCGGGTTCGAGTTCATTCCGAACGGAGATCAAGGCAACTTTTACGTGCAGGCGGCCTATCCGGCCGGCACTCCGCTGGAAGCGACGACCGCGGGCATCCGCCGCCTGGAGTCTGCAGTCAACCGCATCGGCGATCTACAATCGGAAACGACGATCGCAGGAGCTTATCAGCCGCAATTCGGCGGTGTCATCAACGAAGGTTCCGTCGGACAGATCCATGTGTTTCTTAAAGAGAACCGCAGTCATCCCACGGATTATTGGACGCGCTATGTGCAACAGCAAGCGAAGCGTCTCATGCCCGAGGCGACCGTCGTAACGATACCGGCAGGCGGTGTCACCGGCGGTCCGTCGCAAGACATCGACTTCGTCGTCAGCCAGCCGAACGGAGACCCCGGTGCGGCGGCCGCTCGGGTCGCGGATGTCCTGCGCAGAATATCCGGAGTCTACGCCGTCAACTCCGTCGGCACGCAGCTGACACCGCAAGTCAACGTCGTTTTCGACCGCAGCCGCGCGCAAACGCTCAACGTCAACATCGGGACGGCATCGCAGGCGGTGCGGGCCGCGTTCGGCGGCGTGCGAGCGACGCAATTCACGGACGCTTCAGGTCTGAAATATGTCGACGTGATCTATGCGCAGGTAGATCAACAGCACATCCATGGCATCTATGCGATTCCGATACGGTCCAATGGCGGTGCAGTCGTACACATCGACGACATCGCCGACTTGCAATACGTGCCGCTGCCGCCGGTCATGACGCGGCAAGACCGTATTGTGGTCGTCCATGTAGGCGCGAACGTTTCGCCCGGTTACGAGCTCTCGAATATTCAGCGCACATTCAAAGAGCGTCTCGCCGCACTGCACCTTCCGTCTAACGTCACGGTCGCGCCGGGAGCCAACGGCAGCCAATCCAATCTGGCCGACTTACAGTCGGGAATCAAGTTCTCGCTCTTGCTCTCGTTCGTTCTGGTCTATTTGCTGATGGTGGCGCTATACAACGACTTTCGCTCGCCGTTCATCATCATGTTCGCCGTTCCCGTTACCGCCGTCGGTGCGCTGGGTTCACTGGCGCTCACGCACCAGACGCTCAATCTCTTCTCGATGATCGGACTCGTTCTGCTGGTCGGGCTCGTGATCAAGAACAGCATCCTGCTGGTCGACTTCGCCGATCAACTGCGCCGAACCGGGCTCGACAAACGCGCGGCGATCGAACGCAGCGCCGAACTACGCTTTCGCCCGATCGTCATGACGACGAGCGCAATGGTCGTTTCGATGCTACCGATCGCGCTGGCGCTCGAGCCCGGAAGTCAGGTGCGCCGCGCACTGGGCGTCGTGGTCATCGGCGGCCTGTCGAGTTCGTTACTCTTAAGCCTCGTGCTCGTGCCGGTCGTGTATCTGTGGCTGGCGCCGAAGCGCGTCCGCGCTACCGGCGCTACGTCCAGCGACATGCGTGCGACCGAGCCTGCGACGCAACGGGAATCACCGGTGCTTACCCCTGCGCCTGAGTACACTCGCAAAGGGGTCGTCTAGACATACGTGCCTGGAACCGTCGCGACGCTCGATTAGGGTCGTGCCGGTGTTGGATCGCGCAATTCCACCGGTCGCTGTAAATCCTCGACCCGGAACGTGGGGGGCCTCTTGGTCAAGCGCGGTTCGATGTGGGTTGCCGTCCACAGGTACAGCGTCGGAACGACGAGCAGCGACAGCAAGGTCGATGTGATCAGTCCGCCGATCACGACGGTGCCGAGCGGTGCTTGCGTCGATGCACCGGGTTCCAGCGCGAGTGCGAGCGGCAGCATGCCGCCGATCGTGGCGATCGTCGTCATCAAGATCGGGCGTAAGCGACGAGGGCCGGCATGCAGGACCGCCTCGCGCGGGGACATTCCGTCGCGGCGCAGTTGCTTGGTGAACTCGACGACGAGGATGGCGTTCTTGACCGCGATGCCGACGAGCATCAAGGAGCCGATGAACGCCGTCAGGCCAAAGGCGCGCTGCGTGATGATGAGCGAACCGACGATCCCCACGAGCGCAAAGGGAACGGCCATCATGATGACGAGCGGATCCAGAAACGACTCGAACTGAGCGGCAAGCAACATGTAGATCAGCGCGACCGCGAGCAGAATCACGAGGCCCAGGGCGCTGAAGGTTTCCGTATTCTGGGTGATCGCAGGACCGAATTGCCAGCGGTATCCGGCTGGGAGCGGGTAACGATCCATGATCCGCTGCGCCGCCGCGACCGCCGTGCCGAGCGGCTGACCGATGACCGGTGCGTTGATGTCGATGCGGCGCTGCTTATCCTGACGGCTGATCTGCGATGGGCCAACGCCGACGCGGATGTCGGCTAGTGCCGACAAGGGAACGCTTTGCAACGACTGCGACGACGGGCCGCTCGACGTGCTCAGCGGCGTGCCGGCGCCGGCGATGCCACCCAGAGCACGGCTGGTGCCCAGAGTAGGCGCCGCGCCCGTTGAGCCTCCCACGCTCGGTGGCGTCAGTTGCAGTCCGGCGAGCGACGCGAAAGAACGGCGCTGGGCCGGCGGCGCTTGGACGAGGATGGGATACTGAATGCCGTTGATTTGGAAGTACGATGCAATCGTTCCGCTCGTCGCGGTCGCTACGTCGGCCGCAATGTCACCGGTCGAAAACCCATATTGCGCCGCCTTGCGGCGGTCGACTTTGACGTCGACTTCCGGCTGCGTCGCGGTGATATTCGTATCGGGACGCACGACGCCCGGAATCGTTGAGAGTTGTGGAATCACGCCTTGCGCGAGCGCGTAGAGCCGCGAGACGTCGGGACCGAATATCTGCAACTGCAACGCATCGCTGCCCTGCGCGATCTGCTGCTGGAGGATATCGATCGTCCGCGCGCGCACCGTCGTACCGATCAGCGCTCGGCGCAGTGCGCGAAAGCGAGCTCGGTCTGCGGGAGTAAAGCGCGCGGCGCCGGTAGCCGACGACGAACGTGCAGCCCCGGGGCGGCCACGCGACCCGCCGCCCAGCCGTTGCTGCCATTGATCGACGAACAGCGTGGCCTTGTTGCCGGTAATGTCGGGCCGTAACGTAACGGCCAATGAGATTTGATTGGTGACCGGACGCTGGGTGCCGTAGCCCGCCGCGCCAACGCTGGCGGCGACCTCTTGCACGCGCGGATCGCGCTCGAGCGCCGCTTCGACGAGCCGGGAGACGCCGTTCGATCGGGCGACCGACGTGCCGTTGGGCGTCCGTAGATCGAAGCGGGCGAAACGCGAGTCGGCGGCTGGGAAAACCTCGGTTTGCACGGCCCCGGTGCGCAGCGCGATGAAGGCGAGTACGAACAACGCGAGCCCTCCGCCGAGCGTCGCGAGCGGCCGGTCCAGCGCCCATGTCAGCGCGCGCGTATAGACGCGCTCGAAACGCCCGTACGTGGCATCGAAACGCGCGGCGAAGCGGCCGCCGCTGTGCGCTTCGTTCGGCCGCAAGAAGACGCTCGAAAGCATTGGGACGGTGGTCACGGCGACCAGCAGCGAGATCGCGACGGCCGTCATGACCGTGAGCGCGAACGGTCCGAAGATCAGGCCCTGCAAGCCCGGAATGAGCAGCAGCGGAACGAACACGGTCACGACCGTGATCGTCGACGACAGCACGGCTGAGAAGATCTGCGTCGTGGCATTGCGGGCGGCGTGGAGGGGCGACTCGCCCTCGTCGAGATGGCGGAAGATGTTTTCGGTGACCACGACCGCGTCGTCCACGATCAAGCCGACGGCGAGGGCAAGACCGCCCAAGGTCATCGTGTTGAGCGTCTGATGGAACATGTACGTGGCGAACAGCGTCCCGAGCACCGCGACCGGCAGCGACACCGCGACGATCAGCGTCGAGCGCCACGAGTGCAGGAACAGCAAGATGATGAGAACCGCCAACACGGCCCCGATCGCGGCGGTGTGTTCAAGCGCGTCGACGGCCGCTTGAATGAAGCCACGCTGCTCGAAGGCGATGTGGAACACCATGCTCGGATATTCTTTGTGAATCTCGGCGGCTTTGGCGTAGACACCGTCAGCGGTTGCGACGATGTTGGCATCGGGCTGCGCCGTGACGACGAGCGAGATAGCCGGCAGGCCGTTGACGCGCGTGAAGACGCGCTGATCTTCGATCGAATCGCTAACGCTTGCCACATCGCGCAAGTAGATGGGCGCGCCGTTCTTGATGGCGATGATTGCACCGCCCACTTCGGCTGCCGATCTATACAGCGCGCTCGTGCGGATGCCGAATTCATCGGGTCCGACCGCGATGATGCCGGCGGGGTCGTCGACGTTTTCGTTGGCGATCTTGCGGATGATGTCGTTGTTGGTCAGTCCGTAGCCGGCGATCTTATTCTGGTCGGGGGCGACCATGATGGCGCGCGTCTGGCCGCCGACGATCGTTGCGCTTCCGACTCCCGATACGGCGGAGAACTCGTCGGAGAGGACGTTGGTGAACAGGTCGCTCAGATCGCGCTGCGTCCGGGTCGGGTCGGTCACATAGAAGCGCACGACCGGAGCGGCGTTGGGATCGGCTTTCACGATCTGCGGCTGGCTCAGGTTGGGGTCGTTGGGCAATTGCGATTGCGCGCGCGCGACCTGCTGCTCGACGTCGTTGGCCGCCACATTGATATCCGTGCCGAACTTGAACTGCGCTCGGACGACCGTTTGCCCTTGATACGAGTCGGATTGCAAGTAGTCGATACCGGACACGCGCGCGACCGCGTTTTCAATCGGCCGCGTGACGGTCGATTCCATCGTTTCGGGTTCGGTGTTGCCGTAGTTGACCGTAACGCTGATGACGGGAGGCTGGAACGACGGGAGCAGGTCGATCGGCAGGCGAGGCAGCGCAAAGATGCCGAGCACGACAATCGCCGTCGCCAACATGGCGACCGACACGCGGCGGGTGACGGCGAATTGCGCGATGGACACGACGGGTCGATTGTCCCGTGGCGGCCTGGGGACAACCTTGGAAAAGACGGTTCGAAAGGCTACTTCGACGCGACGAGGTGACGAGCGTCTCTGGAGGCGGATAAACATCGGCCTTCGGCGATAGGTAAGCCATGGTCCGGGATGGCGGAAGCGGGGACGTGCCGCGCTGTTCAATCGTGCCGCCGTACGTGCTGGAGGCACTCGCGCAGGCTGGCGACGCGCGGCTGGCCCGGGCGGGGCACCAGACGATTCTGCTTACGGCGGAACTTGCTGAGCGGCGGCTGCTTCTACTCGAACGCGGCGAGCGGCATCTCGCGGATGAACGGCGCGTTGTGTACGACGCCGTGCATGGACGAGAGTTGCCGGGGACGCTCTTGCGGCGTGAAGGAGGGCCGGCGTGCGCGGATGCCAGTGCGAATGCGGCCTACGAGCATGCGGGGCAGACCTTCTCCTTCTTCGAGCGCGTCTTCGGGCGCTCGTCGATCGACGGGCGCGGCATGCGGCTGCTTTCGAGCGTCCACTACGGTCAGCACTACGACAACGCGTTTTGGGACGGGACTGAGATGGTGTACGGCGATGGGGACGGGGTCGTGCTCGGCGACTTCACGCGCGCGCTCGACGTGATCGCGCACGAACTCACGCACGGGCTTACTGAGAGTACCGCGAATTTGACCTACTCGGGGCAGTCGGGGGCGCTCAACGAGTCGGTCTCCGATGTGTTCGGTTCGCTGGTCAAACAGTGGGTGCACGGACAGCGGGCGGAGGAAGCGGATTGGTTGATCGGCGATAGGTTGCTCGTCGATACGAAGTTTGGACGCGCGCTTCGTTCGCTCGCGGCGCCGGGCACTGCCTACAACAGCATCTTCATGGGCGGCAAGGACCCGCAGCCCGCGCACATGCGCGATTATCAGCACATGCGTGCCGACGACGGCGGCGTGCACGTCAACTCGGGGATTCCCAATCACGCATTCTATCTACTGGCCGTCGATCTCGGCGGACATGCGTGGGAGCGAGCCGGGGCGATTTGGTTTGGGGCGCTGACCGGGGCGGCGCGGCCGCACACGAGCTTCGCCGAATTTGCGAGCGAGACGGTGCACGTTGCGGAGAAGCAGTTTGGGGATGAGGTCCGTAAGCACGTACAGCATGCTTGGCAGCGTGTCGGGGTGAGCGCGTGACTG
The DNA here is from genome assembly GCA_014305025.1 of Candidatus Nyctobacter psychrophilus. Taxonomy (GTDB): domain Bacteria; phylum Vulcanimicrobiota; class Vulcanimicrobiia; order Vulcanimicrobiales; family Vulcanimicrobiaceae; genus Nyctobacter; species Nyctobacter psychrophilus. The sequence continues at coordinate 5,282 of JACRTY010000015.1, read as the reverse complement.
ACGGTCCCGACGCGTTCACGGCCGAACAGCGGCGGATTTTGCTTGCGCATTACGAGCGCGTTGCGCCGCTGCTCGTGCGGTCCTTCGGCGGGACGCCGTGCGTTGCGATGTTCATTCCCGATTGGTCCACGAAAGTGCCCGTTTTCGAAGAAACGCTGCGGCACGCACCGCCGTCGATTCCGACCGTGCGCGTGGGGTTGCGCGCCGGTCCGGCGACGTTTGCGGCGGTCGCTGAGAACGCCGTGCTGTGGCAAGCGCATCGTGGTGCAATTGGGTTCATGAGCTGGGCGCCCACGCGCGACGATCCGGCGCGGGCTTCATTCGGGCGCATCCTGCTCGAGCCCAGCGGATCGGCGACGATCGGGATGGTGAAAGAAGGCGCGCTCGCCGTGCGCGCGCTGCTCGCGTCGTATGGGCTGGATGCGATCGTGCTGCTCGGAGGACTCGTCGGGCTGGCGCTGTGGGTGCCGTTTAGTGACGCGCCGGAATACGAACCGCTACGCTTGCGGCTCGATGCGCTTGCCGAGGAGGCGGCGCGCGCGCATCCCGCGCTCTTAACGACGATGCACCCGCTGGCGGAGCGCGGCGATCGCGTGCATATTGCGACGAGTTCCAATGCGGTCGGGCGGTTTAGCGCACTCCCGTACAGCTTGCGCGCGCTCGACGCGCTGCCGGTCGTCGCGCCGATTGCCTGGGATGAATTGGATGCGCTCGATCCGGGTGCGGTGACGGCGGTGGAGTTGCCGCAGCGGCTCGCTGCTCGGGGCGACGTCTTAGCCACGCAGGTTGCGGCGCTCGGCGGGCAAGCGGCCGCGCCGTTCATCGCGTCCGCGCCTCCAGAGCACCGGGGTCGGCGCAGCTTCTTCTCGCTCGCACTGGACGGCGGCGAGCCGCGTGGACGCATCATTCGGGCGGCGATTGTGATCCTCGATGACGGCCGGCCGCGCGATGCCGACGCGTTGTGCGCGGAGGCAATCGCGCGCGGTCTGGTTCCGGCGACCACGACGCGCAAGGACGTCTACACGGAATTGATCGAGTATATTTCACGCGCGAAGGGGCACGAGCGCACGCCAAGGATCGTGCAGGATCCGGATCGGCGCTTCCGGCGAAATTTGCCGGCCGACGATTGGCCCGCGCCCAAGGCGCCGTTGCCAGTGCGTGCCGCCGCGCCTAGTGCGGATACGCTCGCGGCGCAATTGCGGGCAACGGGTGCGGGCGACGATCCAAGCGCGTACGAGCAGGCCGTGTGCGATGCTTTTGCGGCGCTCGGATTTCTCGCGCAGCACCTCGGCGGTCCGGCGGCGCCGGATGGATATCTCGATGCGCCGCTTGGCGAGGCGGGGTATCGCGTGATGCTCGAGTGCAAGCGCGCGGGGGGCATCGTGCAGGACCCCGACGCGGCGGAGGCTGCGAAGCACGTCGGCCCCTATCACGCACAATTCGCGACCTTGATCGGGCCCGCATTCGGTGACGATATTCAGCTCGCGGGCGAATTGCAGACGCACGGCGTGGCGGCGTTTACGAGCGACGATCTCATCGCGTTGCTCGCGGCAGGCGCCGATCCGCGCGAGATGCGGCCGCTGTTCGCGCCGGGTTTTGCGGCCGAGCGGATCGAGGCTTTTCTTTGGGAGCGGGAACACGGCGAGCGCAAACGCATCGCGGTCATCTGCCAGATCGTCACGGAAGCGGTATGGCGCGATCAAGTGGCTGCCGCGCGGACGGGCGATCCGGCCGATGCGCCGCGGCTCGACGAAGACGCGGCGATGATGCTCGTCGATGAGGAATTGCTCGGAAAGGAAGGCTCGCAGCAACCATGCACGCGCGCGGACGTTCGCGCGGCATTCTTGCATCTCACCGATCCACTAATGGGAGCGGCGGTGTGGTTGGACGATGCGCGCGACGCGATCGTCGTTACGCACGGAACGGGTTGATTGCGCTGCTCTGCTCAAATCTATGCAGGAACGGTTTCGTGGCGGCGAATATGTCGCTCAACATGTCACGTCGGCGCAAGCCTCGGTGGGACGACCCCCCAAAATACGAGCCGTTGTCGCGCGAGCAGTTGCCGGGCCTGATGGAAGACTTTCGCGGCAGATTCACAACTGCCACGATAGCATTGAGCGGTATCCCTTCGACCGTCAAGGTTTCCGGTATCCTCGAGCCTTCCCGTGGTACATCTAATCTTGGCGATTGGTATCTCGCCAAAGTATCGTCGGACGATGGAGATGAACACCTCTCTGATGAAGATGAATACCTATCTATCGACTTGCGGCTTGAGCAGTATGAGAGTCTCACGTGTGACCGAGGGCGATGGACGCTACGCGCCATCATGCCTACGGGCTTTCTAACGCTCGACGTCCAACCACCCGATCCCGACGATTGACGCGCGCTTCATTTCGAAGATACCCCCCGCTGATCATGTGCAACGTATTGGGAGTCGGTCTTCCAATACTTGTCACATCGCAATGAGGACGTCGCGCGCGGCTAGTGCGTCGATGTGGCGTTCGATTTGCTGCGGCAGGGGCGAGTCTTCAAAGTAGGTGCCGAGCTCGAAGTTCGCGTCGACGCCGCGTTCGGTCAGATTTGCGCTCGTTACGAGTGCCGTACGACTGTCGGCGACGGCGCACTTCACGTGCATTACGGCACCCGGTTGTCGTAATGCGTGCGGCCAGGTGTAAAACGCGGCACGTCCTCGTACGAGCGCGAACGGTGCGGCGGCATCGATGGTGAGGCGATTGCCGCTCTCGAACACAGATTCGAGGACCAGGCGTACCGACACTCCACGATCGCATGCGGCCTGTAGCTCGTCGACGAGGCCAGGAATTGGGAAGGCGCTGTAGCTCATCAGCAGCAAGCGCTTTTCTGATCTTCGGATGATGCGGAACAGCACGGCGGTTGTATTGAGCGTGGTTGCGGCATCGCTGGCTGGTCCGGTCCAAACCAGCTCGACCGAGGAAGCCGCAGCCTCACGTGCCTTCAGAGCGGCTTCCAGAGCCAGCGCGAGGGCGCTCGGCTCGACCCTGGGTTCCGCTCTCCACGCTAACAGTAATGGTGCCAACGCATCTTCGAAGCTACTCGCGCCGACCGAATCGAGTAACTCGACGTGGCTGCCGTTCCTCATCTTCTGCTCGTACAATTCGTGCACGAGCGCATGCACTTGCGAGCTGGGAAAACGGCGGCGATGCGCGCGACCTCGTCGGCGAGCGTGTGCGTCCTCATTTCAGGGCGCTTCGAAATAGCCTAGCTCGCCTTCGGCCAACGTTATCCGCAAAACGCTGCGGTCGAGATACCGGTTCCCGCATTCGCAGCTCGTTTCTGGCAAGAAGAGGCACGCATGGCATGCAGCGCCGTGCAAACTTGGATCGTGCTCGTTTGGAACGTGCTCGGCGCACATCGGATCCGAAGCGCAAATGCGCGCACGTTCGAGAGCCTGATCGAGGATGCGGCCGAGCCGTTCGGGCTCTGCGAGCGACACGAGCCCGCCGAGCGTTCCTTCCGCGTCGGGGGCGGCCGTGTAGAGGAGAATGCCCGCCATTGGATCGGCATCGAGCGCCTCGTCCGACGAATAGATTCGCTCTCGGATCGAGGCGGCGCTGTAGCCGCAGTCGAGTGCGACTCCATTGATGATAAGATGCGAAAGCGAATGCAACAACAGGAAGCGAGCCGAACGCAACTGCGTTCTGCCCCGCCCCGCCAAGACGCGTGCGATGCGTTCCGAACGCGAGACGCGCGCGGTCCACGCCTCGACCGCCGGCTCGGCGAGGCGAATGAAAAGACCCTCGCCGCGCATCTCGGCGGCGGGCACCCAGTGCGGCTCGCGAACCGAAAGCCGTGCGCGGTTTTGGCTTGTGTCTGCATCTTCTGCTACGCCGGAGTCGGGCGCGTCGATACGCGAAAAGCCGATCAGCGCGACGACTGATCTTAGCCGGGCGACGGCAGTGACCGCGGCGATCGTTTGTTCGTATCCCGTCGGTACTGGTCGGCTGCGGATGTCGAACTGTTCGGACGGCTCGGTTTCGGCTGGGTCGATGAAGCGCTCCCACTCCGGGCGCTTGAGGTCGATCGGCGTGCCCGTAGCGCCGTCGTCGCTTGTGCTGCGCCGGCGTTCGATCGCCGCCCACACGGCATCTGCGGGGAAGTCGCGCAACGCGGCAAGTTGCGGTGTGTTGGTCACCGCGTAGTCGTAGACGACTCGCTGCGGGATCGCCGCCAGATGGCCCCACCCATCTTCGATCGCCCGTTCAATCTCATCGTCGAGGCGCGACGGCAACGCGAGCGCGCTGCGCGTTTCGGGAAACCACATGTTCGACGCGCCGAGGAGCATCGGCGCCGCCGGCAAGGTGCAGCCCTTGGGATCGAACGACCGCAAGTGAACGTGGCGGCCGCGACAGCGCGGCAGCATCCGTTGGCGGTGATCGCCGCGCGCGTAGATCGTGCTCATCGAGGCTGCGGCATCGCACCGGGTGCAGCGAATCGAAACGTCGGTCGAACGCATGCCGCTGCCGACATCGTACATCTCGAGTGCACCGTCAACGTCGCGTTTTTTGCAAGTACCGAATTTGTGAACGAACTCGTTCCAGGGAAAGTCGTCGAGATGGCCGTTCGCGCATGCCAGAACGAAACGGGCGGGAACGACGGTCGGGTTCTTGATCTTCGGGTTCTTCAGGCACGTCGCGTGGACATAGCGCGTGCGTTGGGGGCGATAGCGATCCTCGTGCAACTTGAAGTGGCCGCCGTCGCAGGTGGAAAGTAAGTTGCACGCCGTGCAGCGCATCCAGCGGGGAAACGGCAGGACCGGCACACCCACGAAGCGGGACGGATCGCTTCCACCGCCGCGGACTTCGGGAATCCACGGAAGTGCCGCCAGGTACTCGACCTGAGCGCCCAAGCGCTCTTGCACCGCGGCAAGCAAACGCGGTTCAACTACGGATTCGCGCGGTTTATCCCAAGCATCGAGACCCGCGATAACGACCGACAGGCTGGGCAGATCGACTTGAGCGCCGACGCCGTAAGCGAACATCATCTGACTGGGGCGCGCTCCGCCGACGCCTGGGCGTGATGCGACGCCGTTCGTTTGGGTCGGTACCGTTCGGTTCATGATCCGGCCTGTACGGCGCTTGCAATGGCAGTGTCGACAGGGTCGTCTTCGAGGGCGCTGCTCGGGGCACTCGCCGAATTCGAGCGGTCGAGAACGTATTCCGGCGCGGCATCGCGGTTCGGGTCGGTAACATCGAGCAAAAAGTTCACTTCGCGCTCGACTTCGCGCAGCGAATTGGGAACTGACC
>JACRTY010000042.1 GCA_014305025.1 Candidatus Nyctobacter psychrophilus | reverse complement strand
GCTTACCTTACGCTAGGCGAGCGCCGCTTTTACACCACCTTCAGGACTCGGCCCGGCTCGACAGCTTTGCTTTTATGGATCAATCCATCAAACCGCGTGTCGTCGAACAAGGCATACGACCATCTGCCGCCAGCGAAATAATTATGAATTTGTATCATCGGGATCGCGTGTAGCGAGAAGCTTCGATTGAACGTCAGAGCCTCCATCTGAGGTACGTCTAGACAACGGCCCCAAATCGGCTTACTGCGTATCGTCGTATCTTCATAGTTCGCTGTGGTCGCGGTTATATCTATGGGACGCGTATGAATTGCCGGGAAAAACGCAGCCGCGCTTAGCGTTGAGTCAAGCCGCGGAAACATAACGATACCGCCCCGAAAGCCGTGGGACATGATTGTTCGCGACTCCTGGAACCGAGCCGCGAACAATCCATATCCCGTTACATGCGAGGCAAAAGCCCCGCGCGTTCCCGGCATGAACAATAACGCCGCGATTGCTGGTAAAAATCTGCCTGCGCTATTGATCGACAGTGGAACCGCTGTACCTCATCAGAACGAATTGAACCACTCAAAGCCGATGCCCTGTCCGTCGGATCTGTTCAGGGAGTAAGCGCCCGATAGTTCCTGATGCGTTGAATCGGACAGCATCTCGATCTGGTAGAGCGACCAGTGTGGGTAAATGCTGAATACTGGAAAGAAAACCTTCGTGGTCGTGTAGATCCAGGCGCTGCCGAAGCTAATTGAACTGTAATTCGATAATGGCGCCCAACCGCCGTTGACGAAGGGGCGTTCCACAATCCATTCAGCGGTGCTATTTACCATACGGCTGTCAACCCACTGCGCGTACTCAGCTACCTGTCCCGTTTGATAATCTTTGCACCAGTATTCGCCGGCTGCGCGGTTGTTCGTAATGTACTTGAACACTTGGCACCCGACGTAGTCGAATGCATTGGTGTTCATCTCGAATACGATCGGATCAGGCGTGTATTCTCTCCATATGTAGTAGCTCGCGGTCAGCGTCCCGTTGCCGGCATATGTTTCGTCCATCTCTGTACCGCTCTGGAACACGTTGTTTTGCTCCGGTGGGTAGGGCGGCGCTGATTTGCCGCCATCAATGCCAACCCAGGCTGCGGAATAGTAAATATCGCCCGCTACCTTTGGGTACTGTAGACCGGGAACGTTCCACGCGCCATTTACGACACCAAAAGTTCCGGCGTAACCGTTGCCTTCGTAGCCGCTCCATGCGTTATTGGTAATAAACTGATTCACGGCATCTGTCCGGGGTCGACGGACGCCAAGATAACGCATGCTCGGCGATTCACGGAACGGTTGATGGACGATAGGGAGGGCGACTCCATTCCGAATAACCTTGCGAGTTGGGGAAACGACCGCCATCAGCCATGCATTATAGGCCGCTACATCGTCGGCAACGTTCGGCCGCCAGGGAAGGTCATGGTGTATCACCGTGTCCTCTGAAGCTGTCGTTGGATCGAAGCCGAGTCGCGCAATGGCTGCTGCCAACTGCTGCGATGTAGCGCCGGGCACTGGCGGGCGAGGGACGCGAATAGTCTGCGTACCGGGCCGAATGTAGTATGCGACCGGGATTATGCTAACTATCGTCCTGATAGGTCACAAGTAAATTGGAAATAAGAACTCGTCATCGATGGGTTTACAGCGCTTGCATGCAGTTGCACGACACCATCGGGACCAGCATATGCTGCAAACTGCTTCCCGCTACGGCCGGCTGGCAACGTGCAACGCGCGCCTGGCACTGTTGTAAACGAGTACGGCGTGTCTCCGTGACGAAAAACGTTTACTTGAATCGGAGCGTGCGCCAATTGCGCCTCCGATACTGTCACCCTTCCGGGTGAGGCTGCCTCCACGGACCTGCTAAAAGCCACGCATGATGTCGCGATAACGAAAGCGCCGAGCGCTCTGATCCAGCTCGAAGTCATAACAGTCCACTTCCGAAAGGATATTGGGGGCCTGAGTATGGGCGCGCAGTAGGCGCTCGTCAAGCGACAGATTGTAACGTTTTCTTAATGTACTCATAATTTCGAATCCACACTGCCCGGATCGCCGTTAGCATTGGCCTCGAGCGAGCTACGCTGACGCGATGGAGCACCTTGTCAACACCCTTGGTTCCGGCCGGGATAAGCGCATGAGATGACGCTGCGCGATCCCCGAAATTGGGCTGCTAGGCTCCTCCCGCTACGCAAAAAGCGAACCCTACGCATGACGTAGCTCAGACGATCTTACGGATGGCGTCCTCAATTTCGTTGAGTTCCATTTCGCCGATGCGATACGTGCTGATTTTTCCGGATCGGTCGATGAAGACGTGTACGGGCAGAACGATCACGCGGTAACTTGCGCGCGCGCTCCCGTCATCGACGACGACCGGAAAAGACCAGCCGTACCGACGCGCGAACTCGCTGCCCTTCGAAGGGCTCTCTTGCTCGTCGATTGCCAGGATGGAAAGCCCACGTTTATGGTACGTGCGATAGAATCGTCCGACGCTTGGCGCTTCGGTGTTGCACGGGCCGCACCACGATGCGAAGAAGTTCAGATACGTCGGTTTTCCCGAGAACGTGCGCACAGTTACGGTTCCGCCACGTGCAGCAGGCAAGCTGAACCCGGGGGCCACGTCGCCGGTATGCGGTATTGCAAGTGCCGGCAAGGTAGCCGAGAGTACACACGCGGCGCTCAGTACGGCTCCTAGAACATCTCTCATGTGCGACTAAACGACGGAAACGGCACATGCGTTGCATCCTCTCCCATCTGCGCGAGCAGGCCGTCGACATCGGCGAAGGTCCTCTGTTCGCGAATGAACCGCAGGTCGCGCAGCATCAGTTCTTCACCGTAGATCGTCCGCCGAAAATCGAGGAGCCATGCTTCGACGGTTCGCTTCGCTGCGGCAAAGGTGGGGTTCGTGCCGACCGAAAGCAGAGCGCGATAGTCGCGGCCATCGTAGCGCGCCGTCGCTGCGTACACGCCGTCCGGCGGCAACGCCTTTTCGGCAGGCACGTCGAGGTTCGCGGTCGGGAAACCGAGATCGTGACCGCGTCCGGCGCCGAAGCCGACCCGGCCGCGCAACAGATACGGTTCGCCCAGGAGCCGATTCACGCTTGCCATGTCGCCGGCCGCCAACGCCGCCCGAATGCGCGTGCTCGAGATATTCTCGCCGCCGTCGGTCAGCCGCGGGACGGCCATGACGAGCGCGCCGCGCTCTTGCAGCACGGCGGCCGCGAGCGCCACGTCGCCGGCCCTCGCCCGTCCGAAGCGAAACGTTTCGCCGACGACGAGCGCACGAGCGTCGAGTTTGGTGATGAGCACGTCGAACAAGAAATCGCGCGCCTCGAGCATGGCGATGCGCTCGTCGAACGGCACGAGGTAGAGTTCGTCGATGCCGCTCGCTGCAAGCAGATTCACCCGCTCCCCGAGCGTCGTGATGAGCGCGGGTGTGCGAGCGGGACGCAGATACGTCGATGGATGGTTGGAAAAGGTGAGCACCGCGGCGCGATAACCGGGTCGCCGGCAGCGCAGCAAGGTGCGCACGATCTCCCGGTGTCCGCGGTGCATGCCGTCAAAGAAGCCGATCGCGACCACGAGCGGGTGCCTGTCGTCGCGCACTGCCAGCTCATGGTGAATCTTCACACGAAAACTTTGCGGGGCGCAAGCAACGCGCCGACCGTTTCGCCCACGCCGACGAGCGTTCTGGCCGAATCGCGCACGAAGACGTGCTTGGCGCCCGCCCCTTGCGGAAGCGGTACGAGCCTTCCGGCGCGAAAATCAGCCGAACTCCGACCGTCCAGTACGATCGTCGGAAACGGGATAATGCGTTCGGGCGCAATCAACGCCGCCTCGGGCGCCGCATCGATTTCGTCGAGTGTCCGCGCTTCGTACAGCACGAACGGTCCCGACGCATCGCGCAGCAGCGCACCCATGTGCCCCGCGCAGCCCAGCGCCCCTGCGAGGTCCTCGCATAGCGCGCGAACATACGCGCCTTCCGAACACGCGAGCGTCATGCGCGCTACTCCGTCCTGATAACCCAGTACGTTCAAGCCATAGACCGTCACGCGGCGCGGTGCGCGTTCGACCGTCTCACCCCGCCGTGCAATGTCGTACAGACGCTCACCGCCGTGGTGCAAAGCGCTTACCATCGGCGGAACTTGTTCGATCACGCCGACGAACGTCTTCACGGCCTCCTGGAGGCGCATCAGGGCATCGGCCGGAACGGCGTCGCACGTCACCGTCGCGCCGGTCGCATCGCCCGTCGTCGTGCTGCGTCCCAGCACGAGCGTAAAGACGTATGATTTGCGACGATCTTCGATCAGCGGGATCAGCCGCGTCGCTTTCCCCAGGCCGAGCGGCAACACACCCGCCGCCATCGGATCGAGGGTGCCCAAGTGACCCGCCGGCAATTTGACGCCGGCGAGCCGGGCAAAAGTCTTGCGAACGCGCACTCCAACTTGCACCGACGTCAAACCCGCCGGCTTGAAGACGTTTACGAACCCGAGCACCGACGATACGCTGTGGGAAGTGCGGCGCGCTGTAACCTTAGAAGGCTCTGCCTCCTAAGCCTTACAGACCTTCGGCACGGAGAGCGTCCCGAGCCGCAACGAACGCGTCGTCGAGCGATCCTTCGAAGGTGAAGCCTGAGGCGCGGAAATGGCCGCCGCCACCCAGACGTTGTGCGACTGCTTGCACGTTGACGCGTCCGTTGCTGCGCAGGCTGACCCGCACGTCCCCTTCGAAGGCCTTGAACAAAGCGGCGACGTCGACCCCTTCGATCGAGCGCAAATGTCCGATGATCTCCTCGGTGTCTTCGCCGTCGGCGCCGTGGCGCCGCAGCATCGCATCGTCGACCACCGACCAGCAGTACTTCCCGTCTTCGCCGACACGCGCCATCGACAAAGCTTCGCCCAGCAGACCGACTGCGGCCAAGCGCTTGTTCGCAAAGATCCAGTCGGTAATCTTTTCTTTGTCCGCACCACGCTCCATCAGCCATGCAGAAGTGCGTAATACCGACGCCGTCGTGTTCGAGTGCATGAACCCGCCGGTATCCGTCATGATCGTCGTCAACAGAGCGGTCGCAATCGGCGGCGTAACCGGCACGTTCATCGCATCGAGCAGCTTGAGTACGCATGTACCCGTCGAGCATTCCGTTTCGAGCACGTAGTTGTACGCGCCGAAACGGGCGTTCGCGAGGTGGTGATCGATATCGAGGATGTTGCGATGCTCGATCGGCGGCAAAAATTCGCCGGCCCGCGACGTATCGCTCATGTCGCAGAAAACCCACAGGGTATCCGCCGGGAGATCGCTCGGAACCTGGCGCGAAACGAGTTCCGAATCCGCCAGAAACCGCAGGTTGCGCGGCACCGGATCCTGTTGAAAGTAGTGCACCCGCTTGCCCAATCCGCGCAGCGCAAGTCCTAAGGCCAATCCCGCACCAAGCGTATCACCGTCGGGCTTCACATGGCTGACCATCACGAACGCCGGCCGCCGCCGCAATTCCGCAACGACATCCGCCGTCGTCGTATCGCGCACCTCACTCTGAATCATCCGCTGCCCCTTCCTCGCGCGACGCCCTCGACGCCTGCCCCGCCTTGGCCAAAACTTGATGGAGCGCAATCGCTCTCTCGGTCGTTCGATCCTCGACAAAAGTCAGTTCCGGCGTATGTCGCAGCGCCACGCTATGCCCCAGTTCCCCGCGCAAAAACCCTTTCGCCGACTCCAGCGCCGCCATGCTCTGCTTGGCCACGTGCCGATCCCCAATAATCGACACATACACCTTCGCCGCAGCCAAATCGCTAGAAATCTCAACCCGCGTAACCGTCACAAACCCAAGCCGCGGATCTTTCAACTCCGTACCAATGACCCGCGCCAACTCCCGCTGCAACTCATGATCAATGCGCCCCATCCGCTCCCGTTTCACAAGCTAGCGGTTCACCTTGCGCAATTGAAAGTGACTGATCACTGTCATGATGCTAATCATGAGCACTTGCACGATCAGCCATAATTCCAGCTTATGCACAAAGTAATCACGCAACGCTAAGCTGCCGGCAACCGCCGTAAGAACACAATAAATTATGAAATACCAGCGAAACGCGCGTCTGGTACGCGCTCGATCTTTGTCCGTAGACCTTCGCGTTACCATATTGTCAAAACTCATGGATCCAACCTTTTCCGCAGACGATCTCGCGCAAGCGCCGCGATGGCGGCAAGTGCAACGCCGATTCCGAGACCGAATAACAATCCAACGCAGAAGCCGTTGAATCCGCCGTCCGGACCCGTGCGCTGCAGTACGAAAGCGGCGCTGACGGCAACCAATCCGACCACCGCAAGTGCCCGGCAAGACGCCGTCTGCAGACGCGGCACAACGGCCACAATGCGCTTCCAGACCGTAAGCGCACGCCGGACAAAACTATCGAAAGAAAGTGTCGGCCCCGATGTTTTCGACATCAGCCCAAGACCGACATCATCTGGGCCGGGGCGCGGCGCGGGTGTGCCCCGGGAACTCGGACGGCGAGCGGAGCACACGATGTGCGGGAGCGAGACGCCGCGTAGCGGTCGTTCCCGACGGATCGGGAACGACCAGCGGTCCCGGGGCACACCCGCGCCGCGGCCCGGCCCCGTGCAGCGACGTCCCCGACGTCAGCAGCGCACCGCAACAACACCGAAGGGTTACGCCGGAACCGGTTCCGGCGCAACCAACTCCGACGTAAACGCTTCGATCACGTCCCCGTTCTTGAGGTCCGAGAAGCGCGCAATCTGCACCCCGCACTCGAAGTTCTCAGCCACTTCCCGCACGTCGTCCTTGAACCGCCGCAGCGACTCAAGCTCCGACTGAAAGATAACCCCTGAATCCCGCAAGATGCGAACCTTGGCGTTACGCGTGAGCTTGCCGCTCTGCACGTAACACCCCGCGATCGTCCCGACCTTAGAAACCTTGAACACTTCGCGAACCTCCGCGCGCCCTAGAATGATCTCGCGGAACTTCGGCGCCAGCATCCCGAGCATCGCCTTCTTGAGGTCGTTCTCCACTTCGTAAATGACTTGGTAGAAGCGCAGGTCCACCTGTTCGTTCTCCGAGAGCCGCTTGACCGTCTCATCGGTACGAATGTTGAACCCGATGAGCACGGCGTTTGATGCGCTCGCCAAGTTGACGTCATTTGGCGTAATGGCTCCGACGCCGGCATAGATGACGCGGATGTCGACTTCAGCGTTGGAGAGTCCCTCGACCCGACCACGCAACGCTTCAACCGCACCCTGCCCGTCGGCTTTGAGGATGAGGTTGAGCGATTTGCGGCCGCCGTCCGCCGGCGTCGACATGAAGCTTTCCAGCGAAATGCGCGGTCCGTTGGAAGCCGCAATTGCGACGTCTTTACGGCGCGTCGAACGCTTCGCCGCCGCTTCACGTGCGACGCGTTCGTCGGAGACGACCATCAGGGTGTCGCCGGCGCTGGGCACGTCGGAAAGCCCCATGATCTCGACCGGAATCGAGGGTCCGGCCTTCTTCACTTGTTTGCCCTTGTCGTCGACCAGCGCGCGAATGCGCCCGAACGCCGACCCGACGACGACGACGTCGCCCACTCGCAACGTTCCGTTCTGCACGAGCACCGTCGCAACCGCACCGCGCCCGCGATCGAGCGCCGATTCGATGACGACGCCCGCAGCGCGCCGCGTTTTGTTTGCTTTGAGATCCCGCAACTCGGCTTCGAGCAGCACGGTTTCGAGCAGCTGATCGATGCCGTCGCCCGTGCGCGCGGAAACGGGCACGACTTCCGTCTTGCCGCCCCAATCGACGGGCTGTAATCCCTGTTCGGCAAGTTGCGCTTTGACGCGGTCGGGCTGAGCGTCTTCCTTGTCCATTTTGTTCATCGCCACGACGATCGGCACGTTGGCCGCCTTGATGTGCGAGATCGCTTCCACCGTTTGGGGCATAACACCGTCATCGGCTGCGACGACGAGGATCGCAACGTCCGTGACCTTGGCGCCGCGCGCGCGCATCGCGGTGAATGCTTCGTGACCCGGCGTGTCGATGAACGTGACTTTCTGATCGTTCTTTTCGACCGTGTATGCGCCGATGCGCTGCGTGATGCCGCCGGCCTCGCCGCTTGCGACATTGGCCGAACGAATCTTGTCGAGCAACGACGTCTTGCCGTGATCGACGTGACCGAGCACCGTGACGACCGGCGGGCGCGGGGTGAGCAGTTCGGGACGGTCTTCTTCCTGCTCGACGACGACTTCTTCGCCCGCCTCTTTGATGACCGCGTTGAAGCCGAACTTGCGCGCGACGTTCTGCGCGGTCTGCGCCGGAATGTTTTGGTTGATCGTCGCCATCGTGCCGATCTTGATCAGCTCTTTGATGATGTCTTTGGCCGGCACGATCATGGAGGTCGCGAGTTCTTGCACGGTCAGCACGTCGGGGATCTCGATCGTTTCGAGATTGGAAGACGCCGGCTGCCGCCGCTCGTCGCCGCCACTCTTCTTGCGGCGGCGCTCCTTATCCAGAAGCATTTCCGTCTCGCGATCTTTCTTGGCGCCGGAACGGTCCGCACCGCCGCGGCCGCGCGGTTGGGGACCGCGTGGTCCGCCGGAACTCGGCGTGGGACCGCCGGGAGCCATCGGTGCGCCGGGCGCGTGGGGCGTGAACGGGCGCGGGCCGCCGGCACCGGGGGGAGGAGTCAGAGGCCGGAACGGACCGTTACCGGCCGGCCGGCGCATCGGCGCTCCCGCGGCACCCGGCGTCCCAGGTGCGCCGGGGCGCGCTGGCGTCTGACCGGGCTGCGGGGCCCGATATGGCATCCCGGTCTGCCCGGGACGCGGCGCGACGCCCGGACGGCCGGGCATACCGGTTTGCGGACCGGGAGCAGCCGACGCGGCCGCTCCACTATCGGGTACCGGGGGACGCGACGGTGGTGCGATCGAGGAACGACCCGTCGGTACAGGCTGTAATTGGGGCACCGGAGCCGTGTCCGTGCTGCCGTCCGCCGGCCCCCGGCGAGGCCGAATCGCCCCGCCCGGAGCGATGCGTGGCGCCGGACTGCCGACGATGCGCGGCGCCGGACCGCCAACGATCCGCGGCGCGGGGGGGCTAGGGGGCGCCGATTCCGGGGGTGTGCCGGCGTCCGAACCGGGAGCTGCGCCAGCGGCGGACCCCTCAGGAGCCATCGGCGACGCAGCGGCCGGCCCATCCACACCTTCCGAAGCGTCATCCTTCGGCAGCGCTTTTGGGCGTCGGGGCGCCGTAACGGGCTTGAGACTCGGAATCGGCTCCGACGCGGCCGCCTTCGCTCCCGCAGCGGGAGCCGTGGGCGGTGGCGCAACCGGCAGGGCAGACGACTCCGGCGTCGCGCGAGCACCGTTGCCGTTGCCGCTCGACCGCGCCGGAGGCGTCGCGGTTGCCGTGGCGGCCGCCTTGGGAGCGCCTTTGGCAGCACCCCCGAGAACCCCCCGCACCAGATCGGCGATCGGCGGCTCAACGACGCTGAGCTGATTTTTCGCTTCCAGCCCCAAGCGATCGAAGAGACCGATCAGGTCCTTCGAAGATAAACCGAGCTCTTTGGCCAGCTCGAAAATACGTACTTTACCGGTTGGCATATCGTCCTTTTCACAACCCGCGCGCAGCTCGTTCGGCTGCGCTCGGAAACCTCGTCAGTTCATGTCGTTGCTCCGCGTTCGCCCCGGTTGCCGATCGCCGGCAACTCGGGACCCGCCTATCATACACGCCCCTCGGCTGGGCGCAAAGCGGGCGTGTCGCGCCACTTAAAATCTTACCATGGACGGTATCGTCGCGCCAAAAATGACCT
>JACRTY010000021.1 GCA_014305025.1 Candidatus Nyctobacter psychrophilus | reverse complement strand
CATTGCTTACACTATAGCACAAATCAAGCGGCGAAACCCCGACGGGCTCCTAGGCCAATGACTTTCGAAGAATTCATCGCAATGCAGGCCGCGGTCCTCGCCGCAATTCAGGCGGAAGGCGCGGCATAAAAGCTCTTTAGTGTCGGCATCGTCACTAATGTTTTGGCCTAGTAGCTAGACCGCTCGACCCAGAAGTTACCGAGGTTTTCGTAGCTGCGGCCGCCGTCGTCGCCGTATCCGACGGCGTCCACATAGCCGCCGCTCGGCCCACTGGCGTCCCTGGCGTGCAAGACCGAGCCGTGCAGCGCGAAGGCGAACGACATGACCGCGTCGTCGTGCTGGCCGCTCGGCGCTGAGAACCGCACATTACCCGCCGGGCTCTGGCTGTACTCGTAGATTTCCAACTCGTTGACGAGCTGCGGGATGTCCGGGTACGAAACGCGGCGCTGTTCGATCGCGAGGGCGAGCCGGTCGATCGCCTGCCGCTTCGTCGTTGCGGTCGTCAGGAATGGCTCGATGCGGATCGCGCGGCCCGCTAGCCGCGACTCAAGGTCCTGGGTGACGGGATCTCCGATCGAGTTAATTTCCGGGACGACAAGCTCGGCCCGCGTGGCCTCGATGAAGCTCACGACGCGGTCTAAAATCTGTGACCACGGGATCCGGCGGAAGCTTTCGAACGCAAAAAGATGCCCGTTTTCGTCGAGGGCGCAGAGCGCAGTGCGATCGCGTCGTGTACCCCAGTCGACCCCGACGGTGACGCTTCCGCGCGGTTCGCGCGGCGGCACGATGCAGCCGCGCACCCCGCGGAAGACCGCGCCGTCGTCCGTGACGAACTCGCCGGCGACTTCTTGCGCGAAGGCGCGGCTCGTCATGGTATCGCGCATCGACTCAATCTCGGCGGGATCGATCAGCGGGTTGTCCCACGTCGCGGCCTGCATGCTCCAATAGTCTGGCTGATCGGGATTCTGACCAGCGAGGTAGAGCCTGTGGGCCCAATTTCTGCCCTTAGGAGTTCCGCTGGCGATCAGTAGGCCCCATCGGCCATAGCTTGCGAGGCGCGGCCGCAGCGACGTCGTCCAAGCTTGTTCGGGAATCAGCGCGAACTCGAGCAGGCAGAGGACGTCGAGCCCACTACCGACGAGCGTTTCAGGGTGCTCGGCCGACCGGCACTCAATGAGAATGTCGCCGACGAGCTCGATCGACATCTTCGTCTCGTTGGTCGCGACGATGAGCGACGGCGGAATCGTGCGCTTGAGAACTCGCCACGGCTCGCTGAGAAGCGGATACGTGGGGCCGACGATCCACGCGTGGACCCGTGGGATGATGGTCGCCGGTCGATCAGGCTCCGCTGCTGCCGTCGTTACCAGACGCAGGAGCTCCATCAGACACGCGGTGTCCTTCCCGAACCTCGCGCCCGCTGCGATGATCCGGAAGCGCTCCGGGCGATCGTGAAAGAGCTGCTGCCCCGGGTGCGGTCGATAGTCGAGCGACAGCTGCGAGTGCTGCTGGCGGCGCGGTTTCTTCGAAGGCTTCGAAGACGATGCGGACTCTTGGGTGTTGGGAACCGCCCTCGCTTTTGAGTTCACCGACCCCTCCGATCGTGGCTGCAGTGCGCAGCGAGTCGTTCGCTGTTTTAAGAAACTCGTTCGCGACGCGATGGTCGTTGCGCGCCGTCGCGCTGTCGTGTCCCTGGAGTGCCTTGCGATAGATCGTGGCAGCTTGCGCCAGATACGTCTGTCGAAGCTCGCTCGGCGGCGGGCACTCGCGACCGATGCGTTCTCGCGCGCTTTTGAGCAGCGGCGCGACGTAATTGCGATGCACGCCGGCAATCGTGGCCAGTGCCGTTAGGCGGGTTTCACCATCTTCAACGATCGCGTGCGCGATGCGATCGACGGCAGCAGCGCGATCGGCTTTCGTCAAGCGCCCCACGCGGTCAGTCGCGGACTCTCACGCGCCTGCCGATTTTGGATATGACGTCTCTTGATTCGCTTTGGCTGCAGTTGCGTACATGGCTTTTCAGAGCTCCGAGTGCAGCGTCATGCCCTTCCTCCGCGCGCACGGAAATGGTATCGGACATGCCCTTGCCGAGCGCGATGGGACTCGACTCGTCTGCGAAGACATGACTGCACGCGCGCTCTACCGCTTCGGGCTCAAGGCGGCCGGAAGCATCGAGGGGATACTCCGCAGATCCGCTGGCGAGAGCCTTGACCGCCTCCTCGCGGTATCGAATCATGTCGTAGTAGCGGTCTTGTCCGACGTCCTCCATGGCTTGCTGTGCGGCCCGTACCTCCTCGCTCGCCTGGTGGTACGATTGCATCGCGCTGTGCGCTTTGGCTTGCGCGTCGTCGACGCGTCGGCGCGCGGCCTCATAGCGCTCGCTGATCTCCTGGGTTTTAGTCGTGTCCATAATCGGTGCTCCTTGCCTAGCTAAAAGGTTTCAGGAAGAAGTTCGGGGGCATCTTCGGTCGCGCGCCGCGGGAACGGCCGGCTTCGATCGTGGCAACCGTTGGCATGAACTCACCGCGGATGTATGTCAGTCGCCCACGCGACTCGCGTGCGTTTGCAGCGAAGACCGGCCGGCCGCGGGCGCCGGCAGCCGTCACGGCGTCGATCGACTTCAGATCCGTCATCCGGTTCATAATCGAGCAAGGGCTGCCGTCGTCGGGTGACGATCCGGGTTGACCAACGCCGTACGCGTTGATGGAGAACGCCAGGAACGGGTCGGCGTTCGGGTATTTCGCTGCTTTGGCAGCAGCGGTCTCGAGTAGCCCTGCTATTTGTGGGTCGCCGCTGCGCGGATAGAACGTCGCGAAGACGCCGTCACGAGCGCCGAGCTCGGGATGCTCGGGATCGGTGAACTTTCCGATCTCCGCGTCGGCCCACCATCCGGCCTTATCGCGCACGCGGCGCTCCGGGATGTCCTTGTCCTCAGACAGCGAGGGGTGATCGTAAAATGCGTCCGCGCCTTCGATGAGGGGAACCGCCGACTGGATGAACTCCCCCGTATAGTAGTTCCGATCGGCGGGGTTCCCCATGCCGGCGGAGAGGATCAACGCGCGAATACCGCCGCCGCTCTTTTTCGATGCTGCCGATTCGACGACGGGGCGCGGTTGGGCTGTGATCTTGTAGGCGCGCGCGTCACGCCCGGCAGCCCGCAGTTCACGGACTGCCTCTCGCGTGGCACTCGTCACGAGGCGCCGTACTCCGTGCGCAACCGTCGCAACCATTCCACCGTCGGGCGAAGGGGCGTGTCGCTGAGTTTTTCGCTCAGTTTTGCCCTATTGAATATCTCGGCAATCGCCTCGAGGCTCGCGGTGGCATGGTCGATCGCGTTCGTCAACTGCGGCAGTGCGGTGCTTTCGCGCAAGTCGAATTCACGCTCGAGGCGGTCGTGGTCGTATGTCCCGAATCGGAAGAAGTTCAGTCGCGGGCGAGTGTTCACTCTTGTTCTCCTTTTGGTATGCCAAAGCGTGGCGCAGAGCGCTGCAATGTGGCCCACGGACGTCCGAAGACGCGCTCGACTCTCTCGCGGTTCGTGCGCCGCGGCTCCGTCAAGCCGAGTTCCCATCGCCGAAGGGCATGTTTTGTTACGCCGAGCGCTCTTGCGGCGGTCACCAGACTAGCAAACCGCCGATAACGC
This sequence comes from Candidatus Nyctobacter psychrophilus, assembly GCA_014305025.1. Taxonomy (GTDB): domain Bacteria; phylum Vulcanimicrobiota; class Vulcanimicrobiia; order Vulcanimicrobiales; family Vulcanimicrobiaceae; genus Nyctobacter; species Nyctobacter psychrophilus. The sequence goes on along the minus strand of JACRTY010000021.1, from coordinate 309,788 downwards.
AGCATCTTCAGCGTCGTCATTGACGGAAAGCCGAAGCGGTCCACCTTTGGCTTTGTGTACCGAGGGTTGCTCACCGGGTGCACCTTTCGAGCCATTTGCAAAGTATCGTTTCGCCGCGTCCGGCGGCATGGCGTGCGGGAGGAAGTCCGAAGGTTCGCTCTGCGATGAACGGCAACGAGGAAGACGCCGGCGGCCTACACATCAGCATTTCCGCCGATGCAGATGCCGCGACCACGGCGTTCACTGATCTTGGCAAGAGCGTCGACGGCGCCGCTGCCGGTGTGGCGGAGGCCAATGATCGTATCGCGCAGTCCGCCCAACGTGCCGGCGAGGCGATTACCGTTGCGGCCGGTTCGAGCGCCAAGAATTCCGCGCAGATGGCGCGGGCCTTTGCCGACAGCGCGCGCCTTGCCGATCAGGCCGTCGCGGAAACCGGCTCGCGCGCCATCTCCGAGGCCGCTCAACGCGGCCGCGAGATACTGGCCGAGGTAAAACGGCAACTCGCGGCCGTCCGAGACGACGTCCGGGCTGGCGAGCTGTCGCAGCAGGATGCCTTGAAGTCTTCGCGCGGCGCAATGCAACTCGCGACGGTCCGCCCCGGCGGCGGCGAGTACACCCGCACGCAGCTCTCCGTCGGCAACCTTGAGGGCGACCCGGAGATGCAGTCTCGCTATCGTGCATACGTCGAGGCCGAACGGCAAATCCGTACGATCCAAGATCAGATGGTGCGCGACCAACGTCTGGCAGTTGAACAGCAGATCAGAGCGGACAAACAGAGTGCTGAGTCCGCAACGCAATCGGCGAAACTGCGTGCTGACGCATTGCGCGATCAGGTCCGTTCGCAGCAGATTTCCCTCGAAGAGGAAGGCCGGCTGCTTCAGAACGCGCGGCAGCAGTATCAGGAATACGCTGACGCACGTGCGCTGATCGACAAACGTATCATCGACAACCAGGTTCGCACGAACGCCGAAGAGGAGCGCACCCAGGGCCGCGGCGGTCGGGGCGGCGGGGTTGCGGGGAACTCGTTGCTCAATGCCGGTTACGTCATCCCCGGCGGCGTCGGCAACGCCGTCACGAATCTCGGTTACGCGGCACAGGGTGGCCCCGGTGAGTTCGCCGTTCTAGGTGGTGCAATTGCGGCGTTTGGTGTTGGTGGTGCGCTCTACGGAGCGGCTGAAACTGCGGCCAAAGACCAAGAGGCGATGGAGCGGCTTGGAGTCGCAGTTCGCACGCAGGGCGGTGATTGGCAGAACCTATCGAGCAATGTCGATGCATGGGCGCGCCTACAAGAGCGCACGACGGCGATTAGCCGAGACGAAACGCTCCCGGCATTGACGCTGCTCGCCACTGCGGGCGTCAAGATCAGTGATGCTTTCAAGATCGTGCGCGTTGCCGAAGACGCGCATGTTGCTACGGGAAAACCTTTGCTCGATATCACGCATGAGCTGCTCAATGCGTATAATGGCAATGCTCGTGGCTTAATCGATCTCGGCGTTGTGACGCGTCAGCAGATTCACGACGGGATGTCATTCAAGGATACACTTGAAGCAGTCGAGGCGAAGATGGGCGGCCAGGCGACGACGGTCGCCGGACTGGCGCGCCATCAGGAACAGCTTAGTACTGATTGGAAGGCGCTTGCGCTTGCCGTCGGCGAGCAGCTGACGCCAAGCCTTGATAAGGGCACGAGCGCCCTCGACAAATTCGTGAAATCGGCGAACAGGCCGGAGAGCATCAATGCGTTTCACAAGGCCATCGATGGTCTGGGCAGCGCGCTGGTGTTCCTGGAAGACAAGTTGTCGTACGACAACACCTTCGGCGAGTGGGAGAAAGGCGTCGAGCGCGCGGAAACCGCGATTGAAAAGTTCGGGAAAGCGCGCAATCAGTATCTCCAGACGGCCCCTGGAGGTTGGCTCAATCCCATAGCGCAGATCGGTAGCTTACAGTATGGAGCGTCGCAGCTGCAGGAGCCGACGCCGGCACCGGGCACCCCAAGCATAAACGCCGCGATCACTGCCGCCTCGGCCAGTTACTCCGATCCCGCATTGATGGCGAAGCTCTTGCATGCCGTTGGCGAGCAAGAAACGGGATTGGGCCGGTCCGGGGCTTATGACCCGAGCACCGGCTTGTCACGGACGCCGGGGAATCTCGGGCACGGCATCTGGCAGCTCGACCCGGCCTCTGGCGCTTCGGCGGACGATCTATATCGCGCAGCTCACGACGTTGGATTCGCTGCGAAGCGTGCTGAGGAAATGATTGCCACTGACCTCAAAGCTGCCAACGGCAACATTCTCGCCGCGCTGTCGATGTACAACGCAGGCGGCGTGAACCAGCAAGGGCTCGCCTACGGGCAGAGCGTCGAAGCGCGCATGGGGATGAAGAATCCCGCGAACACGAACGTGCGGGGAGCTGGGCAGACCGGCAATCCCCAAGCGACCGATCTCGCTACGGCGTACATGACGTATCAGAAGGAGCTTTCCGGTGGCCTGAGCAGCGCTCGACAAGACTACGAACAAACGCTGCGCGCGATCGGCGACGATACGAACAAGTCCATCCAGGAACGTACTGCCGCCGACAAAGCGTACACCGCGCTCATCACGCAAGATACCAACGCCCAGAAGAAAGCTGAGTCCGAACACCAGAGGGCGATCGAGGATACGCTTCACCTCGAAGAGCGCCGCCTTCAAACGGCAGCGACGCGCGCCGGCAATACCAAGCAGGCCATCGAAGCCGAGATCGCCGGCTACGCGAAGCTTCGCGATGCGCGCGCTGCTGCCAACGACCCTGATTCGGCCAAGGACGTCGCCGAGATCGAGCAACGCATGGCCGAACTCGCGAACAAAGCGACCAGCTTGTGGCAGAAAGCGTTCGACGCCGAACAGCGACATTGGGCGGCCGGCAACGAAACGCTCGATCAGCATCTTGCCAAGCTCAAGCAACTCGAGAGCGGCACGACGACAGATCAAAAAACGAAGATCAGTGGTGCCGAGGAAGCGGCAATCACCAAAGATGCGACCGACTTCGTCAAGCGCATCCGAGACGCGTACGAGCAGGCATTTAAGAAGAGCGGCGACCGCGGTGCACTCGAAGCAGCTCAACGGGCAGCCCTCGCTGCGATCAACGCGCTTCCCGATCGCGGCGTCCAAGGCGTCCTTGATCTCAAGAAGGGCAAGGGCGCTGATATTTCCGGTTCCCTGAACACGGAAGTGGTTCAGGACGTCAACGTCGCGGTCAGAAACCTCGATCAGACGTACCGCGAGCTTTTCACCGATGTCGCGGATTCGTCGGCGAAGCAGAGCGTCAAAGATCGCGAGCAAGTAGCGCTGATCGGTCAACAGATCCAATCGTACAGAACGCTCTTGCAGGCACACCAACAGGACGGCCAAGCCGTCACGCATCTACAAAGCAAGATCCACGATCTCTACGTCCGCCAGCACGACATGGCGGATCAGGCCGTACGTGACGAACGCAACGAACTGCAGCAGCGCGATCAACAGTACAAACAGTTTGCGGATTCGGCCACGTCGCACATCGCGGGAATCTTTGAGCAGGGCAAAGGCGGCATCCGCGAACTGGGCGACGTCTGGAAAACGACGATCGCCGACATGGAGAACCAGTTTCTCAAATCGACCTTCGCCGATCTGTTCTTCAAAGGTGAGGGCGGCGGCGATATGTCCTTTGGTCACGCGCTCGAGACGTCACTTTTCGGAGGCGTTGCGCCCAAGGGCATGCCTGGCATGTTCGGTAACGACACGAGCGCGAATGACGACGCGAAGCGCGCGTTTAGCAAGATTGCCGCTTCACCGAGCGGTTCTGCGAGTGAACCGCTGACCGTTTCGCTTCTCGGTGGCGGCGCTGGCCTCGGAGGCGGCAACTTGCCTGGCTTCGGTGCTGCATTAGACGCCGGTATCAGCGGAGCGCAGCTCTACGGGATACCGGGCGCGCTGTTCGGTGCGACGGGTGCGGCTGAACTACTCGCCTCGATACCGACGACCGGAGGCGCGGGGATCGCGGCTTATGCTGGCGCAGCGGAAGCCGGCATCGGCATTCCTGGATTCAACATCGCGGGCGGCGGCGTTCCTACGCTCGATCCGTCCAGCGGGCTCCTCATGGTGCCCGGCACGAGCAGCGTCGATACTTCAGGGATACAATATCCGACCATCCGGCCAGATAGCGGCGGCGGGCTTGCGGGTCTTCTTGGTAACCTGCAACTCAAAGGCGGTGCGGCAACGGCCTGGGGCGGGATCGCGCAGGGCTTTGGCTTGGGTGAAGCGGCGAACTCGGCCCTCGGCGGTAACCAGACGTGGGGAACGGTCGGCAGTGCCCTTGGCGCGGGCGCTGGCAGCGTCTTCGGCGGCCCCGTGGGCGCGCAGATAGGCGGAACGCTCGGCGGCCTCATAGGGGGCTTATTTGGCCCGCATTGGGGTCCCCCGAGCAACTTCCCCGACCGCTCCGATACGCAGCGCTACGGCCAAACGATCGCCGACCTTTTGGGGAACGCCGGCGCGAATGGCCAGAACTTCTACGAAGACCAAGCGACCAAGAGCGCCTTCGGGGGAAAGACCGGTCTTGCCGGCGTTGAGGAACTCCTGGCCGGCGGACAAAAAGCGTTCGCGGCATCGACGGGCATCCAGGACCCGAGCGTCTATCAAAAAGCGCTTGCGGACTTCGGCGCGAGTTCGACCGGCAGCGGCCAGTACAACTTTGGGACACACATCGGCGAGGAATGGGTCACCGGCGCCAAAGGCGCGGGTCAGCATTTCCAATACACCGACGCCGGCTCACTGCTGGCGCAGATCGAGCAAGGGCTGCAGGGCACGGGTGCCGCGGCACTGGGCGCGTTCAACACGTACACGATCCGCCGTGCGCTGCCGGATTACAACCTCGCGCTCGCTTCGGGCGGGACGGCGACGCAGGAGTCTGTGCAGACCGGTGGTCCTGGGAACCTTGCTCCGGTCATCGCAGGGGCTCCGCCGGCTCACGGAACCCAGCCCGGTCACACGCAGCCGATTACGGGCCCGGGCCGTGGGGGAGGCCACGAAGTGTACGTCGATGCGCACGGTTCCACGTTCGTCGGCGCCGACGGCGTGAGCGGCCTTACGGACCTCATCATGCAGGCTCTCGCGCGCAAGCAAACGGGACAGTTGCCGAATCCCTACTCTCCGATTCTGCGGCGCGCCCCGATCTAGGAATCCGTCGGGGCGTCGCCCTCCTCGTCGACCGCCGCGATCGCGTCGTCGAATGCTTGCCGGCGTGAGTCCGCTTTGAAGTCCGCGTGCTGGCGCGCTTCAATCGCTTGAGCGCGACGCCACGACGCCAAAATGTCGTCATACAAGTGATCACAGTCGTCATTGAGCATCACATGGTGGCGGCCATCGCGAGGCTTGGCGCCAAGGTCTTCATAGACCGAACTAGACCAACGTCCGTTGGCGACGTCCTCTTCGGCATGCTCGAGGAGTTTCACGCGGATACGACGCTCGCACTCCGTCAGCGGAGCCCGTGACCAGTCGGGCGGCCGGGATGCATCGGTCGCCGCTGACTGTGCGATCGCCATCGCTTCGCTGATGACGTCCGGCGTTGAACCTTGTGTCGGCTGCGCCGAGGGCTCGTACTCCTCGTCACGATGAAACGCCACGCCGGAATCGCGCGGCGCTGCTAGTCGCGGAAAGATTGCATCGATACACTCGTCGAGCGTGTATTTCTTCAACCCTAGAAGCTCGCTGATGCACCCTCGTGCTCCCGCTGATCCCCTAGCCGCGCGGATAAGGTCGGCTCGGTCGGCGTCGAGCCCCGCTTCACGATCACGCTCCAGCCTGCGGGCGAGCGTGTCGAGTTGGGCGGCGGTGGAACGTAACGCCGCCGCTTCGTGGCGCAAGAACTTCTCGATCCTGCGCCGACGCTGTTCGATGCGGTACGGCGTGCCGACGCCGGGAATCCGGCGAGATAAGCGTTTCTGGGGGGCAGTCACTGTGTCCATCGAAGTCACCTTTTCAGTAGAGTCTTAGTGTGTGAATCGTGGGCCCGCCATCTGTTAATTTCCTCGGTTCTGAGGGTGTTCGTCAAGCGCCACTTCCAAAATCGCAGTAAGCGCGAGCGCCGTCGTCAGAGTCTTTTGCTGGGCCGCAAGTCGCTCAGTGGATTCGTGTGGCAGTACGCGGCCTTCGAGTCGTCTCAGAAGCCGGATTGCTTCCTCCGCATTTGCGCGAGCCACCGCGGCAAAAGCTCGAACGCGATCAATCGGCGGGAGGGGAAGTGCAGTAACGTTCGTCATCGTATTGAGACTCCTAATCAGACTTCGGCTACTGAATCATCGCGGAAAGCGCAACATCGTCGAACGCCTGCGCTGGCCGGACGTAGGTGAGAAGAACTCCGAGTGACTTGTGCCGGGTCGTGCGCGCGATGGCGTCGAGCGATACCTTCGCAGCTGCCGCGCTCGTCGCGAAACCCGCGCGCAGGCTATGTCCTGAGAAGTCGCCGTCAACCCGCGCACGTGCGGCGAGACGTTTCACAAGCTCCGCGACGTCGCGACCGCGGATCGCGTGCTCAGTGAAACGGCGCTTCGGCGTGAGGGAACGGAAGAGCGGTCCGCTCGTAAACTGCGCCGCATCGAGATAGCGTCGGAGTGCACGCACCGCACACAACGCCGGCGTGGCGACGATCGGGACCGCGAGCTCCGCGCCCTCGCCGAGCTGATCGGTTTTCGATCGACGGATGTGGACGATAAGGCCGCGCTTTGAGAAGCGTAGGTCCTCGACGTGCAACGCAGCGATCTCCGAGCGACGTAGCGCGGCACCGAAGCCAAGGAGCAGGATTGCGCGATCGCGTCGGGCCGCGACATCGTCGCCCTCCACCGCAAGAACGAGCGCTCGAAGGGTGTCGAGTGTCACCGCATCCTTTCGAACCGTGGCGACCCCGTTTTGGCGTGCGACCCCGCGCACGACGTCACGGACGATTCGGTGCGACGCCGGCGAATCGAGACCCGCGCGGCGATGTTGTACGGCGATCGCTGCGAGCCGGCGCCGTATCGTTGACACCTTCGCGCGCGATGCGAGCTCCGCGACGTACATCGCGACCGTCAGCGGCTCTGCCGGGAAAGACCTGAAAACGCCGCGGTCGCAGAATGCTTCAAAGTCCCGCAGGTCCGAAGCATAGGCGCGCAGCGTGTTGGCTGCCTGGGACGAACGCGCGTACTCATAAGCTTGCGTCGCCCATAGCTCGGCACCGGGAGTGCCCGCCGGCGGCGCGCTCTGATATGCTAAGGCGGTCATCGGGAACTCATCCTTTCCGGTGACATGGGGCTCGGCGGTCGTTGAACGCGTCCGCCAGCCCCGCTTAATTCTCTAGCGTTGTACCGCCAGTGTACCGCCTATGGGTGAGAAACACAAGACATAAGAGGCGTATGAGGCAGTGTGTCAAGAGGAAAGACTGGCATTAATACCGCTGAAAAAGAATTCGTAAATAGCAGGTCATCGGTTCAAGTCCGATCGTCGGCTCCGGGAAACAGGCGCTATCACGCGCTGTTGGCTGAGCGTCTCTGCGCGCAAGAACGTATGGCTTTCCCGGTAAACCCTGTCACGTGGCGTTGAGTACGCAACGATCTTCGCACCGCGGAGAGCGACGAACCAAAATTCGGGAATGTCCAGGCGCGCATAAAGCTCGGCTCGCTTCTACGGTCTAGTAGTGCGCGAGCGTCCCGTCGCGCCGCGCGCGGTCGACGAGGCGACCGAATACTACAAGCGCCGTCGGCGCCAGGATGGCGCTGGAAATGGTAAGCCAGATTGCTTCGCCCGAGACGTGCGAGATGGGCATCCCCGCGATTGCCGCGCGCATCCCGGCCAGCGCGTGGGTGATCGGCAAGAGCCACGATACGACCCGCAGCGGCGCCGGCAACAGCGCGATCGGAAAGAGCACCCCGGCGAGCATTGAGGCGGCTCCGCCGACGAGCAAGTTGCTCGGCGGTTGCTGTTTGACGTAAATGACGATGCCGGCTGCGATGATGCCGATCGACGACATGCTCGCGATGCTCAGAGCCATGAAGAGCGCGAGGGTCGCCAAATTTGTGCCGTGGAGGTTGAGGTGAAACAAGAGCGTCGCGGTCAACAGGTACACGCATACCTGCGCGATGCTTAGCGTGATTTTCCAGAGACCGCCGGAGAAGGCGACCAATTCCACCGGCGTCGGCGTGGCGAAGATCGGTTCGATGATGTGCAGCATCTGATCGCGGCGCAAGGAATCGGCGAATGCGCCGAGGGCGTTGGTCTGCAGCAGCATGAAAGCAATGTTGACGACGACGTAGGCGAAATACGTCGCTTTGTGCCCTCCGACGCCGAGCGCTCGTGACGGTGCAACCAACTTCGAAACGAAGTGGAAGGCCGACACGCCGACGATGATGCTGATCCACTGCATCAAAAACGGCATTGGATACGACAGGTCGAACAGCGCATCACGCCGGACGATCGCCAGTACCTTGTTCATTGCGAACGGTTCACCAGTGTCGCAAACACGGCCGCCGGGCTCAGGCCTTGGGATGTGACATCGCGGACGGCGACACCGTTCGCGCTTACGGTCCGCAGTAAAGCGGTCAGCGCGTTTTCGAGAGGTTCGATATCGACGTCGATGCGCTGTTCACTTCCTTGGAGGCTCGCGGTGATGTTCAAGAGACCTGGAACCGCGCGCAGCCGTCCAAGCAGATCATCGCCCAGCGAATCGACGATGATGCGATAGCGACGGCTTGCGGCCGCACTATGCTGCAATTGTTCTGGTGAGCCGAGGGCCCGAATGTGCCCGTCGCGCAAAACGGCCACCCGATCGCACAACTCCCAGGCCTCATCAAGCAGGTTCGTGGCCAGGATGACGGTCTTACCCAGTTTGTCCACTAGCGTGTCGCGAATGAGCCGGTGCAAGGAATCGGTGCTGATCGGATCGACTGCGCGCGTCGGTTCATCGAGCATGAGCAGGGGCGGATCGGCAAGGAGCGCGCGGGCGATGTTTATGCGCTGCCGCATGCCGGTCGAAAGCGTGTTGTAGTTACTCGACGCGCGCGCGCTCATGCCGACGAGTTCCAAGACCTCACCGATGCGGTCATCGAGCGCCGCCGTTTTGATGTCGCACAGCGTTCCGAAGAACCGCAGGTTCGCGCGCACGGTGATGCGTCCGTAGAAGTTGCCGTCGACCGTACTCAAGCCGACGCGCCGCCGAATCGCCATCGGATGCTTGCGCGCCACGATTCCGTCGAGCGTTATGGTGCCGCTGTCCCAGTACGAGAGCGCGGCGAGGGTGTGGAGCAACGTCGTTTTCCCGGCGCCATTGGGTCCGAGAATACCGAGAATCTCGCCGCGTTGCACCGCGAAGCTGATCTCGTCGAGCACGTTCTTGCGTGCGGCGCTGCCGCGGCGAAAGACGTTCCAGCCTCCGCGCTGTTTCGGGTAACTCTTGACGAGCCGGTCGACGACAAGCAGCGGGGCTGCGCCCGTATCGTTCACGAGCTTCCCCGCGGCGAGACGGTCTCGTGCGGCCAGACGGCATCGTTGGGCGAGACGGAATCCTGCAGAGGCAGGCCGACGCTGAGGTGCTCGTTGAGGCAACGGGCCGTTGCGTCGACGTGGCGCGTGATCGACGTCAGGTGCGCGCCCACGAGCGGCGCTACGGCTAGAGAATCGGTAACGAAACGCCAGCCCGTCCAGGCCGCGCTCGGCCTCAGTTTACCGTCTGCGCTAGCCAGCAGCACGGTGGCACGGCCCCGATAACGGCGAGGGATGTAGTCGCGCGTAACCCGTCGCCACCGTTGTTCGAGATCGCCCGGCTCGCGCGCCAGAACGGCGGAATACGTTCTTTCGGCGATCCCCGGTAAGAGGGTTCGCAGGCGCCGTTCCGGCGTTGCGGCGACGCGCCGCAGATAGCGGCGCCCGCGGCGCACGAAATGGGCTGCACGCGCGAGTGCAGTACGCACCCCGAAGCGGCGCACATCGCCAATGCGCAATGCACATAGCACCCGCTCGATCCTCTCTGCCGGCGCCGTCAATCTGCCGTTGTTCCCGCTGGAGTCCATGAGGATCAGCGCGCTGACGGTCTCGCCCCTCGTTGTCAGCTGGCGTGCCATTTCGAATGCGACGAGGGCTCCGCTGCAAAATCCTCCGAGCGCGTACGGTCCGTGCGGGCGAACGCTTTGGATGACCGCGACGTAATCGCTCGCCATCGCTTCGATCGTCGCCGGAAAGGGCCGCGCGTTGACGCCGTGCGGATGGACCGAATAGACCGGCTGATCAGGATGCAGTCCCAGCGCCAAACGCCGGACGTAATAACCGCCACCCTTGAGATCGGCGTTCAGAAAGAAGAACGGCGGCCGAGAACCATGCGGTTGGACGGCGACGACCGGTGACGTGGTGACCTGGTCCATGCCATCGACGAAGACGCGCGCGACGTGCTCGACCGTCGGCTCACGAAAGAATTCGGCCGGCGGAAACGGCTTCCCGTAGGCGTGGGAGAGCGCATCGATGGCGCGTGCCGCGAGCAGCGAGTGACCGCCCAGTGCAAAGAAATTGTCGTCGATCTTGACGTCCGGAACGCCGAGAATGTCCTCCCAAATCGCGAGTAGTTGATAGTGCAGCGGGTTATTGAGCCGTGCCTCGCCCGAACGCGCCGGCGTCGCCGGGCGTTCGTGGGGATGAGGCAATGCCGCGTAGTCGAGTTTGCCGTTGGGCCCGAGCGGGAGCGTTTGCAGCACCATTACGGCCGGTACCATGTACGGCGGCAATTCCGCGGCAAGAAGTTTGCGCCAATCGTCCGCGGTGCGCGGGGAGTCTTCGCCCTCGACGACGTAGGCGATGAGCCGAACGTCGCCGTCATCGTTCTTACGCGCCACGACGACGGCGTCGCGCACGGCCTCATGCCGCCGCAATGCGGCTTCGATCTCCCCGGTCTCGACGCGGAAACCACGGACCTTTATTTGGTTGTCGGACCGCCCTACGAACTCGATCGTACCGTCGACGCGGTAGCGCACCACGTCGCCGGTGGCATACAAACGCGCTCCGGGGTCCGTGCTGAACGGATGAGCAATGAACTTTTGGGCGGTCAACACGGAGTCGTTGAGATAGCCGCAGGCTAGGCCTGGGCCACCGATATAGAGTTGCCCGTCGACGCCGATCGGGACCGGCTGCAGATCGCGATCGAGGATATACGCTTGCGTGTTGGCGATCGGGCGTCCGATCGGGATCGTTCGCGAGTCGGCATGCTCGATCTGGTAGGTGCACGCGAAGGTCGTGCTTTCGGTCGGGCCATAGCCGTTCAAGAATGTCCGCGGCCGGCCGTGGGCGAGCACCGCTGCGACCGCGCTTGGATCGAGGGCATCTCCGCCGGCGATCAAGCAGCGCAGCCCCGCGAATGCGCCCGGCTCTTCGGTGGCAACGTGGCGCAAGAGCGCCGCGGTCAAAAACATGACCGTGATTCTGCGCTCACGCAACGTCTCAGCAAACGCTTTAGGCGACAGCAGCGTTTCGCGGGCGATGATCTCGATTCGTGCGCCGTGGAGTAGCGCACCCCACAATTCAAACGTCGCGGCGTCGAATGCAACATTCGAAACGGCCGCCATCACATCGGAGGGCGTTATCGCAACGTAGTTCGTATTGGTGACCAGCCGATTGACCGCGCGCTGCGGAACGCAGACGCCTTTCGGACGCCCGGTTGATCCCGACGTATACATGATGTACGCCAGGTCGCCGGGCCCCGACGTACGCGGCGGAGCATCGTCGGGGTGCTGCGCGATCTGCGCTGCGTCGACATCCAAACAGCAGACGGCCGCACCGGTTCCGCCGAGCGCGGGCGCGAAGGGCTCCCGCGTGAGGACGACGCGGGCACCGGCGTCGCGCAGCATGTATTCCAGCCGGTCGGGCGGGTATTCGGGGTCGAGCGGAAGGTAAACGGCTCCGGCTTTCAAGACCGCTAGCGTTGCCAGCACCGTATCGACGGAACGCTCGAGGCAGATGCCGACGACGTCACCGTCTCCGACACCATAGCCGCGCAGATGGTGCGCGAGCTGATTCGCGCGGCGATCGAGTTTGAGGTATGTGGTTTCGTTTGCGCCGTCGCTCAGGGCAACGGCACCGGGCGAACGTTGCGCTTGCGCTTCGAAGGCCTGGGCGAGCGTGCGCTCCGCCGGATAATCCGTGGCGGTATCGTTCCACTCGACCAGGACTTTGCGGCGCTCCGCATCGGGTAACAGCGGCAAGGTCGCGACCGATTGTTCGGGTGTACCGACGATGCTTTCGAGTAAGGTTTCGAAATTCGAGAGCATGCGCTCGATGCGCGCGCCGTCGAACAAGTCGGGACGATAAGAGATCGTACATTGTAGGCCGTCCGGCATCTCGGCAGCGCGCAGGATGATGTCGAACTTTGCGGTCGTCGTTCCCAGTGGGAACGGCTCGGCTTGCGTGCCGGGCAGCCTCGCAGCCGTGTCGCCGCGCTTGTTCTGGAGATGAAAGAGAACGTTGACCAGCGGCGTCTCTCCCACGCTACGGTCAGGATGCAGCTCGGCGACGACCTGTTCAAATGATACGTCTTGATGCTCGTACGCTCGCAGAGCTGCGTCGCGAACATCCTGCAAAAGCTTAGTGAAGCTCAGTTCTCCCGACACGTGCGTGCGAAGGGCGAGTGTGTTGACGAAAAATCCGATCAGGTCTTGTAATTCGGTTCGCGTGCGCGTCGAGATCGGCAGCCCGACGACGAGATCCGTCTGTCCGCAATAGCGGTAGAGCAGCACGTTGAAGGCGGCCAAAACCGTCATGAAAAGCGTCGCCCCATGCTGATTACCAAAGCCGTGGAGCTGCTCCAAGACCGCGCGTGATACTATGAGTGAGCGCGATGCGCCGTCACTGCCGGCGTGGGGTGAGCGCGGACGGTCGGTCGGAAGTTCGATGCGACCGGGTGCGCCGGCAAGGCGCTCACGCCAGTAACCGATCTGCCGCTCGAACTCATCGCCTTGCAGCCACTCACGTTGCCACGCCGCAAAGTCGGCGTATTGAATCGGCAACTCATCGAGTTCCGGAATCTCGCCGCCGCTATAGCCTTCGTAAAAGGCTGCAAGTTCGCGGTTGAAGACGCCCGTCGACCAGTCGTCCGTGAGAATGTGATGCATGACCGTCAGAAAAACGTGTTCCGTCGGGCCCGAGCGGACCAGTAGCGCACGAACCAAGGGCCCCTTCTCGAGATCGAAACCGTGAGTCGCCTCATCGGATACGATCTCGCGGGCCCGGCTTTCGCGATCCTTGTGCGGCAAATCACTAACGTCCACAAAACGGAGCGCCGTCGTTCCCGTAGGCGCAATGAACTGCATCAGCTCGCCATCGACCAGCGCGAAGGACGTCCGCAGGATCTCGTGGCGGTCGACGATCGCGTCGATGCTGCGCTGTAGGGCCACCACATCCAGCGGGCCGCGCAGCCGAACCGCGTGGCGGACGTTGTAGGCGGACGATCCCGGCGAGAGCCGGTCGATGAGCCAGAGGCGCTGCTGCGCAAACGACACCGGCGCGACGACGAACTCTCGAGGAATTTCAATCTGGGTTGCCACGCAACGGCCCTAAGGCGATTCCTAGTTGCGGGAGCCGCAGGAAGCCGACGCTACGAACAAACGGCGTGCGAAAAAGCAAAGCGCCCAGGAGCACGGAAAGAACATGGCGCAGTCAAGTGTAGCACAAGTGGGGGGCGGGCCGCAGATAGTTTGGCCCCTAACCCTACCGCCGAAAGACCTAGCCTGGAGCTTTTTGGTACTGTCCGGCAGGCAAGTCGCTGTCGGCCGCGTTGCACCGGAGGGAGGCGAGGGCAAGGCTCAGGCGGTCCGCCACGAATGCGATCTGCGGTTCATGCATGGTGTCGCGCTCGTTCCGGTGCTCCCCGGCTACGCCGATGATTTCCAGGCCGCCTCGTGCATGGGGACTCCAGCCTAGGTCGGCCTCGCAATACAGTCCCTCACCGTTGAACAGCAGCATCGGAGCGGATATCGGTCCTGGCCTGTAGCGCCTCGCCGCCACCCGGCAGATTCCGAGAAACGCTGCTTCTCTGCGCCCCGCCGGGACGGGCAGGTCCAACAAGGCGCGGAGGCGATCGCGCATTGCCCGAAGGCGAGTGCGCGCCCGCAGGCGGTGACGCAAGCGGTGCGGGCGCAGTTCATTCAAGGCCGCGCGTACACGCCGAGCAAACGGGATCGCTTCTGTCGGGGGTTTCGGTTTCCAGACGGGCCCGTATCGCCGTACGTAGCGGGGGCTGGCGCCGTTGAACATTACGAGCAAAGCGACCTGTTCGCCGCGGCGTTGCAGTTGACGTGCCATCTCGACGGCAACCATGCCGCCGAAGCAGTATCCGGCGAGCACGTATGGGCCGGCGTTCTGCACCCTGCGCATTTCTCGCAGGTAGTGTCGCGCCATGGCTTTCACGCTTCGGTTGGGCCCAGCGTCACCATAGAGTCCCTTCATTTGGAGGCCGTAAAAAGGCTGGATGTCTCCAAGCCTTTTCGCGAGAGGCTGAAAGTGAAGGATCGTGCCGGCCCCGCCGTGGACGCAAAAAATCGGTGTTTTCGATCCGAGTGGTTGGATGGGAACGAGCGACGTAGCCGGTCGCGCATGATCGCCGCTCTCGAGTAAGGCGGCGAGCTTTCGCACCGTGGGAGCCGCAAAAAGCGGTGACAACGGCAACTTGGCGCCGAGTTCGCGCTCGATCCGGTCGAAGAGCCGTGCTGCCGTGATCGAGCTGACGCCGAGTTCAAAGAAATCGTCGGTCACTCCGATAGGACGCACCTTGAGGACGTCCTGCCAGATGCCTGCCAGCTGCGCTTCCAGCGGCGTTTGTGGCGGGACGCCGTCCGAGCGTAACGCGTCGGTACTTGCTGTACGGGGCGGCGGCGGAAGGCGGCTCCGGTCGATTTTTCCGTTGGTATTGAGCGGCAGCGCTCCAAGCGCAACGACCGCATCCGGAATCATATAGCTCGGCAGCCTCGCACCGAGTTCGTGCCGCAGGGCGCCGGAGGCGACCGACGCGCCTGGAACGACGGTGACATAGGCTACTAAGATTTGTTCCCCCGGAACGTCCTCGCGAACGACGACCACTGCAGAGTGAATCTCGGGGCGTGCTTGCAGGGCCGCCTCGATCTCGCCGGGTTCGATCCGGTAACCGCGCAGCTTTACCTGAAAGTCGGCTCGGCCCAGGAACTCGATCGTTCCATCGGCCCGAAAGCGAGCCAAATCGCCAGTGCGATACATGCGCGCGTTCGCGTTTCGCCCGAAGGGGTCAGGTAGGAAACGTTCGGCCGTGAGTTCCGGACGGTGGAGATACCCGCGCGCCAACCCCTCTCCGCCGATGAACAGCTCACCGCGAACGCCGACGGGGAGCCGTTGCAGCGCGGCGTCGAGGATATAGGCGGTGACGTTCGTCATCGGACGGCCGATCGTAACCGGCCGGTCACGTACGAGACGTTGCAGCGTCGCCCAGATCGTCGCTTCTGTCGGGCCGTACAGATTCCAGACGGCCTGCGCGCGTTCGAGAAGCTGGTCGGCCAACGGTTCGGGTAAGGCTTCCCCGCCACACAGGATCGTCAGGCCGCTGCGCCCGGGCCAACCAGCGTCCACGAGCATCTGCCACGTGGACGGCGTGGCTTGCATGTGCGTGGCATCACTGCGGCCGATAAGGGCAAGCAAGGCCTTGGGGTTCACGGTCGTTTCGCGCGATGCGACTACGACGCGGGCGCCCGACGTAAGCGTGAAATAGATGTCGAGGCCCGAGATGTCGAATGAAAGAGGTGCCAGCGCGATGAGCGTGTGCCCCGTTCCGATATTGACGGCGGCCCTCATGCCGGTCAAGAAGTTTACGACGTTGCGGTGCTCGATCTGAACGCCTTTGGGTTCCCCGGTCGACCCCGAGGTGTAGATCACGTAGGCCAGCCGCTCGCCGTTTGGTTCGAGCGGCGGTGGGAGCGGCGAAGCCCGCGCGATGGCGTCGCGCTCAGCGTCAAGCGATACGACCAGCGGCAGGTGTGCCGGGAGCCGGCTCCGCACCGCTTCTTGCGTCACGACCGCAACGGCGGCCGAGTCGGACAGCATGAAGGCGATGCGGTCGGCGGGATAGCCGGGATCAAGGGGAACGTAGGCGCCCCCGGCGCGCTGCACCCCGAGCACCGCTACAATCATGTCGAGTGAGCGCTCGAGCGCAATCGCGACCAGCGCCTCCGGAACCACACCCCGCGCTCTCAAATACGAACCGAGGCGATTGGCGCGTTCATCGAGCTCGGCATACGTCAACACCGCGCCTTCGAATTCGACCGCAATCACGTTCGGCGAGCGGATCGCCTGTTCACGTAGAAGTTCGACGAGGCTACAGTCCCGGCGGCATGGTGCTTCCGTCGCGTTCCAGTCCTCGATATTGTCTCGTTCCTTCGCCGTCAAGAAGGGGAGCGACCCAATGCGCAGATCGGGCGCACGCACGGCCGCAGTCAGCACCATCTCAAAATGGCCGGCGACGCGTTGAATGGTGGAAAATTCGAACATATCGGGACGGTAAGCAAGCAGAAACTCGAGGAACGTCTCCTTTTGTTCCGCGAACGCGAGCGCGACGTCGGTCGCAAGCGAGCGCACATCGGGTAACTCTCCGCAGCGAGCCGCAGCGAATCCGGCATGTGCTAAGAGTCGTGCACCCGCCGCCTGGGGCGGGACGTTAGTCTGGTCGGGCATGGCGCGCACCGCATCCCGCAGTGCGCGTAGCAGCATCCGAAACGTAAGCGCTCCGTCGACCTTGAGCCGCAGCGGCGCGTACCCCGCCGATTCCCAAGCAGCGACCACGATGTCGCTTTCACCGGAATATCGATGCAAGAGCGCGACGAACGCAGCCAGTGCGATCTCGCCTTGGTCAGCCCCTTCCGTCGCAGCTAGGACCGCGAGCTCGGAGAGATCGCGAACAGCGAAGGCATGCGTACGCGACTCGACGGCCTTCCGCGTTGGCCGAATCCGATCAGCCGGCAAGGGCAATGCGGGAGGCGCCCCTGCGACATGAGCCGACCAGCGGCGCAGGGCAATCTCGGGTTCCCTTGAGCGGGTCATCGTCTGCATCGATTTATCTTTTCATTCCGAAACGGGCGATTGAAAGGTCGGCACCGCGCGCGCATCCAGCCGAGCTGCGGGGTTGAAGGGACAAAAGTCTACAGCACAGGGGCTCGTCGAGCGCGGCGGTCGATAATAAACCGCCTCATCATTTCACCGGGCTCGTGGGTCTTGGTTTGCGAGCAGCAACCTTGCAGTGCAAGGCAACACGGGGACGGTTGGAAGCAACGTGCAGAGTGTAGCACTCGATGCACCCGTAGGCCGACAACTAGCGACCAAAGGCCCAGATTACCCCGTTGTGGAGTCTCCCATTGCTGTGTCCCCGCGTCTTCTTGGGCTGACTTCGTCGTCATGCGAGCCGATTGTGAACGCTTCGCCACGCCCCTTGGTCGCAATAAGTTCGCGTGCCGCCACGGCGACGATGATCAGCATGCTCAACGTCAGCGGATCTACTTTGATGAGATCGGTAAGTCGCAGGTTCGTAGCAATTTCCGACAACGGCAAGCTGATCGCGAGAGCCGCTGCCGTCACCCCAAACCGAACGGCAAACGGTACCGTCCATGGAAAGTACCACGCGTGGAGGAGGCCGCTGAAGGCGGGTAGCGTCCAGACTGCGCTGCGCACTACGCGTTTCCAAAGGACGGCGTCAAGGAGCGCGAAGCAAGCGCCGACGAGCATGAGCGCCTGAAGAACCAGGCGCACATCGTTGATCACGCGGGAGCCACTGCCGGCAGTTTGCGATTTACCGACGAAGGTGAGTGCGTGAAGATACGGTGCGCCCCCGATCAGCGCTGAGCCCAGCGCGAGCACGGCAATGATGAGCGAAGCGCTCACGAGCCGCTTGCGACGGTTGCCGAGCGACGCAATGGTCGCAAGCGCGACGACGGTGAGGCTGATCTTGACCAATCCCGCTAACGACGCCAGCAACGCGGCCCACGTCAATGCACCGCGCCTGGCTACGAGCAGCGCAACGAGAATGGGCAAGATGGCGAACAGATCGTTGTGTGCTTGAACGATGTAGTTGTCGTAAAGCGCCGGATTGAGAAAAAAGAGGGCTGTCAGGCGAAAGGGCAACCGCAAAAAGAAAAGCACCGCAAAACAGGCCAACAGAGCGGCAGCGTTGGCGATTTTTATCGTGAAGAGCGCTTGCCCAATGGTGTGCGTCCCGGCCAGGATGCCACGGTTGAACAGCTCCCAAAGCGGTCCGTACGGCGAGGCAAACCGCAGCTTTCTGATGACCGGGTACAAATTGCCGAAGCCGTCCGCCACCGGCGTGAAGGAAGGCGGCACGTGATAAGCCGTCCCCAGGTTTGCCACCTTCGCGAAGTAGATGTAGAGGATCGCGTCTAAGCCGGTGAGCCGCGCCGATAGCGAGATGCCCAGCATTGCGGCCACCCCCGCTGCGGTACACGCTTTGATGATGGTGGGCGTGCGCTGCGCAGGCAGGAAGCGAAACAGTCCGTACAGCGCCAAAGCTTCCAGACAGTTCGATCCCACGACGACGGCCACGGTAATCTTCCCCCACGTCGCCGGATTGATGTAGTAGCCGAGATGGGCCTGAGCTGGGACGACTCGAGAGTGAAGCATCGCCACCCGCTCGATGGCGACGACCGTAATGCCCTGGAGTGCGACGAGCGCCACGATGCACAGCAGCGACAAAAGGACCGCACGAGCGCCGAGTTTCAAGGGGCGGCACCCAGCGCCAGAGCGTCGTGAGCCAACGGGATGCGTCGCAAGCGCCAGTCGTAGCCGCAAGCGACCACGGCGCCGGAATAGCCGGCACCCAACGGGAGGTCGACCATTCTCCAGCCGGCGGACGAGTTTGGCCTGCGGTCTCTTAGAAGCTTTGCGGCATTGCCGGGGCCGAGTGAAACATCGAAGTAGTCCAGCCCCGCCGTGATCCCTAGCCCCGTCGCTTTGATGTACGCCTCTTTGCGCGTCCAACCGGCGAAGAACGCTGCCGCTTTATCGTGGTGCGATGCGGCGCGCAGCTCGCTCCGTTCCGCTGCTGAGAAGCAATACTCCGCGAGTTCGTCGTACACGATGTGCTTCGCCCAACGCTCGACGTCGATGCCGACGGCTCGTTGGCGTGCGACGGCGATCAGCACGACGTCGCCTGAATGTGAAAGATTGTATTCGAGCGGCGGGTGGATTGCCGGTTCGACGAGTGCCGGCTTTCCGTAGAGCCCGGTTGCAAAGCGCAGTACGGAAGCAGGCCTTTCGAGATACCCCCCGAGCAGTGCGCGAACCAGCCCATGCGCGACGACGTATTGCAGACGGTCCCGCTCGAAGCGGAAGCGATCGGCGCGCTGCAATTCGCTTCCGTCGAGCGTTGCGCGCAGAGCGCTTGCCTGCGCCGCGAATGCCGAGACGCGGGCATCCCATACGTGCACATCGCAAGCGCCGAGCGTTGGGACACTAGTGCGTGGCACCGTCGCTTTTGCCGTCCTGTCCCGGGCGCTGCCGAAAAGGAGCGCGCGGGATGGTCGCCGGTTCCGCGCTGTGCGCTTCGAACGGACGGGTCATCTGCGCGTCGATGCGCGCTGCTAATTGCGCGATCGTCCGGTATTCAAAAAGGTCGCCCAGCGGAAACCGCACGCCGAACTGCCGGCTCACCGCCCCCAGCACGCGAATCGCGAGCAGTGAGTGGCCCCCCAGGGTCAAAAAGTCGTCCGACGTTCCGATGGCTTCCGGATCGCGTTTGAAGGCATTCGCCCAGATGTCGACCAGCGCTCGTTCCGTCTCCGTGCAGGGTGCGGCGGTAGCGGGGCCGCGATCCGAGCCGCTCGTTGGAACGGGCAAGGCGCGGCGATCGAGTTTGCCGTTTGGAGTGCGTGGAAAAGCCTCAACGATCATGACGGCGCCGGGCACCATGTGCGCGGGAAGCGTCGCAGCCAATCGCTTGCGAACGTCTTCGGCAAATGCTGCCGCACGTGTCGCTACCCCGGGCGAGGTGATGACGTAGGCTGCGAGTTCGGCCTCGACCTCGCCGAACGGCACGACGGTCGCGTCCAGGATGTCGGGGAACGCGCGCAGGGCGGCCGCGACCTCGCCCGGCTCTACGCGGTACCCGCGGATCTTCACTTGCGCGTCGCTGCGCCCGAGATATTCGAGCGCGCCATCGGACAGGCGGCGTACCCGGTCACCGGTCGCATATGCGCGACCGATGCCCAGGAACGTCACGAACCGTTCGGCCGTGAAATCGGGACGGTGCAGATAACCGCGAGCGACGCCGGCGCCGCCCAGGTACAGATCGCCCGGGAGGTCGGGCGGGACGGGGCGACGCTCGGGATCGAGTACATGCGTCTGCACGTTGACCAGCGGAGTTCCGATCGGAACGGTTCGCGCGCCGGCGTTCTGCGCCGCAGCAAGCGAGGCCGGCGTCAGTTCAAACGTCGTCGCGCCGACCGTCCCTTCCGTTGGTCCGTAATGGTTGAGCACGCGCGCGCGCCGCGCGGCGAGAACGCGCCAACCAAGTTCGAAGGTGAGCGCTTCGCCGCCGAACACGAGCCAACGTGCCGGCAGCGCGGCCGCAAGCGCGTCGCCCGCGGGAAGCAGTGCGCGCAGATGGCCCGGTGTGATCTTCAAGACGTCCACGCTGTGCAACGACATGTACGCGGTGAAGCGCGAGGCGTCGCTCGTGACTTCCGCCGGCAAGAGATGCAGCGTCCCGCCGCTGCAGAGCGCCGGAAAGAGCGCGGTGTTTCCGAGGTCGGCCGACAACGTGCTTGCCATAGCGAAATGCCAACCGCTCAGCGCCGCCAGGCCATCACCGCGCTGCTGCGCCGGGACGTCGGCGAACATGCGCGAGATGGCGCGCACGTAATGCACCAGGTTGGCGTGCGTGACGGCCACGCCTTTGGGAACCCCGGTCGAGCCGGACGTGAACACCACGTAGGCAAGATCGTCGGGCGCTACGCGTTCCGCAGGAAACGTGTCGACATGCCGCCGGTCGTCTTCCGCCGGATGATCGAACACGATCGCGTTCACGGTCGGTGGCACGAGGGACGCGTACGCCGTGGAGGTTACGACAAGCTGCGCGTCGCTTTCGGCAATCTGCTGTCGCAGCCGCGTCGCCGGCAGATCGGGCGATAAGAAAGCGTACGCTGCCCCGCTCTTAGCGACGGCCAACAGCGCTACGATTGACTCTGCGCTGCGATCCAGCAGGATCCCGACGCAGCGATTGGGGCCGGCACCGCGTGCCAACAAACGTTGCGCAAGCGCGTCGGCCCGCATGCCCAGTCGTTCATACGAATGCTCGCACGTGCCGCAGACCAGGGCCGTCCGCTGCGGAAAGCGCAGGCGCGCTCGATCGAAAAGTGCCACGATGCTCGTCGGGGGCCCGACGTCGCATTCCGTCGCGTTGCAGCGCGCAAGCTGGGCGCGCTCAGCATCGTCGGGCAGCAGGAAGCGTGAGACGGAAACGCTCGGGTCCGCCGCTGCCGTTGCCAACACGCTTTGCAAACGCGCGAGAAAGCGGTCGACGGTCGCTTCACTCCACACGCCGGCACGCACACGCAGCGACAACGATACTCCCTCGGGGCGCTCCGCCATGAACAGGGTCAGGTCGAATTTGGTCGTGCCGATGCCGCTGGGCAAGGGGTGCACGTCGAGGTCGCCGAGCCGGCTTTTCCCACCTTCGCCCGGGTCGAGCATGGTGAAAACGGCTTGCACGAGCGACGCATGGGCGACGGCGCGACCGCCGTGCAGTTCGGGAAGGAGCCGCTCGAGGGGCAGCTCCTGGTGGTCGTACGCGCCGAGACAACTCTCCCGCACGCGCGTTATCAGGTCGGCGAACGACGGATCGCCGTGGAAGCGCACGCGCTGCACGGTCGTGTTGACGAAATACCCGATCAACTCGTCGAGTCCCGGCCGCGAACGCCCCGAGATCGGCGAACCGACGAGCACGTCTTGACCCTGGGTGGCGTACAGGCGAAGTACCGTTGCATACGCGGCGAGGAGCGTCATGTAGAGCGTCGCATCGCTGCGCCGGCCGAGCGCCTTGACGGCCTCCGCCAATTCGGGCGCGATGAGGATCGAGCGGGTTACTGCGTCATCCACAGCCGGCGCGCCGTCCGGAAGGTCCGGCTGCAGATCCAGTACGGTTTCGACGTCGCCGAGTTCCGCGCGCCAATACGCCAGCAGCCGTTCGAGGCGTTCACCCGCGAGGTAGCGCCGTTCCCAGACCGCGTAATCGGCGAACTGGATTTCCAGCGCGGGCAGTTCCGGCGTACGCCCGGCGCAGAACGCCGCATAGCACGTGTCCAATTCGCGAAACAGGATGTCCCGCGAACCGCCGTCGGCGGCGATGTGGTGAGAATCGATGTGCAGCACATGCTCGTCTTCGCCCGTGCGGAAGAGCGAAACGCGTAACGGCATCTGACGTTCGAGATCGAAGGGCCGCAACGCCGCTTCGCCTGCCAGACGTTGGGCTTCCGCGCGTCGTGCATCCAGCGGCAACGCGCAAAGGTCGGTCACCGCGATGTCGATCGCGCTCGGCGGGTGCACGATCTGCACGGCCTCCTCCCCTTCGAAGCCGTACGTGCTGCGCAAGATTTCATGACGCTCGACGACGGTAGCGAACGCGCGGCGCAGCGCCTCGACGTCGAGCCGGCCGCGCACCAGCCGCGTGCGCGGAACGTTGTAGGCACTCGTTTCGGGCAAGGCGCGGTGAAGCTGCCACAACAACTCTTGCGCGTACGATAGCGGGAAGACGCTCGTCCCGATCATCGCTCGTTCTGGTTTCCGCGCGTTCGGGACGCGGCGCGCGTGACGAGGCCGAAGTCGTCGGGTTCCGACGCGACAGTGTTGTCGATGACGGCGGCCAACGTCTCGATGGTCGGCGATTCGAAGAGCGCGCGCAGCGGCAACCGCAGGCCGAACGCGCGACTCACCTTTCCGAGGATGCGAATGGCCAGCAGCGAGTGTCCTCCGAGCGCGAGGAAGTGATCGCTCACGCCCACGCGGTCGCGCCGCAAGACGTCGGCCCAGATGGCGGCCAACGTCGCTTCGGTTTCGGTGCGCGGATCGACGTGGGTTTCGCAGCCGGCCGACGGCTGCGGATCCGGCAGCGCGCGGCGATCGATCTTGCCGCTCGGCGTCAGCGGCAACGCCGGCAGCGCGACGATTTCAGCGGGAAGCATGAATTGGGGCAGTTGTTCTGTCAGCCAAGCACGCAATTGCTCGCGCCGTGTTGCGTCGCCGGCGGGTGCGACGTAGGCAATCAGCGCCGGTTCCCCGGCTTGCGGCGTGTCGCGAAAGACGACCGCGGATTGGGCGACGCTGGGGTGTCGCGCGAGCGCCTGTTCGATGTCGCCGAGGTCCACGCGGTAGCCGCGAACCTTCACCTGCGCGTCCTCACGACCGAGAAACTCGAGCGCCCCGCTCGGTAGTCTCCGCACCCGGTCGCCGCTACGATACGCCCGGCCGCCTTCCGGTAACTCGATAAAACGCTCCGCCGTGAAGTCGGGCCGGCGCAGGTACCCGCGCGCCACGCCACGCCCCGCGATGACGAGTTCGCCGGGTACGCCGAGGGGAACGGCTTGAAGATGCGCATCGAGCACGTGCGTTCGCACGTTCGCTAACGGGCCACCGATGGGGACCGTTCGTGCCCCGGCGGCACGGGCGCCTTCCAACGACGCCGCCGTCACTTCAAAAGTCGTCGCGCCCACCGTCGTCTCGGTCGGGCCGTAATGATTGAGGACGCGACAGCGTTTCCCGTCGAGCAACGTGCTAGCCAAGTCGAAGGGCAGGGGTTCACCACCGACGACCACCCAGCGCGCCGGCAGGCTGCCGGCGATGTCGTCGTCAGGCAACAGCGCCCGTAAATGACTCGGCGTGATTTTCATGACGTCGAGCCGGTGTGAGCCGGCATACGCGGTGAAACGCGCCGGATCGTGCGTAACATCCCGCGGCAGGACGTGCAGCGTGCCGCCCGAGCAGAGCGCCGGAAAGAGCGCCGTGTTGCCGAGATCGGCGGCAAGCGTTCCCGTTAGCGCGAACTGTAGTCCGCCCAGTGCGTCGAGCCCATCGCCCGAAGCGTCACGCGGCACGTCGGCCAGCACGCGCGAGATCGCGCGGACGTACGACGCGAGGTTTCCATGCGTCACGGCGACGCCTTTGGGCACGCCGGTTGAGCCCGACGTGAACAAGACGTAGGCAAGGTCGTCGGCTCCGACGTCGTGCCCAACGTTGTCGTCGGCACCCGCGGCGGCGGCCGCGTCGTCGCTCGCCCGATAAGCGTCGTCCACGACGATGGTGGCGGCGTCGAGCGGCAAACGTTTGGCCGTATCGGCGCTCGCGACGACCAGGTTCGTGCCGCTTTCGGCAAGCTGCTGCGTCAAACGCGCTTCGGGGGTGTCGGGCTCGAAGGGAACGTAGGCAGCCCCCGTCTTCAAGATTCCGACGAGCCCGACAATCGTCGACGACGTGCGCTCGGCAGCGAGGCCGACCGTCGCGCCGCTCTCGATGCCGCGCGCTCGCAGTCGTCGTGCAAGTGCGTTGGCCTGCGCATTGAGCGCCCGATAGCTCAAGCGTTCGTTGCCGCAGACGACGGCCGTTGCTGCGGGAATGCGCGCTGCCTGCACTTCGAAAGCATCGACGACGGTGCCGGTTCCAACCTCGGTAGTTGTTGCGTTGACGGCGGCGATGATGTGTGCTTCGTGGGGCGTGACGACCGGAAGGCGAGAGATGCGTTGCTGCGGGTCGCCGGCCGCCGCGGCCGCCATGGTTTGCAGTTGCGCCAGCATCCGCTCGATCGATGCCGTGCTCCACAGGTCTGAGCGCGCGCGTAACGTGAGGCGCAATCCCTGCGCCGTCTCCGCCATGAAAAGGGTAAGGTCGAACTTCGTCGCGCCAAGGTCGACGCCGTACGGGCCGGCGGTCGTCCCGTCGAGTTGCAGCGTAGCGGCGGTTGCATTCACAGCGGTCAGGACGACGTCGAAGAGAGGCGCCTGCGCCGAACGCTCGGCGCGGTCGCGCAATTCGAGCACGAGTTTCTCGAGGGGAACGTCTTGGTGATCGTACGCCCCTAAGCAGCTTTCACGAACCCGTTCGACGAGTTCGCCAAACCCCGGATCGCCACGGAAATCGGCCCGCATCGCGAGCGTGTTGTTGAAGTAGCCGATCAATTTCTCGGTGCCCGGCTCCATCCGTCCCGCCACGTTGGAACCGACGAGCACGGTGCCATGGCCGGTGTAGCGGTGCAGCAAGGTCGCAAAGACTGCGAGCACCAGCATGTACAGCGTGGCGTCGTGTTGACGCGCGAGACCGCTCAGCGCCTCGAGCAGTTGCGGTTCGATCAGGCACGAGCGTTGCGCCCCCGCGAAGGCCGGGGTCGCGGGACGCGCAAAATCGGTCGGCAGCGCGAGCGGTTCGGCTTGCGCGCCCAGTTCCGTGCGCCAATAGGTGAGCAAACCGTTCAGCCGTTCGCCGGCGAGCGTTTCACGCTGCCATAGAGCGTAATCGGCATACTGGAAATCCAGCTCCGGGAGTTCGAGCCGTTCGTGTGCGCGGAAGGCGTGGTATGCGGCCGAGAGTTCTCCAAAGAGCACGCCGAGCGATGCGCCGTCGCACACGATGTGGTGCGTTTCGAGGACGAGAACGTGCTCGTCGTCGTCGACGCGCACCAGCGTTGCGCGGAACATGTGCTCGCGCGCGAGCGCGAAGGGGGTGCGGGCGCGCTCCTTGACGACGGTCTCTGCTTGTGCCGCGCGCTCGGGGTCAGGGACGCCACGCAAGTCGACGCGACGGAGCGCGAAGGCCGCGGGTGCATCGACGATTTGTGAGGGCTCGCCGTCGACCAGCGTAAAGCGGGTGCGCAACGTTTCGTGACGCGTTACGATGGAATTCAGAGCACGTTCGAGGGCTGTGACATCAAGCGTTCCCGTTATGCGGCGAATAACCGGTAGGTTATAGGCCGTCATGCCGGGCGATGCGTTGTCGAGCAGCCACAGCAGTTCTTGCGCGAACGAGAGCGGCAAGCGTTGGGGGCGCGCACGCGCGCGTATCGCGCGGTGGCCCGCATCGCTTGCGATCCCGGCTTCGCTCAGCAGTTGGTCGAGGAGCGCGGCGTCGTCGATCATGCGTTCTGCAGGGCGGCCTTTCGCCGCTGCCGCTCCTCGGGCGTCATGGCCGCGAGGGCCTGGACCGCCCGCGCGACGGCTTCGGTACGGCCGGGCGTTCCTTCCGCCGCGGTCAGCGAGGCAGCGAAGCCGCGTACCGTGGGCTGCCGGAAGAAGTTGCCGACAGAGGCACGAGACCGCAGCACCGTTCCGGCCTGCGCAACGGCGCTCATCGCGAGCAGCGAATGGCCGCCCAATTCAAAGAAGTCGTCGTCGATTCCCAGCGTGGGCGCCGGCACGGCAAGCACGCTTGCGAAGATGTTTGCCAGAACGCTTTCGGTCGCGCTGCGCGGCGCGATGAACGGGGAGCTTCGGCTTCGCGTTGCATCGGCATTCGGCGGCGGAAGCGCTTTCCGATCGAGCTTACCGCTCGGCCCGAGCGGCAAGGCTTCCAGTTGCACGAAAAAATTTGGAACCATAGCATCTGGGAGCCGTTCGCGTAGGTACGCGCGCAGCGACGAGGGGGACGGAGCACCGCTTCCGCCGGCCGCCGCCCTCTCGGCCACGAAATAGGCGACGAGTTCGCCGTCGGCGTGCGCCGCTGCGTGAACGGCGACCGCGCAGTTCCGCACGAGCGGGTGCGCGCCCAACGTCGCCTCGATCTCGCCGAGTTCGATGCGGAAGCCGCGCAGTTTCACCTGATCGTCCAAGCGCCCCAGATATTCGATCGTACCATCGACCCGGTAGCGGGCCCGGTCGCCCGTCCGATACAGCCGCGCGCCGGCGGCGCCCGAGAACGGATCCACAACGAACCGCTCGGCCGTCAGCTCCGGACGGCGATGGTACCCCAGCCCAACCTGCACGCCGCCGATAAACAACTCGCCCGCAATTCCGAGCGGCACGGGTTCGCCATGCCGGTCGAGGATATACGTCTGCGTGTTGGCGATCGGACGGCCGATCGGCACGACGGGCTCAGTCCAATCGCGCGGAATAGCCCAATGCGTAACATCGACGGCGGCTTCGGTCGGTCCGTACAAGTTGTGCAGCTCTGCGCCGAGCTGCGCATGGAAAGCCGGCACGAGTTCCGGCGCCAGCGCTTCGCCGCTGCACATGACCCGGCGCAGCGACGTGCAGCGCCCGGCGCCGCCGTCGGCGAGAAACGCGCGCAGCATCGATGGGACGAAGTGCACGGTCGTGACGCCGTGACGTTCGATTGCCTCGACGAGATAGAAAGGATCGCGGTGACCGCCGGGCCGGGCCATCACCAGACGCGCGCCGGCGATGAGCGGCCAGAACAATTCCCACACCGAAACGTCGAAGCTGTACGGCGTCTTTTGTAAGACGACGTCGTCAGGCCCGAGCGGCCAACGTTCGTTCATCCACAGTAACCGGTTGACGATACCGGCGTGGGCATTGAGGGCGCCCTTCGGTTTTCCGGTTGAACCGGACGTGTAGATCATGTATGCGGGGTCGCGCGGGGTGGCTTTGCGCGCGACGCTCTCGGCGGACATCGGCGCGACGATGCCGGCGTCGTCGAGGATGACGACGACCGCATCGCCGTGCGGCAGCTTCTCGGCCAGATGGGCCTGCGCCAACAAGATCGCGGCCGCGGAATCCTGGAGCATGAACCCAAGACGATCTTCGGGGTAATCGGGATCGAACGGAACGTAATACCCGCCGGCTTCCAGGACGGCGAGCGTTGCGACGACCAGTTCCGGGCCGCGTTCGGCGCAGATGCCCACGCCGACATGCGGTCCCACGCCGCAAGCCCGCAATTGCCGCGCGAGCGCGCCGGCACGCGCATGCAGCTCCGCGTAGGTGAAGCTCGCGACCGCCCCCGCCTGCGTTTCCCAAACGAGAGCAACCGCCGACGGCGTGCGCGCGGCTTGCGCCGTCAGAAGATCGACTAACGTAAGGTCCGTCGGGTATGGCCGCGCCGTCGCATTGCATCGTTCAACGAGGAACTGCCGTTCGTGCGGCGCGAGCAGCGGCAGTTCGGAGAGGTGCCGATGCGCGTTCGCGACGATGCTCTCGAGGAGGAGGCGAAGCCGCTCGAGCGTTCGCTCCATCGTTGCGGCATCGAACAGCGCCGAGCGGTACCGCAGCGATGCGCGTAAGCCGCCGGCTTGGCGCGCAAAGGTCAAGGTCAGCGGGAAGGCCGAGACGCCGCGTTCGAGTGGCAGCGGCGCGAGGCGCGCATCGCCCAAACGGTATTCCGGCGGTGCATCATCCTGCAAGACGAGCACTGCCTCGAAGAGTCCTGCGCCGGCAGCCCGGCCGTTGGAGATGAGCGTTTCGACCGGCACGTCGGCGTGGTCGAAGGCTTCCACGGTGCTGCGGCGCGTGCATTCGAGCAGTTCGAGAAACGTCGGGTCGGCGGACAGGTCGGCGCGCAGCGCAACGACGCTCGCAAAATTGCCGATCAAGCCGCTGGTCTCCGGTTGCGTGCGTCCCGCGACCGGCGCGCCGATGACGATGTCCTCTGTGCCGGTCCAGCGCCCGAGCAGCGTCGTGAACGCGGCGACCAGCGTCATGAAGAGCGTCGCGCCGTTCGCTTGCGATAACGTCAGCAACGCGGTGGCGAGCGAGGGCGGCAACGTCGACACGATCGTCGCTCCGGCGAATGGGCCCTCCGCTGCGCCGCTGCGGCCGGCTGGGAGTCCGAGGGACGTCGGCGCAGCGCGTAAACGTTCGCGCCAATAGCTGCGCAGCGCGTCGAGGCGCCCGGCCGCAAGGCTTTGCTGCTCGGCCACGGCGTAGTCGCTGAAGGTCAGCAGCAGTGCGGGTAACTCGGGTTCGCCGCCACGTCGAAAGGCGGCATGGAGCGTCGTCAGTTCGTCCACCAGAATCGCTGACGACCAGCCATCGAAAACGAGATGGTGGACGACGATCAGGAAGCGCCACGCCTCGTCCTCCAGACGAAGAAGTGCCGCGCGTAGCAGCCGCCCCGAGGCCAGATCGAACGGCGCGCACGCCGCGTCGATGAGATGCCGCTCGGCGACTGCAGCCGTTTGCGTCGACGATACGCAACCGCGCAGATCGACGTTTGCCAACTCGACGTGGTACGGGCTGACGGCGATTTGGCGCGGCTCGCCATCCTGTTCGATGAACTGCAGACGCAGCGCCGCGTGCCGCGCGACGATCGCATCGAGCGCTCGCCCCAAGGCGACCGCGTCGAGCGCACCGGTTACGGCAAAGACAAGCGGTACGTTGTACACCGCGAGGCCGGGTGCGGATTGCTCCTGCAGCCATAGCAGCGTCTGTCCGGCGGTAAGCGGCACCGGCTCACCGCGGCCTGCGCGACGCCCGCCGTAACGGCTCTCGGGCGGTGCGGCCGCGGCGCGCGCGACGGCAACGCGTTCGGCGAGTGCCGCCACCGTCGGCGCTGTGAAAAAATCGTGCAGCGAAATGCGCACGCGGTAAGCGGTCGTTACGGCCGCGAGCAGCCGCATGGCCGAAAGCGAGTGGCCGCCGATCTCGAAGAAGTCGTCGTGCACGCCGGGCGGCGCGCCACCGAGCAGTGCGCCGATTCGCTCGGCAATCTCGCGCTCGAGCGGCGTGCGCGGCGCAACCGGCCGCGTGGCGGCAGCCGCTGTCGTGTCAGGCGGCGGCAGCGCCGCGCGGTCGACTTTACCGTTGCCCGTCAGCGGGAGAGCGCCGAGCTCTTGGAAGTATGTGGGTACCATGTAGGCCGGTAGCCGTTCGCGCACGTGCGCACGGAGGTCGGCGTTGGTCGCCGTTGCCGCCGGATGCAGAACGTAATAGGCGATCAGCGCCGGTCCTGCGGCAACGTCGTCGCGTAGGATGGCGGCGGCCGCGGCGACTGACGGATGGGACGCGAGCGCGGCTTGAATCTCCCCGGGTTCGATCCGGTAGCCGCGCAGTTTGACCTGATCGTCGGCGCGGCCGAGGTAGTCGAGCACGCCGTCGGCGCGTCGCCGCACCACGTCGCCCGAGCGATACATGCGCGCGTTCGGAGTGCCGGAAAATGAGTCCGGCACAAAGCGTTCGGCTGTCAGTTCCGGTCGACCGAGATAGCCCGCCGCGACGCCATCACCGGCGATGAACAATTCGCCCGCCACGCCGACCGGCAGCAACTGCCCGCTAGCGTCGAGCACGTGCAACTGCGTTGCCGCGATGGGACGACCGATCGGTACGGCGCCGCTCATACGGTCTTCGCCACGCACGAACTCGACGGCGCAGCCGACGACCGTTTCGGTCGGCCCGTATTCGTTGACGTAGATCGTGCGCGGCGCATGACGTTGCCACCAGGCAATGGTCTCGCCGAAGAGCGCCTCGCCGCCGATGACGAACAGGCGGCACAGGCCGGCGACATCGTCGTCCGCAAGTTCCAGGCGGAGCGCCTCAAGGTGCGCGGGCGTGCATTTTATCAGACTGAAATTGCGGCGGCTGCGCAGGACGTGCGCGAGTGCTTCGATGCCGTCGTCGGGCACGAGGAAAGCGGTGCGCCCGGCGACGAGGGGTGCCCACATGCTCGTCACGGTCAGATCGAAAGAGATCGACGAATGCACGGGCGCGCCGATGCCGGCGGCCACGTCGTAGGCCTGCGTGCACCAGCGTAGATAGTTCACCAGCCCGCGCTGACGGATCATGGCGCCCTTGGGCGCGCCCGTCGAACCCGACGTGTAGATGACGTACGCGAGCGACTCCGCCGTTGCCGTACGCGGCAGTGGAACCGGGTCGCTTCCACGGTCGCCGGCTGCTCGTCCATCGCTGCCCAGGGCGATGGTCTCGAGCGGCAGCGCCGCAAGCGCTGCGGCAAGTTGCGGTTGCGTGAGGCACACCGCAACGCCGGCGTCGCGCAGCATGAACGCGATGCGGGGCACCGGATACGCAGGATCGAGCGGAAGGTAGGCCCCACCCGCCTTGGCGACGGCGAGCAGTGCAACGATCATCTCCGGCTCGCGCCGCATGTATACGCCGACGAGCACGTCGGGACCGACACCGCTGCGCGCAAGCCGTAGCGCTAGGCGATCGGCCAACTCATTGAGTTGCGCAAAACTCAACTGCCGATCGCCGCAGACGACGGCCGGTTCACTCGGTGACCCGGCCACGGCGCGTTCGACGAGATCCGCCAGGGTTTCATGCGCGGCCGGGACCGACGTATCGTTCCAACGCTCGAGCTCCGTACGTTCGTCTGCCGTCAGCAACGGCAACATTGCGACGCGCGTCGTCGGCGCCGCGACGGCCGCCTCGAGCAGCGTGCGATAATGGCCGCACACTCGCTCGATGGTCGCCTCATCAAAGAGATCGGTACGGTATTCAAACGCGAGGCTCAAACCGGCCGCGACCACCCCGGCGGCGACCGTCAGCTCAAACTTCGCCACCTTACGGTCGATTGCTATGGCTTCGACGGCCAGACAGGGTAGCGGCGGAGTCGAGCCCTCGCCGCGCAGGGTCGTAAACATGACGGGCATCGTCGGAGCGCCGGCGCCTCCGCGCGTCGCCAGCATCAAGCTTTCGAAGGGTAGGTCGGCGTGTTCGTGCGCGTCCAAGTACGTTTCGCGGACTCGCCGCAACACGTCGATGAAGGTCGGTTCTCCAGCAAACGACGTGCGCAGCGGCAACACGTTTGCGAAGTACCCGACGATGTTTTCGAGTTCTGGGCGGTCGCGGCCGGTCAGCACCGTGCCCACGACGACGTCGGGTTCCCCCGAATAGCGCTGCAAGAGTGTCGCAAACGCGGCCAGCAACGCGATGAAGGGGGTCGTTCCTTGCGCTCGCGCGAGGCTTGTAACCGCGTCGGCGAGCTCCGACGGCAACACGAACGAGCGGCGCGCGCCCTCAAAGGTCGGCGCTCCGCTATGTGGAGCGCCGACCGGTAAGGTCAAGCGAGGCGTGGCTTGCGCCAGCTGCGGGCGCCAGTATGCCAACAGCGCTTCTTTCCGGTCCGCCGTCAGACGCGCGCGTTGCCACGTTGCGAAATCGGCGTAGCGTAGGGGAAGTTCCGGCAGTGAAGCGCCGGCATAGAGGGCCGCGAATTCACGCAGTAAGATGTCGCCCGCGGCAGCGTCCGACGCAATGTGGTGCCACACGAGCAGCAGTGCGTGATCGTGCTCGTCGATGTCGACGAGCGCGGCCCGCAGCAACGGATCGCCGCCGAGGTCGAACGGCCGGCTCGCCGCACCCCGTAACGTATCGGCGAGTTCCGCTTCCCGCTCCGCCGGCTCCGTCGCGGCGACCCGGAAACGCTCGAGTGCGACCGGCCGCGGCGGCATCGGCAGCGCCGCCGGAGCGCCGCTACGCTCGACGAAGCGCGTGCGCAGAACGTCGTGCCGAACGACCAGCGCGTCGAGCGCAGCGCGCACGCGTTCGACATCGAGCGCTCCGCGTATCCGCATCGCGCGCGGAACGTTGTATGTCGAGCGATCCGGAATGGTTTGCTCGATGCGCCATAGTACTTCTTGTTCGAACGACAATGGCGCCGCCGCGGCGGCGTCCCGACGCGGGATCTCGTCGCCGGTGCGGCTCGTGCGCGCCGCCCGCAGTCGAGCTCTAACGAAAGCGCGCTCATCCGGCGAGAGGCGTTCCAGTCGCTCGACCAGCCGCGCCTCTCGTTCGTCCCTTTCCTTACTCACGATCGTTCGGGCCCGTGCAACAGCGCAAGGGCCTTCTCGAGTTCGCGATCGTCGGAGCGCATCACTTCGGCGTCCACGGCGGCAGCGAGTTGCCCGACCGTCGGCCCCTCGAAGAAGCTGCGCAGCGGAATACGAACGCCCAACCGGCGGCTGAGGGTGCCGAGCGCGCGGATGGCCAGGATCGACTGAAAGCCAAGCTGCAGCAAATTAGCGGTAACGCTCACGCGTTCGAGGTTCAGTACCTTAGCGATCACCTCGGCAACGGTCGCTTCGGTCGGCGTCCGCGGTTGCGTGAAGGCCGCGGCCCCCTCCGCACCTTGCTCGGGATCGGGCAACGCGGCCGTGTCGAGTTTTCCGTTCGCGGAGAGCGGCAGCCGATCGAGCACGATGAGCGCGTCGGGCAGCATATACTCCGGCAGGCGCGCGCGAAGCCATTCACGCAGCCGAGGGAGCGCGCCGGAGTCGTCGGCTTCGTCGCGCAATACCACGTATGCGTCGAGCCGCGCCGGTGCGTGCGGCGGACGCGTAAACCTGACGGCGCAGCGCTGCACCAGTTCGTGCGCCTGCAACACGTTTTCGATCTCGCCGAGCTCGACGCGAAAGCCGCGAATTTTCACTTGATCGTCGAGGCGTCCGAGGAATTCAAGCGCGCCGCTGCGCAAGCGGCGTACGCGGTCGCCCGTCCGGTACATGCGTGCGCCGGCTTCGTTTGCGAAGGGATCGGGCAGAAACCGTTGGGCGGTCAGTTCGGGACGATTGACGTAGCCCCGTGCAACGCCGGCTCCGCCGATGGAGAGTTCGCCTTCGACGCCGACGGGCAGTTGCTCGGCGTTCTGGTCGAGCACGTAACAGCGAACGCCGGGGAGCGGGGAGCCGATAGGGACCGTTGCGGTCCACGCCCGCTCAGGAGCGTCGTTATCGACGACGAATGTCGTCGCGCCGACCGTCGTCTCGCTTGGGCCGTAATGATTGAGGATGCGGCAAGCGCTCAGCGACTGCACGTGTGAAACGAGCTTCCACGAACATGCTTCTCCGCCCACCACGAGCCAACGGCGCGGCAACAAGCCGGCGGCAGTTTCGCCGGCGAGCAACGCCTCCAGGTGCGACGGCGTTATCTTGAGGACGTCGATGGGGTGCGCCCGTGCATACGCGGCGAAGTGAGCCGCGTCTACCGCGATGTTGGCCGGAATGAGGTGCAAGGTGCCGCCGCTGGTCAGCGCGGGAAAGATCGCCGTATGTCCCAGATCGGCGCCTAAACTGGAAACGGTCGCAAACTGCCACGGCTGGTCGCCGCTCACGCCCATTCGCGCCTGGATCGCCTGCGTGTAGTTTGCGAGGTTGCCGTGGCTCACCACGACGCCCTTGGGCACGCCCGTCGACCCGGACGTAAACAGCACGTAGGCGACATCATCGGGCGTTGTTTGTTTGAGTTGCACCCCGACGTGTCGCTCCCGTGCAGCGTCTTTTTCGATTTCATCGCCGAGCGTCACGACCGTCACCTGCGGCGGCAGTGCACTGCGTAATGCAGGCGTCGTAACGACAACGGTGATGCCGCTCTCGCCCAGCCGTCGCTCGAGTCGCTCGCTCGCTGCGTCCGGCGGAAGCGGTACAAAGGCCGCCCCCGCCTGCATGATGCCGCACATCGCGACGATGGCTTCGAGCGAGCGTTCTAAGTAAACGCCGACCGGCGCACCGTGGACGACGCCCGACTGCGGCAAGCGTCGCGCTACGGCCGCGGCGGCAGCATCGAGTTCGGCGTACGTCAAGCGTCGTTCGCCGCAGACGACGGCCGTCGCATGCGGTACGCGGCCTGCCTGGGCTTTGATCCGTTCATGAACCGGGGCGAACGGTTCGGCCGCGCCGCCGGTGGAATTCCAGGCGCTCACCTGCCGTTGTTCGTCTGCGGTCAACAGCCGCAGCCGGTCCACGCGCCGCTCGGGATCGCCAGCGGCCCCGTCGAGGACGGTACGCACGTGCGCCAGCAGACGAGCGGCGGTATCGGCTTCGAAGAGATCGCTGCGGTAGAGTAAGGTCAAGCGCAACCCGTCGGATTGCTCGCGTACGAGCAAAGTCAGGTCGAACTTCGTTTTCGTTGCGACGCTCGGGAGCGCTTCGACCTCCGTGCCGGCGAAGCGCAACTCCGCAGGCAACGTGTCTTCCATCGTCATCACGACGCCGAAGAGCGGCGCGGGCGCGAGGCTGCCGTCGCTCTGAAGTTCGAGCACGAGCTGTTCCAGCGGCGCCGCTTGATGTTCGAAGGCGTCGAGCACCGTTTCACGCACGCGGCCGAGCAGTTCCGCGAAGGTCGGATCGCCGGCAAAGCTCGTGCGCAGCACGAGCGTGTTGGCGAAAAACCCGATCAGATTTTCGGTATCGGCGTCGAGGCGGCCGGCGCTGGGCGACCCGATCACGACCTCGGTCTGACCGCTATAGCGGTGTAAGACGGTGGCAAAAGCAGCGAACAGGCCCATGTAAACCGTTGCGCCGTGCTCGCGCGCGACGTCGCGCAACCGCTCGACGAGCGCTTGCGGAAGATCGGTGACGGCGGTCGCTGCCTCGTACGTCGGGGTGGCCGCAGGCTTGCGGTCGAGCGGCAAGCGGATCGTCGGGTCGATGCCGGTCAATCGTTGGCGCCAATACGCGAGATCCTCGGCCAACGATACGCGATGCGCGATGCTACGCTCCGCAGTCGCATACTGGCCGAACTGCAACGGCAATTCCGGCAACGCGGCGGATGCGCCGGTCGCGAAACTGTCGTACAACGCCGACAGTTCGCGTAACGTCACGCTCTTGGACCAGCCGTCGGAGACGATGTGGTGCGTGTCGAGCGAGAAGATGTACTCGTTCGAGCCAAGCGTGATGAGCATTGCCCGCAGCAAGGGCACAGACGCGAGATCGAAGGGCGTTTCTGCCGACGTGCGCAGAAGTTCGTGCGCCCGGGCTGCCGCCGCGCGTGGCGCAAGAGCCGAAAGGTCGACGCGCTGCAGGGGGACGGGCGCGGGCGGCAAGACGAGCGCGCGCGGCCCATCGTCCGCTGCCACGAAGATGGTCCGCAACGCTTCCTGGCGCGCCGCCAGCGCGTCGAGGGCTTGCTGCAGCGCGTTCGCATCGAAGGAACCGCGAATGCGAAACGCCCGCGCGACATTCCAGACCGTCGTGCCGGGCGACGCTCGATCCATCAGCCACAGCAGTTCTTGTCCAAACGAAAGGTCGCCGGCAGCGCCCGGCGCCCGCGGTGAATCGTCGTCTACGTGTGTGAATCGAGCAGGCGTGTCGTGCATGAACGAGATGCTTTGCGCTACGGTACCGGCAGGGCGCGCGGTTCTGAACGGACGGTCGTGTCGATCTCACGAGCGAGTGCCTCGACCGTGCGGGCGTCGAAGAGCGTCCGTAGTGACAAGCGAACGCCGAAACGGCGGGCCAGTTTTCCGAGAACGCGAATCGCCAGAATGGAATGGCCTCCAAGCGCCAGGAAGTCGTCCGTAACGCCGACGCGATCTCGCTTGAGCACGTCGGCCCATACCTCCGCGATGCCCGCTTCGGTGGGCGTGCGTGGGGCCACGAACCGATTCTGCTCCGTTCGGGTGTAGTGGGCAAGGGCGGAACGGTCGAGTTTGCCGCTCGCGGTAAGCGGCAGCCGTTCCAGCGGTACGACCGTCTGCGGCCGCATGTAGTCCGGCAGCCGCTCGGCGAGCCACGTGTTAAGTTGCTCGACGGCATCGTTTGCCGTCGTTTCATCGCGTAGCACCACGTAGGCGGCAAGAGCCGGCTGATCGTCGTCGCGGCGGCCGGAAACGGTGACGGCGCACGCGGCAACGGCGGCGTTTTGGCGCAGCACGCTTTCGATCTCGCCGAGTTCGACCCGGTAGCCGCGAACTTTCACTTGCCCGTCCAGCCGGCCCAAAAACTCCAGGTCGCCCGTCGGGAGACGGCGGACTCGGTCGCCGCTGCGATACATGCGCGCCCCGGCGTCATGGGCGAAGGGGTCGGGGCGAAACCGCTCGGCCGTTAGCTCGGGCCGATGCACGTAGCCGCGTGCCACGCCGGCGCCCCCGACGTACAGCTCTCCGGGAACGCCGATGGGCACGGGTTGACCGCCGCCGTCGAGCACGTAGCAGTGCACGTTGGCGAGCGGCATGCCGATCGGAACGGTCGCCGGTACGAAACCGCCGAACGACTGATCGTCAACGGCAAACGTGCACGCGCCGATCGTCGTCTCCGTCGGTCCGTAGTGGTTCACGATGTCGCAGCGGCCTAGCGTGCGAACCCGCTCGATGAGCTCCCACGCACACGCTTCTCCGCCGAGCACCAGCGTCCGCCGCGGCAGCAGAGTGGCGGTCGTTGCGCCGTCGAGCAGCGCACCGAGATGCGACGGCGTGATCTTCAAAACGTCGTATGGGTGCCTTTGCGCATACGAAGTAAAGCGCGCGGCATCGGTCGTTACATCCGCGCGAATGATGTGGAGCGTTCCTCCCGAGCAGAGCGCGGGGAAGATGGCCGTGTTGCCGAGGTCCGCGCTCAGGGGCGAAACCGAAGCGAAGGCGAGCGGCGCATCGTCGTTCACGCCCAGCGTCGCTAAGATCGCTTGCGTGTAGTTGGCAAGGTTGCCGTGGGTGACGGCGACGCCCTTGGGCACGCCGGTCGAGCCCGACGTGAACAGCACGTAGGCGACGTCATCGGGCCGGCAGGTACGGCGCTCGGAATCCGCTGCCTCGGCGCCGTCCGCCGGCACATCCCGCGTGCCGGCGTCGCGTCGTCCTTCGTCGTCGAGCGCAATGCCGCGGACGGTATCGGGTACATCGCGCAGCAGCGATGCGGTCGTAACCACCGTGGTGATCCGGCCTTCCGCAAGCTGGGACAGCGTCCTCTGCACCGGCACGTCGATGGCGAGCGGTACGTACGCCGCCCCAACGTCCCAGGCTGCGAGCATCGCGACGATGCCTTCGACCGACCGCTCCAGGTAGAGGCCGACAGCATCGCCCGGCGCGACACCCGCGCCGCGCAGTCGCCGCCCGAGCCGTTGCGCCGCGCTCGTCAGTTGCGCATAGGTCAGCCGGTCCTCGCCGCAGACGACGGCGGTTGCCGCGGGGACCCGGGCGGCAGCGGCGGCGATGCCTTCGGGCACGGTCCGGTACGCGCCAACCCTGCACGTCGTCGCGTTCCACGCCGTCAGCTGCTCGCGCTCTACCGGCAGCAGCAGATTCAGCGCGCAAATGCGCTGCCGCGGATCACGCACGGCCGATTCGAGGACCTGGTGCAGGCGTGCGAGCAGATGCCTCGCCGTCGTCGCCTCGAACAGATCGGTACGGTACCAAAGCGACAGCTCGAGTCCGTCCGGTTTCTCGGTCCCGAGCAAGGTCAGATCGAACTTCGTTTGGGCGCCTTCGATCTCGAATGCCTCGGTGGTAGCGTCGCCCAAGCGCAGCGACTCGCTCATTGCATCCTGCATCGTCAGCACGGCGCGAAAGAGCGGTGCTTCCGGGCGGCTGAACTTCCCAGGCATCCCGGCTATGACTTCCTCCAGCGGGACGTTCTGATGCTCGAAGGCCGAAACCGTAACGTCCATCGTGCGCCGCAACACGTCGGCAAACGTCGGCTCACCCGCAAAATCGATGCGCATGGGCAGGGCTGCCGAAAAGTAGCCGACGATTTCTTCGAGGTCGCGCCGCGTTCGGCCGGCGACGGCGGAGCCGACGACGACCTCCTCTCCGCCGCCGATGCGGTGCAGCACGGCGGCGTAGGCCGCCAGGAGGACGGCGTAGAGGGTTGCACCATGGCTATGCGCTAGGCGTTGCATCCCGCCCAGCGACGTGGGCGGCAACGTGAGGGCACAGCGTGCGCCATCCGCTGCGGGAACCGACGATCGGGGCCGATCCGTCGGCAGCTCGAGCTGTGGTAGAGCGGCGAGCCGTTCGCGCCAGAACGAAAGCGCGCGTTCAAGCCGGTCGCCGCGCAGGGTGGCGCGCTGCCAAACCGCATAATCGGCGAACTGCAAAGCCGGCGACGGCAGTTCAGCGGCCTTCTGCGCGCGTGCCGCGTCATACAGCGCCGTCAGTTCGCGAAACATGATGCCGTAGGACCATGCATCCGAGGCGATGTGATGGGTCAGCAACAAAAAGACGTATTCATCATCCGCGACCTGCGCAAGGCCCGCGCGCAGGGGCAGGTCGCGCGTCAGATCAAACGGTGTATCCGCAAGCGCACGGAGCCAGGCGTGGGCCGCTCCTTCGCGTTTGGCTGGGGGTTGTGAGCGCAAGTCCGCGAGCGCCAACGGCACCGCTGCGGCGGGCCGCACGTCGAGCGTCGGCTGGTCGCCGGCTGCATCGACCACCGTGCGCAAAGCCTCGTGCCGGGCCGCAAGACCGTCGAGCGCGCTTCGTAACGCCGTGCTGTCGAGCACCCCGTGCACGCGTCGCGCGACGGCCGAATTGTACGCCGTCATCCCCGGCGAGGCACGGTCCAGCAGCCACAGCGTTTCTTGCGCGAACGACAGCGGAGCACGCAGCGACGCGTCGCGTGGCACGATGCGGTCGGCGAGCGGAGCGCCGATGCCCTCCTGCGCGAGCAACCGTTCAAAGACGCTGCGGCGCCGTTCTGCGTCGTTCATGAGTGATTTACTCTTCGGCGGAGCGGGCGACGGCTTGGAGTTCGTCGCTCGACATCGCCGCAACTCGCTCGAAAAGCGATGCGATCCGTTCGAGGTGGCCCGGCTTGGGTTCGAGCGACGTCAGCGCGCCCGCCAGCTCTGCGACGGTTGGAGCCGTGAACGGCACGCGAATCGGTACTTCCAAGCGAAAGGTCTCGCGCAGGCGGGTGACGAGTTGCATCGCCAGCAGCGACTGTCCGCCGAGTTCAAAAAAGTTATCGTCGGCAGAAATGGATGCATGGCCCAGCAAGTCGCTCCAGATGCCGGCGATCACGCGTTCCGCCGCCGAGGTAGGCGCGCGGAAGACGCCGTTCCGTTCGGCGGGTGGGCCCGTTGTGCCGGCGCCCGTGGACGCGGGCAAGGCCGCCAGCAGATCGGCCAGCGTTTGGCCGCGATCGTGCGCCATGGCGCCCAAGACTCGGCTGATCGCGTGCAGTGCCGCCGACACTGCTTCGGCACTGAAATAGCGCACGTCGTACGTCGCGCGCAACGACAATCGCTCGCGGCCGGCGATGACGAGCGATAGCGGATAACCGGTTCGCGTCGCGGCGGGTATGCGCTCGATTCGCACGTCGGGTCCAAGCCAACCTTGCGTGCGGGCGTCGGCGGCGGCATCATGAAAGATCAGCAGCGTCTCGAAGAGACGGCGCTCCCACGGCACGCCGCTCCAGCGCTGCAAGTCGCTCGGCGCCGTGAACGCGTACTGTCCGACATCGAGCGACTGCGCCTGGAGCTGGCGCAGCCAAGGAACGAGCTGGGCAACGGGGTCGACTCTGACGCGCCACGGTAGATTATTCGTCGTCACCCCGACGATGCGTTCGATCCCCACGACGTCGGCGCTGCGCCCGGCTGCCGCTACGCCGAATACGACGTCGCCCGTGCCCATGGCGCGACCGAGCCACAGCGCCCACGCTCCG
The DNA here is from genome assembly GCA_014305025.1 of Candidatus Nyctobacter psychrophilus. Taxonomy (GTDB): domain Bacteria; phylum Vulcanimicrobiota; class Vulcanimicrobiia; order Vulcanimicrobiales; family Vulcanimicrobiaceae; genus Nyctobacter; species Nyctobacter psychrophilus. Next base: position 269,492 of record JACRTY010000021.1, on the reverse strand, counting down.
GCGACGACCGCATTTTCGGAAAGTCCGGCGCTGCGCGAAAAAGCACGGACGTCAGCCGTTTCTTGGGGCGAAAGCTCCAGCCGTATCTCGTCGCTCGCATGCGCCGGACGCGCGTATGTCGCGACGCCGCCTCGTTGAAACGGCGGCGGCGCGCGGTAGCCTGCGAACAGGGAACGCCAAAACGCTTCGGCCGCTGCACCGTCTTGCGCCTGCGCCCAGCGCACGTAGTCGGCGAAGGCGACGGCCGGCGCAAGCGCGGCTGTCGTTCCGCACGAGGACGCCGCATAGAATGCCGCGACGTCCGCCAGCACCAACGGCCAGGACCACCGGTCGAGCAACAGATGGTGCTGGCTCCAGATCAGTTCGTACGCGTCATCGGCCGTCCGTACGAGCGCCAAGCGCATCAGCGGTGGCTGCTTGAAAGCGAAGCCGCGTGCCCGATCGTCACGCAAGAGCGCGTCCAGCGCCTCCCTGCGCTCGGCGCCGGTGCACCGGCGCCAATCGTACTCGTTCCAGGGCAGCGCGGCGTGCGTGTGGACGACTTGCCGCGGCTCGCCCGGCCGGTCGATTTCAAACGCGGTCCGCAAAATCGCATGGCGGTCGATGACCGCTTGCCAAGCAAAGCGCAACGCGCCGACATCGAGCGCGCCATGCAACGTATAGCGCCACTGCTCAAAGCCGGGATCATCGCCGGCGTGCGTCAGCACGTGCAGTTGCTGCATCGGGGAGAGCGGATAGGCGTCGGTGGTCTCAGGCGGGCCCTCGAAGGGCTGCGCCACCGGAGTGCGCACGCCGCTCTGCGCTTCGGCGCCGGCGAGCAAGGCGCGCAGGGCCATCGTAAAGTCATCGGCCAAGCGCTGGATGAGCGGGCCGCCGTGCGCGTTCGGAGCGAACGTCCAGCGCGCCTCGAAGCGACCGTCGAAAACCCAACCGTTTATTTCGAGGCGGTGGCGCCGCGGGGAGCGCGAGTCACGCCACGCGCCTGCAGATTCACGCGCAAAGGCGAACAACGACGAATCGGCGACGACGTGGTCGAACCGCCCGAGATAGTTGAACGCGATCTCTGCCGGAGAAGCGGCAACCGCCGGTGCTTCCGAAGATAAGTACCGCAGCACGCCGTAACCCAAGCCGCGCTGCGGGATGGCGCGCAAACGCGCTGCAAGTGCGCGCAACGCCGCCTCCGGTGCGGCGCGCGCAAGTTCCAGACGCACGGGGAAGATCGTCGTAAACCACCCGATCGTGCGACTGAGGTCGAGTCCCTCGAACCCGTCTTCGCGCCCGTGACCTTCCACGTCGATGACGATCGAACCATCGCCGAGCCACGCGTGAAGCGCGCACGCCAAAGCGGCGAGCAAAACATCGTTGATCCGGCAGCCGTAGGCCGCGGGCACCGAACCCAACAGCAGCTGCGTCTCCTTCGCCGTCAACCGGCTCAAGAGCGTCTGCGCCCCGCCGGCGAGGTCGGCCTCGGGGCCAGGCGATTCGCGCGGAAGCGGAAGCGAGGCCGACGTCGCGACATCATTCCAATACGCACGCTGCGCGGCGACGTCGTCGCCGTGGGCGAAGTGTTCCAGACGTTGCGCCCACTGCCCAAACGGCGTCGTCTGCGGCGGTAGGCCGATCGTCTCGCCGCGTTGCGCTGCGCGGTAGGATCGTTCGAAATCCTCGAGGAGCACAACCCACGAGACGCCATCGACGGCGAGATGATGAACCGCAATCAGCAGGCGGCCGGCTCGCTTGGGACCGAGCGTCATGTGCATGAAGCGCACTAGCGGCCCGCGGGCGATGTCGAGTGACCCCTGCACGGCCGTGCCGAGCGATTCGATCATGGCGGGCAGCAACTCGGCGGAGACGTTGGCAAGGTCGACGTTCTCGATGCACGCGTCTTCATCGTGCGCTGCGGGCGCCGTGGTCCAATGTCCGCCGGCACGCGCGAACCGCGCGCGCAATGCGTCGTGGCGCTGTACGACGGCGCGCGCGGCCGAGCGAGCGTGCGCGGCATCGAAGTCAGCCGGAACCTCGAAGAGGAACGCCTGATTCCAATAGTTGGGCGCGTTGCTCTGCGTTTCGAAGAACCAGCGCTGGATCGGCGTCAGCGGCACCGCGCCGTTGGTTTGTCGTTGCTCTGCCCCGCCGGCGTCCCATTGCATCGGCGTTGCGACGCGGGCGAGCGCGGCGATCGTGGGATGGTCGAAGAGCTGACGCGGTGTGATGCGCAACCCAGCCTCACGCGCGCGCGTGACGATCTGGATCGTGAGAATCGAATCGCCGCCGAGTTCAAAAAAGTTGTCGTGCACGCCGATACGCTCCGTACGCAACGTGCCGCTCCAAATCGCGGCCAGCGTGTGCTCGAGCGGTGTCTGCGGCGGAACACCGGCGGCGCGCCCGGTGTCCGCTACGGATTCTGGAGCCGGAAGCCGGCGGCGATCGAGCTTTCCATTTTCGCTCATCGGAAGGGCGGGAAGTACAACAAAGCGCGCCGGCACGAGGTGCGCCGGAAGGCGACCGCGCAGGAACTCGCGCAAAGCCTCGACCTTCGGTATGTCATGGCCCTGCGGAACGACGTAGCCGATCAAGCGCGTATCGCCTGGACTGAGCTCGCGCGCGATGACGGCGGCGCTCCGGACGCCCGGATGCGCGCGCAGCGCCACTTCGATCTCGCCCGGCTCGATGCGGAAGCCGCGAATTTTGAGCTGCTCGTCGGTTCGGCCGACGTAATCCAAGCTGCCATCGGGTAGCCAACGCACGCGATCTCCGGTGCGATACTGCCGCGCGTCTCCATCGGGCGCGTCCGGATCGGGTACGAAGCGTTCTGCCGATAGGAGCGGCTGGTTCAGGTAGCCGGGCGTGACGCCCGGGCCACCGACATACAACTCGCCCGCAACCCCGACCGGAACGGCAGCGCCGCGGCGGTCGCGCACGTACGCTCGCAGGTCTCCCAGCGGCCGTCCGATCGGGCTGATGGGAGCGCGATGCACGTCCCCGGCCCTAAGGCGACCCATCGAAGCGCAGACCGTGAGTTCCGTGGGACCGTAACAATTGAACACACGTGGTCGCTCGTCGCCGTAGCGCTTAAACCACGTTTCCAAGTGTGCGAAATCGATCGCCTCGCCGCCGAGCATGACGATGTCGAGACCCGTCAGCGGGGCAAGAGCGGCCATGTCGGCGCGTAGCAGCTGGGCAAACTCCGACGGCGTCTGCGTGAGCACCGTTACCTGTTCGCGAAGCAGCAGCGCATGAAAGAGGTCCGGTGAACGGGCGACCCAATACGGCACGATGACAAGTCGTCCGCCGTGGCCGAGGGCACACCAGATTTCCCACACGGAAAAGTCGAACGCGTACGAGTGAAAGAGCGTCCAGACGGCGTCTTCTTCGAGCGCGATCTCGTCACGCGTGGCGCCCAGCAGACGCACGACATTGCGATGCGTCGCTAGGGTGCCTTTCGGAGTGCCCGTCGACCCCGACGTGTAGATCGCGTATGCGTAATCGTCCGGCCGCGGTGCTGCCACGGTGCGTTCCGCCGGTTTTGCAGCGTTCGGGGGATCGGCATCGAGCAGAACGACGTCGCCGGCCATCGCCGGAATCTTCGAGCGAAGAGCCTCCACGGTGAGGACGGCTGCGGGGACGGCGTCCTGCAGGATGAACGATAGGCGTTCGGCTGGATAGGCAGGATCGAGCGGAACGTAATAGGCGCCGGCTTTGTACGTTGCGAGGATCGCAACGACGAGTTCGAGGGAACGTTCGAAGCACAGTGCGACGCTCGCGCCGGGCGCTACGCCGATTGCTTGCAACGTGCGCGCCGTTCGCTCGGCTCGGCGATTCAGCTCATGATACGTGAGGTGCTCGTTCTCGAACGTCAACGCGATGCGTTCGGGGGTGCGCAGAACGTGTCGCTCAAAGAGTTCGAGCAGCGTTGCGTCGCTATCGTAGGTCGCTCGTGGACGGCTCCAGCCGTCCAGCGTCTTCTTTTCGTCCGCCGTCAACCACGCGAGATCCCCGACGCGCTGCTCGACGCCGCCGGACGCAATCGCGTGCAGCACCGTCGCGAAGTGGCCCAACACGCGCTCCATGCTTGCGTCGTCGAAGCGCGTACCGTCGTACTGCACTTTGAGCTGCAGTTCATCGTCGCCGTAGACCGCGAGCGTGAGAGGGTAATTGGTCTGCTCGTAAAGGCGGAAGCCGCGACGTTCCCACGCGCCGCCCTGCGCGCGCAAGGTCGTTTGCAGTGAGCGGTTTTCGAAGACCACGATGCTCTCGAAGAGCGCGTGCTCGCCCACAACGTCGCTCCAACCCTGCACGCGCGAGAGGGGCGTCTGCTCCCACCGACGCATCGCCGTCCAGCCGGCGCGCAGGCGGCGTAACCACATCGAGAGTGGTTCGTCTTCGTGCACGCTGGTGCGCAGCGGTAAGGTATTGATGAACAGGCCGACGATATCGTCGGCGCCCGCGATCGACGACCGGCGGCAGGCTCGCGTCGCGCCGAAGACGACGTCCGATTCGCCGCTATGGCGCGACAAGATCAGCGCCCACGCCGCCTGGACGAGCGTCGTGAGTGTGAACGCACCGGACCGGGTCAGCGCCGCGAGCGCGGCGGTCGTGGCTCGATCGAGATGCGCCGAGCGGTCGCGGCGGCGTTCGTCGCCGTCAGCCGGTACATGAGCGGGGTCGGAGGCCGGCAGCGGGGTGGGCGTGGTGAAGCCGCGCAACTGCTCGCGCCAGAATGGTTCTGCGTCATCGAAATCCTGTTCGGTGAGCCAGGCGATGTACTCGCGATAGGATCGGCGCATCTGAGCCGGCGCCGGAACGGCACCGTCTGCGAGGGCGCCGTAGCACTCGAAAACCTCGCGTAGGACGATTGGAAACGAGCGTCCGTCGAGGAGCGCGTGATGGAATGTCCAGATGAGTTCGTAGGCGTCGTTCTCCAGGCGAAAGAGCGCCAAACGCATGAGCGGCGCGACATCCATCGCAAAACCGTTGCGCCGATCATCGCGCAGATACGCCGCAACGTGCGCATCGCGCTCAGCGGGCCCCAGCGCGCGCAAATCGTCGCTGCGAAGTGGAATTGCACTCGACGTCACGACCTCTTGCTGCGGCCGCCCGACGCCCTGCCAGCGGAATGCCGTTTGAAGCAGGTCGGTGCGCGCGGCGACGAGTTGCCACGCTCGACGCAAGCGCTGCGCGTCGACCGGTTCGGGTAACGATATGACCAGCTGCTCGATGTCGACGCCGGAGTGGGGCTCGAGCAGATGATGGAAGAGCATCCCCTGCTGCAGCGGCGAGAGGGGGTAGCTCGTGGCGGGGGTGGTCAGCCGCTCATCCGCCCCATCGCGACGACGATGTGGCGCGGTCCTTCGAAGGGGTCACGCGCGTGCGCGGTCAGCATGTTGTCGAGAACGAGCATGTCACCGCGCTGCCAGGGAACGCGGACGGCAACGCTTTCGTACAGTTCGCCCAGATACGCCATCACGTCGTCGGGAATGGGACTGCCGTCGCCGTAGTAGACGTGGCGTGGTAAATCGTCGTCATCGAACAGGGCCCGCAAGCCGTCGCGCGTCTCTTCGTCGACGCAGGCGATGTGATGGTGCTGGATCTGGTTGAAGAACACGTCGTCGCCGGTCACCGGGTGGCGGCTCACGGCTTGGGCGCGCCGCGAAACGCGCAACGAACCATTCGGGCGCCATTCGTACGCGCTCCCTGCGTCACGACACATCTTCTCGACGGTTGCGCGATCGTCCGTGTGAAAGAACCGCTGCCACGTCGGTTCGATGCCCTCTGAGAAGTTTCGCACGTACAGAAGTCCGCGCTCCCGAAAATTTGCCATCACCCCGGACTCAATCTGGTTCATCAGCGCGCGCGTGTCGAGCAGCGGCGTGCAGCCGCCTTTGGCCGCCGGCGTCACGCAATGAAAGCTGATGCGCATCGGCCAGTTTGCCAGATGCGAACTTTCGTTGTGAAAGAGGATCATCTGGTTGGCTGGATAGGGCGTCGATTCGTAGATGTTTTCACCGGCGCTATTGCGCGGCAAGTCTCCGTAGTCGGAAAAGAGATCGCCCCACACCGCGCGAGCCGTGCGACTGAAGTCGGCCGGTGACGGCAGAGGGAAATTGCGCAACAAGACCGCGCCATGGTCGGCCAGCAATTCGTCGAGCCAGGCGCGGTTTGCGGCGCACCACGCGGCCGGATCGATGCCGGCATCGACGGGCTCGAGCACGATGGGCAAGCCGCGACCGGCGACGGCCAAGGCCGACCGCACGTGCTCGCGGCCCGTCTCATCACGGGAGACATTCTTTGCGGACATCGTCGCCATCGATGGATCGGCCTCGGAGGTGGCGTGAGGGAAGGGACGCCGTGCGCGGCGAGCATTGCTGACGCCGGCGGCGAAATGTAGTATATCGCACTGCACCGGTCATAACCAGGTCCGGTGGCCCTAGGGGCCGGCTCCCTTTTGTCTCGCCGACCGGCCCCACCGTGCCGTTCGGGGTTCGTTTGAAAGGTTACGGTTTCCAGCAGGGTGCGGCCGCGGGGCTGCGGCACAACTCCGCTCATGCAACGCCGCTCCTTTTTCGTCATTGCTCTTTTTGTGCTGGCCGTCGCCGGGTGCAGGACCACGAACGATCTCCCCGCCCAAGTTGCCATGGCGACCCTCGAGACGACGATTTTTTCGGCCCCGAACGACGCTCAGACCCTGACCTTCACGGCCGGTGGTGAACGCGCTCCGAAACCGTACGCTTTGACCGGTTTCCTGTACGCAAAGCACTGGCTCGAGTGTCAGGCGACCGAAAGCGGTCCGTTTGCCCGGACGGCCGTTTGCCGGCTCGATGCGGCCGGGCGGACCTATGCCCAAGCCAACGGCTGGACGTCGGCGCCGACGCCGGGTGGCTGCGCGCAGTGTGAGACGTGGACCGTGCCGCTCGCACAAGCGAAGCTTGCGCGGGTGACCGACGTCACGTTTAGCGACAAAACGCATGCCACGGTCACCTATGCGTATCAGGTCGTCCCCAGCGAGATCGGCGTGCAGCTGGCGGACTGGATGCGCCAGAATCCGGTCGCGTGGTGCGGTCCCGACCCGCGCGCCGTGGGGGCATGGTCGCAGCCGCGGACCGGAACCGCGACGTTCGTCAAAACCCAGACCGACTGGGAAAGCGCAACCCCGGCCGCCGGCTTCAGTGCAACCTTCGCGAGCGCCCCTGCGTCGAGCGGCGTCAGCCGCCCGTGCACGTAATTCGTATTCGCCGGGAGCGTACGTGCGCCGGGAACGTATCCGCTGCGCCGGACGCGAAATCCGCGTTCAGGCCGATTCCGCCAGAGCGGGGTGGGCTTGCTGCCGTTGATCGTCGCCGGCTTCGAGAGGGGACGGCTCGCCGCGTCCCTTGGTGCGAATAAATTCGCTCACGCCGAGTGCCGCAAGGAAGACTAAGGTCGGCAACTCGAGGCTCACTTTGATGACGTTGGCCACCTGCGAATTCGTCGCGATTTCAAACAACGGCAGCGTGATTGCCAGCGCCGCCGTGGTTACGCGAAAACGGACCGCGAACGGAATCGTCCAGGGAAAATACCACACGTGGAGCAGGCGGCTGAAGCCGGCGAACATCCACGTTGCGCTGCGCAAGCAACGTTTCCAAAGGACGGCGTTGACGACGGCGATGCAGCCGACGGCAATTAACACCGCCTGGAGCGCTTCGCGGATGCTCCTGGTTGCGTGAGAGCCGTTTTGCTGCGAGAGGAACTTTTCGGTGAACAGGATGGCTTGCAGATATGGTCGTCCGCCCAGCAGTAGTGAACCCAGTACGACCACGGCGATGATGAGGGCGGCGCTCGCGAGCCGGATGCGAAGCCGCCCGACCGATGCGACGGTCGCCAGAGCGACGACGACCAGGCTCAGCTTTACCAGCCCAGCCACAGACGCCAACAGGGCAGCAACCGCGAATGCCCGCCGCCTCGCAAGATACAGTGCGACCAGGATGGGCAAAATCGCAAAGAGATCGTTATGCGCAGACACGATGTAGTTGTCGTACAGCGCCGGGTTGAGAAAAAAGAGGCTGGCTTGCTGCAAGGGAAGCCGCAGCAGCAAGAGCGTCGCAAAGACCGCAAGCAACGCTACGGCGTTGGCGGCTTTCAACGTAAAGATTGCCGCAGCGACGCTATGAGTACCGGCGAAGAGCCCGCGGCCGAACAGCTCCCAAATCGGTCCGTACGGAGACGGTAGTATCCTCGGAATGACGTGACGCAGAATGGTGAACCCCGGCGGGAGCGGGGCGAATGAAGGGGGCACGTGATAGGCGGTTGCCATGGCGTCCACCTTGGCAAAGTAGACGTACAGAATTGAGTTGAGGCCTGTCAGCCGAACCGATAAAGAAGCGGCGAGCATGAGCCCGACGCCGCCCGCTATGAACGCTTTCGTGACGTTCGAAACCCGGTTCGCCGGCAGGAAGCGAAAGAGCCCGTAGAGGGCGACAATCTCAAAGAAGTGGCAGCCCAAAACGACGAGGGCGGTCGCTTTGCCCCAGTATTCGGGGTCCAGATAGTAGCCGATGTGGGCCAGTTGCGGAGTTGCGGCCGGCGTTTGGGCATAGGCGATCGCGGCCCGCTCGACGGCAAATGCAGAAACCGCTTGCAGCATGACGAGCGCAAGGATGCAGATCAACGGCAGAGCACTCGTGCGAGCGTTGGGCATCAAGACGGCACCTTCGGCGCATACCGAAGCGCCTGTAGTCGGCAGAGGCGGCTTAACGTATCACGAAATCGACGCGCAACGGGCCGAAGCGACATGCACGGTCCCGAAAGGCTCAACGGCAGACGGACGAAAACGCGCCTTAAGGCCTAACACCACAAGCCCATTGTGCGCCCCCAGATTTCCAGGTGCGACGGCGAACTGCCGATCGCCGTCGTCATGTTAACCCGCGCGCTGCGCGAGCCGCGCGGTCCATGCATACAGTCCCGCGATGACGAGCACGAACGCGAGCGATCCCAGTACCGTCGACGCTGTCGCAAAGGAGTCGCCGACGATTGCCAGCGGCGTGCTCTTTCCCGTTGCCACGATGATAGCCGCGAGCAACACGCCGAAGAGACTTTCGCCGACGATGAGGCCGGAGGCGAGCAGCACGCCTAAGCGTTTCATTGCTTCCGGATTGCGCCCCCGGTTGGCGAGATGGTTGTAGGCCCAGCCGATGACGGCGCCGATGACGATCGGAAAGGTCGTCGAAACGGGCAGATAGATGCCGAGCCCGACGGCGAGCGGCGGTAAACGCAACTGACGCATGATGCCGAGCAGTTCGTCGATGACGATGATCGCAATGCCGGCGAGTACGCCGATGCCGATCAAACCCCAATCGAGTTGACCCTGCACGATGCCTTTCGCAAGCGCCGAAATGAGCGTCGCCTGAGGCGCGGGCAGCGGCTGCGTCACGGCGGCACCGCGCAGGTGCGGCGCGCCGGCGAACCCGTACGCATGGTTCAGTAAGTCGAGGATCGGCGGAATGACCAGCGCCCCGATGATGACCCCGACGATCAGCGCGACCTGCTGCCGCCACGGCGTGGCATCGACGAGTTGTCCCGTCTTGAGATCCTGCAAGTTGTCGTTGGCGATCGTGGCGACGCAGAGCACGACCGCCGTCACGAACAACGCGAACGCGACCAAGGTCGCGCCCGCACCATGCCCGCTAAGCACGAGCAGCAGCAGCGCGGCACCGATGACCGCGAGAATCGCCAAGCCCGAAACCGGACTATTCGACGAGCCGATCAAGCCCGCCATGTACCCGCAGGCGGCCGCGACGAGAAAACCCGCGATCACGACGTAGATCACGGCTCCGATCACGAGCGGAACGATCAGGCCGCGCAGCGCGCCGCCCGAGAGGAACGTCACGAAGAGCACGGCCAGCGGGATCAGCAACACGAGGCTGATCGCCGTGACGATGCCGATCGGCATGTCGCGTTCGGTGCGCGGCAGTTCGGCTGCGTCCGGCAGACGCTGGTGCCGTGATGCGGCGACGGCTGAAAGCACGCCGCCCCAGACCGGCCGCGCCAGCTTGATCAGAGTCCAAATCGCCGCAATGCCGATCGCCCCGGCGCCGATGAAGCGGACCTTATGCGACCACACGGCGTTGGCGACGTCGGCGGCCGGACCGGCGGTCGGGTGGAGCGCGGTGAGGACCGGCGTCGCGATGCCCCAGGCGATGATGAGCCCCGACATGATCGCGACCCCGACCGAGAGCCCGACCAAGTGCCCGACGCCGATCAGCGCGAGTGAGAGCGAGCCGCCGAAGCCGGTCGCCACGGCTCCGGCGCGAAAATATCCGGTAACCTCGCCGGCAAAGACGCGGGCCGCCTCGACCGCCGCAAACCCGGCCGAGGCAATCGAACCGCCGACGACCGCCAGCAGACCAGCTTTATTCTCAGCGACCGCTGCGGCGCTGGGCCCTGCCGCCTCGCCGCCCTGCAGCACGTCGCCGGGAGCGGTGCTCGGGCGCGCGCGCAAGCCTGCACCGACGCGCAGCACCTCGGCTGCCGCGACGCCTTCGGGATACGGCAGGTCCGACTGCACGACCAGCGCCCGCCGCAGCGGAATCGTGTACATGACGCCGAGGATGCCGCCCACGGCGCACACGCCGAAGGTCTGCCAGAACGGGAAGCCGGTCCACCAGCCGACCATCACCAGGCCCGGCAGCACGAAGATGATCGACGACAAGGTGCCCGCGGCCGAAGCGACCGTCTGCACGATGTTGTTCTCGTAGATGCTGGCGTTGCGAAACGCGCGCAGCACCGCCATCGAAATGACCGCCGCCGGAATCGACGACGCGAACGTCAGGCCGACCTTGAGCCCAAGGTACACGTTGGCCGCCGTAAAGACCAGCGTGATCGCCGCTCCGAGCAGGAGGCCGCGGACGGTCAGTTCAACCCGCGCGCGAGTCGCCGCCGTGCTCGTGAAATCGGCGGGCGCGGGTAAGCCGGTCGAGGTTGTCGCCAACGACTAGTGTTTCGGTCGGGGCGGCCTGGTTGCGTTGGGAGCGCCGGGGGCCGGCGTCGCAGGCCCGGGGAGCGGCGTGCTTTGCGGAAGCGGCGCGGGCCGATTGAGCGGCACGCCGCTGGGTGGCGGCGCGGTCGTTGCACCGGCCGCCACGATGTGCGGCGTCACGATGATGTAGAGGTTGTCCTGCGTCTTGGTCGTGCTGACGTGCTTGAAGAACGACCCGATGAGCGGAATGTCGCTGATGAACGGCAGTCGCGAGAGGTTGCGGATCTCGTTTTCCTGCAGCAAGCCGCCGATGACGATGGCTTGGCCGTCACGCACCGTCGCGATCGTGCTGGCGGTGCGTTGGCTGATTTGCGGAATGTTGCCGGGCACGTATCCCGTCACGCTCGAGACTTCCGAGTAGATGTGCGAGGTCACGAAACCGTCGGAACTGACGCGCGGCTGTATCTGCAGGTTGACGCCGACGTTGACGTAGTTGACCTGTTGGGCCGCCGCGCCCGTCGTGCCCGCGATCAAGACGTTAGTCAAAATGGGCAGCGCATCACCGGTGAGGATCGAGGCAGGCTGCCCGCTCTGCGCGAGTATGCGCGGCGTCGCGATGACGCGTCCGTTGCCTTCGCTGATCTGCGCGTAGAGGTTCGCGGAAAACGAGAGCTGCCCCGTGGGGAACAGTCCGGTTCTGGAAATGAATCCACCCGTGGTCGTGTCGGTGCCGCCGCCGGTGCCGTTGATGACGACGCCGCTGCCGCTGGGCGAAAGGTCCAAGCCGACGTTGCGGGCGGCGGTGTCGCTCAATTCGACGATCTGCGTTTCGAGCAGCACGCTCGGCACGGGGACGTCGAGTTTGTCGATCGTGTCACGCAAGGCGGCGATGACGTCGGGCGTGCCGGTCAGAATGATGGCGTTGAGACGGCGATCGATCGCGACGTTGTCGCTCACCCGCTGCGCGACGCCTTGCTGTTGACCGAAGGCGTTGCCCCCGAAGTTCTGTTGTTGCGGCACGTTGTTGAAACCGCCGCCCCCGAAGGTGGAACCGCCTCCGAATGAATTGCCGAGCGACGAAGTTCCGATGTTGGATTGTTGGGGGACGAAGTTATCGTTGCTGGCGACGTTCGAGCCCGACACGAGCACGCCCGCGACCTCGCTGATGTCCGCGTATTTGAGGAGCACGACGACGGTCTGTTGTGCGCCCGGGCCGGCGGGAAGCGTTGCGGGGGCGGGCGGCTGACCGAAATTCTGCGGGCCTTGTCCGCCGGCGACCGCGGCGACGTCGATGAAGAGCACGTTGCCCGCGGGGCGGACGACGACCGGCGTTACGGCTGCCAGGTTGAGCGAAATGCGCGCCGAGGTCGTGCCGCTGGGCGCGACCGTGACGCTCGCGATCGGACCGACTCCGGCGAACGCGGGGGGAACCTGAGCCGAAACCGTCGTGTTGCTGAGCAGCACCGAGGGCTGCGCCGTGCCGGCGCCGATGACCTGATAGCGTGGAACGCCGCTTCCAAAAGAGACGCTTACGATCGCGCCGCCGTTGGGCTGCCCGGTAATCGTCACGTTGGTGAGCGGCCCCGCGGCCAGGGCCGGCCGGCCACCGCAGACGAAGCACGCGAGCACGGCTATCATGCCGACCGCAAGGGAAAGTCTGGAACGAACGGCCACCCGCGTCACCGCCCGGTCATTCGCCCCGGAGGCGCAGCGTCATGCCGGCCGGAGCGCAGCCTTGATGAACCAAGGGTCAGGAATGTACCGTTCGGCCTATCGGCGTAGCCTGGTAGCCGGCTCAGACATGCTCTCGATGTGCCGGGGCAGCGTCGAGGCGGAAGCTTTACGACCGTAGTGGTTCATCATACGTGATCTTTGATGCCCTCGTCGCCGGCTACATCCGGCAGAACGCGCTGCGGGCGAGCGTGACCATCGTGGCCATCGCGGTCGGCGTCGCGGCCGTGCTGGCCGGCGACCTGGCACGTGCAAGCGCGGATGCCGCGTTGCGGGCGAGCGTGGCCGGCCTCTCCGAGCGGGCGAACCTGCAAGTACTCGGGTTTGGAACACGGCTCGACGAACGGCTGCTCGCGCGCGTGCGCACGGTGCGTGGAGTCGAGCAGGCGCGTCCGGTCGTACGCGGTGCGGCAGCGCTCGGTGATGCGGCTGTCGGTTCCCGAAACGGTGACGTCATTATGATCGAAGGCGTCGACGCACTGCAAGCGTTTCCCGGCTCAGGGGCGCTTCGCACCTTCGAGTCCGGACCGTTCGCTCCGCCATCCGAACTCGATACATCCTTGGTCGCCCGGCGCGGAGCCGTCATCTCCGAGCGCCTCGCCGGGAATTTCCATTTGCGCCCCGGCTCACGCTTTGTCGTGCGCGCCGCAGGCAGGGCCGCGACGCTGGAGGTCGCTGCCGTCCTGCCCCGTCAACCGCCCGGCCTCGACTCTGAAACGGTGCTCGTCGACGTAACGACCGCGCAAACGTTGTTCGGAGCCGCCGGGCAACTCGATCGCATCGACGTCATCGCTGCTGCCCCAGCGGTGGAGGGCGTGCGCGCCCGGCTCGCCGCAGCGCTCGGGCGCCAGGCGCTCGTCATCGCAACGGCCGACCGCATTACGGCGCTGGAGCTCGCGGCACGCGGCTTCGAACTCGATCTCATCGTGCTGGCGGCGGTCGTGCTCCTGGTGGGCGCGACGCTCGTCGCCAATGCGCTCGGCATTTCCGTCGCGCAGCGTCGTCCCCAGATCGGCACGTTGCGCGCCCTGGGCGCGACGCGCGGCCAAATCGTGCGCGCGTTCTTGAGCGAAGGAGCGCTGCTCGGCGCCGGCGGCGCGCTCCTGGGTGCAATCCTCGGCGACGCTCTCGCGCGGGGCGCCGGTACGCTCCTCGGAGGCGCCGATCTCCTGATCGTCCTGCGCGATGCCGGTCTGGGTGTCGCGGTCGCAATAGCGGCGGCGGTCGCCCCTTCGCTTGAAGCGGCCGCCACTTTGCCCGCGAACGCTCTGCGCGTCGTGCCGGTAGCCACCACGCGCGGCTTCTCGATACTCCGCCGGTTCGGGGTGCCGTTCGGTCTGGCGAGCACAGCGCGAGCGGTGCTGCGCCGTGCGGACGGCCTGCCGCCGCGCGTGCGGCTTGCGTGCGCGAACCTCCACGCAGCCGCTGGGCGTCTGAGCGTTGCTCTGGGCGCATTGATCATCGCCGTTGCAGCGAGTACCTGTGTCGCGACTGCGACGAACTCGTTTCACGCCGCCGTTGCAGCGTGGGTTCAGCGCAGCATCATCGGCGATCTCGCCATACGGCCCCTGGCGATAGCGGACACCCGCTTTTCGGCACGCGTGCAAGCGCGCATAGCCCGGCTGCCGGGGGTCGCAGCCGTATTCACGCTGCGGCGTGCGGAGGTGCCGTTCGAAGGCACGTTCATCGCGCTCGAGGCGGTCGACGAACGGACGCTCGCAGCCCGCAACCTCTCTCTCGCTCCGGGAGAGGCGATCGTTTCGCACGGCGCAGCACGGCGCTTTCGCCTTCGGCCCGGCGATCGCATGACGTTCGATACGCCCGCCGGCCGCACCACGCTCCGCGTCCGTCAGCTCGAGGACGACATGAGAAGCGATGCCGGCGGGACCGTGACCCTCGCGGAACCAACGTATGCGCGCCTTTTCGGCGACACGACCGTCGACGCGATCGCGATCGTCGCGCGCCGCGGAACGGCGCTCGGACCGTTGCGTTCGAGGCTCGCCGCCGCAGCGGCACCGCTTCCGGTCGAGGTTGCGCCGGTCCGCGAGCAACGAGCGCTTGCGCTGGCGTCATTCGATCGTCCCTTTGCCCTGACGTATGCGCTGGCGCTCGTGTCGATCGCGGTCGCGATTCTCGGAACCAGCGTAACGATGCTCGCGCTGGTCTTCGAACGGCGACGCGAGTTCGGCATTTTGCGGGTCCTCGGTCTGCCGGCGAGGGCGCTGCGCGTCATGATCGTTTGCGAAGCGAGCGCCGTCGCCGCGCTAGCGGCTTCGTGCGGCGCGTTGACCGGGATCGCACTCGGCGCGCTCCTCGTCGCCGTGGACCGTCATCGCTTCGGTTGGAGCATTGCGCTGCACGTGCCCGCCGCAAGCGTCGTGCTGACGGTCCTGCTCGTTGTGGTGATCGCCGCGTTCGCCGCACTCGTTCCGGCGCGTCGCGCAGCGCTCGCCGCACCGGCCGGCGCGATGCTCGCCGAATGACCGCGAACGCGCGCCGCACGCTGCCGTCCCTACGGGGTGCTGCCTTCGTGTTGCTCGCGCTGTGTGCCGCCATGGTCGGAAGCGTTCGCGCAAGCCCACGGCCTTCGGGTGCTGCGCCCGAGCAACTCGTCTTTCCGCGCGATCACGGTCTGCACCGCAGCTACCGTGCGGAATGGTGGTTGCTCAGCGGCCAGCTGCACGCGCGCGACGGCCGCCGCTTCGGCTATCACGCAGCGTTTTTTCGCTTTGCGCTCGGCGCGCGCCGGCAACTCTATACGGCAGAGTTTTCGCTGCTGGACGAGCGGAGCGGACAAACGGTATCGGTGGAACGCTCGGTCCGGCCCACGACGAATTCCCACCCAGCGGGCGGCGGCGTTTTCGAGCTCGCCGTGGATCAGTGGCGGCTCGCCGGCCATCCGTTGCGCGCCCCACGTTTCGAAAGCATCGACGTTCGCGCGGGGAATCCCGGCAACGGCATCGCGCTCAATATCCTGCCCCAAAAACTGCCGTCGCCTTCACCCGCCTTTGACGGATACGCCTTCACGCGCATGCGCGCTTCCGGCAGCGTGATGTTCGGTGGACGGAGCTACGCCGTGAACGGCGTTTCGTGGCTCGATCATGAGTACGAGCGCCATGCCCAGACGGCGGCGCGCGTCGGTTGGGAACGTTTCGAGTTGCAATTCAACGACGGTCGCGACGTCGAATTGTTCGCGACGCGGCTCGCCGGCGGACGTTTTGCGATACGCCTTCCCGACGGTCGTGAAATCGAGGCATCGTCGCAGCTCCTTCCCTATGGTCCCGACGTTCCGGTCGCCGGGATGATCGTGGAACGCAACGGCGCAGTTCGTCCCCTCAAACTTGGCGCCGCGAGCCTCGCCATCGAAGGCGATACGTTCTGGCATAGCCCGCGCACGCGCGCCAGCTATCCGGCGCTGTGGCGCTTGTCGATTCCGGCGATGCGCCTCGACAATGCCGTCGCCATTGCGCCGCTGGCGCGGGATCAAGAAGTCATTCCCGATTTCGGGGGTGTCCCGTTCTGGTGGGGTGCGGTCGAGTTGGCACAAGCCGAGCCGCCCGGGCTGCCGCTGGGCACCGGTTCCATTGTGTTAACCGGTTACGCAATTCCAACGTCGCTGTAGCACCGGCGTCTGAGCCATCGACGATCACGCGTCGCTAACGCGGTGGTTCATCGACGCTTTCGGGCCCCAAAATGGTTTCGAGCACCGGCGGATGCGGGCCCGGTTTCACGTTTTCGATAATGACGCGGATGACGCCGACCACGGGCACCGCGACGAGCATGCCCCCGAAGCCGAACGCTTCACCCCCGACGAGCACCGCAAAGATCACTGCCAGCGGCGAGACCCCGACCGTGTGACTGACGATCTTGGGCGCAATCAAATTGCCTTCGAGTTCGAAGATGACCGCGAAGCCGAGCGACGCCAGCGCCGCGTCGAGCAGACCGTTGGTCAACAGGGCGACGAGCACCGCCGGAACGGCACCGGCCGCCGCGCCGAGGTAGGGAATGAGGTCGAGCACGCCCGCCCAGACGCCGATCAAGATTGCATACGGTACGCGCAGCGCCTCGAGCATTACGGCGACCATGAACGCAACGGTCACGGCGACGAGGACTTGCCCGCGTACGAAACCACCGAGGACGACGTCGATCTGGCAGATGATGCTGTCGGCCTTGTCGCGGTAACGGTGGGGCAATGCTTCGAGAACGAAGCGTTTTGTCGTGTTTGCTTCCAACAGCATGTAGATCGACGTTGCCGGGATCGCGATGAGCAGTGCCGCGAGCGACACGAACGAGAGCGCCGCTTGCAGCACGCCGCTCGTGGCAAACAGTGCGCTCATGCGCAAGTTATTGGAAAACTGCGTCAGGGCGTGATCGATCGCCGCGCGGGCGTGCGGTGAGGCATTCTGCATGAAGGGCAGATTCGTGTTATAGATCAAGCGCCGCAGCTCGGTCTGCAGGTGCGGCAAGGTCGACACGAACTGTTCGAGGTCGAGCGTTAGAATCGGGATGAGAAACCACGCCGCAAGCCCCACGAGAACCGCAAAGCAGGCGTACACGATGACGACGCTCGGGCCCAGCGGCAACCGCCGGTTGAGCCCGCGCACGAGCGGATAGACGAGGTACGCCAAAAACAGGCCGCCGACCGCGATGAGCGCCGCGAAACCGACGTACCGAAAGTACGTCGTCAGCTTCTCCAACAGCAGCCACACGATGAGCACCAGCAGCGCGATCTTCAACCATTTCGTGAGCCGGTTGGCTTGGTCGAGCGCGCGCCGGCGCTCGGCTTGGCGGCGCGTGGGCGGCTCGATGCTATACGTTGGCAATACGCCCCGCGGGTTCGTTCACGCTGTGCCTTCTTCCCCGAAAGCGCGATGGATAGCAGCGGTTGCGTCGCGCGCCTTCAGGCTTGACCGGTGCATATAGCGATGCCATATTGATTCATATGCGCACGACCGCTGCTTCGCATGCCGCCGGCATAAAGGGAGCGACGTCTTATGAGCCGGAGTCCCGCGCCCCGTGAACGAGCGGGCCGCGCGGCGGCCGTACGATCTCGATGGATTGACCGACGTGGCGTTGCGCGTGTTCGCGGACCGCGGGTTCGACGGTGCCACGATGGACGACGTCGCCGCGGCCGCAGGGATCACCAAGGCCGCGATCTATCACCACGTTGCCGGCAAAGAAGCGCTGCTCGCGCGGGGACTCGACCGAGCCTTGGATGCACTCGCTCTGACGCTCGATGAACCGGCCGTCCGTGAAGGAAGAGCGGTCGACCGATTGCGCCATCTCGTGCGCCGGGTGGCCGAGACGGCGCTCGACGTGTTGCCCGAACTGACCGTGCTGGTGAGGGTGCGCGGTAATTCGGCCACCGAACGGCAGGCGATCGCTCGGCGGCGCGCATTCGACCGGGCGGCGACGGCGCTCGTGCAAGAAGCGCAGCACGACGGGGACGTCGCCCCCGACATCGACCCCTCGCTTGCCGTGCGCTTGATCTTCGGGATGTGCAACTCGCTCGTGGAATGGTACCGGCCCGCCGGGCGTCTGACGGCCGCAGAGGTCGCGGCGGCGCTGGTCCGGCAGACGTTCTCCGGATTAACGGTGTCGCCGGCGCAGGGGTGTGCCGGGCCGCCGACTAACCATTCGGTAAGGAGACCGCGAACGTGACCGCCACCATGCCCAGCTTTGCGCAAGGCCGTTGGATCGCCGGGGACGGGGAGCCGACCCCACTGCCCAGTGCCATCGACGGGCGCACGGTCGCAGCGGCCTCGAGTCGCGGGCTCGATTTCGCGGGGATGCTCGCGCATGCGCGGCGGGTCGGCGGTCCGGCGTTGCGCGCCTTGACGTTCCATCAGCGCGCTGCCATGCTCAAAGCGCTTGCGCTCTATCTGAACGAACGGCGCGAACCGCTCTACGCGCTGTCGTTCGAAACCGGCGCCACCAAGCGCGACCATTTTTTCGACATCGACGGCGGCATCGGCGCGCTGTTCGCTTACGCCTCGCGTGGCCGGCGGGAACTGCCCGACGAACGCTTCGCGCTGGACGGCGCGCACGAGCAACTGTCCAAGGGCGGCACGTTCGTCGGGCGCCACGTCATGACGCCGCTGCGCGGTGTTGCCGTGCACATCAACGCCTACAATTTCCCGTGTTGGGGAATGCTCGAAAAGCTTGCGCCGGCGCTGCTCGCCGGCGTGCCGGCGATCGTGAAGCCGGCGACGGCGACCTCGTATCTGACGCAAGCGATGTTCGAGATGATCGTGGCCTCGGGCATCCTGCCCGACGGCGCGGTGCAGTTGATCGTCGGCGGCACGGGTGATCTGCTCGATCACCTCGGAGGCCAGGACGTCGTTTCGTTTACCGGTTCACTTGCCACGTCGCTTACACTGCGCGATCACCCCGCGCTCGGCCGCAATGCCGTCCGCTTCGTCGCCGAACGCGACTCGCTCAACGCCGCCGTGCTCGGAACCGACGCTGGGCCCGGCACGCCCGAATTCGATTTATTCATCACCGAAGTGATGCGCGAGATGACGAGCAAAGCGGGCCAAAAGTGCACCGCGATCCGCCGGGCGCTCGTGCCGCGCGCTTACTACGACGCCGCAGCAGAAGCGCTGCAGAAGAAGCTCGGCGGGGTCGTGGTCGGCGATCCGCGCCGCGACGACGTGCGCATGGGGGCGCTTGCCAGCATGGGGCAACGCGATGCGGTGCGGGCCGCCGTTGCGATCTTGCGCGGTGAGACCGAAGCGATCTGCGGCGACCCCGAACACGTCGAATTGCGCGGCGCCGATGCGGACCTCGGCGCGTTCTTGGCGCCCTTGCTGCTGGGGTGCGAGCGGCCGCTGCGCGCTACGAAGATCCACGAAGTCGAAGCGTTCGGGCCGGTCAGCACCTTGATGGCCTACGACGGCATCGACGAAGCGATCGAACTCGCGGCGCGGGGTGACGGGAGTCTGTGCGCGTCGGTTTATACCTACGACGGCGACGTCGCAAGCGAGCTCATCCTAGGCCTGGGGGCCTATCACGGGCGAATCGTCGCCATCGATCGCGATTGTGCGAAGGAGTCGACCGGCCACGGTTCGCCGCTGCCGGGACTCGTGCACGGCGGTCCCGGCCGGGCCGGCGGCGGCGAGGAAATGGGCGGCTTGCGCGGCGTGTTTCATTATATGCAGCGCACGGCCGTGCAAGGTTCGCCGACGCGCTTGGCTGCGCTGACGCACACGTGGACGCGCGGCGCGGCCGAGACCAAGCAAGACGCTCATCCGTTCCGGCGTCCGTACGACGACCTCGCGGTCGGTGAGACGGTCCACACGGCGCCGCGGACGATCACGCTCGAGGACATCGAGCATTTCGCGGCCTTCACCGGCGACCAGTTCTACGCGCACATGAATGAAGAAGCCGCACGCGCCAACCCGTTTTTCCCCGGCCGCGTCGCCCACGGTTATCTGGTGCTCGCGTTCGCGGCGGGACTTTTCGTCGAACCGTCGCCAGGTCCCGTGCTCGCGAACTACGGTCTCGACAATCTCCGCTTTACGAAACCGGTCGAACCCGGCGACACGATCCGCGTACGGCTTACCGTCAAGTCCAAAACCCCGCGCAAGCCCGAGTACGGCGAAGTCCGCTGGGACGTCGAAGTGACGAACCAACACGACGACATCGTGGCCGCCTACGATCTGTTGACCTTGAACGCTTACCGCAGCGAGCCGTCTTCCGACGGTTCGTCGCCAAGCGAACTGACCGTAGCGCAGGGGAGGTAGTCGTGTATACCCAGATGGTCGACGTCGAAGCCGCGGGTGCGGCGAGTGACGAACAGCGCCGCTTCGACGAGAAGCTCGATCGCGGCGTTACGATCGAACCCAAGGACTGGATGCCCGAGGCGTATCGCAAGACGCTCGTGCGGCAAATCTCGCAGCACGCGCATTCCGAGATCGTCGGCATGCTGCCCGAAGGCAATTGGATCACGCGAGCGCCATCGCTCGAACGCAAGTTGATTCTGCTCGCCAAAGTGCAAGACGAAGCCGGTCACGGTTTGTACTTGTACAGTGCGGCTGAAACGCTCGGCGTAGCGCGGGACGAATTGACCGAAGCGCTCCTGAGCGGCCGGGCCAAATATTCGAGTATCTTCAACTATCCGACGCTGACATGGGCCGACGTCGGCGCGATCGGCTGGCTCGTTGACGGCGCGGCGATCATCAACCAGATTCCGCTGACCCGCTGCTCGTACGGACCGTACGCGCGCGCCATGACCCGTATCTGTAAGGAGGAGAGCTTTCACCAACGCCAAGGTTTTGACGTGATGGTCAAACTGTGCGCCGGCACCGCGCCGCAAAAAGCGATGGCGCAGGACGCGCTCGACCGCTGGTGGTGGCCGGCGGTGATGATGTTCGGGCCACCCGACAGCGCCTCACCCAACAGCGAACAATCGATGCACTGGAAGATCAAGCTGTTCAGCAACGATGAACTCCGCCAGCGCTTCATCGACCAAACGGCGCCGCAGGCGGATGCGCTGGGCCTGGTCATTCCCGATTGCGAGCTGCGCTGGAATGAAGCACGCGGCCACTACGATTTCGGCGCCGTCGATTGGGACGAATTTTATCGGGTCGTGCGCGGCGACGGCCCGTGCAACCGGGACCGCTTGCGCGCGCGGGTCGACGCCTGGGAAGAGGGCGCCTGGGTTCGTGAAGCAGCGCTTGCCCATGCCGAAAAACGCACGCGCCGTGCGTGATTGGCCGCTGTGGGAAATTTTCATCCGCAGCGATCACGGGCTTGCCCACAAACATGTGGGCAGCCTGCACGCCGCCGACGCGACGATGGCGCTGCAAAACGCGCGCGACGTCTACACGCGTCGTAATGAGGGAACGAGCATCTGGGTCGTGCGCGCCGCCGACATCACGGCGAGCGTTCCCGCAGAACGCGGCGCGTTCTTCGACCCGGCCGAAGACAAAGTGTACCGTCACCCGACGTTCTTCACGGTTCCCGAAGGCGTCAAGCACCTGTGACGTCGACCACGCGCCTCGACCCCCTGATCGAATATCTCCTGCGCTTCGGCGATACGGCGCTCGTGCTCGGGCAGCAACTCGGTGCGTGGACGGGACACGCGCCGATCCTCGAAGAGGATCTGGCGCTGACCAACGTCGCGCTCGACCTGGTGGGTGAAGCGCGCGCTTGGCTTTCCCATGCCGGTGAGCGGGAGGGGCTAGAGCGCGATGAAGATGCGCTGGCTTTTTCACGCGGCGATCGCGAGTTCCACAACGTGTTGCTGGTCGAACGTCCCAACGGCAATTTCGCCGATACGCT
Organism: Candidatus Nyctobacter psychrophilus; assembly: GCA_014305025.1. Classification (GTDB taxonomy): domain Bacteria; phylum Vulcanimicrobiota; class Vulcanimicrobiia; order Vulcanimicrobiales; family Vulcanimicrobiaceae; genus Nyctobacter; species Nyctobacter psychrophilus. The sequence continues at coordinate 247,525 of JACRTY010000021.1, read as the reverse complement.
CGGACGCCAATTCCTTTTCGACGCATGGCACGTCCTGGCGCTCGAACAGTTGAGCGCGTCGTCGGACGGGCGCATCGCTGCGCTCGCGCGCAAAGTCCGCAAGGAAGCCGCGTACCATGCACGACGCAGCGCGGATTGGGTCGTGCGCTTGGGCGACGGCACCGAGACGAGCAAAGCGCGCATGCAGGCGGCGCTTGCTGCGCTGTGGCCGTACGTCGGCGAACTGTTCGAGGGCGACGACGTCGACGCGGAGATGGTCGCGCGCGGCATCGGCTTCGACCCGGCGGCATTGCGCGAACCGTGGTCGCGCGGTGTCGGCGCAGTCTTGGCCGAAGCGACGCTGGTCCAGCCCTCCGAGGGGTGGATGCAGCGCGGCGGCAAGCGCGGGTTGCATTCGGAACACTTGGGCTATTTGTTGGCCGAAATGCAGTCGGTGCGCCGCAGCGTGCCGGGCGACCTATGGTAACGCACCCACCGCTCGCGCTTGCACGGGTGTGGGAGTGGTTGGCTGCGGTTCCCGATCCCGAAGTGCCGGCGCTCTCGGTCGTCGACCTCGGCATCGTCCGCGATGTCGCCTGGAGTTCGGAGGACCCCACGGCGGCGCTGGACGTGACCATCACGCCGACCTATACCGGGTGTCCGGCGACGGCGGTCATTGGCCGCGATATCGTGCGAGCGTTGCACGAGCACGGCGTCCGCGAGGTGCGCGTGCACACGCAAGTCGCTCCGCCGTGGACGACGGACTGGCTCTCGCCGGCCGCGCGCGAGAAGCTCCGCGCCTACGGCATTGCGCCGCCGGCCGGCATGGCGCACGGCGATGCGTCAGCCGGTGGTTTGGATTTTCTGCGCCGCGCCGACCGCCGTCCCGTCGCCTGTCCGCGCTGCGGATCGGCCGATACGGCGCGCACGAGCGAGTTCGGATCGACGCCGTGCAAAGCGCTCTATCGTTGCAACGCCTGTGCGGAGCCCTTCGACTATTTCAAGTGTCATTGAAGAGCGCTGATTCAACGCAGCTGAATCCAGGAACCGGCGCCTTTTACCCGCTACGCGTTGCGGAGATCGTACCCCAGACGCGCGAAGCCGTGGCCGTCACCTTCGACGTCCCGCCGGAGTTGCGCGACCGGTTCCGGTTCGTGCACGGGCAATACGTCACGCTGCGCGCCGAGGTCGAGGGCGAGGACGTGCGCCGCTCGTATTCGATCTGTTCGGGCGCGCACGAAAACCGTTTGCGCGTGGCGATCAAGCGCGTGGCGGGCGGCATGTTCTCGAGTTGGGCGCATCAAGCGCTCGTCCCGGGCGCCACGCTTGCCGTCGCGCCGCCCGAAGGGCGCTTCACCGTCGCGCTCGCGCCCGATCTCGCCCGTCACTATCTGGGGATCGCAGCGGGCAGCGGCATCACGCCCATTCTCTCCATCCTGCGCACCACGCTCGCGCTCGAACCGCGCAGCCGCTTCACCTTGGTCTACGGCAACCGCGCAAGTTCGAGCATGATGTTCCGCGACGAACTGCAGGATCTGAAGGACACCTATCTCGAGCGTCTTTCGCTGGCCTTCGTGATGAGCCGTGAAGGCCAGGATATCGATCTGTTCAGCGGCCGGATCGACCGTGCGAAGTGCGACGCCTTGTTCGCGTCGTGGATCGATCTCGCAACCGTCGACCTCGCTTTCCTCTGCGGACCCCAAGCGATGTCGCACGACGTGCGCGACTCGCTGCTCGCCCACGGGATGATGCCCGAGAACGTGAAGACCGAACTCTTCCTCGCTGAGGGGACCAGTGCTCGCGTTGCACGCTTACGGCCGCCCGAAGATCGCAACGAAGAGATTGTGGCCACGGTCGTCATCGACGGGCGCGAACGTCGCTTCGGGATCGTCAAAGGTTCGGAAACGGTGTTGGATGCCGGCTTGCGCGCCGGCATCGAATTACCGTATTCGTGTAAGGGCGGCGTATGCGCGACGTGCCGCGCCGTGCTCGTCAGCGGCGAAGTCGACATGGATCGCAACTTTGCGCTCGAGGATTACGAAGTGCGCCGCGGCTTCATCTTGACCTGTCAGAGTTACCCCGTCACCGATGAAGTGCGTGTCGACTACGACCGCGCGGCACATGCGCTCGGCTGACCTGATCGCCGAGCGTGCTTCGGCGCCCGTGAGACGGACGTTTACGCTCGCTCCGCGAACCCGCGCCGTTCGAAAGGAACCGTTCTGACTCAAGCGTTCATCTGTGACGGCGTACGGACGCCGATCGGAAAGTACGGCGGCGCTCTCGCCTCGGTGCGGCCCGACGATCTCGCGGCGCACGTCATACGGACGCTCGTCGAGCGTAATCCCGGCGTCGATTGGCACGCGGTCGACGACGTCTATTTGGGTTGCGCGAATCAGGCCGGTGAGGACAACCGCGACGTGGCGCGCATGGCCGTTCTCCTGGCCGGTCTGCCGGAACGGACCCCGGGCTCGACCGTCAACCGGTTGTGCGGCTCGGGGCTTGACGCCGTCGCGATTGCGGCCCGCACGATCCGCGCCGGCGATGCGGAGTTGTGTCTCGCGGGCGGCGTGGAAAGCATGACGCGCGCACCGTTCGTCATGCCCAAAGCGGGAAGCGCATTTGCCCGCGAGCACGCCGTCTACGATACGACGATCGGGTGGCGTTTCGTCAATCCGGCGTTGCAGGCGGCGTTCGGCATCGACAGCATGCCGGAAACCGCCGAGAACGTCGCGGCGGAGTTTGCGATTTCGCGCGACGACCAAGATGCGTTCGCGTTGCGCTCCCAGCAACGGGCCGGCGCCGCCGAAAACGACGGGCGCTTTGCCCGCGAGATCGTGCCGGTGTCCACGACGCCAAAGAAAGGCACGACGGCCGTCGTCGATCGCGACGAACAGCCGCGTCCGGACACGACGCTCGCGAAGTTGGCCGCGCTGCGTGCACCCTTTCGCCACGGCGGCAGCGTCACGGCCGGAAACGCCTCGGGGGTCAACGATGGGGCCGCCGCCATGATCGTCGCCTCGGAGGCGGCCGTCGAACGCTATGGGCTCACCCCGCGTGCGCGCGTGGTGTCCGGCGTCACGGCGGGCGTGCCGCCGCGGATCATGGGCATCGGTCCCATTGCCGCCGTGCGGGGTCTGCTGGAACGCACGAACCTGCGGTTGGCCGACATCGATCTCGTGGAACTCAATGAAGCCTTTGCGTCGCAATCGCTCGCGGTGCTCCGGGAACTCGGCTTGCCCGACGATGCCGAGCACGTCAACCCCAACGGCGGGGCGATCGCGCTCGGCCATCCGCTGGGAATGAGCGGCGCGCGGCTGGCCTTGACGGCCTCCATCGATCTCGAGCTGCGCAATGCGCGGCGTGCCGTCGCGACGATGTGCATCGGCGTCGGACAAGGAATAGCCGTCCTCCTCGAACGCCCATGACCTGGGAGGCTCAGATTTACCGCATGGCGTCGTCGCTACGGTCCTCATGGGCTCAAGCCCACTTCGGACCTAGGCTCCTCGCCCTGCGATAAATCTGAGCCTCCCAGAAAGCGAGGTCTGTTATTAAGGCGCAAAAAACGGCCGCTGAAACGGCCGATCCGGCCGCGAGCGAAGATCGCGCGCTGCTCGTCGCGATGTTGCGCAACATGCTCGTGCAGCGGGCCGTCGACACGCGCGGCTTTCAACTCAATCGTCAAGGTAAGATTCCGATCGCGATGGGTTCGGAGGGTCACGAAGCCGTCCAGGCCGGCGCGGGGTTCGCGTTCGTGCGCGGCCGCGATTCGCTGTGGGTGTACTATCGCAACACCGGAATCGTGCTGGCCTGCGGCTTCGAACTGCGCGACGTGTTTCGCTCCCAGTTTGCGCGGGCGACCGACAAGACGCTTGGACGGCAGATCATCAATCACGTCAGCGATCGCGCCAAAGGCATCGCGACCTTGTCGTCGATCATCGCCTCGCAGTGCACCCACGCCGTGGGCGCGGCGTATGCATACAAATTGCGCGGGGAACGCGACCGCATCGCGCTCTGCACGTTCGGCGACGGCGCGACCAGTGAAGGCGAATGGCACGAGGCGCTCAACTTCGCCGCCGTGCAGCGCGTGCCGGTCGTCTTTCTGTGCGAAAACAACCGCTGGGCGATTTCCACCCCGCAAAACAAGCAGATGGCCGTCGAGGACATCGCGCTGCGCGCCAAGGGCTACGGCATCGAAGGGCTGGTCTGCGACGGCTTCGATCCGGTGGCGGTGTACGGTGCCGTGGCGTATGCGCGCGAAAAAGCCGTGCGCGGCGACGGCCCGACGCTGATCGAAGCGAAATGCTACCGCTTTCTTTCGCATACGACCGACGACGACGATCGTACGTACCGCACCCGCGACGAAGTCCAGCGCCACCGGGACCTCGATCCCGTACCGCGCTTCGAAGAGCGCTTGATCGGCCTCGGCGTGCTCGACCGCGCGCAGATCGACACGCTGCGCAAAGAAGTCGCGGCGCTGGTCAACGCCACGACGGATGCAGTCGAACGCGAGCCGTATCCGGAGGCGAGCGATTTGTACGGCAACGTGTACGCCGGCTCAGACGCGGCTTGGGTCTAGTGCGCGCGGGTAGCAGACCGCGTTATCGCGTTTAACGGAATGGCGAAGACGTAGCCTTTGTTGCCGCCGATGATCAACGTTTGGCCGACGATGATCGGCGATCCAACGTTGAACTTGTCGTGCATTTTCTGTTTGCCGACCACGTTGCCCGTCTTACTATCGACGGCCCACACGTAGCCGCCGAGGTCGCCGAAGTAGACCCGTCCGGCGGTGGCGACCATGCCACCCTTCACCGGTCCGGCAACGTGCAGACGCCAGCGCACCTTGCCCGAACGCGCATCGACGGCGAACACCTGCGGCACGATGGCGCTCCCCAGATACATCACGTCGCGATAGATGAGCGGAATGGCGGCGGCGTTGTTGATCGGCACCGTCCCACGTGCGAGCGGTACGTCCCAGATCACTTTGCCGTTCTTGCCGTCGAGCGCATAGGCGCGCTCGATTCCCGGAGTCGTGTAGCCCACGAAGGCGAACCGGCTATCGCTTGGGCGCGCGAGATACATGCCGTAGATCGAGCGGCCGTCGCTGGCTTGGGGACAATCGTCGAAGGCGGCTCCTTGGTCCGAAAACCGCGTACGCCACCTGATTCGACCGTTCGTGCCGTCGAAAGCAATGACGGAGTTCGGATAATCTCCTGCGGTCACGACCTCATGACCGCGGAAGTTGTTGGCCGCCGACATCGTCGCAGTGGAACGAAGATATTGGCGCCAGCGGTAGCGGCCGTCGCGCGCGTTCAACGCAAAGAGCATGCCGGCCGCATCGTGTTGTTCGTAGACGCCATCGACCACCGCACCGGTCGGCATGGCGCTCCCCGGCAGGGACCAGCGCCACCGCTCCTTTCCCGTTTCCGCATCGACGCCGAACAAGCCGCTCGGGCCCTTCCCTAACAGCAAGTAGTTCGGCGGATCGAACATCGTGCCGTAGTTGTCGCCTTCACCGACGACGATGACGTCTTGCACCACTAGCGGCGCCGTCATGATTTGGTTATCTGCGGTAAAGGTCCAGCGAAGGCGACCGGTGCGCAAGTCGAGGGCGTAGAGCCGATGGTCATTGCTGGCGACGAAGACGGTTTCTCCGGAGACCGTCGGGCTCGACGATATTCCGCCACCCGTCTTATACGCCCACCGCACGGCCATCGTTCCGCCGGGTGAGACGACGGGATTCAACTCCGGATTGAGGCGGAAAGCGTGCCATTGCGGCGGCATTGGGTGCGCGGTCGGTTCCCGCGATGACGCGCAGGCGCATACGAGCAGCACGAGCAGAAGGCACGCTTTACCGGCGACGTTCATGGTACTGCTATACGCGCTCGCAGCCGGCTTTCCGCGCTGCCCATGGCGCCGGAAACGGCGGCCCGTCGGCAGCGGTCGCCGAAGCTTGCTGCGCGAACGGCCGTCAGTCGTGGAATTCGGGTTTGCAGGATGCGGAGCGCGAGTCCGCGCGGCATCCGTTGCGACGAATCATCGGTAACGATGACGACGCACCGGACGGCGCTCCAACCGATGATCCGGCCGGCGACGGTCGCCGGTTCGGCGGTGACGATGACGCGGTTCCCGAGCGTTCCGTCGACGAAGGTGCCGTACGCGACGGGCGTCGCGTACGTCCACGCCGCGACGACGATCGTACCGTCGGGCGTCAGCGTTCGCAACTCGTCGAGATAGTGCCGCGCCACCGCATCGCGATTCTGCAAGATGATGCCGCGGTGAGCGTACGTCGTGAAACCGGTAAGGGCGATGCTGGCTGCGGCGATGACCATGGCGCGTAACGAGCGATGGCCGGATGCGACCAGTTCGGACAACGTTGCTAACCCGAGTGCGGCGAAGATCGAGATTGCCCACAGCGCCTGGAGAAGGTAGCGCTCTTTGTCCGCTTCTTCGGTGTAGCCGAGCGCAAACGGGATACCGACGACTGCAAAGGCCGCGAGCGCGAGCGTGGGGATCGCAGAACGATGAACCATCGCCGCCGCGCCCGCGATGGCGAGCAACAGGATGGGCCAGCCGAAATTGGCATGCACGACGGAGAAAAACGTCCGAGCAAGTGCGGGATAGCGCAGGACGTCGACGTACGTCGCAAAGCCGGCGGCGCGGTGAAACTGAGCGCCGCTGACGAGCCACCAGAAGTTCCGCAAGTTCGCCGTGTGGGCATAGTCCCAGAACGGCATCCCCGGCCCAAATCCGAGCCGCAACGTCGGATCCAAGCGCAAGGCCGTGATCTGCGCGCTTCGCAACGGCAGATACGCGTACGGAGAAAGTCCCGCAATGATGGCGGTCGCGGTGATGGCGAAAACTCGCCAAGGCGCGCCGCCGCTGGCGATGAGCAGGATGAGCAGAGCGGGCACCGTCCACACGACGACGGGGTGCGTGGCGAGGCCGAGACCGACGAACAAGCCCGCAAGCGCAAGGTCGCGTGGACGATGGGATGAACGATACGTCAGCGCGGAGGCGAACGCCCACGCGGCAAACGCGAGCGCGACCGGATGAACGTCGGCGCGCGTCCCACGCGACCAGACGATGCTCGAGGAAACGAGCAACAGCGGCGTGGCGAAAGCGCTCGGCGCGTACCGCGTCAGCACCCATACGATCCGGTACGCAGCCGCCGCGGCGGCGATGGTTCCCAGCGCTGCGACTGCGGAGATGCGCGCCGCAACGGTTCCGAACGGAAACGCATGGGCCAGCAGCCATCCGTACATGACGAACGTGGGGAATCCGGTCGGATGCGCGATTCCGAAGATGTACGGGACGGTTTGCAACTCCCCGACGTCCCAAAATGCAACGTCGTGCTGTAGCGTCCCGAACAACAGGCACGCCGGAAGCGCCAGCGCTGCGACGAGCCATGGCAGCGAAGGAGCCCTCTTCACGCGGACGCAGCGTTCGTCAGCGGTCGCGCCAGGGCATGCGGAACGTCGGACGGGAACGTCACCGCATGCTGGAAATCGCTGTCGATGCCGGCGTCGCGCGGGTCACGCTGTCACGGCCCGACGTTCGCAACGCCTTCAATGCCGAACTGATCGCGCAACTCCACGCGGCCTTCGAGAAGCTCGGCGCCGACGAGCGCGTGCGCGTGATCGTGCTGGCCGGCGCGGGCAAGGCGTTCTGCGGCGGAGCCGACATCAGCTGGATGCGTGCGTCCCTGGAGCTGACCTACGAGGCAAACGTGGCCGATGCCGCCGCGATGTCGCGCATGTTTCGGGCGATCGACCGCACGCCCAAACTCGTCATCGGCCGCGTGCAGGGAGCCGCCCTGGGCGGCGGGGCAGGCCTCGCTGCCGTCTGCGACGTCGTCGTGGCCGCCGACGACGCGCTGTTCGGCTTCACCGAAACCAAACTCGGCATTTTGCCGGCCGTGATCTCGCCCTTCGTGCTGGCAAAGATCGGCCACTCGCACGCGCGCGCGTTAGCGCTGACGGGCGAACGTTTCGCTGCACGGCGCGCGCTCGCCATCGGCTTGGTACACGAATTGGCCTCGCCCGTTGCCCTCGACGACGCGGTGGCGCGCATCGCGGGCGAGATCGCGAGCGCGAGTCCAAGCGCCGTCGCCCGTACGAAAGCATTATTCGCGACCGTCCGAGAGCGCACGTACGACGCCACCCTCGACCTGACGGCAAGCGCCATCGCGGAACAACGCACGAGCCCGGAAGGCCAAGACGGTTTGCGCGCCTTTCTCGAGAAACGCCGACCAGCGTGGCACGGCGCGACGCAGCCGCACTAGCCGAACCGGTCGGCGCGGCGCAGCGCCGGAAAGAACATGCCCCACAGCGCGATGACGGCCAGCGTCCCGACGCCGCCCGCGACGACGGCGGGAACGACGCCGATGAAGTTGGCGAGCGTGCCCGATTCGAATTCGCCCAGTTCGTTCGATGCGCCGATGAACACGTTTTCGACGGCGTTGACGCGGCCGCGCATCGCATCGGGCGTCCCCAGTTGCACGAGACCATTGCGGATCACGACGCTGACCATGTCGGTCCCGCCGACGAGAGCCAACAGAACGAGCGTCAGCACAAAGTTTTTCGAGATGCCGAAGCCGATCGTCGCCAGGCCGAAGCCCGAAACGGCGAAGAGTAAGGTCGGCCCGACGTGGCGGCGCAGCGGCCGGCGTGCAAGCACCGCGGCCACCAGCGCCGCACCCACGGCCGGCGCGCTGCGCAAGGCGCCGAGTCCCGTTGGACCGGCGTGAAAAATGCCGTCCGCGAACGCCGGTAAGAGCGCCGTTGCTCCGCCGAAGAGCACGGCGAACAGGTCGAGCGAAATTGCGCCCGCGACGACCGGACGCGACCAGATGAAGCGCACGCCTTCGAAGGCCTCGCGCAGTCGGGGTGGTGCGGTGTCGGCCGGACGTATGATATGCAGTGCCGGAATGAGCATGGCGGAGAGGAACATAGCAGTGGCGGAAGCCGTCAGCGCGAAGGGCGTGGAGAGTGCGACCAGCACTCCGCCCAGCGCCGGACCGGCGATGACGGTCAGTTGCCGAATCGACGATGCCAGTGCTTGCGCTGGCAAATAGTCCTGGGGCGAAACGATGCTCACCAGCAGCGTCCGGGCCGCGGGGGTGCTAAAGGCGCGCATCGTCCCGATGATGACGAGGATCGCCAAGTAGACGTCAAGCGAGCGTACTCGGGCGACGACCGCAAACACAAAGGCGCCGATGGCGAGCGCCTCGATCATGATCGCCCCGGCGGCGACGGCCCGGCGATCGTAGCGGTCCGTGAAGATGCCGGCGGGCAACGCAAAAATCAAGACCGGAAGAAAGAGCGCCAACCCGACGAGGCCGAGATCAAACGGCCGGTGCCGCAAGGTGAAAACGTGCCAGGCGATTGCCACGCTCTGCACTTGGAACGCGAGCGAGTCAACCGTGAGCGCGACGTAATAAAGGGGGCGGTTACGATCCTGCGGCACCGCCGTCCATTCGTCGCGGCAGCTAGTCCGCCCGCGGGGAACGGCGCGCGAGCGAACTAACTCTGCACTATGCTTTCAACCCCCGTTGCAGCCAATGGCGTAGCGCCTTCATCCGAAGGCGACCCACAGGAAACCCAGGAGTGGCTCGACGCGATCGACGGCGTCCTCGCTCACGAGGGCCCGGCGCGGGCGACCGAACTGCTCGAACGCATCGTCGAACGCGCGCAGACCGGCGGCGCCCAAGTCGAACTCGGCGTGCAAACGCCATACGTCAACACGATTCCGCCGTCGCTGCAGCCCCGCATGCCGGGCAACGAAGAACTCGAAACGCGCATCCGCCACTTCCTGCGCTGGAATGCGATGGCCATGGTGGTGCGCGCCAATGAAACCAGTTCCGAGCTCGGCGGCCACGTCGCGAGCTTTGCCTCGTCGGCCACATTGTACGACGTCGGGTTCAACCATTTTTTCCGCGCACCGTCGGAGCAGTTCGGCGGCGACCTGGTTTTCTTTCAAGGTCATTCGGCGCCGGGCGTCTATGCGCGTGCCTACCTCGAAGGCCGCATCAGCGAAGAGCAGCTCGCGAACTTCCGGCAAGAGGTCGACGGGCACGGGCTCTCATCGTATCCACATTCATGGCTGATGCCGGACTTCTGGCAATTTGCGACCGTCTCGATGGGGCTCGGCCCTATTCAGGCAATCTACCAAGCGCGATTCTTAAAGTACTTGCACAATCGCGGCATCGCCGGCACCGAAGGCCGCAAAGTCTGGTGCTTTTTAGGGGACGGGGAGGTCGACGAGCCCGAGTCGCTCGGCGCGATCTCCGTTGCGTCGCGCGAGCGGCTCGACAACCTGATCTTCGTCGTGAACTGCAACTTACAGCGCCTCGACGGGCCGGTGCGCGGTAACGGCAAGATCATCCAGGAACTCGAACGGCAGTTCCGGGGCAACGGCTGGAACGTCATCAAGGTCATCTGGGGACGGGGCTGGGATGAGCTGCTCGCGCGCGATCATAGCGGCCGGCTCATTCAAGTGATGACCGAATGCGTCGACGGCGAATATCAGACGTTCAAGGCCAACGACGGCGCGTACGTGCGCGAGCACTTTTTCGGGCGGTATCCCGAGACGGCAGCCATGGTCGCCGACTGGACCGACGAGCAGATCTGGGACCTCAAGCGCGGTGGGCACGATGCGCGCAAAGTCTATGCTGCCTATGTGGCCGCGACCAAGCACACCGGCGAGCCGACCGTCGTGCTCGCGAAAACGATCAAAGGCTACGGGATGGGCAGCTCCGGCGAGGCGCAAAACGTTGCGCATCAGCAGAAGCACCTCGATCTGCGGGCAATGCGGCAGTTCCGCGACCGCTTCGCGATTCCGATCTCCGATGCGGACCTCGCCAAGGTGCCATTCTACCGGCCGCCCGATGATAGCCCGGAAGCGGAGTACCTACGCGAGCGGACGAGCACGCTTGGATACGTCCCGCAGCGCCGTCGCACATCGTCAAAAACGTTCGCCGTTCCCGACCTGTCGCTGTTTGGCCCACAGTTACAGGGTTCGGGTGAACGCGAAATGTCGACGACGATGGTGTTCACGCGGCTGCTGTCGGCGCTCGTGAAGGACAAGGCGCTCGGCAAGAGGGTCGTTCCGATCGTCGCGGACGAATCGCGCACGTTCGGGATGGAAGGCATGTTCCGCCAACTCGGCATCTTTTCGCCGCTCGGGCAACTCTATAAGCCGCAAGATGCGGCCCAGCTGATGTACTACCGCGAGGACGTCGCCGGGCAGATTCTGCAAGAGGGCATCAGCGAGGCCGGCGCGATGTGCTCGTGGATCGCCGCAGCAACGAGTTACTCGACGAGCGACGAACCGATGATTCCGCTGTTCATCTTTTATTCTATGTTCGGCTTTCAACGCATCGGCGATCTTGCGTGGGCAGCCGGCGACATGCGCAGCCGCGGCTTCTTGATCGGCGGCACGTCGGGCCGCACGACGCTCAACGGCGAGGGTCTGCAGCATGAGGACGGACACAGCCAACTGTTCGCGGCCTTCATCCCGAACTGCGTCTCGTACGATCCGACCTTCGCCTACGAACTGGCGGTGATCGTGCGCGATGGCCTGCGGCGCATGATCGGCGAACATCAGGACGTCTACTATTACATTACCGTGCTCAACGAAAACTACGTGCATCCGGCCATGCCCGCGGGCGTGGAGGAGGCAATCGTTAAGGGGATGTACCTTTTGCGCGACGGGTCGACCGTGAACCAGGGAGCACCGCGCGTGCAGTTACTCGGTTCGGGTGCAATCCTGCGCGAGGTGATCGCCGCGGCGAATCTTCTGCGGGACGACTACGGCATCGCAGCCGATGTGTGGAGTGCGACGAGCTTCAACGAGCTCCGGCGCAACGGGCTTAACGCCGAGCGCTGGAACCTCTTGCATCCCGAGGAACAGCCGCGTATTCCCTACGTCACGGAGCAGCTCGCGACGCGGCCCGGTCCCGTCGTCGCGGCCAGCGACTACATCAAGAGTTATGCCGACGGCATCCGGCCCTTCGTGCCGCGGCGCTTCCATGCGCTCGGCACCGACGGCTACGGACGCAGCGATTACCGGCGCAAGCTGCGCGCGTTCTTCGAAGTCGACAGGCGCTGGGTGGCGCTAGCGGCGCTGGGGGCGCTGGCAGCCGAAGGCGCGATAGCGCGTGAGACGGTCGGCAAAGCTCGCGACGCATTCGGAATCGATGCGGAAAAGCCCAATCCGGTGACGGTCTAACGCGTGCGTAAGCGCTTTTTCCAGGAGGAACACTGATGGCGCAGATCGAGGTCCGGGTTCCCAATATCGGCGATTTCGCCGAGGTGCCGATCGTCGACGTGCTGGTTGGGCCGGGCGATGCGGTGGCCGTTGAAGATCCGCTGGTCACCCTCGAGTCCGACAAGGCGACGATGGAGGTGCCGTCGTCGCAAGCCGGGACCGTGCAGAACGTCGCCGTGAAGGTCGGCGATAAGGTCAGCGAAGGCAGCGTGCTGCTGACCCTCGATGCGGCCGAAGCGACGCGCCAGACGGACGCGCAAACGCCGAACGGCGCGCTAAAACCGTCTGCGGCAGCCGTTGCGCCACCATCTCAACCCGCGCAAGCACGATCGTCGGCCGCACCATCCTCGCCCGAGAATGCCTCCAACCGACCCGCGGCTGCGGAGCCCGCCTCCTATGGTGCGCATCCCGAAACGCCGCCCGCGGCGCAACCGGATCCGCGCCCCGAGCCGACAACCGAACAGCCGGCGTCGGAAAATGGTGTCGTGCACGCAAGTCCGTCGATTCGCCGCTTCGCGCGCGAACTGGGCGTCGCGTTGGAAAGCGTGCGCGGCACGGGTCCGCACGCGCGCATCACGCGTGACGATGTTGCGAATTACGTGAAGTCGGCGCTGGCGGCACCGCCGGCTGCGCGGACCGGTACCGGCGCCGCGTTCGATGTACCGCCGCTGCCGAAGATCGACTTCGCGAAGTTCGGTCCGATCGAATCCGTACCGCTGTCACGGATACGCAAGCTGTCCGGACCGGCGCTGCATCGGAATTGGCTGGGCATCCCGCACGTCACCAACAACGACGAAGCCGACGTGACCGATCTCGAGGCGTTCCGCAAACGCATCAACGCCGAACGCGACCTCAAGACGACGATGCTGGCATTCGTCATCAAAACCGTCGTGGGCGCGTTGCAAACGTATCCAGACGTCAATGCCTCGCTCGACGGCGACACGTTGATTCTCAAGAAGTACTACAACATCGGCTTCGCGGCCGATACGCCGGCGGGCCTCGTCGTGCCCGTCCTCAAGAATGCCGACGCAAAGGGGATTCTCGCGATCGCAAGCGAGACGGCGGCGCTGGCAGCCAAAGCCCGCGACGGCAAACTCAGCGCGGGCGACATGAGCGGCGCGACCTTCACGATCTCGAGCCTCGGCGGCATCGGGGGCACCTCATTCACGCCGATCATCAATGCGCCCGAAGTGGCGATCCTGGGCGTGAGCCGAGCGGCGCTGCGGCCCATATGGGACGGCAGCGCCTTCGTCCCGCGCTTGATGCTCCCGCTCTCGCTCTCGTACGACCATCGCGTCATCGACGGCGCACTCGCCGCCCGCTTCAACGCGCACCTTGTCTCCCTACTCGCGGATCTGCGGTTGACGCTGATCTGACGATCGGCGTTCCACGCGTCTCTTATCGTAGCGATGGTGCCGTGTCACTACAAGAGTTTCTGTAGCTCTTGCCTTGTCAGGCGAACGTCCTTCAATATCCGCGCGAGAGTGCCCGCCGGAACATCTCGTGCTCCATGAACTGGAACTGATGTCGCCCGGCCATCGGGATGCCGAACAAAGTGATGCGACCCTACGATACGCGTCACTGCAAAGCCAGCGCGTTGCAAGGCGCGACCTTCAGGCTGTAGGCACTTAGGCCGCCGGAAGCGATATTGCGACAGCTTCAAGCCGGGCCGTACCGGCGTCGCTGGGCGGAATCTCATCGCCAACGGCGCGACGCTCAGCGACGCACAATTCAATGACCTCCCGCGCCATCAGCAACGCTTCCTCAACGGTCTCACCCCAGGTGTGTGCTTCGGGAAGGGCCGGGACGATCACGTTATATGCCGAGCCGTCAGGTTCGGGTTCGAGAAGGACGGCGTACCGAAGTTCCACGTGAGGATGTTCGCGCCCGCCACAGTCTTTCACCCTGCCCCCGCGCTTCAGTGGCTGCTCTTGATGATATGCATGCCCGAAGGTGGAAAGAGTTCGGGGGTTTGGCATGCGTAAGGGTGATGACGAACCCTCGTTGTATTGTGACGCCGGCCTGCGGGACGGCGGCCGGGCGGCGCGAAGAGGAGCGCAAATGGGTCTCATCCCCGCACAACCGCGTAAGGAGCCTGAGTGACCGATCCGCCGCTGAGCATCTCGCAAAGCGCTGCGCGGCGCAGCGTCTTGCTCCCCGACGCGTACGTGCTGACGGCCGACGATGCCGAGTTGGCGGCGTTCTTGCTGGGCGGCCAGAACTTCAGCTATTCGGTCGCGCCCGATGGAGTTTTGACGTGGGGCGCATTCGGCCAAACCTTCACCACCCTCGGTGAGCTGCGTGCGATCGCACGGGAGCACCCGGTTTCCCCAACCGAAGCCGCGGCCCTCATCGAGCCGCCGGAATGGGACCTGCCCGCGGTGTCGCATCCCGATACCGTCGGTATCGAAGTTTTCCGCAACATGCTCGATACGATCGCCTTTCTACGGGTTCGTCTGCGAGCGTTAGCCGACGTCGTGATGGAGAAGGGCATCACGACGGGACCGGAACTTTTGGGACGCTATCATGAGTATCATGAACGCAGCTTCCAGGCGTTCCGCGACCTCATGTTGCTGCGGCCCGAGGTCTTCGATGAACGCTTCGCCGGCTGGCTTGCCACCGAGAAGGCGTATCGCGCCCGCATTTCGGGGGAAGACATATCGGACGATCATAAGCGTTGAGGATCGCGGGCAGCCCTAAAGCGGGATTCTCGCACGCCGATATGTAAGAACAGACGACGGCGAGCGTGTCGAGCAGCGGGCTCCGCGTGAACGCACATCCCCCGTCCCGAACAGGGCCACAACTTGAACTTCAGTACCCTTCGCCTGCGCCCGTATCAGGTCGAGGCGCAGCAGGCGATTGTCGAGGCACGTAAGCGCGGCTTCCGCGCGCAGCTCGTCTCCCTGGCCACGGGACTCGGCAAGACGGTTGTAATAGCGACGCTTCCCGAACTCTTAGAGCTTCGCCCGACCGACGTGACGTTGATCGTCGCGCATCGAGACGAATTGATCTCGCAACTCGTCGAGAAGATGAAGGCCCAGAACCCCGACGCAATCGTCGGGGTGGAAAAGGCCCAGGAGACGGCGGCGGCCGACTGTACGATCGTCGTCGCAACCGTGCAGACGCTGACGGGCCCGCGCTTGACGCGCTTCTTGACGAGGTTCGGCCGGCGCATTGCCTTGTTCGTTATCGATGAGGCGCATCACGCCGCGGCGCCGACGTACCGCGCGATTCTGGATCAGCTCGCGCGCAAGCGCCGCGATGTGCTGGTGCTCGGTTTTACGGCAACCCCGCAACGCGGCGACGGCGTCGAACTCAACGAGATCTTTCCCGACACCGTCTATGCGATGGATGCGCGCGCCGCGATTACGGCGGGCTATCTGGTTCCGGTCAAATCATACGCGGTCACGACCGACATCGATCTCGACGCGGTCGCCTCGCGAGCGGGCGATTTCGTCTTGGGACAACTGGCCGATGCGGTCGATACCGAAGAACGCAACCGCGCCGTGCTCGATGCCTATCAGACACTCGTCCCCGGCAAGAAGACGCTCGTGTTCACGGCCTCGGTGGAGCACGCGCGACACTTGGCGGAGCTTTTCAAAGAAGCGGGCATTCGGGCCGCCTTCGCCAGCGGCGAAACACCCCAGGCGCAACGCGAAGCGATCGTGGCCGGGTTTCGCGGGACGACGATCGACGTGCTCGTCAATTGCGGACTTTACCTCGAGGGCTTCGACGTTCCGTCGGTCGAGGTGATCATTAACGCACGGCCGACGAAATCGACGACGCTCTACACCCAAGTGACCGGCCGTGGCTTACGGCCGCTCGAGCAAGACGCCTTCGCGGTCTCACTCTTCCCGACGCCCGAGGCGCGGCGTGGCTACATCGCGCAGACCGGCAAACCGTACGCGACGATCATCGACATCGTCGACCGTGCGCGGCGCCACGAACTCGTCACCTTGCCGACCCTCTGGGGCATGCCTGCGCAGATCGGCGCCGAAGGGCGGCTCATCTCGCAACTCGCCGATCAGTATGAAGAATTATTCCGGCTTGCTCCGCGACAGGCGGCCAAAGCCCGCACGGCGGAGCAGATTGAAAATGCGCTGATCGAAGCCCAAGCCGAACGGTCGCACGGCAGGTCGGCGGCTTGGCAGATGATCGGGCCCGAGCACTGGCGGCTGGAGCGTTCGCAACGCGTGGCGCGCGACCGCAAAGGGCGGCCGATCCCGCACTTCGCGACGCGCTTCGACGGCTTCATCGAAACGGCGAAACGCGTGGCTCCCAAAGAGAATCCGGAGGCGTTCGCGATTCGCACGCTTGACGTCGATCGGCGTACGGTCGCGCTGCAAACGCAGGTCGTCGACGTCGTGCGTCGCGGCGACGTCTGGGTTGCGATGCTCGGCAACGGACGCACGCCCGCGCGCGATCTGCTCAGCGCCCCGACCCTGCCCGACGCGATCGCGGCCACGACCGTTCGCTTGGATGCCAGCAACGGTCCGGGAAAGCGCTGGCCGAACGTCGTCGTGCAGGCCAAGCGCCGAAACACTCGGCGTTGGCGCACCCGTCGCAAGCGCCCCGATACGTCGGCCGAAGCCGTTTAGGTAAGAGCCGCGGCTCAGTGGCGACGTTGCTGTATGCCGTTCCCGCGTGGCTCCTACTTTTGTTCGTCATCGTGACGTTCGTTGGGCTCGCGTGCGGTGGCCATGTCGTCGTCCATCGTAGATTTCGTAGAACGGATTTTATGGTGCACAACGAAGTGGCGGGATTCGTCATCGCGGTTGTCGGCGCAATCTATGCGGTGTTATTGGCTTTTCTTACCGTTATCGTCTGGGAACGCTTCGCTGAAGCTGAAGACCGGTCACAGCAAGAGACCAACGCCGCAACCGACGTCCTTCGTTTCTCGCAGTTCGTCGCGCCCGTTGCGGGCGCGCGGTTACGAGACGATCTCGGCCGCTATGTCGACGCGCTTATCACGCAAGAGTGGCCGGCCATGGCTCGCGGTGACAGTAGTGAGCAAGCGCGGCGGCTCATCGTACGGGTAATCGGGGATGTCGCCGAACTACCCGTACCCAACGCTCAACAATCGAATGTTCAGAACCATCTCTTAGATCGCGTGCAAGCGATGGCCGACTTGCGCCGCAGCCGGCTCAACGCCAACCGCAGTAACGTTCCAAGCGTCCTGTGGTTCGCGCTGATCATCGGTGCTTGCACGGTCATCGGCTTCGTCTACCTGTTCGGCCTCAAGAACTTCACCGTGCACCTTCTCATAACGGCAGCAACCGCCACGATGATCGGTTTGTCGTTCGGCTTGATTTTAACGCTCGACTATCCGTTTCGCGGTGACGTATCGGTTTCACCCGAACATTGGATCACGCTCGCCGAACGGCTGAAATCCGAGCGGTAAACCCGTCGCGCACCGGCCCAGCGCAACGCCATTTCTACGAGATGTGACACGCGATGCCGTTTTTCTCGAAGTAGCGCTGGTGATAGTCTTCGGCGCGGTAGAAGCTCTGCGCCGGGACGATCTGCGTGACGATCGGACGCCGGAACCGTCCACTTGCATCGGCCGCGGCTTTGGACGCTTCGGCTGCTGCCTGCTGCTCCGGCGTGTGATAAAAGATGACGCTGCGATATTGCGAGCCGACATCGGGGCCTTGACGGTCGCGCGTCGTCGGATCGTGCATCGACCAAAACGTCTCGAGTAACTGCTCGTACGAGATGCGGGCGGGATCGTAGGTCACTTCAACGACCTCGGCGTGACCCGTGCGATGCGTGCAGACGTCACGGTAGGTCGGATGCTCGGTCGTCCCACCTTCGTAACCGGCGAGGGCGTCCGCAACGCCCGGCAATTGACGAAACGCCGCCTCGACGCCCCAGAAACACCCCGCCCCGAACGTTGCGCGGGCGGTTAGCTCATTCGAATCGTCCATACGCTCCTATAACAGCATCATTCGCGCAACGGTTCGTCGAAGAAGAAAGCGTGATCGCCCGCCGCCTTTTCCCGTTCGTCTTGGCCGCTGCCGCGGCAGCATTGATTCCCCTCGGTTCTCACGCGCAGCAGAATGCTGACGCGCCGGTCGTCCAGCCGTCGCCCGACCCCGGCGTCTCGCCGTCCCCCCCGCCTTCCGCTGCGCCCGAGCCGACGGCCTCACCCGCTCCCTCGGCCTCGCCGGAAAGGTTGCGGGCGGTGGCCGTCCCGACGTTTCCGCCCGGGTTCCACCTCCCGAATTTCGGCGGGTCAAGCGCCTCGCCCGCGCCGTACGCGAGCTTCGTCAAGAACGCGACGCGCCAATTCGGCTTGATCGATATCCTGGCCAAAGACGACGAGACGTACTTCGACCTCGGGCCGCAGCAGCTCGATCACCCGTTCATCATTGCGCCCGTTTTAGCATCGGGCGTCGGTAGCGAAGCGTTCGCGGGCCGGGTGTTCGACTCGTTCATCATCGAGTTCAAACGCGTCGGCAAGCGCGTCCTGTGGATCGATCGCAATTCATCCTTCAGCGCGCCGCCCAACTCAGCAGCGGCGAACGCCCTCGCCATCTCGGTGACCGATTCGGTCATCAACAGCACGCCGATCGTCGCCGAAGACACGAAAACCAAACGCGTCGTCGTGTCGGCCGCCTTCTTCTTGACCGACTTCGAGAACGTCGCGAAATCGCTCGGCGGAAGCGGCCCGCCCGAGCCGGTGATTCTCTTGGGCGGTCCGCCGCACCCGGCATTTTCCGTCGACGCGAGCAAGTCGTACATCGAACGGACCAAAGCGCTTCCCGAGAACGACGAGATTCTCGCGAGCCTGGCGTTTTCGGGGCCCGCGGGGGAGATCGTGGGCGCGCCCGACGGCCGCGGCGTGCGGCTGCGCATGCACTACTCGATCATCGATGCGCCGGCCCGCGGCAGTTACGTGCCCCGGCTCGCCGACGATCGGGTCGGCTACTTCATTACCGCGCAGAAGCGCTTCAACGACGATGCGCTTCCGACGCCGTTCGTGCGCTATATCGACCGTTGGAACTTCAACAACGGCCCGATCGTGTACTACCTCACCAACGAGATTCCCGCGCAGTACAAGGGCGCGATCAGGACGGCGCTGCTCTCGTGGAACGCGGCCTTTGCGAAGGTCGGCATACCGAATGCCATCGAGGTTCGCGACCAGCCCGAGGACCCGTCATGGGATCCCGACGATGCGCGGTATTCCACGGTGCGGTGGATCACGAGCGACCAGCCGGCCTTTTCCGCCTACGGCCCGCACATTGCCGATCCGCGCACGGGTGAGATCCTGCGCGTCGAGATCGTCATCGACGGCGAAGCGCTGCGTTCGGTCAAACGCGGCTTCGTCGATCAAGTCCAGCCGACGCGCACGGCGGGGCTCGGTGCGGCGGGGTTACCCGTTTCATCGCTGCCGGCAGCAGCGACGCAACTTGGATGCCGCGATAGCGAACATTGTGACGATTTCGCCCAGGCGTCGGCCGAAATGGCGGCTGCCGGGACCGTCGAGTTGCGGGCAAGCGGGGCTGGGTCGGCCGCCATGCAGCGCTACGCCGACCATTGGCTGCGCTCGGTCGTGCTGCACGAGTCGGGCCACAACTTCGGATTACGGCACAACTTCGCGGCGTTTCATTTGTACGCGCTTCCCCAAATTCACGATAAGCGTTTCACGCAAGAGCATGGCCTCGTCGCCTCGGTGATGGGCTATGCCCCGCTCAACCTGTCGCCCCCGGGTCAG
Organism: Candidatus Nyctobacter psychrophilus; assembly: GCA_014305025.1. GTDB lineage: Bacteria > Vulcanimicrobiota > Vulcanimicrobiia > Vulcanimicrobiales > Vulcanimicrobiaceae > Nyctobacter > Nyctobacter psychrophilus. The sequence goes on along the minus strand of JACRTY010000021.1, from coordinate 227,562 downwards.
CCGCAAGGCGATTACTTTCAGTTGAATCTAGGACCCTACGATTTGTGGGCCATCCGCTACGGTTACGCTCATTTTCCGGGCGTGCACCGGCCCGACGACGAAAGAGCGGCTCTGCGGGCCATCGCCGACGAGAGCACGCGCCCCCAGTATGCGTATGCGACCGACGAGGATGCGAACGGGCCGCTGGCGATCGACCCGTACGTCGCGACGTTCGCGCTCGGACGCGATCCCTTGAACTTCTATCACAACCAGTTCGACGTCTACGGCGGTTTGGTGTCGAGCCTCGACCGCGTGTATCCGCGGGCGGATGAACCATACTTCGAAGAGCGGGCGACGTTCGAAACGTTGATGCGCGGTTACGAACGCGCCGCGTTGCTTGCCACCAAGTACGTCGGCGGCATCCGAACGTCGCGCGCGCACCGCGGGCAGCCGGGCGGAGCACCGCCGTTTCGGGCCATCCCGCGCGCGGAAGCGCGCCGCGCCTTCGCACTGCTCGCCGAAAACGTTTTCTCGAGCCGTGCGCTGCGCTTTTCGCCCGAACTGCTCGCCGACTTGGGGCCCGATCACTACTTGCATCGCGGCGTGCGGGACGTCGAACAGTCCGATTTCCCGCTCGAAGACTTCGTCGGGACGATGCAGGACGACGTGATGTTTGAGCTGTTCTCACCCGACACGATGAGCCGGCTCGCCAATCAGCATCTCGTTGCGCCGGCGGGGACGGAGACGATGTCGCTCGACGATCTCTTCGGCTGGATGCAGGCCGCGGTCTGGGACGACGTCGCTCGGCCGACGATCGATCCGTTGCATCGCAACCTCCAGCGCCGGTACACCCACCTCATGATCGCGTTCTCGCTTGCGCCGAGCTTTCTCGTCAACGCGCTCGGCTACCCGGGCGACACGGTATCGCTGGCCCGGTACGAGTTGCGGCGTTTGAACGAAAGCGTCACCACGGCGCTACGCGATCGCCGGCTCGACGTGCCCACGCGCGCGCATCTCGAGGACATGCAGAGCCGCGTCCGCCATGCGCTCGATCCCGGCGCCGTGCGAGGGGCGTGAGCCAAGCCGCAGAGACGCCGCTCCACACGGTCTACCTTGGGCTCGGCTCGAACCTCGGCGACCGGCAAGGCAACATCGTGCAGGCTCTGCAAAAGCTGCGCGCTTCGCTTGCGATCGAGGCCGTATCCGCGTACTACGAAGCGCCGCCGGCTTTGGGTGCGCAGGGTCCTGCGTATCTCAACGTCGCGGTCCGCGCCCGGACCGCGCTCGAGCCCGTTGCGCTCGAAGCGTTCTTGCGCGACGCGGAGCTGGCCGTCGGCCGGCAAAGCACGCAGCCGTTGGCCGCCCGGCCGATCGACATCGACATTCTGTTGATCGACGAGATCTGTGCCGACTTCGGGCGTTTCGCGGTGCCGCATCCCGATCTCGCCGTGCGGCCGTTCAATCTCGTTCCGCTGGCCGAGATCGCCGGCGACGTCGTCGAGCCGCGTTCGGGCCAACGCCTTGCTGCGCTTGCGGCGCGAGCGGATGGGGACGGTATCGCAAAGATCGCACGCTCCCTGCACTTTGTTGCGAACCGGCAAGATGAGGCCCCCGAGATTGCCCTGTCGATCGCGCGCGTGGGAGTCGCGAACGTCAAACGTCTCGTACGGCTGCGCGTCGGTGATCGCGAGCGTGCCTTCAACGGAGAATTTACGATGACGGCGGATCTGCGCGCCGATAAGGCGGGCCTGCACATGTCGCGCTTCTCCGAACTCTTGGAGGAAACGACGCTCGATGTCCTCGCGAGCGACGAAGGAGCGGGGCGGATCGAAGACATCGTGCGTGCCGTCGCTCGGCAGATCGTCGCGTCGCAGCATGCCTCCCGTGCCGACGTGAGGCTGCGCGCACAATTCGGGCTCGAGCGTTGGACGCCGGTCAGCGGCAAACGCACCGAGGAGACGTACACGCTGATCGGCATTGCGCATGCCGGCCCCGCGGGCCTCAGACACGTCGTCGGCGTCGAAGCCGAAGGAATGACCGCGTGCCCGTGCGCCCAGTTGATGATGCGCGAGCACTCAACGCGCGAGCTGCTGGCGGCAGGGTTCACGCCGGACCAGGCACAGCGGGCGCTCGATGCCTTACCGCTGGCCACCCATAATCAACGCGGACGCGGCTGCGTGCTAGTGGGGACACCCGCTGGGCGCGACGCCGAAATCGTGGCCGCCGACCTCGTCGAGATCGTCGAGAACGCGATGTCGAGCGAAACCTACGACCTGCTCAAGCGTCCCGATGAGTTTTTCATCGTCAACAAGGCGCACCGCAATCCACGCTTCGTCGAAGACGTCGTGCGCGGCATCCTTTCGCGAACGCTTGACATGTACGCGGACTTTCCCGATGAGTCGTTCGTCGTGGCCAGTCAAATCAATTACGAATCGATCCACAAGCACGACGCGCTCGCCGAAGGGTTTGGGACCTTCGGCGAATTGCGACGCGAGCTATGCTCACGCCGCAATTCGGGCCAGGCGGAGGGTCTGGAGCGAACCGACCTCGCGGCGTGGCTCGGCACGCGCGCGTCGCCGGTTACGAGCCCGACGGAGAACTCGACTGCGAGCTGGGCGTAAGTGCGTCGGTCACCGCTGAAACGACGGCGGCCTTGCCTTGCTGGACCAGATCTTCCGCCTGCGCTTTGGCGCCGCTCGCAACGCGGTCGCCGAGCGGCCCGACGTTTTCGCGTTCGACGTCGCTGACCGGTATCGCGAGGCCGATCAAAAAACCGGCCGCGATCGAGCCGATGGCAAGTCCGAGCGGATTGCCGGTAATCAAGTCCTTGGCGTTCGAGGTGAAGGCACGGGCGCGATCCGAGGCGGGCACCCCGACATCTCTCCGCGTCGCTGCCGTGAGGTCCTCGTCGTATGGCCCCGCGCCGCCGGAGCGCCCTTTGGCGGCGTCGGCGGCATCGCTCAACTTGGCCCGCGCCGTATCGCTTACGTCACTCAACTTAGCCTTCGCCGTATCGCTTGCATCGCTCAATTTGGATTTGGCGGTATCTGCCAAGTCGGCGACATTGCTCTTAGCAGCATCGGAAGCCCCGCCCAATTTGGACGACACGGCGGAAGCCGCATCGCCGACCTTCGACTTGAGGTCCTCGACGCGAGCGTTGACGTTATCCTTCATGCGCGCCGGCACGTCGCTCTTATAAGCCAACGCTTCGGCGGTATCGGCGATGCGTTCGCGGGTTGCTTCGATCTCTTCGCGGATCGCCTGCGGATCGTTTTCGTTGTTCATGTGTCTCCTATGAATTCGACTTCGTCGAATCTGTAGCGTTCGGCCTTCGGCCGATCCGCGCGCGTGCTGATTCTATGGTTTACCCACGGACTTGCTGATCGCGGCGAGCAACTGATTCCCCGCCTTCGTGTGCGAGCCCAAGAGCGGTCCGGCAATGGCGATCAAGACGATGAAGAGCGGCCCCAAGCGAAAAAATCGTCGAGTAGGCAATGGCTGTTGCTTTGAGCACCCCGAGGCTCATCGCCCTCGGCGTACACCCGCCCGCACCGCCTCGACGTCTTCTTTGACACTTTCAACAGACTGCTGCGGGACCGGCGTGACCCTCTGCAACGCATTCTTGCCGGCCAACGCGCCAATCGCCGCCACGACGCCGTACAATACCATCACGATCAACGCTGCGGCCCAGGCCGGCACGACGAGCGAAATCACCAAGATCAGAAACGCCGTGAAAGCGCCGAACGCGCCGATGGCCGCAATGGCGGCGACGCCGAACATTCCGGCCGACGCGGTGACCTTCGCCATGATCTGACTCAACTCGGCCCGCGCAAGAGCGACCTCTTGCCGCACCAAGGTCGCGGTGTCGGTCGAAAGCTGCCGCAGGAGTTCGGGCAGCGACTTCTCGGCGTAGGCCGGCGGCTTCTGCTCCATCAGCGGTCGCTGTCGCTATTCTTGCGCGCTTTCATCGGCGCCGCGTCGCTAGAGATCGGCGTGTCGGCTCCCGTCGAGGCGGCGCCGCCTTGGTTTCGCGGCTCGTTTCCGCTTGCATAGGACTTCGGCGTCCCGCCGGAACCCGGCGGAGGCGGGGCGCTGCGGCTGGTCGGTAGCCCCTGCGAGGTTGCGGGAGAGCCGGGCGAGCGGGGCGGAGAGGGGTTCCCCGGGTTCGGTTGCGTCGTCGTCGCGCCGGGTCGGGGCTGACCGGGCTGCGACGATGATCTGCCGGGCGACGCGGCGCCGGGCGATGCGGTGCCGGGCGATGACGTGCCGGGCGACGGGGCACTCGGCGACGTACCGCGCGACGGGGGACCCGGCGGTGACGAGCCGGGCGATGACGTCCCGGATGATGATGCGCCGGGCGACCGTGGCGCTGGCGAGCCTGAGGTCGACGTGCCCGTGGTCGACGTGCCGGATGACGACGTGCCGGATGAAGCTCCACTGCCGGCCGCGCGCGTCGTCGCGGCGGACCCGTACCGGAATTCAGCGCCATCGTCCGCCATGCCGGCGGTCTTCATCAGGCGCGACGCCGTCAGCCCTATTGCCAACCCCGCAAGCACAACGGCCCACGGGCGCTCGCGCCCGAAAGCCTCAGCGTCCGACAAGAGTCGGTCGGAATCGCTGTCCTGCAAGTACTGTCCGAACTCATCGAGCGTCTCGGCGCCCCTATCGACGAACTCGGCCAGCGGGCGGCCGAAATCGTCGCCGCGGAGTTGTTCCGCGATCGTGCGCAGGTGCTCGGCGGATGAGTTCACCTGCTGTCCCGCTGCGGTCGAGCGCCGATCGACCTCGCCGCTTACAAAGTCCTTCGCTTGTCGATACATCGTGGCGGTTACTTACCACCACGGTCGAAACGGCAAACAAGCGGGCGCAGCGAACGAGGCCGCATGCGAATCTTTTTGGTCACCATCGCCGCGCTGATGGCGGCGGGCATCGCGCCCGCACTGGCCGGCGCTACGCGAGCGGTCGACCCACCCTATCTCAGGCTGGCCCGGCTGCTGGGTACGCCGCAATTGGTTCGCGCCGTGCAGCCGCGGGACAAGTCGCGGCTGCTGCTCGAGTTCGTGCGCCCCGGCGAGTCGACGTCACACTGGACGAAGATGACGACGGTCAGCATCGCGGTCGTCCCGCGGCCTGAGACGCAAGCGGCGGCGTATGGCATCATCGATCGGTTTCACCGCACCTTGACGCAGCGGCACGCGCACATCGGCACGTTCGATTTGCGGCCGGTCAAGCCGTATTCCGTGTTTTTTACCTTTGACGCAAACGGCGAGCGGGAGCAAGGCATCGCCTATAGTCCCGCCGCTGGTTTCGTCACGATCGCGCAGGTCGCGGAGAAGAAAGCCGGCGCGATTTCGAGCAACGACACGAGACTGTTGAAATCGATCATCGGCCGTTGACCGCAACGGTTGCGATCACGAGCACGATGGCGACCGGCGCGGCGTTCAACGGCAAGCCGAACGTGATCGACTTCAAGACGGTTGAAAGCGATACACAGAGCAGTCCGGTAGTCACGCTGACGACCACGACCAATACGTACGAGTCGTTTCACGGCGACCCCAAGCGGCGGCATGCCGCAGACGCTCAGCGTGCCGGATTGGTATCCGATCACGACACTCTACGCCGACACATCGGAAATAGCCGTCGGGCAAGCGATTCCGGCGGCTGTAACGTTCCGGGGATGCTGGGCGCGTCCGCGACGACGATCAAAGAAACGATGAGCCGCATCGATCCCGTCCTCGGCACCGCGGAGCAACGCACCGCCGTCACGTACCTCGTGCCGCTGTACGGCGAGGCGTGCTTCGTACTCGGCGATCAACTGCCGACTACTACGATTACAGCGGTCAATCGCCATACTTGTTCGCCGCCTCGCCGCAGCAGATCACGACGACGGCGGAAACCATCGGCTTCAAAAGCGGCACGATTGCCGGGGCAAGCGTCGGCCGCCGTCCCGAGGCGCTCCGCACCGCCGCCGTGGCCTCTCCAGCGCAGACGCACCTCGCGCTTGCGCTGGGACGCGCAACGTTCGGACGTGCTATTGAGCGCCTCTATCAACAGCGTCGTAAAGAGCTGCACGCGTTTCTTGGCCACGCCACCTCTCTCCAGCGGGTGATTCGCTAAGATGCGTACTCCATTTCGTCCACTCGGATTTCTCATTGTCGTGACGCTGGCAGCGTGTTCGGGCAGCCACCAGAGAGGATCGACGCTCCTTCCGCCGGCAGGCGGAGGCGGCAGCTCGACCGAGCCGGTTCCGCAAAGTGCCGCAATGGGCTCCATTTCGTATGGTGCCAAGCGCTTACGGGCGCCGCGAAGCTCGGCGCAGCCAAACTCGGCACGGTCGATATCGGCGTTCTCGTCACGCCGCACGATGCTGCCGGTCTCATGCAGTATGCGGCCGATGTTTCGAATCCGCACTCGGGCCGCTACCGTGTGTTCTTGACCCCCGATCAGATCGCGGACCGCTTCGGAGCGTCGAAGAACGACTACCAAACCGTCGCGCGCTACTTCGCGTCGAAGGGCTTGGCCGTGATGGCTGGCGCCAGCGCGAGCTGCTGCGCGTCAGCGGCGCGCAGCATGCAATCGAAGCGGCGCTTGGCGCACAGTTCGCCGACTATCAGAAGAATGGCATCACGTTTCATAGCCTGACCCAGCCCCCGCGAGCGCTCTCCGGCATGCCGGTGACGGCGCTGATCGGAACGACGAACTACGCGCGTCTGAGCAAGTGAACGTGACGAATGCCGGTGCCGCCTCGCCGCTTTTCGGGCCGCCGGCGAACGGTTTCGCTCCTCCGCCGCCAACGACGGCGCAGTGTCAACGCCCGCCAACCGGACCGCATGCGAGTTGCAACCCCGAAGACGGCGCAGCGCAACTCGACACGGAGCAGACGGCTTCGCTGGCGCGCGACGCGAGCGTCTTGTTCTACCTCGCGTACGCGCCCAACTACGACGGAAAGGGTGACAACGCCGAGGCCCTTCAGTTGGCCGATTACGAGGTTCAGCAAGCGATCAGCGATAATGCCGCCGACGTTTTGTCGCTGAGCTACGGCACCGGCGAACAGGATCACGTCGGCGGCGACTTCGTCTTGCTGCCGAACGGGATGGTCGATCCGGTACGGACCAGCTCTTCCTCCGAGCCGCCGATGTGCGTGAACTCGAGGAAGGCATGCGCAGCATCCCCGAGTGCAAAGATGCCAGTCTGCGGCGTGGCCATACCGCAGTTAGCGACGCCCGCACTGCGGCCCCCCTTCGCTGATGAACCGGCGGTCTCGACGCGGATTTCAGTCGATGCTGCGGCGCGCGTTCAGGTGCCGAGCGTTTCGAGGCGCGCGATGCGGCTGCGCAGCGACGGGTGCGAGGCGAAGAGCACCTCCATCCACTTGGGCTGTTCGTCTTCGGCCTGATTGCGCTCGCGCAGTCGCCGAAACGCTGCGGCGCCCGCTGCCGGTTCGCCGCTGGCGGCGACAGCAAAAGCGTCGGCCGCGCATTCACGGGATCGCGAGAAGAAGGCCAGCAGCGGTTCGGCCGCCAGTCCGAGCAGCGAAATCGCAAAGAGCAAGCGCGCGAGGCCCGCGGTCGTCGCGAGCGACGCTCCGGCGGTGGGCGGCGCAAGACGCTGCCCACCGAAGAAGATCAGCGCCGACGCGGCGGTTCCGATTCCGACCGCCCGCCAGACGTCGCCCATCACGTAATGTCCCAACTCGTGCGCGACGACGAACAGCGTTTCGCGCGGTTCAAAATGGTCGAGCAGCGTATCGCCGACGACGATTCGTTTCGTACCGAATAGTCCGGTCACGTACGCGTTTGCTTTTTCGGTCTGGCGGCTCATGTCCATGCGCAGGATCGTGGCATCGCCCGCGCCGTAGCGACTCGCGAGCGCTCTGATGTCCCCGGCAAGGTCGCCTTCCAGCACGTCGAAACGGTTGAACAGCGGCGCAATGAACGCCGGCGCGACGACGTTGGCCAGTACGAGTAGCGGAAACGCGCCCGCGGTGGCGATGAGCGGCCAGCGCCGGGGGGCACGCGCGATGCTCGCGACGAGCAGTTCCGCGAGCGGCACGCCGACGGCAAGCGACACGCCCAAGCCTTTCAAACGGTCGCCGAGCCACGCGCCTTGCGTCTGTTTGGTGAGCCCATAACGGCGTTCGAGCGCGAGCCCTTCAACGAAATCGGCCGGCACGTCGACGAGCGTTGAAGCGGCGAGCGCCGCGGCGACCAGCGTCATGCGCCGGACGCGCGTTTCGCGTTCGCCCGCCGGCGGTTCGAGTCGCGGCCCCAGACCGTATGCCGCTGCGCCGAGCGCCGCTACCGAGCGGATGATGCCGGCGAGCATGAGCCCGCGGCGCAGTCGGCCGTACCGGGCAGCGTTCGGTTCGAGCGGCGCTGCCGGACGGCGCAATTCACCCAACGCCTCGTTCGTGCGCACGAACGCATAGCCGAGCGTCAACCCAGCGCCCGCTCCGATCAGAAACCGCCGCATCAGATGATCGAAATCGTTTCCCGGCGCTTGGGTTGTGCTGCGAGCGCCGCCAGCAGCGCGCTCGTGAGATGATCGACGACCGGCGCGTCGACTTCTTCGATCCGCCCGGCGTCCGCCAGTGCCGCTAACGCCGGATCGATCGGCATGCGGGCCAACACGGGCGCCTTGGCGAGCTCGGCGACGCGATCCGCGTACGACGGCCCGAAGAGATCGTAGCGCGCACCCGTGTCGGGCGCTACGAAGTACGACATGTTTTCGACGACGCCGAGGATCGGTTTCTTCATTTGGTGCACGAGGTTCGCGGCCTTGCGCACGATCATGGTCGCCAGCGCCTGCGGCATTGTCACCAGCACCACGCCGTCGATCGATAAGGACTGAAGTACCGTCAGCGGCGCATCCGACGTCCCCGGCGGCAGATCGATCAACAGGACATCGAGATCGCTCCACAGCGTTTGCTCGAAGAACTGACGGATCACGCCGGAGACGATCGGTCCGCGCCAGATCATGGCGGTTTCTTCTTCGGGCGTGAGCAGGTTGGAACTGACGACTTCGATTGCGGCGCGGGTCGTCGCCGGTACGAACAGCGGGCGCGACTGAGCATCGGGGGCGGCAGCCGGGTCTTTTTCCATGCCGAGCGGTTGCCGTAAGCCGAAGAGCCGCGGGACCGATGGGCCGGTGATGTCGGCATCGAGGATGCCGACGCGCTTGTTGGCGCGGCGTAACCCGACGGCGAGTAAACCGGTTACGAGCGATTTTCCGACCCCGCCTTTACCTGACATGACCGCCACGACGGACGCAATGTTGCCGCGCTTGGCGAAGGCGCCCGGTGCGCCGACGTGGGGGCGCTTATCCTCGTTCATGATCGCCGGCACGCGCCCGGCGTGCCGCGCTTGCGTAAGCGCCGCGACGATCGGCTCGACGCGCAAGCCATGGGCTTTCGCACCGGCTTCGAGCGTTTCATATTTGTTCACGCCGCATCCCGAGCACTTCAAACCGAACGCGGACAGCACGTCCTGGGCAATCGGCAACGCGGCGACCAGCTCGCGGATGTTGCTCGAGGCTTCGATCTTCACGCGCCCTACAATCGCGCGAGTAGTGCGGGGGGTTGCCGCTGGAGGCTTGCGACGAAGTTTTCTCGCTTTGGGGAAGAAGCGAGGGCACCATGCGGCTTCGTGAGTGCGCGCCCTGATCGCTACGGCCGATTGCGACGTTCTCATCGTGGGCGGTGGTCCAGCGGGTCTGGCTGCTGCGAAGTATCTCGCCGACGCCGGCCGCACGGCAATCGTCCTCGAGAAGCGCGCGATCGCCGGCGGAAAACTGTCATCGTGGCGCGATCGCGACGGCGATTGGCTCGAAAGCGGGCTACACTCGTTCTTCGGCGGGTACGCGAACCTGCACGAACTGCTCGCGGATGTCGGCATCGCCCACCACGTCCTGTGGCAGCCTCACACCTTGACGTGGGGCTTTCCCGCCGGTTTTTCGGCGCGGTGGCCCGCGCGTGAGCCGGTGTTCGAAGCGTTTCACTTCGTCGATTTGCCGGCACCCTGGAACGGCGTCGGGGCGGTGCTGGGCGGACGCTACGTCTTCAACAACGTCGAGAAGCTGCTGTTCGCCAAAGGCACACTGCCAGTACTGTTCGGCGACCACGCGTATGCCGAGCGCCAGGACGATCTCACCTACGCGCAGTGGCATCGCCGCCGCGGCATGAGCGAACACATGCTACGCGCGTTCTTTGCGCCGATGGCGTTGGCGCTCAATTTTACGCCCGTCGACCGCATTTCCGCCGAAGCGATGCTGCGCGTGATGGCGTACTTCGCGTCGAGCAAAAATGCCAGCCGCACAGGCTTCCTCTGCGGGCCACCGTCGGAAACGTTCGTCGATCCCTTGGTTGCCCATGTGCGTGCCCGCGGTCAGACCGTCGAGACGCAAGCGGCCGTTGCGCAACTCGTCTTCGAAGACGAACGACTGGCCGGCGTCCGGACGCGTGACGGCCGCACCGTTCGCGCCCAGGCGACGATCCTGGCCGTTCCGTTGCACGATGCGGCGAAGCTGCTTCCCTCCGCCATGCTGCGCGACCCGCTCGTGCATGGCATTGCCAAGCTCGGCTCGAGTCCTGTCATCAATGCGCACCTGTGGTTCGACCGCCCCATTTCGGCGCACTCGAATTTGATGTTCGCGCCCGGAACGATGTTGCCCGTGCACGCGGACCTCGGGCAGGTATCGCCTGGCTACCAGTGGCCGGGCCGCTCGTTCATTGAAGTCTGCGTCGCGCCTGCCGACGACTTGATGTCGCTCGACGACGAGACGGTGATCGATCGCATCATGCGCGACATGCTGCGTCTCTATCCCGCCGCGACGCGCGATCGGTTGGTCAAAGCGAAACTCGTGCGCATACCCAAGAGCGTGTATCGCGCGGCGCCCGGCGCGGAACGGCTGCGTCCCGGGACGCGCACGCCCGTCGGCAACCTGTTCTTAGCCGGGTGTTACACCAACCATCGTTTTCCCGCGAGCATCGAAGGCGCCGTGCGCAGCGCCAAGAGCGCCGTGGAAAAAACGCTGGAAGCGATCGGGAGCCGGGGGCCAAGCGGTGTTCGCGCGTAGCGAGCGAGCGGCGCCCCGGCGGTCGGCTACGGAGGAGGCCATGGCGCCTGCGCTGCGCGCGGCGTATCGCACCTGCGGCGAATTGACGCGGGCCGCCTCCACGACGTTTTACCTTTCGTCGCTGTTTTTGCCGGTGCACAAGCGTCGCGCCATTTGGGCCGTGTACGCGTTCTGCCGCACGGCCGACGATCTCGTCGACCGCACGGCCCCGGCGCTCGAACGGCTGGCGGCCGTCGATGCTCTCGAACGCTCGCTGTCTGCGGCCGTGTGCGGCGACGCGGCGGACCCGCTGTTCGTTGCATACGCCGATGCTTCGCAGCGCTTCGGGATTCCGCTTGGCCCGGCGCTCGAACTATTGCGGGGAGCGCGCATGGACATTTCCGTCGCGCGGTATGCGACGTACGCCGCCCTCTGCGAGTACTGTTATCTCGTCGCTTCGACGGTCGGGCTGCTGGTCGCGCCGGTGCTCGGCTATGCCGCTCCGGTCGCCCTCGAATACGGCATTGTCCTGGGCCGCGCGATGCAACTGACGAATATCCTGCGCGACGTCGGCGAAGATGCGTCGCTTGGGCGCATCTATCTACCGGGCGAAGATTTGGAACGCTTCGGATGTGTTGAACGCAGACTGTTCGACGGCGTCGTCGACGATCGTTTTCGCGCGTTGATGCGCTTCCAAATCGCGCGCGTGCGCGAATTGTACGAGCGAGCGCATCCCGGCGTCGCGTTGCTCGATCCCGGTAGCCGTTACACCGTCGGCCTGGCGCACCGTCTGTATGGCGCCATTCTCGATTCGATCGAAGCCAACGACTACGACGTGTTCACGCGCCGCGCGTTCGTGCCGCTCGAGCGGAAGATTCGAGCGGCGATGGTCCTCGCCTTGCCGCGTCCCCGGCGCTTCGTCGCGCAGCGTTGACCCACTCGGCGGACGATACGGCTGCGGCGTCGCGCGGTACGGCGCTGGCCGGCGGAGTGAGTTCCCCCGTCCGCAGCGGCGCGGCAGTCGGCGGCGCTCCGTTCGTGCAGGTGGCGGGACGCGGGGCGTATGCATACGATCGTAACGGCCGCGCATACGTCGACTACGTGATGGCCTACGGTCCGTTGCTCTTCGGCCACGCGCACCCGGCCCTGGTGCGCGGGCTCGACGAACTCGCGGCGCATGGTACCGTCTTCGGTTCGACCTGCGCCGCGGAGTTGCGGCTGGCCCAGCGCATCGCCGCGCACGTTCCGTCGATGCAAGCGCTGCGCTTCGTCAGCACGGGCACCGAGGCGATGATGAGCGCCGTGCGCGTCGCGCGGGCCTACACGCGTCGTCCGCTCATCGTACGCTTTGCCGGTAACTATCACGGGCATTTCGATGCCGCTCTTGAGCAGGCCGGCGCGTCGGCGCCGACGCAGGGCGATGCCGGCGGCGGGATACCGCCAAGTGGTCGCGCGGAAGTCGTCGTGGCGCGCTACAACGATCTCGCCGATCTGGACGCCAAGGTTGGCGGACGCGGCGCGCAACTTGCGGCGATCGCGCTCGAGCCGATGCCGGCCAATATGGGACTCGTCTCGCCGGCCCCCGGCTTCATCGACGGCGTCTTCGCACGCGCTCGCGCGGCGGGGGCGCTGGTGATCTTCGATGAGGTGATCACGTGGTTGCGCGTCGGGCTCGGAGGTGAGCAAGGCCGGCGCGGCTACAGCCCCGATCTGACGGCGCTCGGGAAAATCGCCGGTGGCGGCCTGCCGCTCGCGGCGTTCGGGGGGCGCGCGGACGTCATGGCGGTCCTTGCGCCCGGGGGCTTCACGTTCACCGGCGGTACGTTCTCCGGCAATCCGTTGTGCGTCGGGCTCGCGCACCGCGTTCTCGACCTGCTCGAAAGCGACTGCCGTTTGTACGCCAGGCTCGAAGCCCGCGCTCGCGAACTGGCCGCCGGTATCCGCGCCGTGTTCGCCCGGCGCGGTATGCCGTACGCCGTGACCCAGTATGCGAGCATGGTCGATTTTGCGTTCCGGCCCGGCGCACCGGCGCGCAACGACGCGGAACGGTCGCAAAGCAACCGCGCGGCCTTTGCCGCCTACTATCATGCGATGCGCGAGCGCGGCGTGCTGCTCGCTCCGTCGCCCAACGAATTGATGTTTCTCTCATCCGAACACGGCGACCGAGAGATCGAATTCACGCTGACCGCCCTCGACGCGACGTTCGAAGAACTCCAGCAGCGGCGCCTCGTTTGACGAAATGGCGTAAACGTTTAGGGCGATAGGGCGACGCGGTTAATCAGCGCAAGAGTGGCGTGGGATACGTGGCGACGGAGGCGTGGCCGGCGGCGTCGAGGGAGCGGACGCCGAATATCCAGTCGTCTTTGGAGAGCGGCAGCGTGGCAGTCGTCACGTTGCCCATATTTTTGGCGTGCGTCCACGTCGGCTCGTCGGTGCGGCGCCAGAGAACCTCGTACGAGGCCGCGGCAGGGACTACGTTCCAGGCCAACGTCGTATCGTAGCCCAGCTTCTTCGCCGCGAGCGTTGCGACCGGTGCTGCGGGGGCGAGTGCCAACGTGGCGAGTGCTGCGACGTTGAGTTGGGTGACGTGCGCCAAGTACTCGAAGTCGAGGAACCGCGGGAGATCGCCGTACTGCACGCCGTTCTCAACGCGCACGTTTTGGTGCTGATGATCGAAGTTTTCGGCGCCTTCGACGAAGCGGACGGCAGGGTATCCGACGGCCGTAAACGATTCTTGATCGCCGCCCCGCAAAAATCGGTCGGCGCGATAGATGAGCTGATCCTGCACGGCCGGGACGTACGCGGCATCGATCTCGCGCACCGCCCGCGCCAATTCGCGGGAGGGAGAGTCGTTCTCGGTTCCGATGAGATTGACGGTGCGCGGCACCGCCCCCAGCGGCAGCGCTTCGCTGAAGACTCGCGCTACATCATTCACCGAACGCCCGTCGTGCGCGACCGACGCTCCAATGATGTCGTTGTTCAGATTGCCTTCGACGCGCACGCCGGCGGCGCGCAGCGTTTTTGCGTAGTGCTGTGAGCCCCACAGGCCTTGATCTTCACCGTCGAAACAAACGAATGCGAGCGTGCCGCGCAGATGCAGCGGTGCGAGCGCGCGCGCTGCCTCCAGCACTCCCGACACGGCCGAGCCGTTGTCGTCGGCGCCCGGTGCATCGCCGACGGGATCCTTGCAGTCGCCGTTGCAGTCGTCGAAGTGGCTCGACATCACCCACAGCCCACGCTGCGGATCGTCGCCACGCAGGGTCGCAACGACGCTGGAGACGGCAACGGGGCGCCCCGTGCGCGGCGTCGCCGGCTGCACGTAAGCGTCGAACGCGACGGTCATTCGGCCGCCGCTCGCTTGCGCGATCTCACGAAAGCGTGCGGCAATCCAGTCTCGCGCGGCGATGATGCCGCGCGTACGGCTGGGCGATCGCTCGGAGAGCGCGTTGCGCGTACCGAACCCGACGAGACGCTCGTCATCGGCGCGCAACCGTGCCGGGGAGACCGTGTCCAGCGCCTGCGTCACCTGCGGATCCCGGGTGATGACCGGAGCATCGGAAGCTGCAGCCGGCGGCGTCTGCGCCGTTACGGGAATCGCGCACAGGGCAGCGCCGCAGACCAGTGCGCCGACGCGAGCCAGCCGTACCGGCATTACACCAAGCCTATGCAACGTTTGCTGTGCCGGATTTCGCGTTCCCCACGCTGCGCTGAGAAACCGTGCGCTCACGCAGGTACCGGCCCAGAACGATTGAGGTCCCCGTGCCGGGCGCCGACTTCACGTTGAAGATATCCGAGCAGCGGCGCATGATGGCCAGGCCCCGGCCGCGCTCGGCATCGAGGGGCGGCAATTCGGGTGCGAACATGAGCGCGTCGCTCGGGAACCCGACTCCGTCGTCCTCGACGCAAGCCACGATCAAATCTTCTTCGAGTCGAACGTGCACGGCGATGGGCTGCTGCGCTCGCGCGTGCTCGACGGCGTTGGCGACGGCCTCTCCGAGGGCGGTCAGAAAGTGGTTCAAGTCATCTTCGCCGACGCGCTGCGACCGAGCGAAATCGCTCGTGCCTTCGCGCACGATGCGGGAGACTTCCGGATCGGCGGGCACCCGAAAATTGAGCACCGCTTCGGCTCGTGCCATATTTGCAGATGAGAGTTCCCACAAACCGGACCGACGAAACCGGAGGTTCCGTTTGCGGCGATGCACAAACGCTCGACCGATGGCCGATAACAAAGCCCCCAGCGGTGCCGAACTCGACACCCTTGCCACCGAAGCCGAGCACGTGCGCGCGCGCATTAGGACCAAGAAAGGCGATATTGTTTTCCGTTTTTATCCGCGCGAAGCGCGGCAGCACAGCGCGGCGTTCATCAAGCTGGCGCGCGCCGGCTTTTATGACGGACTGGCCTTCCACCGCGTCGAGCCCGGGTTCGTGATCCAGGGCGGCGACCCCAAAGGCAACGGCACGGGCGGTCCCGGCTACACGCTCGACGGGGAGTTCAGCGATCTGCCCCACGTCCGCGGCACCGTCGCCATGGCTCGCGCGGGAAATCCGAACTCGGCGGGCTCGCAGTTCTACGTCTGTCTCGGCGACGCGCGCTTTTTGGATAAACAGTACACCGTGTTCGGCCAAACCGTCGAAGGCCAGGACGTCGTCGATGCGATTCGCGCCGGCGACGTGATGGAAAAGGTTACGATCGAACCCGAATGATCGACGTTTCGCTCGGGACGCAGGGCTGGGCGTATCCTGACTGGATCGGCCCGATGTACGAACCCCAGGCGCGCCCTCAGACATACCTCAGCGCGTACGCCGACGAATTCACGACGGTCGAGATCGACAGCACCTTCTATGGGGCACCGACCCTCGAACGCGTCCGCGGTTGGGCCGCCAAAGTACCGGAGCATTTCCGCTTTTCGTGTAAACTGGACCGCGAGATAACCCACCAGCGCAGGTTGCACGACGTCGACCAACTGGTCGCGAACTTCTACGATGTGGTGCGCGCCTTTGGTTCCAAGCTCGGGTGCGTGCTCGCGCAGTTCGACCCGACGTTTACGCGCGGCGAGGAGCCTGCATTGCGCGCCGCGTTGGACGTGTTTCCGCGGGATGTGCGTACGGCCTTCGAATTTCGCGATCCGGCCTGGTATGACGCCGACATTCAGGCGTTGCTCGAAGACCGAGGTTTCGCGCTTGCGGTCAGCGATGCACCGTTCGTTCCGCGAGAACTGTCGGCCGCTCTCCTATCGTGGACGGAAGCGGATTTTATCTACCTCCGTTGGCTTGGCTCGCGCGACGCCGTCTCGCGTTACGACGTGGTGCAGTTGGACCGGGACGATGACCTCGCCTGGTGGGCGCAGGCGTTGCGGTCGCTGCCTGGTTGCGTGCGGACCATCTACGGCTACGCGAACAATCACTATCAGGGACATAGTCCAGCCACCGTCCGCGCGCTCTATGCAGCGCTCGGCATTGCGCATCAGCGGCCGGAGCCCGTTCAGCCATCGCTGTTTGCTCGATAGGCTGCGCAGGCGCAGCTGTATGATCCTTGCTGTGGGCAGCGGGATCCCATCCCGTCTGCAGCACCGTTTCACTGGACAGGCGTCCCCATTGATTGAAGACGACGCCGTAACCGGTACGGTGGCGACGATCGTCTTCGGTAATCCGGCGCCGCTGGGTCTGCGGACTTCGTCATCCATTGCGCCACCGTCAGCGCACCTGCACGGAATAGGTGAAGAAAATGGATCGGTATGGTAGGCCGAACCGTTCCGTTGCGTCGGCGCCCGTGTACGGCGCATAATCGGCCGGCTTCGCATACGCGTTGAGCGCGAGTGGAACGCCTTCGTTGAGATAGCCCTCGATAAACGCGTTCTGCTGCCACACGTTGAACACGGAGAGGCTGAAGACGCCCGGCCCCGCGCCGCCTGCACTCAGGCGCAGATCGCTGTAGTTGTATCCGCCCAGACGCTTGGCGTTGTTTTCGCCGATCACGTGCAGCGTGTAGCGCACGTCCAGGTTTGGAACCGGCACCGTGTCGGTGGCGAAGGTTAGGGTATGAAGCGGAATGCGCGGTAACTGCACACCGGGAACGATCGTGAGATTGTCCTGCAGATACCGCTGCGAGCTTACCGAGCTCAGCACCGTGGAGGTTGTCGCGAAGTCGTAATCGACGAACGTTGCGCGGCTCAGGCGTTGCCGCCCACTGATGGTGAGCCCCTGCGCGCGCAACTGCCCGATGTTGACGGCTCCACTCACGCCGAGCAGGGCGAGCGAATTGCTGCCGCACTTCGCCGCAATGATCGCTTGTGCGGCGGCGAGCGTCGCCGGATCGATGAAGCCCGTCCCGGTTACGGTGACCGGCGTGACCGTCGAGTATATTTTATCGAAGACGTTCGTCTTGTAGAGAGCGAACTGTACCTGACTGTCCGCGAAGAAACGATGACCGTAGGATAATTCGTCGTCGACACCGCGCTCCGGCCGGAGCACCGACGACGGCGCGCTGCCGATTGCGTTGGAACGGGAGCAATTGATGCCGCCGCCCCCGCCGGCCGACACCAGGTTTGAGGGCGTGAACAGCTGGTCGAGCAGGTTGGCCGTCGGTTCGGTGGTCGTGGCGCCTGAGGTGAGCCGCACCACGTCGTTGCCCCCGGGTGCCGTGAAGACGAGCGATAGCCGTGGATCGACGTAGGAGGAGTTCGTCGTCGTATCGCGCTTGAAGTAGGCCGCGCCGTACACGGCAAACGGGGAGTGTTGCGGGTGGTACGCCTCGCGCACGAAGGCGGCGCGCTCGTGTACGATCGGCGCGCCGCGCAGGCTGCCGTTGCGTTGCAGTTTGTACGCATAGTTGGTGTGTTGGACGCCGAAGCCGAGTTCGTTGTTCGTTCCGATGATGTTATCGCTCGCCGACAAACCGGTAGCGGATGCTTCGCTGTTGGAGTAGGAGCCTGTATCACCCGGCGTGCTCGAGAACGGCAACTGATCGGTGCGATCGACCGTGTCGAGATAGCGGTTCGTGAAGCCGTCGAGGCGCACGACGTTGTGCTCGCTTCCCGTATCGAAGTGCAAGGCTTGGTCGTTGAAATTGAACGCCTGCCAGGCCGGGCCAGCGCCTTGAAGCCCGGCGACGGCGTTCGCGTACGATTGCGGCGTCTGGCACGGGTCGCCGCCGTCGGGTATGCCGCCGGGTCCCGCGCCCCATGACGTTCCATTGGCGTTCGTCGCCGTGAACCGGCCGGCGGGACACGCATCCGTCGGCGATTTGTTGGCGAGCAACCCGCGGCCGTCGAGCAACGCGACTGTCGGCGTGAGGTAGTCGCCATCACCGTTGCCGGTCTTGTCCTCCCAGTATGAACTGTTCACGCTCGTGAACGTCAGGTGCGTGTGCTCGCCGAAGCCATACCGCACCTTGCCGACGAAGGCGCGTGTCGTTGCGGTCGAATCGTCCTTATAAACCGCGAGATTACGCACGGCGAGCGATGTCGCCGATGGATCGTACGCGGCTCCCGGCTGGTACAGGTACGCCGTGTTGAACGGACCGTCGAGCGTACTCGTGCCGAACGAAACGGCGTAACCCAGCCGTCCGTGCAGCGTGCCGGTCGCCGTAAGGTTGGAGCCCAAGCGTCCGAAGGTTCCTGCGCCGGTCGTCAACGTGTAGCGCGGCTCGACCGTCGGATCGATCGTCTGAGCGTCGACGATGCCGCCGATCGCATCGTAACCGGTGAGTTCGGTGCCGGACGAACCGTAGTACACTGCGACGTTGCGCAACCCGAATGTCGGCGAGAGCTGATAATTGAACCCGCCGGGAATGCCATAGCCGATCGGGTGCCCGTCGAGCGTCGCGGTCGTCTCCGCCGCCCCAATTCCGCGCAACTGTAGGTTGATGTCGTCGCCGAGCGCCGCGGTGTCTCCGGGAATCGAGTTCGTCACTCCCGGCAGGACGCGAAGCGCGTCGCCGAAACGAAAGGTGCCCGTTTGCAACAGCGTCTCCGGAGAAAGGGTCCGGTAGATCGCGGTCGAGCGCTGCAATGATTGCGTTGCGCGCGTCGAGGTCGTACCGATCGTTCGTAGATTGGTCGCCCCGCTCGGTGCGGCTTGCACGGCGAGCGTCACGCGCGCCGTCGCGCCCGCGTGGACGCCCACCTCATCAGAGAGGCTGGGCTGGTAACCGTCACGCTCGACGCGCAACCGGTACGTGCCGCCGCCTAAATGATCAATGGTGAAACTGCCGTCCCGTCCGGTCGTGGCACGCTGCGCCGCTCCGACGACGCGGACCATTGCGCCGGCAAGCGGCAGACCCGTCTGTGCGTCATCGACGACGCCGCTGATTGCGGCGTTGCTGTCATCGGCCGGCGCCGGTGCTGTGATGCCGGCCGTACATGCGGTGCACGCGAAGAAAGCAAACGCTTTCCGCGTCCGGCGAAACATCCCAATCATGCGACCTCTCCTGCGGCGCATCGCGCGCCGTCATCTCATGGAATTATCGAGTGGAGAAGGGACGAAGGCGCGGCGGCGCGCGCCCTGCGAGGTCGGGCCGTACGATCAGGGCGAGAGCGAGAGAAGAACGAACGCCGTGCGCGCGCGATGCATGCAGACGAGGCGGTGCCGCGAACCGCACGAAGTGCAAGATGGCACGGGCGAGGCGGTGCACCATGCGGCCCAATCGTCCGATGGCGTGCCAAACCAGCGCCGCTGCCAGGAGTCCGGCGAGACTGCCTAAGCCGGCTGCGAGTGTCAATGAACCGCCGAAGAGAGCGGAGATATCGTCTACCGGCGCGGCGGCGAGCACCGTGTCGAGGCCGCCCATGGCGCCAAGAATTACGAACGTGCCGGCAGTCACGACCGCTGCGAACGTCACGCGCGAACGAGGTAATGCCGTCGCAAGCGCCCGACAGAACCGACCCTCGTTGCCGCGCGCTTCGGCGAGTGCGCCGTGTAAGGACAGCCCGAGGGCGCACATCAGCAGCGCCATGGCGCCGCCGGCAACCAACGTGCGCGAGGCGTGGGCCATGCCGTCGTACGCATCCCGCGCGAGCACGTAGTCGCCCACGACGTCGATGGCGACGTGCGCGACCAACGCCGCGCTCAGCGCTGCGCAGAACGCCACGAGCGTAGTTCCGAAGGTTGAAGGCAGCGTTTTAATAGAGCGCACCATGGACCGCCGTCGCGATGCGGCGAATCGCAATGTTGCCGAGCGAGAAATCGTCGAGGTCCTTCGTGAGTACGGCCAGGACGTAGGGCGATTCGCCGAACGGGTCGATGATGCCGACATCGTTGCGGACGCCGTCGATCTCGCCCGTCTTGTTCGCCAGCGGCACGCCCTTCGGCAGGCCGCGCGCGATTTTGTCGCGGTCTTCTTGCCGTAAGAGGATATCGATCATCTTGCGGCATGAGGCCGAAGAGGCCACTGTGTGGACGCCTTCGTGTGAACCGCGCTCGATCTGGTACAGCAGGGAACCGATGTCGCGCGGGGTCGTGAGGTTCTCGCTGTGTCCAACAACGGCGTTGACGTCCATGAAGTGCCGCTTGAGTTGCGTATGCTTCAAATCGGCACCGTGAATGGTCGCGGCAATGCGGTCGAAGCCGAGCAGATCGATCAGTACGTTTGAAGCCGTGTTGTCGCTCTGATCGATCATGGCCCGCGCGAGGGCTGCGACGGTTAGAGAAGCGCCCGGCTCGTAGGAGTCGAGCACTTCGGAGCCGCCGACGAAGTCGGAGAGCTTCAAGGTGATCCGACGCTCGAAGATCGCAGGGTTATGCTCGCTCAGTTGAAAGAGCGACAGCAGAATCAGCACCTTGCTGATCGATGCCGTTGGAAAAACGACGTCGGGGTTATAGACAATGGGCGCCGGTGCGTCAAGCTTACGGGCCCAAACGCCCACGGTTCCCGATGAAGCGGCGACCGCTCGGGCGATGCGCGCATCGACGTCGCTTCGGGCCGCACAGGCAGGCGCACACGTTGCAGCGAGGCCCGCGGCGACAAAAGCAGAGCGCGTCACGACGCTAGAACTTTGTCGGGCTTCGTCCGACTTCCGCCTTGCCACGACGAGGACTCTCACGGTCATCGCGCGCAAGCGCGCAGTGACATGATGTTGCGCCGGCTCATCGCATGCACCACACTTGCGGCGAGGCTGCTCTCGGCGCCCGCTGGGCTTTGCGCCGCGCCGCTCAGCGGAACGCTCTTCGTCGTCGACCCTGGACACGGCACGCGTACGGTCGACGGCCGCCCGCTCAACCTGGGGGCGGTCGGCCGGCACGGCATCGCCGAGTCGCTCGTCACGCTCGCCGTGGGCGAAGACTTGGCGCGGTTGTTACGGCAGGCGGGCGCCCACGTCGTGCTGACGCGCTCGTACACGAAGCCGTGGCGAACCGGCCGCCTCGTCCGGCTGGACAACCGCGCGCGCGCGGCACTGGCGAACCGGCTGCATGCGACCGCGTTCGTCGCGCTCCACGCCGATGCGTCGCGCAACCGCAAAGCCCACGGGACGAGCGTCTTCTGGCTGCGTTCGAACTCCGTGCGGCTTGCGGCTGCGATGCGTGCGCACTTGCGCGCGCTCGATCTGGGCGAGTCCCAATTTCGCAGACGCAACTTGGCGGTGACGAGCGAAGCGCGTGTTCCAGCGGTGTTGATCGAACTGGGCTTCATCAGTAATCCTTTTCAGGAACGGCTGCTCGCGACGCCCGCTTTTCAGCAGCGCGCAGCGCTCGTTCTGTACGCCGCCCTGGCCGACGTGTACGCGCGCTCGTGAAGCGGCCGCTCGTTCCCTCCGACCTGTACCGCCTCGCGATACCGCACGATCCTTGCTCTGCACCCGACGGACGCATCTTCTTCGTCCTCGACACGCAGGATGAAGCGGCCGACGAAACGTCGTCGTCGATTCACAGCGTGCGCGAGGGAGGGCCGCCGCTGACCTTTACGTCCGGAAAGAAGGATCGCATGCCGCGGCCCGCGCCCGATGGTTCCCGACTGGCTTTCGTGGGCGACCGCGGTGAGGGCAAGCGCATCTACGTTGCGCCGCTCGACGGCGGCGAGGCGCACGCGCTCTCCGCCGCCTATGATGCCATCACCGCCCTCGAATGGTCGCCGCAGCGCAGTCAGCTGGCCTTCGTCGCGACGGCTGCGCACGACGCGGATGATGCGCGCATCGCGCACGATGAGAAGAGCGGCGCACGCCACATTCGCGGACTACCGTTCAAAAGCGACGACGACGGTCTGCTCGATGGACGCCGCAAGCATCTGTTCGTGCTGACGCTCCCTGACGGCGGTACCGAACAAGTCACGTCGGGCGATTTCGACGTCAACGCGCCTGCATGGTCGCCCGACGGAACGCAGCTCGCCTTCTCCGCGCAGATCGATGCTCCGGAAGGAGCGTTCTACTCGGACATCTACGTCGTGACGCGCAGCGACCGCGCGCGGCGCAAACTGACGCGCTCGCGCGGCCCTGCGAGCCATCCCTCGTTCTCGCACGACGGCCGGACGATCGCCTATATCGGCCACGAGCGCGGCGACGATGCGGGCGGACGCTTCAATACCGAACTATTGATTATTCCCTCCGATGGCGGCGAGCCTCGTTCGCTCTCGGCGGCCGTCGACCGGTCGGTCAGCAATTTCGTCATCTGCGATACGCGCGGGGTCGGCGGCGAGCAGGCGCCGTTTTGGAGTGCCGACGACCTCGAGCTGTTCGTTCCGCTCTCGAGCGAAGGTACGTGTGGGATCGCGGCGTTTCGGGCGGACGGCTTGGACCATCGTACGGTGCTCGGCGGCGAGCGCGACATCTACGCGTTCTCGCGCGGCGACGACGGAGCGCTCGCGTTCGTGTATGCGACGCCGACGGTGCCGAGCGAAATCGGTTGGTGCGACGCCGCCGGCAATGAGCGCCGGTTGACCGATGCGAACCCGTGGCTGGCGGAGTGCACGATCCGCGCGCCGCGTCGCTCGCGGCCGCCGGCGAATGACGGGGCGGCGCTGGATCTGTGGGTACTCGATCCCGACCCTCTGGCCCAGGGTGACCCGCCGCTGGTGCTGCAGGTGCACGGCGGTCCGCATGCAGCGTACGGTTACGCCTTCATGTTCGAGTTCCAGATGCTCGCTGGTCTGGGGATCGGGGTCGCGTACGGCAACCCGCGCGGCAGTCAAACCTACGGTCACGCGTTTGCCGACGCGATCACCGGAGACTGGGGCGGCGTCGACGTCGCCGACGTGCTGTCCTTACTCGAAGGCGCACTCGGCGCCGGCCGCTTCGATCGTGCGCGCCTCGGAATCGCGGGGGGCTCGTACGGCGGCTTCATGACGACGTGGCTGCTTGGCCACAGCGACCGCTTTAGGGCCGGCATTTCGATGCGGGCGGTCAACGATCTGGTCAGCGAGGTCGGCGCAACCGATCTGGGCTGGTTCCTCGAACGCGAAGTCGCCGCACCGTGGGACGACGGCGGCGCGAAGTTGTTCGCGAACTCCCCGATGCGCAATGCCCATCGCATTGCCGCGCCGCTGCTCGTCTTACACTCGGAACGCGACTATCGCTGCGCGATCGATCAGGGCGAGCAGTTGTTCACGCTTTTGCGGCGCTTGGAACGCACGCAGACGGAGTTCGTGCGCTTCACGGGCGACGGCCACAACCTCTCGCGAACCGGCAAACCGCGCAACCGCGTACTGCGGCTGCGCGCCATCGCGCATTGGTTGATCCGCCACCTGCGCCCCGAGGGCATCGCGCCGATTCCGGAGAGCGCGGGTGCGTTGTTCGCGCCGCTTCCGAACGAACCCGAACACGTAACGTAAGCCTCCATCTAACTCCCCGTCCCCTGATAGTGGTTTAAGCCGCGACGCCAAAATGCGTACGCGAGTGCAAACCAAAGAATGCCGACCACCGGCGTGAAGAGTCCGAGGAGCGGGGAGAGGTGCAAAGCACCGTCCGTTTTGTGCAGCAGAAACGTCGCCGGAAAGTAGTTCATGAAGGCGAACGGAAAAACGAACGAGAGAAAGACGCGCACGCCGCGCGAGTAGATGCTGATCGGGTAGCGCGTGAAGTCTTGCTCGAGGGACATGACGATCCAGCGCAGCGTATCGATCTTGATCGCCCAAAAAGATGCGGTTGCGATCGCAAGTTGGATGCCGAAGTCGATGAGCGCACCCCCGATCGCGACGAGAGGCACATACAGAACAAACGCAGCATCGACGTGCACGCCGACCAGAACGCTTGCGACACAGAAGAATACGACGGCGAGCGCGAGTTCATCGGGCCAAATCTGTTGCGGCACGGTCATCGCTTGAAAGAGCGGGTCGAGTGGCCGAACCAGGAACCGGTCGAAGCGGCCTTCGCGAATCATGTTCGGAACGTCCCCGACTGTGAAGAAGAACGTGTTGTGGAAGCTGTGCCCGAGCATCCAGAGGCCGTACAGAAACGCGACTTCGCGGAAGTCCCAACCGTTCATCGAAGGGAAGGCGTGCAGCGTCACCCACAGCGCCGCGACCGCCGTCGCATGGTACATGATCGTGAAGCCGAACCACATGAAGAAGTTGGCCCGGTACTCGATCATCGTGAGCAGGTTGATCCGCCAGTATTGCGCGTACGCCGCGAAACTCACGAGCGTGGTGAGCGACGCTTGAGCGAGCGGCTCCTTCTCGTGGCGACGCCGTACCGTCTCGATCTCACGGTCGCCGTCTTACGACGCTTTTCGACCAACATCGTCGATGTCGTTGCGCCCGACGGTACGTATGCCCGCGTGCTTGGGGGAGCGCAAAGGCCTGTGCTCGTGACCGTCCGGCAGCCCGAACCCGCGACGCTCGCCGTACGGACCGATGGTGACGCGGGCGACGATGAACGCACGTTCGCCCTCGTCCACCGGATGCTTGGCGTCGATCGCACGCTCGCGCATTTTGACGCTGGGGCCGGCACGATTCCCTGGTTACGGGCCTTAGCGCGACGCATGCGTGGCGTGAAGCCGCCGCGCTATCCCACCCTCTGGGAAGCTTGCGTCAACGCGATCGTCTTTCAACAATTGAGCCTACTCGCCGCCAGCTCGATCTTGCGCCGCATGATCGTGGCACTGGGCGCTCCGCGCCAATTCGCGGGCCTTGCCTTGCACGCGTTCCCGACAATCGACACGTTCGCCGGCGCTTCCGAGGCAGCGCTGCGCGGCGCCGGCTTGAGCGCGGGCAAGGTCGCAACGTTACGCCGCGTCGCAGATGCGCTGGGTAGTGGCGCACTTGACGAAGCGATGCTCGAAGAACGGCCCAGTTCCGCAGCCGCCGGCCTCCTGTGTGAGATCAAAGGCGTCGGACCGTGGACCGCTGCGGTGATCCTCCTGCGCGGCCTGGGCCGGCTGGACGTCTTTCCGGCCAACGACTCTGGTGTTGCGCGCAGCCTGACCGCGCTCGCGGGTGCCGATCTCGATGTCGATGTCACAGCTGCGCTCGAACTGTTGGGCTGCGAGCGGGGGATGCTGTACTACCATCTCCTGCTCGCCCGACTCGCAGCCCGCGGAGAATTATGAAGACGTTTTAGTAGCGGTGCGCGCGAGCGTACTCTTCGCCCGCGAGTAGTTCCCGGTGAGCGGTATTCAAGGCCTTGATCGCATTGACTCGATGGCCGCCGTAGTCGCGGCGGTCGCGCTCCAAGTTGGTGATTTCCATCTCGATCCGCATGCGAACCGAATGTAGGCTGGCATCCGATGCCCCTTGGTTGCGCTCGAGTTGTGCCATGGCCGAACCGATGCCGGCGGTCCCGATGGCGAAGCCCGCGATAACGGCGGTGGTCGTTTTGCGTAGATTCATGCAGCCTCCATTAAACGTAGCGTTATGAGATACTCAACGCAGCTTCACCCGCTCGTGTCGCGGTCTTCACGGAGTTTTCTACTCTACCGTCGTACGGGCCGGGATGATCCGTAGCCGAGTTGCTCTCTGGCTTTCCGCCGGCGTCTTCGTTTTGAGCTTGCTGGTTCCCCCGGTCCTCGCCGACTCCGCATTGCGCCGTTTCAGCTCCGACGACGTGCAACGGATCGTCGGGCTTTCGTCGCCGCAGATCTCGCCCGACGGGACGCACGCCGTCGTCGTCGTGTCGCACATCGACACAAACGGCGATACGTACCGTCACGACATCGACTTGATCGACTTGCGTAGCCATACCCGCCGTACGTTGACCAACGACCGTAAAGGTCTGTCCGATCCGGCATTCTCGCCCTCGGGCGATCGACTTGCGTTTCTCGCCGACGAAGGCACGGGCGACGGTGCCAAAACGCAAGTGTTCGTGCTGCGCATGGACGGCGGCGATGCGCGTCCCGTTACGAAAGCGCCCGAAGGGGTCGAGCAGTTTGCCTGGCGTCCCGACGGGGCGGCGCTTGCGTACGTCGCGGAAGACGAGAAGCCAAAGAAGACCGGTGCCGATAAGTTTCGCGACTCGTTTGACGTCGGCAACAACCCGATCACGGCTCACGCCGCGGCGCGCCCACTGCATTTGTGGCTCTTGACCTTCGCCGACGATCACGCACGGCAACTGACTCGTGATTCGGTGCGCAGCATCGTCGGAGGCGAAGCGCAAAGTTCGCTTTCGTGGTCGCACGACGGTACGAGGCTCGCCTTCGTGCTCGCTCCCGATGCCATCCTCAATGATGCGGACCGCGCACGCGTGATGGTGCTCGATATACCCGGGGGCGCCATGCACGCGCTGACGGAGCACACCGCGTACGAAGCCGATCCGCAGTTTTCACCCGACGGTTCGCGCATGGCCTACGAACACTCCCTCGGAGACAGCCAGATCACGCTGACGCAAGTCTACGTGACGCAGTCCTCGGGCGGTGAAGGCCGGCCCCTCAGCGAGCCCTTCGATCGTTCGGTGCACGATTTCACGTGGAGCCCCGACGGCCGCGCACTGTGGTTCACCTGTAACGACGGATCTCGCATTGACCTGGTGCGCGTTCCGCTCGGCGGCAAGCCGCAGCGCGTCGATCTGGGCGACGTCGAACCGACGTCGCCGCTCGAACGTTCGATCGCACGCGACGGCGCCATGGTGTTCGTCGGCACGTCGGTTCGCGAGCCCTCCGAACTGTATTATCGCCCCGCGCGGGGCGGCGCGCCGGTGAAGGTAACGAACTATAACGACTCCATCGCATCGCTCGACCTCGGACGCAGCGAAACCGTGCCGTTCAAAAGCGACACCGGCATTGCATCGGAAGCCTTACTGCTCGAGCCCCCCGGCTTTACGCCGTCGCGCACCTATCCGCTCGTCTTGGAGATTCACGGCGGTCCGACGTCGGCTTCGACCGCGGCGTTCGATCGCTTGGGCCAACTGATGGCCGCGCGCGGCTGGCTCGTGCTGCGCCCGAATTACCGCGGCAGCGACAATCACGGCCTCGCGTACCAGAGCGCCGTGCGATACGATCCCGAGGCCGGCCCTGGCCGCGATATTGCAGCGGCACTCGCTGCGGTGCGTGCACGCGGCATCGTCGACGAGAAGCGCATCGCCGTTTCCGGGTGGTCGTACGGCGGCATCATGACGGCGTGGATGATCACGCACTATCACGATTGGAAAGCCGCGGTTTCCGGTGCGTCGGTCAACGATTGGTCGACCGATTATTCGGTTGCCGACGATTCCGGTGCGGACGCCGCGCTGTTCCACGGTTCGCCATGGTCGTCGCCGCAGACCCAAGCGGAGTATGAACGCGCGTCGGCCGTCAACTATGCGAAAGACGTCACGACGCCGGTCCTGATCCTGAGCGACGTGGGCGACAACCGCGACCCGATCGCGACGTCGTACGAGTTCTACCACGCGCTCAAAGACAACGGGAAGGACGTGACGTTCACGGCCTGGCCCGTCCCCGGACACTTCCCGAACGACCCGGTCCGCACGCTCGACGTCTACGAGCATTGGATCGACTATATCGCCGGTCATTTCTGAAGCGCGGCGCAACCGCTGTGGTGTTGTAGCATATACGATGGAAACCCTGACGACGAACCTCGCGATCCAGCGCGCTTCGGAGCGCGCGCATTTCGATCACGGCTGGCTCCAAACGGACCACTCGTTCAGTTTCGCGGACTATTACGACCCGGGGAACGTGAACTGGGGGGCGTTGCGGGTTTTCAACGATGATGTTATCGCGCCGGGCAAAGGCTTCGGCACGCACCCGCACCGCGACATGGAGATCTTGACGTACGTGCTCGACGGCGAACTCACGCACCGGGACTCGATGGGAAACGTCGGCACGGTGACCGCCGGCGGCGTGCAGTACCTCAGCGCCGGCACCGGCATCGCCCACTCCGAGTACAACGGCTCCCAGACGCGCCCGCTGCACCTCGTGCAGATGTGGGTCGTTCCGCGCGCTCGCGGATTGGAACCGCGCTATGGGCAAATCGATTTTACCCGTGCTGACCGCGACGGCCGCTGGCTGACGATCGCGAGCGGCGAACGTGGTGTTGAGGCTCCGATTACGCTCTGGCAGGATGCGACTGCTTACGTCAGTTGCCTAAGCGGCGAGCGCCTCGAGAAGCCGATTACTGATGGCCGGTACGCGTTCTTATTCGTGGCGAGCGGACCTATTACGCTAAACGATGAGCCGCTAGGAACAGGAGACGCCGCGCGTATCCGCGGCCCGCTCCGACTCGACATCAGCGGCGAAGATGCCGAACTCGTACTGTGGGACTTGCCTTCAGCCTAAGCGGCGACAGCCTCGGTCGCGCAATGTGAACCTTGAAGCTGCCGGGGCGTACGCGCAGCGATCCGGCTTACAAGCGTTGCTCGTCATCCGCGACGGTGCGGCCGTCTTTGCGTCGTACGCCGACGGCTTTGATGCCGAGACGCCGCATTTGCTGTACAGTGGAACGAAAAGTTTCTGGGGTCCCGCAGCGCTTGCCGCGCAGGATGACGGCCTCCTCGATCTTGACGAGCCGGTCGCGGCGACATTCCCGGCCTGGGGTGAAGGCCGCCGCGGCCGCGTGATCTTACGACAGTTGTTGTCGTTGACGGCCGGCATTGGCTTCGGTGGGCTCGGCAACGCAGTGCCTACATACGAGAAGGTGCTCTCGGTGGAAATCAAAGATGAGCCTGGGACGCGGTTCACCTATGGCGGGATTCCGCTGCAAGTCTTTGGTGCCGTACTCGCGCGCAAACTGGCAGTGCAACACATGACGCCGCACGATTATCTAAAAAAGCGCGTGCTCGCACCGGCAGGCGTAAACGTCGCATCGTGGCGGACGCTTTCCGATGGAACGCAGCCACTGCCCACCGGCGCGGCGATGAGCGCGCCCGCCTGGGGGACATACGGCCAGTACGTGCTCGGCCAACGCGAGCAACTCGCGCCCTGCTTTACTCCGTCGCAGGCCAATGCGCGTTACGGTTTAGGATGGTGGCTTTCGCCGCTGCCGGCGTACCCTGACATCGCGTATGCAAGCGGTTCCGGCGGACAAGCGCTCTACGTCATTCCCTCGCAGCGCGCCGTCGTCGTGAAGTTCGCTACGCGTGCGAAGTCCGATCACGCTGCCTTCTTACGGCGGCTTGTGTCGTAGAACCGTCTCTTAGGGCCGCGCGAGCGATGGGAGCCCTTCGGAGAATGTTGGGTGGATCGCCATGAAATCGTCGAGCTGTCGGCGCGTGGCACCAACGTGGATCGCGAAGGCGAGCGTGTGGACGATCTCGGCGGCTTCGTATCCGACGAGCGTCGCGCCCAGGATGGCGTCGCTGCTCGCATCGACGACGAGCCGGTAGAAGCCGTCGGTGAGATTCCATTCTTCGCCGCGGGCGACGTCTTCGAGTGCGAGCGTCTGCACGCGTACGTCGCGCCCCATCGCTTTCGCTTCACGCTCGGTCAGGCCGGTGCGGGCAAGTTGCGGTTCGGTGAAGGTCGCGTACGACAGAACCCGATCGTTACGTTTCCGGGGAGTCCCGGAAAACGTCGAACGCAGACGGCGGTAGTCTTCCCACGAAACGTGCGTGAAGGCCGGTTGGTGCGCGACGTCGCCCAGTGCATAGACGCCCGGGCACGCGGTCTGCAAGTAGTCGTCGACGGCGACGAACCCTGCATCGTCGAGTCGGACGCCGGAACGATCGACGTGCAACTCGGCGGTGTTGGGCGTGCGACCCGCGGCGACCAGCACGGCATCCGCCTCGAGCGACGTACCGTTGTCGAAGGCGAGACGGACCGTGCCGTCGTCGTGCCGCACCGACGTCGTCTTGCAATCGAGCTGGAAGGTAACGCCGTCGCGTTCCATGGCATTGCGGACGACCTCGACCGCATCGGCATCTTCACTCGGCATCAGCGTTTCGCCGGAGGTGCAGATCGTCACGGCACTTCCCAGCCGCTGTGCACCTTGACCCAGTTCGAGACCAATGTAACCGCCGCCGATGACCGCCAACCGCGGCGGTAGCGTGATTTGATCGAACCAGGTCATGTTCGTGAAGTACGGCGTGTCGGCTAACCCGCCGATCGGCGGACAGGCGGGGCTCGTGCCGGTATCGATGACGACGAGCGGTGCGCGCACTTCGCGGCCGCCGCCGGCGACGGTGCGTACGCCGGTGAAACTCGCCGTCGCGCGCACGAGATCGACGCGCGAGCCGGCAAACTTCTTTTCGCTGCTATCGTGCCAGCCGTCGCGCACCTCACGGACGCGTTCCATCACCGCCCGTCCGTCGACGCGTACGGCGGCATCCACGCCGAGGGGACCGGCAGCGCGGGCGCGGCCCGCGTTGTGCGCTGCGGCGAGGTACGCCTTCGAAGGCGTACAGCCATAGTTTACGCAGCTTCCACCGAGGCGTCCCCTTTCGAACAGAACGACTCGCTTGTTATCGCCGGCGAACGCTAGCGCCAGGGGGGAGCCGCCCTGGCCGCTCCCGATGACGATGAGATCGACGTCTTCGAGCATGCTTGCGCATTACGCGCGCACGCTTTAGCCGCCTTGGACGACGACGTGGCGTTCCGCGGAGCGCCAAACGAAGGTTGCCAGCAGAGCGAACACGATGAGCCACAAGCATTGCGTCCCGAGCGCGCCGCTCCAGGCTGATGGCGGCAATTCGCCGATATAGATCTGCAGCGGCGTGGAGTAGATCGCCGCGAACGGCGTGTTGCGCACGATTGCACCGAGCACGCCGGGAAAGAGCGCGAGCGGCACGATCTGACCGCTCAGGAGATCGGAAGCCCACCGGATGGACATCTGAATGGCGTGGATTTCGAGGGTCCAAAACGCGATCGAGTTCATCAGAAAATTGATGAGGAAGTTGACCATGTAGCCGAGCACAAAGGCGAGCATGAATGCTCCGAACGTCGCGAGCGACGGACGTCGATGCGCACCAGCAACAGGGACAGCGCGAGCGCGGGCGGTACCGTGAAGGCGTACAGCGCCGTGCGGCCGAGGCCGTCGCTGAAGAAGAAGAGCGGCAGGCTGATCGGCTTCATCAGATCGGTCGCGATCGAGCCGTCACGGATGCGGACCTGAATCTCACGCGCGCAAACTCGACGTAGGGACGCACTTCCCACCTCACGCGTAGCCTTCGACGTAGATGCGCCGAATGATCGATTCGAGCTCCGGCTCTTCGATCGAGACGTCGGTTACCCCGTAGCGGTCGGCGACGCGGCGGATCAATTGGTCGGCGCTGATCGTTTTGCGGTCGAAGCGCAGTCGCACGACATCGCCCTCGTGCGATTCGACCTCGGCGCCGGCGACGGCTATGCCGTCGCCGGCATCGCAGAGTAGCACGACAAGCGTGCGATACGTGCCGTAGCGATCGACGATCTGATCGATGGAGCCGTCGTAGATCAGCTTGCCCTCATCGATGAGCACAATACGTCGGCAGAGACGCTCGACGTCGGCCAGATCGTGCGTTGTCAGAATGAATGTGGTGCCGCGCTCGGCGTTCACGCGGGCGATGAACGTGCGGATCGCTTCCTTTGCGACCACGTCGAGGCCGATCGTCGGTTCATCCAAGAACACGATGCGCGGATCGTGCAGCATCGCCGCGGCAAAGTCGCCGCGCATGCGTTGACCCAGGGAAAGCTGGCGCACCGGCGTCTGGAGAAAATCGGCCATGGCGAGGAGGTCGGTGAACTCGGCCAAATTTCGCCGATACGTCGCGGCCGGAATCGCGTAGATCGCGCGCAGCAGTTCGAACGATTCGATCAGCGGCAGATCCCAATAGAGCTGACTGCGTTGACCGAAGACGACGCCGATATTGCGTGCGTTGCGCTTGCGGTCTTCATATGGAATCAGTCCTGCAACTTGCACCTTGCCCGATGTCGGGACGAGGATACCCGTCAGCATCTTGATCGTAGTCGACTTACCCGCGCCGTTGGGACCGATGTAGCCGACGAGTTCGCCCGCCTCGAGGGACATCGTCATGCCTTCGACCGCCACGCGATCGATGTGTTCGCGCGTAAACAAGGTCCGTATCGCTCCGGCCGCACCGGGGGTGCGTTTGACGGCACGGAACACCTTTCGCAAGTCGCGCGTCTGGATGATCGGCATCAGTTTCCCTGCCTTCGCGCGTGTGCGAGGCTGCTCCGGCGTCGCAGCCGCCCTTTCCGCGCAGCGTGAAGCCGGGGAAGCCGCTTTTCGGTGCAGAAACCAGTGCCATGTCGGCACGTGCTTTGGCGTTGCTGTTCGCAGTGTTGCTCGCGTCACCGTCCGCGCGAGGCGCGAAGCTTGCCGGCGCAGCGACGACCGACGGCGCCGGCGGCCTGAGCCTGGACGCGTTGCGTCAGCGTATTTCAAGCGCTCGCGGGACTCTGCCGCCACGAGAGCGAGTGACGGTCGCCTATATCTTCGGGGGTGTCGCCGGCAAACGCGTCATCGTACGCGACGGCAGCGATGAGCGCACCGACGTCACCTACGGTCCGCTCATGGCGGCGAGCGGTGTGTATCATAAGCAAGCGTGGCATCAAAATGAAAACGGCGAAACGGTTCTCGAGCAGCCCGAACCGGGCAATGCTACGCGTGAAACGACGACGACGACCGTCACCCACGTCAGCGTGCCGTTCGATGCGTACGTCATAGCAACGCTTAACGCGGTGGGCGACGGGTTCAAAGAGTACATCGATCCGCGCTCCTACCACATCGTTCGCTACGAACGAATTCGACCGACCGGCACCTCGGTCACCGCATACGACGACTTCCGAACGGTGGACGGCTATACGCGCTCGTGGCATTGGACGCAGCGCGACGGGCACAGCGAGAACGATGCCGACTATCGCGTTACGCAAGACGATCCCTCGATTGCCGCGCCGAACCTCACGATTCCGGACTCGCGCCGCGAGTTCGTCGAGTTTCCGGCCGGTAAGACGAGCGTGGATTTACCGGTGCGCGAAGACCGCGGTAAGTTCATCGTCCGCGTCGAGGTCGGAGCGCGCGGACTCGACTTGGTCCTCGACACCGGCGCAACGGGCATCGTACTCGACGACGATGTCGTCCGCAGCCTCGGCCTGGCTCATTATGGCTCGATCTCCAATCCCGCCAACGCCGGCCGTTACGTCACGACCCAAGCCATCGTGCCGCACCTGTCGGTGGGCGACTTACAGCTGCACGACGTCGTCGTTCGGACGATTCCGCATCTCGACATCGGAAACGGTGCATATAAATCCGTCGGGCTGCTGGGCTTCGATTTCATCGGCGCGCTGGTGCTTACGTTCGATTACGAACACGGACGCGTCACGGCGACCAGGCCGGATGCATTCACGGCACCTACCGGGTCGCCGGTCTTCGCCATCCCGGTTCGGTTGGGTTCACAGCAGCCCCTTGCCGACGTCACGCTCGACGGCGCGCTCGGCGAGCGCTTTCTGATCGACACCGGCGGTGCGGGAACGATGCTGATCTTCGACTACTTCGCGCGTCGGCATCCCGAAGCGCTCCAGACAGCATCGTTCTTGGGAAGCACATTGCGCTTTGGCGGCGTCGGGGGAGGGTTCGACGCAAAGCCATATCGGGTCGGCGACGTGCGCCTTGGCAAGATCGACTTCAAGAACTTCACGGTCTATCGTGTGACGTCGGCGCAGTCGTACAGTGGTAACCAGGACGGCCTCATCGGCACCGATCTGCTGCAGCTGTTCACGGTGTATACCGACTACGGCAACTCGATGCTCTACCTCATCCCCAACGCCGCCGGACGCGCCGCTCGCTCGTAACCGAGCAACCACACCTCACCGGTGTGATACATCCTTATCATATCGCGGTTCTGCGTGCCGAAGCCCATCAGTTTGCCAACGATGTTACGCCATCCACCCCTACGAGGTTGTGGTGGCGGTCTTTCCATAGGCGTTTTTCAAGCCCAACGCTGTAC
This sequence comes from Candidatus Nyctobacter psychrophilus, assembly GCA_014305025.1. Classification (GTDB taxonomy): domain Bacteria; phylum Vulcanimicrobiota; class Vulcanimicrobiia; order Vulcanimicrobiales; family Vulcanimicrobiaceae; genus Nyctobacter; species Nyctobacter psychrophilus. Next base: position 193,300 of record JACRTY010000021.1, on the reverse strand, counting down.
TGCCTCCGCAGTGTAGCTTGACTTTGTACTGCAAAGCTTCACGCGGGGCGCGTGTTCGTGCACGACATTGATCAGCTTCTCAAAAAGAATGAAGTGCTTGGGGATAGATCGTACGCCCGCTCCAATGAGAACGCAGTCGAAGTGCTTCGGTTGCAATCGGTCTCGAACGACTGCCTCCGCAGTTTCTCCTAGATCGGTAAGACAAAGCTCCGCGTCATAGCCAAGTTGATTTAGACGATCGCCGCTGTCTTTGAGCTAGGCCAAAACCGTCTCAGCATTGAGCCCCGGAAACGCGGCATAAGCGGGATCGGAAAAGTCGAGGAGAGTCGGCTGCAAACCAATGAGGAGCACGGGCTTTTTCGTCATAGTCGCCCGTCGACTTCCGCTGGAAGCAAGATAATCTTGCCGTGGTCCTTCCCGCTTCGGTGTCGCAGCGTCGTGGGTGCGATATCAGGGCGATGTCACCTTGGCCGTGGTTGTCCCCGACTACCGGCGGCGATAAACGACACATGCCGGGCATCACAGGTTCGCGCGTACGGTCGGCACGGTCATCGATTTGTCGGCAATCGGGACAGAGGGGAGACCATGTCTGCACTTCGGAATAGCCGACCGGAAACGTTCATCTCGCGAGATAGGACTGCCTGCGCGTTTATGATTACGCAACCCGCTTCTTGTCAGTTGGTGTCGATCGCGCGGACTGCGGCCGTAGCGACGTTTCTCGCCGGCTTCCTCACATCGGGCGTTGCTCAAAGTTCGCCTGCGCCGACGACTAGCGCAGCGCTCAGGGCTTCCCTTCAGCGCGACCTTGACGCCTATCTGAAGAACCGCTCAGCGAAGGAGCACCTGTCCTCGCTTTCACTGACGGTGAGTTCACGCCGGGGTCAACCGCCCATCAACGTCACCGCGGGGACGACCAAATTCCAAGGCGGCTCACCCGTGACTCCCGCGAGCCTGTTTCAGGTGGGGAGCAATACCAAGGCATTTACAGCCGTTGCGATCCTACAGCTCGAGGCGCAGGGACGTTTATCGATCGATACCCCGATCGCCAAGTACCTTCCGCAATATCCCGCTTACGGCAAGCTGACGCTGCGGCGACTCCTCAACATGACCAGTGGTATCGACTCGTACGATAATATACCCGCATGGTACGCGCAGTATTCAAAGCGTCCGATGGCAGACGTTTCGGCAGATCGGCTGATCCGGCTCGTATACCCTGCGATAAAATATACGCCGGGCTCGAAATACTCGTACTCGAACACGGGCTACCTGTTGGCGGAAAAAATCATCGCGGCCCGGAGTGAGAGCAAGAGCTATGGCGTAGAAATCGCGCGCATCGTCAAGAGCGTTGGTCTGAAGAATACCTTCTATACATCGCATCTGTATCCAGCGGCAATCGCTCGACGAGTCGTCGCAGGATACTACGAAAACGATGATCCCGGCTTCAAGCTGTTCCTGGGCAAAGACGTGAGCGGCTACAGCTTGTCGTGGGCGCAAGCTGCAGGCGCCATCGTCTCGACGCCGGCGGATCTGTCGGTGTGGGCGCGCGCGCTCTATCAAGGGACGAAACTCTTGCCGCGAAGGCAGCAGGAGGAATTGTTGCGCTTAATCTCAACGAAAACGGCCAAGCCGTTGGCCGCTCCGACTGCAGAAGATCCGGCGGCTTTTGGACTGGGCGTCGCCAAGCGTATCACACCGAAGCTTGGCTCGTTTTGGTTCTATCAAGGCGAAACGCTGGGTTTCCGCGCGGCGCACCTGTACTTTCCGGACTCGGATCTCGTCGTATCGATCTTCGCCAACAGTCGACCAATGGAATCGAACAGCAAGCTGCAGGAACTCTTTTCAACGGTATATGCGACCATCAACCACTACCACAATAATCCACGGCCTCGCCTGAAAATTAGCTTGCCGTAGCCGCCGCGGCCCTGATCGGGAGCGGTAGGACTTGCGTTGTGGTACCGTCCCGTGCACAAAAATCGAATGCGGCATCTGAAGCCCTAGCCACCTCGAGGGCCTTGGCTACGCTCGTTTTTGTGCTATTACGGCAACGAGTAATGGAAAGGACTTCATGATTGCGACTCTCGCGAACTCTACGGTGGCTCGCCGCGACGGCGCAACCGATGAAGCGGTAGCACTTGAAGGCGATCATCGTTCGAGTGACCTCCGGCGGCAAGGATGTCTACACCGGTGCGCTCGGTTATTCGATGACCGGCGTCCCGGCGACTCCCGCGATGCATTTCCGCAACGGGGCGATGGCCTTCACCTATATGTCGACCATGCTCATGGAGTTGGTGGATCGCAAGAAGGTGACGCTCGACGACAAAGTCTCAAAATGGTTTCCTGCGCCTGCGAAGCGGTTCTACGAAGAGTCGACCTTTTGGAACCGTCGTGGACCACCGGTAAAGGAGCGGTGGAAATCACCGACATCGCCGACATGAGCGCGTCGATGGAGGCAGTCGGCACCGGTAAACTGCTCTCCAAGCGATCGTACGAAGCGCAGGTCGGCCCGAACCTCGTCGGTTTCGGTAGCGAGGATCCCAACTGCCCGGTGTGCCACAAAAACACCAGCGCGTTCAACTACGGTCTCGGGGTGGCGAAGAACTTCGCTGGCTGCGGCGCGAGCCTCGGATACCTACCGCGTCAGTTCGGCGGTTAATCTCGGCGTTGATAACGCTCGCGTCGATTCGTCGCTGCGAGGTGGGTCTGGTGTGCCTGAGAAAGCACAATGCGAATCGCGCCGGCTCGTGTCGGGGCGGCCGCCGCGCGCGTAACCCGGCGATTGATGCGATTCGGGACGACGATGCGTTGCGGTATGGAGGCGAAGAGCGGATCGCCGAGTTGCCACAACAAGAACGAGAACTGATCGGCGAGTAAGCCTTCGGCTTGCGTGCGCGACGTATCGAGGAAGCCATGGCCGGCATCGTAGTCGACGCGCAACAGCACCGGCCGCCCACTGGTACTGGCGCTCTGAAGCCTGGCGGCGAACTTGGCGAGTTCCCACGGAGAGACGCGCGGGTCGTTGATGCCGGTGTTCAGCATGACCGCCGGATACTGCGTGCCGTCGACGACGTGCAGATACGCATCCATGTTGAGCAACGGCGCAACGTCGGCGGCGACCCTGACGCTGCCGAACTCCGGAACGTTGGGCGGACCGTTGGGCGAAAACTCCGAGCGAACTGCGTCGCTGACGCCGACCACGTCGAGTGCGGCTGCGAACAAGCGCGGGGCTTCAGTAATCGAGCGGCCGATCGTGATGCCGCCGGCGCTCGTGCCTTCGCCCGCGAGGTGTTGCGGCGACGTGTATTGTTGCGCGACGAGATAACGGCCGCATGCGATGAAGTCATCGATCGTATGCTGCTTGGTCGCGATCATTCCCGCGCGATGCCAATCCTCGCCGAACCAGCCCCCGCCACGCGGATGGCACACCGCCCACACGCCGCCCTGATCGAGCCACGCGAAGCGCGTGCCCAGAAAGTACGGCTCGATCGTGATGCCGTACGAGCCATAGCCTTCCAAGTACGCCGAATGGGTGCCGTCGCGTACGAGGTTCTTGCGGTAGACCAGCGACAGCGGCACCTTCGTGCCGTCGGCGCTCGTCGCCAGCGCTTCTTCCGACGTGTAGTCCGACGTGTCGATCGTCGAGGCCGGTCGCAGTCCCGTGTCGGTGACCGTGCCGTTCGCGGCGACGTCGAAATATCGTTGCGGCGTCGTCCACGATACGAGGTCGAACGTCGCGCCCGGGACGCGCGGGTCGGTTGCGAGTGTGCCGATGGCCCCCTGCACGGGCAGCGTCACCGTCGTCGTCTGCGTACCGGGTGAAAAGTCGGGACCATATGAGACGCGTCGTATTTGGCCAAAGCCGCCGAGGCGCGCCCGCACGTAGAGCCCGTCCTTGGCCCCGGAGAGCGCTTCGATGATCGCATCGCTTGCCGGCACGACGGTCTGGGCTCGCGCAACGTCCGGTGCGGCCAGGTTCGTCGCCACGATCTTATAGGTCGGCGCATCTTTGTGCGTGAGCAGATAAACAGTTGAACCCTCGACGTCGGCGCCGGTCACGTCGTCGGCCACGTCGGCGACTTTTTTCCAGGAGACGCGTGCGCTCGTCACGCCGTCGAGCGGCGCGGCGTAGACGGTTTGTTCGTTTTGGACACCATGTCCGATGACACCCAGCGCATAGGGCGAGTTCGGCGTCGTGACGACGATGGGAAAATCCGTCGGGACGAAGGGCAGAGACGGGTCGACGCCGATGCCGAAAACGGCCGGGTCCTTGTCGGGATCATTGCCCAGCGTGTGGAGGTACGAGACCGGCCGAAGTTCAGAATCGTTCGGCGATTCGCCCGGCCCGAGCTTCGGGAAGCGCATGTAATAGAACGACTTGCCGTCGGGCCGCCAACCGGTGACTCCGACGTATTTGGCGCGATCGATCGTATCGGGCAATATCGTACCGTCGGACGTCTGTACGACGTGCAAGGTCGCGTTCTCGGAGCCGCCTTCGCTGACCCCATAACCGACATACGCACCGTCAAACGACGGGCTGAAGTATTCGATCGTGTAGTGCTCGCCCGATTTGGTGATCAGCTTATCGGGATCGACGAGCACGCGTTCGTCGTTCTGACCGACGCTGCGGACGTAGAGTTTGAGCGTGTTCTCATGGGGCCGGCGTTTTTCATAGAAATAGCGGTCGCCGAAACGCTGCACGCCCGTTACGGTTGGCCCGGCATTGTCGAGCGCCGCGATTCGCGCCAGCACTTTTCCGCGGCCCGGCTCCAATTTTGCAAGCACGGCGCGTGCGTAGGCGTTCTGCCGCCGAAAGAAGGCCTGCACGGTTGGATCGTTCAGATTTTCAAAGTAGCGGTACCGATCGACGACCCTCGTGCTGCCGTAGACGTCGGTGACCGGACGCGGCGCGGGCAAGGCCGGCGGCGTAGGCCAACCCGGTAAGGCGGCGGAGCTGCGGGCTACGCTGCCCGAAGCAGCACAGGCTGCGCCGCAAAGTGCAGTCGCCAAGAGTGCGCGTGCGTATCTCATGCTTCCCCGTTCGTTCGGCGCCCAGCGCAACTCCTCGCGTCGCGGGGCGCTCGCGCCCGCAAAACGAAGATGACCGTCGATCGTGATCGTGACGATTTCACGCGAATACGGCGCTGCGGGACTGGCGGTCGCCGACGGCAGCGCTCGCGCGCTCGGCTATGAGTTGCTGACCGATGATCTGCCCAAGACCGTCGCCGCGCGGTTGGGGACATCGCCCGAGGAAGTCGCATCGCGCGCGAATGCCGAGGCCTCCCTCGGCGAACGAATCTTAGCCTCGCTCGACGCTGGGACGCCCGAAGCCGTGGCAGCCGGGTTTTCCTCACCGGACGGCGACTTCGACGAATCGGTGCGGCGCGAGATCGAACGCACCATCCGCGAGCGCGCCGCGATCGGCGACGTCGTCATCCTCGGCCGTTATGCGAACGCCGTCCTCGGAGCGCGCGGCGACGTATTGCGCGTCTTTCTCGTCGCGACACGGCAGTGGCGCTGCGCGCGCCTGGTCGAAACTTTCGCGTGGAGCGCCCAGACGGCGCTCGCGGCGGTCGACCGGATCGACGCGGCCCGTAAGCGACTCGCGAAAGACCGCTACGATTTACGGTGGGGCGATCCGCACGCTTACGATCTGGTCGCCGACGTGTCGCGCCTTACGGTCGACGGCGCCGTCGCGCTCGTGGCAACGGCAGTCCGCACGCTCGAGGCCGGCCGCTAGCAGCGTGAGCGCCGTTCGCCCGCAAACGCCGCTGGAGTCGTCGGCTCCTAAGCCGCGTACGTCGGTTTTGGCTCCGTTTCGGTCGCGCGATTACCGATTGTTGTGGAGTGGGCTCATCATCTCCAACCTCGGCACGTGGATGCAGTTGACGACGCTCGGATACCTCGTCGTCAAACTCGCCGGCTCGGCGAAACTCGCGTCGCTCGACGTCGGCATCCTGGGGGCATCCTCGGCGGTTCCCGTGATGCTGTTCTCACCGCTGGCGGGCGTCATTGCCGACCGGTACCCGCGCCGCCAGGTATTGTTCGTCACCAACGGCCTGGAAGTGTGCTTCGCGTTGGCGCTTGCGATCCTCACGAGCACGCATCGCATCGCCCTGTGGGAAATTTTCATGATCGCCGGGCTTCGCTCGACGGGGCAGTCGTTCGACGCGCCGGCCCGGCAGAGTTGGGTGCCGCTGCTCGTGCCGCGTGAAAACCTGGGCAATGCAATCGGTCTGAACTCCGTCGCGTTCAACGCACCGAGCATCGTCGGGCCGCCTGTTGCGGGCGTTCTCATTCTAAGCGTCGGGATCGCGACGTCGTTTTACGTCAACGCGGTGGCGACGCTCGCGGTCGTCGTGGCGCTGGTCTTCATGCGTCCCGTCGCGCCCAGTTCCAGCGTGCGCGAGAACGTGCTGGCGTCGATCTTGGCGGGCGTTCGGTTTCTCTGGAACGATCGCGTTCTGCGCTCGGTGCTGTTGCTGCTCGTCGTCACGGCACTGCTCGTGAGGCCGTATTCGCAGCTGATGCCGGCGTACGCTGCCCACGTCGTCCACGTCGACGCGCGGGGCTTGGGCTTGCTGCTGGCAGCGAGCGGCAGCGGCGCGATCATCGGTTCCATCGCGACGGCGGTGCTCGGCACGCACCGGCGCGGTAGCGTCTGGTTCGCGAGCGCCATGTTGCTCGCGACGGGCACGATCGTGCTCGGCTCCGTGCACGTCTTTGCCATCTCGTTCGTGGTCCTCGTGTTCATCGGTTTTGCGGTGATGTCGTTTGCGGGAAACTCGAACGTCCTGTTGCAGACCCTGTCGCCCGACGACATGCGCGGGCGCGCGATCTCGGTATTTTCGATGATCATCCTCGGCTTGGTTCCGGCGGGTTCACTCTTGCTCGGCACCGTCGCATCGTTCGTCGGTTTGCCGGCGAGTTTGATCGCGGGCGGCGTACTCGCCCTCATCATCTCCGCCGTCGTGTGGATGGGCAATCCGCAGTTGCGGACCGTATGAAGGCACGGCTGGAACCGCTGGACGGTTTGCGCGCCATCGCGATGGCGCTGGTCGTGTGGTTTGCCTGTGGCAGGTCACGTGGCTGCCCGCGACCGTGGCACCCTTTGGCCACGCGCTCGACTTGGGGCCATTCCGGAGGCCGGTTTTCTCTGGGTCGATCTCTTCTTATTCATCAGTGGTTTCTGTTTGTACTACCCGTATGCGCGCGCTAGGTTTGGCGGGCGGACGGCACCGACTACTGGTGAGTTTGCGTACCGCCGTGCGCTCAAGATTCTCTCTTCGTACGTGCTTTTTCCGCTGCTCGCATGGGCGGCGCGGCGACATGCCCTCGCAACGTTCTTCGGCCTCGTCGTCATCGCCAACGTCTATCGCGCAGCCGTGCACGGCGCATACGACGTCGTGCATTTGATCGACCAATTGCCTGGAGCGCTGGATCTGTTTGCGTGGGGGATGTTCACGGCTCGAGGCACTCATATAATCTCTACCTGTGGCATGCGGCCGTCGCGCACGCACTGCTGGAGCGGCGCATCCCGGGCTGGCACGGCGCCGATCAACACGCGGACGCCGGTTGGGGTCTCGCGTTTACGTTCGCGGCGGCGGCAGCCGCTCTCGGCGTTGCGTCGCTCATCACGTTCGCGATCGAGCGCCCGCTGCTGCGAGCGCGTCCGTTCGCGTGGGAGTTCGCGCACCTGGCGGCGAGGGCGGAAGCGTTCTCCCGTGCCGGCTGGCGTACCCGGCATCTTCGTGTCGTTTGGGCCGCGCTAGCGGCGCGGGACGCAGCCCCGGATTCACCGAGCGCCGATGTGGAGAAGCTGCCTGCATGAATGATCGCAAGGAGACCGGCCGCGACGGCGGCGAGCGCACCATCGGCGAAGAAGTGGACGATCAAACGACGATCTTGGGGAACGCGTTCAACCTTTCACCGGAAACGGCACGGGTGACCGCCGAAGACGAGGTGGCGAGCCGCATGCGCAATCCGGCTTCGGATGATGTAGAAGAAGCCCGGATCGCCGAAGCGCAAGATCAAAATGCAAGAGAGGACGCCGACCGATGAACGACGCGACAGGCGGCACGCACGCCGAGACCGACGCCCTGGAACCGCAGCGTAAGACCGAGGCGTACCCCGGTGAGCCCAACGTCGACGATGACGGTAACGCGGAAGATCTCGGCGATGTGAAAGCCGCGCTCGAAGAGGGAACGCAGTAGCTCAAGCGTTTCCCCATGAAAGCGGAGGTCGCGGCCTGCCATTCGAACGTCGCGCCGATGACGCGTCTTGTGCTGTCGTTTGTTGTGCTCGCCGCGTGCTTATTTCCGGTATCGGCGGCGGCGCGTGTTCCGCGCCCGGCGCATACGATCGTCATCGTCGAAGAGAATAAGACGCTGGCGGAGATCGTGGGCAACCAGTCCGCTCCCTTCATCAATGCGCTCGCAAAAAAAGGTGCCTTGTTCACGAACGCGCACGGCGTGACGCACCCCAGCCTGCCGAACTATCTCGCCTTGTTCGCCGGCGTCACCAACGACAACGGCGACGGCTGCCCCGCGACCGGTATCTCAGCGAACGCGCCGAACCTCGCGAGCGAACTCCTCGCTGCGCACCTAACGTTCATCGGTTATGCCGAGGCGCTTCCCTCAACCGGGTCGCCGGTGTGCGCCGCCGGAACCTATGCACGCAAGCACGCACCGTGGGTCGCGTTCAGCAACGTTCCGGCAGCCGACGCTCGAGCATTCGCTGCCCTACCGTCTCTGTACGATCTGCTGCCTACGGTGGCATTCGTCGTTCCGGACGTCGACGATGACATGCACGACGGAACGATCGCTCAAGGTGACGCATGGTTGCGCATGCGCCTCGCCCCGCTGGTGACGTGGGCCAACGCGCATGACTCGCTCGTCGTTTTGACCTGGGACGAGGGATACGATGCCGCCAACAGCATCCCGACCATCGTGTTTGGACCGATGGTACGGCCTGGGCGCTACGGTGAACGGATCGATCACTACGATGTGCTACGCACCCTCGAAGACGCATACCACCTTCGGCCCACCGGGAAAGCAGGGATAGCCAGACCACTGACCTGCTGGCGCTGAGACTTATGGTACCACCAAGCGTCGGTCGCCAGGCGCGCTTGGGCGGCCTCCGAACGTGTGAGGCATGGTCGGACACGGGGCTCACTTACGGTGAGCCGCGCTTTCACGTCGGTTCTCAATGTCGAGCGGTTCGCAACCGATGTCGACGGCTGGCGTGCGCGCTTCGATGCGGCCGTTCCATTCCGTCACATCGTCATCGACGATTTCCTAACCGAGCCGGCGGCGCAGGCGATACATGCCGAATTCCCTCCGTTGGCGCGGGCTGCCAGAACGGCGGCTTGGTTATTGGAAGCGCGCCGTTACAACGTCGGTACAGCCCACTTAGGGCCGAGTCTGCGCGCCGTCTTTTCCGAACTCGGGGAGGCGCCCTTCACGCACTGGCTCCGTACGCTGACGGGTGTGCGCGACGCACAAATGGACCCCGAGAACGTCGGCGCCGGCGTCCACCAAGGGGCCCGCGGCAGCCACCTTCATGTGCACGCCGACCACAACACCCATCCGAGCGATCCCACGCGCTATCGTCGCCTAAACGTGCTCGTCTATCTCAATCCGCATTGGGTACCTGCCTGGGGCGGAGAACTCGAACTGTGGGACGCGGATTGTTCCCACGTCGTGCGGACGATCGAACCGCGTTTCAATCGGTGCATCATCATGGAAGTGCACGACCGCGCCTTTCATGGCTATCGCCGTCTCCGCTTTCCGGCCGATGAGACGCGCGACTCCCTGGCCGCCTATTATTATTCCGACGGGCCGGCAGCATTGCAGGCGCATGCTCCCCACGCGACCGTGTTCGGCGTCGAGCGTGATGCCGGTGTTCCCACCCGCGTTGCGTCGCGCATCTGCCAAGCCGTGCTGGCACGCGTCTTTCCGCGTTTGCAAGGCTTGCCGCTAGAGGTTGGAAAGTCTTTGGGACAGCGGAATTCAGCGATGCGCGGCGACGTCCGATAAGGCTTGATCGAACCGCGTGAGGACCGAGTAGCGGTGGATCTCCAGCAGCGACGATGAATCACCGGCTGCTCCCCAGTCTTCGGTAAATCCGAGCGTATAGCCGCTGTCGGCGGCCAACCGGGCGACGCGATCGTCGTATGCGTCGTACGGATAAACGAGCGCGTAGACCGGTTTCCCCAGGCGTCGTTCGAGCGAAAATTTCGAGAGGCGCAGCTCGTGGACGACGTCGGCATCGCTCAGTTTGGTGAGGTCGGGTGGGTGGTTGGCGGTGAGGCTTTGCACGTCGATGCGTCCGCTAGCGATCATTTCGTGCAGTTGGGACCACGTGTTGTGGTGCTTGCTCGTCGTCTTACCGACGTAGTTGGTGTGCACGAAGAGCGTTGCCGGAAAGCGATGCGCGCGCAGCAGCGGGTACGCGTAGCGATAAATGCCGGACCCGTTGTCATCGAACGTCAGGACGAGCGATTTCGGCGGGACGTCGGTGCCGCGCACGAGATGATCGCGTAACGTCGCAAGCTTGAGGACATGGAACCCGCCGGTTGCGATCTGATCGAGCTCGTGCGCGAAGAGCGCAGCCGTCGTGTCGAACCACACCTCTTTGGACGGCAGAACGTCGTGCCAGACCAGAACGGCAATGTAGGGCGTGCGTGCGTGCGGTGCGATCTGCGGTAGCCCGCTCGGCGTGGCGCGTAGCCCGGTTACCGAACTGCACAGCGCCGCGACGCAAGCGATGAGACAACGAAGGGCCCGCATGACGAAGGGTGTTGCGCCGACGGCCGCGCACTCTCCCCGTGGTCGATGAAGGTATCCGGACGCCGTGGCCTGATCCTCGTGGGCGTCGTTGCACTCGTTGCACTCGCCGCCGGTTTCGCCGTCGCAGGCAAGCTCCAGAGTTGCGCCTTCCTGGCGTACGCGGATCACGCGACGGGTTTGCGGTTCCGCGCCGGCGACGTGATGCGGACCAAAGACGGCTATCTCTTGCGCGACATGACGGCCTCGACCGGCGACGGCGCGTTCTTTGCCAGCGCCCCTCGCGCCCATGTAGCGTTGGGCCCAAGCGGCGATACGATCGAGCTCGAGCAGCCGCACATCGTCGTGGCGCCGCTTCGCTATCACGCCCAAGAAGAAACGCATTTGGCCCTGGCAGGCGGCGCGACGCGCTTAGCGGTGCGTGACGGTACGCTGGTCGTGACCGCCGGGGCGGTCCCCGTCCCCGCACTGACCTTCGCCGGCGTCGAAGCCGACGTCAATCTGAGGGCCGGGCAGCCCCCACGTTACGACGTTACGATGGCGCTGGACGAGCTGACAAACCGGTATCCCGTTACAGGCCATGCCGCGGGTGGCCCGAGCGTGTGGACGGCGGCTGCCGTGCCGCTGCAACCGCTGGCCGGGATTCTACCCGATGACGCAACGTTGGAGTTGCAAGGCGGTTGGCTGCGCGACGTCGAGGTCGACGGCGGTACGGCGGTTCACGCACAGGCCCGGCTCGATGATACGTCGCTCGCGCTCGCTGCTGACGCCGCAGCGGGGACCGCGCCACACGAGCTGCGCGGGCTGCATGGAAAGGTTTCGTTCGCTGGAGACGGCATCGGGTCGCGGGCTATCGTGGGTACCCTCGACGGCGTCCCCTTCAACTTCGGTGGCGAACTACACGCCCTATTCGGCGAACACGCAGGCGGAGTGCGTGATTTGAACGCCCTCACCGCCTTGTTGACGCATATCGCAGACGAGCCTCGCTTGCGTTCGGTCACGCTTGAAGCGACGGCTCCGGGCCTCGCGTACGCCCAATACGCGCTTGGCAGCGATCACGGTCCGCTGGCCATCAGTTTGCTCTCGGTCGATCCGGCCGAACCGACGCTACGCTTCGATACGGCGATTGCAGAAGATCACGTGATCTCCGGCGGCGAGCGAACCTCGGCGATGAGCGTGCGCACGGGTGCCGTCGCCGGGGTCAACGGCGATTATTTTGATATTGGACGCACGTATCAACCGCAGGGCATGCTCGTGCGTCATGGCGAGCTGGTGCGCGGGCCGACCGACCGCGCGGCTTTGGTGATCGACCGTAACAAGCAGGTCACGATCGCGGAGTTTCGCATCCGCGGCGAAGTCCGTACCGCGGCGGGCAGCATGCCGATCACGGAAGTCAACGACTGGCCGCCGGGGGACGTGTGCGTGATCACGCCCGCGTTCGGCAAGGTGTTGCCGGCATCGCCGGGGCGCACGTTCGTCGCGTTGCAGCCGCTGGGCGACCGCAACGGCACGCGCTTTCGCGTGACCGACGTCGTGCCGATGAACGCGCCGACGACGCCGCGCTTCGGCATTGCCATCGGTCCGCTCGTGCGCACGCCGCTGCCGAAGCCGGGCGACGTCGTGACGGTGACCTATGCGCTCGAACCGCACGTCGACGACGTCGTTGCCGGAATCGGCGGTGGACCCGTCTTACTCCGCAACGGTGCATGGTTCGAAGACCGGCACGCTCCCGCGCCCGATGAACGCAATTATCGTTGGCCCGTGATCGCACTCGTGCGTACGCTCGACGGGCGTTTGATGTTCGTTGCCGTCGACGGGCGCCACCCCGAACGTTCCGTCGGCATGACGCGCCCGGAATTCGCGCGGCTGTTGTTGCGTCTGGGCGGCGTCGACGCGATGGCGCTCGACTCGGGCGGCTCCGTTACGCTCGTGTCGCGCGCGCCGGGCGACGCCAATGCGAGCGTCCGCAACGTACCGTCCGACAACAGCGCGGAACGCTGGGTCTCCGACGGGCTCTTCCTCTATAGCAGTGCGCCGTTGCCCGCGGTCGTCGCACCCGCGCAGGTGCCGACGCCGGTTCCCGAAGCGCGTCCGTCGCCGTGATCGGACCGTCGCTTCCGGCGGAACTCGCGCCGCCCGCGCCGTTTCCGCTGGTCATCGCGCAGTCGCGTACGCAGGAAGTCTTCGCCCCGGGCATGAGACGTGCTACCTATCGGCTCACCACGTCGGATGGGCCGCTCGTCGTCAACGTCGTCGCCCTCGATCTTGGCGAGCCGAACGTACGGCTTGGCGTCGTGCTCTCACACGACCGCTTGATCTCAGCGGGCGAAACGGTCTCGTCGATGGCGCGCCGCACGGGCGCGGTCGCGGGCATCAACGGCGACTACTTCGACATCGGTCAAACAAACCAACCGCTGAACATCGTGGTGCGTGACGGCGTGTTGCTCCGCACGCCCTCGCAACGCGTCGCGCTCGACGTACGCCGCGACCGTAGCGTTCACTTCGATTCCTTCAGTTTCAACGGAACGGTGGAATACGGTGCAGCGACCATTCCGTTGACCGGCGTCGACGAGTGGCCGCCGCAGGGCGGCGCGAGCGTGCTCGGAGCCGCGTTCGGGGCGATGCGCGCGGCCTTCGGCGTAACCGCCGCGACGCTAGTGCCGGCCGATGCGCTTCACGGTGCTGAGCTTGCCGGTGCGTATCGCGTTGCGGCGATCGGCCCGGCGGACGCGCAGACGGCGCACGGAATCGTGCTCGGTCTCGGTCCGGCGGCGCAGACCCTCGCGCCGCCCCCTGCGCCGGGTGATGGCGTGACGATCGCCATGACGACGACGCCGCCGCTTAGCGATGTCGTCAGCGCCCTCGGCGGTGGACCGTTGCTGCTCCAGGGCGGACACGCCGTTGACGATCCCAATGCGCCGGCGCCCGAAGAACGTAACGTGCGGTTTCCCGTTGCCGGCGCAGCAACGACGGCAGCGCAGACGCTGCTTCTCGTCAGCGTCGACGGACGTAACGCCGCTACCTCGATCGGGGTGACGCGTCCCCAATTTGCGGCGCTGTTGCGCGGACTTGGCGCAAGTGACGCGATGGCCTTCGATTCCGGGGGCTCAGCCACGCTGGTCGCGCGCCAACTCGGCGACGGGATGCCGAAGGTCTTGGGATCGCCAAGCGACGGCTCAGAGCGGCCCGTAGCGGACGGATTGTTCGCGTACAGCGATGCACCGCTCGGTCCGCCGGCGATGCTCGTAGCCCGGCCGTCGTCGATCGTCGCGTTGTCGGGTGCCGGCGTTCCGGTACGGCTTGCCGTCGTCGATGCTGCCGGTCATCTGCTGGCTTCTGCACCGAGTGAAGTGCTACAAGCCGGGCCCGAGTCCGGCGAAGTCGCGCTGCACGCGCGCGGCTTGGTAGCGCGGGTGCCGATCCGTGTGGTCGAACGGCTCGCGCGACTGGACATCCAACACGACGAGCGCGCCGTCGACCCGGGTGGCACGGTGCATCTTGGCGCGACGGGCTACGATGCGTCGGGTGCCGTCGTGCAACTGGGGAATCGCGTGCAGTGGAGCGCCGATCGCGGCGCGTTTACCGAAGCGGGCGTGTATCGCGCGAGCAATCGCGATGCACGGATCGTCGCACGCGCAGGTGGACTGCGCACGGACATGACCCTTCACGTCGGAAGCCGGCGGATCGCGTTACCGCTCTTCGAGCCGCAACTCACGCTCGTGTACGATCTCTCGGGCACACGCCGGATCGCAACCGCGGATGTGCGTTATGTTTTGCCGGGTGAACCGTTACAGTTCTCGGTCGACGTAAACGGCGACGGCGGGGGCGCAACGGTTCGTGCTGCGTTCGTCAATCGGTTCGGTGAACGCCGGGCGCTGACTATCGCGAAGAACGTTGACTGGACGGGCTGGCGAACGCGCACGATCGCCGTACCGGCCGATCTCAACCCGCCGGTGCGCCTCTCGTCTTTATACGTCGTGCCGCCGGTCGGCACTGCGGGGGCAATCGCCGCGAGTGCGCCCGCGCGCGGTACGCTCGGCTTTCGTAATCCGAGCGTCGTGGTCGCGGGCACGCCGTGAGCGCCGGCTTCACGGTACGCCGCGTGCTCTGGTCTGTCGCGCTGGCGTTCGCGTCTTCGACGGCCTGCGGCGGCGCGGACGAGCCGACGCACCCACGCGCAGCGACCTCGGCCACGCACGCGATGACCGGCCATTGGCCCGGCGTTCCCGTGCTGATGTACCACCGTGTCGATGCCGACATCCCGCGCGATGCCGTCGGCCGCGATCTGACCATCGCCCCCGGTGCGTTCGCCGCGCAATTGCGCTATCTGCGCGAGCGGCACATCGCTGCCATCACCGCACATGATCTCGTTGCGCGGCTGGGCCGCCATGAGCGGCCGCGTAACATCGTCGTGCTCACCTTCGATGACGGCTACGATGACGCGGCAACCACGGCGTTACCGCTACTGCGCGAGTACGGTGCGCGCGGCACGTTCTACGTTTCCAGCGGCTTCATCGGCACGCCGCATCATCTAAGCTGGCAACAGATGCGCGCGCTGCGTGGCGCCGGTATGGAAGTCGCCTGTCACGGCACGTTCCACCTCGACCTCGCGAAGCTCGACCGTGCGGGTCAGGAACGTGAAGCCGCCGGGTGCATGGAACGCTTCACGCGCTATCTCGGTGGCCCCGCGCCGACGACGTACGCGTATCCCTCCGGGCAATACGATGCGACGACCGTGTCGGTCATGCGCGAGATCGGCATGAGGGCGGCCTTTACCGAGATGCCCGGCGACGTCGAGGGTTTGGAGCGGCCATACGCCTTGCCGCGCTTGCGGGTGCGCCGCGACGACGACCTGGCGCGTTTCGCCGCACTGATCGCGCCATAAAGGCAGTGGGGACCGCGCTCTGCGCGATCCCCACTGCTCCGGTCGTTTTAGGCTTTTTTGGCGACCTTACGACGTGTCGTTTTGCGGGTGGTCTTGCGGGCCGTCGTCTTGCGAGCGCCGGCCTTGCGGACCGTTTTCTTGCGTCCGGCGGTCTTTTTCGCCGTCGACTTCTTGCGGGTGGTCTTGCGAGCGCCGGTCTTACGCGTGGTTTTCTTACGCGCCGTGGTTCCGGCGGTTTTCTTGCGGCCCGTTCCCTTACGCGCCGACGTCCGTTTTGCCGTTGATTTCTTGCGGGTTGAAGTCTTCTTGACTGCCATTATTTTTGGTAGTCATCCTTTCCGCGAACCGTTCCGTCTGGCGACGGTCGGTTCGTCATCGCCAGGTAGTTGTTACCTTTATAACCTTTTTAGAGGATTTTGGCAACAAGCCCATGGGAACCGCGCCGGCGACGAATGTACGCGCGCAAGAAATTGACGCCATAGAGCGCAACGACGACGAGCGCGAGAATGAGCGCGGCATTGTGATCCTCCGCACGTTTACCGCCTGCGGTGCGCCGGCGTTTCAGCGCTCGCTATCGTTTGCCCAGATGCTCGAGTGCTATGTAGATTGAGGCGATGTGGATACCGACGTCGATCGTCCCGTTCGCAACGTAGCGCCGGATTTGCTCGAACGTCGCTAGCTCGAGGGTGATGTCTTCAGTATCATCGCAGCGTTGCGGCAGAAGCGGATGAGCGTTGCGCGCCAGGTAAAGATGATAGGTCGTCGTCGAACTGGTCGGATCGAAGACGTACGTGCCGAGCAACTCGAGAGCGGCGGGGTCGCCGACGTAGCCGGTTTCTTCAGCCAGCTCGCGCCGCGCGCATCCCTGCGGCGTTTCATCGGGATCGATTCCGCCGGCGGGTAGTTCGAGGACGTGCCGCCCAATGCCGTGCTTGTACTGATGAACCAGGACGACGCGTTCGTCCGCAGTCACGGCGAAGACGACGGCGAAGCCGCGGGATTCTCGAACGTAGTAGGGTCCGACACGTTTGCCGCTCGGGAGTTCGATCTCGTCGCGGCGCAGCCGCAGGTGCGGCGTATCGATCACCATCTTTGAATCGACGATGCGCCAGCCCGGCGCGCGTGCAGCCTTCATAGGAGAGTCGGCATTCGGGTAAATAAAACGCGACCTACCACTTTGCGGAGCCGCAACACGATCGAAGTCTTACGCATCGGAGAACAGTACCAGACCACGTCCGGGACGCTTTGGAAGGACGGGACGTACTTCCCGCGCGGAACGCGGGTGATGGTCGCCGGGCTGCATCTCGAGCAAGGCTTCTGCGTGCGTTTCCCCACCGATGTCGACGGCGAGCCGCTGGAGACGTGGGAAGATTGGGCCCAGAGCGATTTTCTGGGACGCGACGGCTCGATCGACGGCGGTGACGACCTTTCGGCTGCCGTGCTGGACGAAGCCCGCGAGGTGCTCGACGAGGCCGAAGACGGCACGCACCTCCACTTTCACGATCCCGATTAACCGGCCCGCGGGCCGCTCGTCCGGTCCTGCCCCTCCAAGCGGGGAATTGCGCCAGCGCACACGATCCGTTAAATATAGATGCGGACTGCCCCGGCCAGCGGTTAGAAAGCGCCGGTCCAATGGTAGAATGCCCGCACTACCCTGGACCCGCCGAGGAGATCGACGAGCGTGAATTTCACCGATGCCGCCCAGCTCGAACTCATGTGGGCTTCCGATCCGCGCTGGACCGGCCTGACCCGGCCCTACCGCGGCGACGACGTCGTCCGCTTGCGTGGCTCGATCGAGATCGACTACACGCTCGCGCGGCTCGGAGCCGAGAAGTTGTTCCGGCTGTTGTCCGAGGAGCCGTATATCGCCGCGCTCGGCACGCTGACCGGTGGCCAAGCCGTACAGGCGGTCAAAGCCGGCTTACAAGCCGTCTATCTTTCGGGCTGGCAGGTCGCCGCCGACGCCAATGGGGCGGCCCAAACCTATCCCGACCAGAGTTTATATCCCGCCAACTCGGCCCCGGCGCTTGTGAAGCGCCTCAATAACGCGTTCGCGCGCGCGGATCAGATTGCGACGATGGAAGGCATGAACGACGTCTCGTACTTCGTGCCGATCGTGGCCGATGCGGAAGCGGGCTTCGGCGGCGCCCTCAACGTCCACGAGATCATGAAGGCGTTCATCGAAGCCGGCGCCGCCGCGGTGCACTTCGAAGATCAGCTTGCATCGGAAAAGAAGTGCGGTCACATGGGTGGGAAAGTGCTCATCCCGACCAAAACGGCGATCCGCAACCTCGTCGCGGCGAGGTTGGCCGCCGATTTGATGGGCGTCCCCACCCTGATCGTGGCCCGCACCGACGCCAACGGCGCGCACCTGATCACGAGCAACATCGATCCCGTCGATGCCGAATTCATCACCGGTGAACGAACCGAAGAGGGCTTTTTCAAGATCCGCGGCGGCCTCGACGCCGCGATCGCCCGCGGCCTCTCGTATGCGCCGTACTGCGATCTCGTGTGGTGTGAGACCTCGGAGCCGAACATCGCCGAAGCGCAGCGTTTCGCTGCCGCGATCCACGCGAAATATCCCGGCAAGTGGCTGGCCTACAACTGCTCCCCATCGTTCAACTGGAAGGCAAAGCTGGAGGCGCACGACATCGCGACGTTCCAGCAGCAACTCGCGGCGATGGGTTACAAGTTCCAGTTCATTACGCTGGCCGGCTTTCACGTGCTCAATCATTCGATGTTCACGCTGGCGCGCGACTACAAAGCCCGTGGCATGGCTGCCTACTCGGAATTGCAGCAGGCCGAGTTCGACGCCGAACGTGACGGTTACACCGCGACGCGGCATCAGCGCGAAGTGGGCACGGGCTACTTCGACGCGATCGCCCAGGTCGTCGCCGAAGGGAAATCCTCGACGACCGCGTTGCACGGCTCGACCGAACAAGAGCAGTTTGCGGCGCACGCTGAGGCGGTTGCCGGCATCACGCCGTAACGTTTGGGACGCATCGTCTCACGTGCCGCGGCGGCGTTTCGGCGCGTGATGCGATGACGGTCCTCCGCACGAACGTCCCGCAGCGCCTCGATCGGTTGCCGTGGAGCCGCTTTCATTGGATCGTCGTGATCGGACTTGGGATCACCTGGATTCTGGACGGCCTGGAAGTGACGGTCGTTGGCTCCGTGGGTTCGCGTTTGCAAGAGCGCGACGGACTTGGCCTTGGCGCGCAGGACGTCGGGCTTGCGGCTACGGCGTATCTGCTGGGGGCCGTCATCGGTGCGCTCGGCTTCGGTTACCTGACGGATCGTTTCGGCCGTAAGAAGCTGTTCATCATCACGCTTGCGTGGTACATGGGCGCGACGTTGCTGACGGCGTTCTCGTGGAACCTGTGGAGTTTCGTCGCTTTTCGGTTCTTGACGGGTCTGGGCATCGGGGGCGAATATGCGGCGATAAACTCGACGATCGACGAGTTGATTCCGGCCGCCCGGCGCGGCTGGGTCGACCTCGCCATCAACGGCACGTTTTGGCTGGGGGCTATGCTCGGCGCCGGTGCGAGCATCGTGCTACTCGATCGCAGCGTCGTCCCCGGTGCGTACGGCTGGCGCATTGCGTTCGGCATCGGCGCCGGGCTGGCGGTGGCGATCGTTTTCGTGCGCCGAGCGATTCCGGAGAGCCCGCGTTGGCTGCTGCTGCACGGCCGAGGAGCAGAAGCGGAGCAAACGCTCGCGGACATCGAGGCGCGCATCACGCGCGAGCGCGGAGGCCGGGCATTAGCCCAGCCACGCGGCGACCTTCTCGTAACGGCGCGCCGCCGTAACGCCTTCGCCGACGTGACGAGAACGATGCTGCAAACCTATCGCTCGCGAACGCTTGTCGCCCTGTCGTTGATGGCCGCGCAGGCGTTCTTCTACAACGGCATCTTTTTCACCGAATCGCTCGTGCTCTCAACGTTTTTCGGCGTACCGTCGGGACGGGTCGGCTACTACATTTTCCCGTTCGCCGTCGGCAATCTGTTGGGCGCCGTCGTGCTGGGGCGCTCCTTCGACGTCGTCGGGCGCAAGCCGATGATCGCGGGGACCTACGCGCTGTCGGGCATCCTGCTCCTTGCGACCGGCATCTTCTTCATGCGCGGGGCGCTGGATGCGGTGACGGTGACGATTGCGTGGTCGATCATCTTCTTTTTCGCGTCGGCAGCGGCGAGCGCGGCCTATCTGACGGTGAGTGAGACGTTTCCGCTCGAGATTCGAGCGATGGCCATTGCGATCGTCTTCAGCATCGGCACGTTGGTCGGCGGGGTGGCGGCCCCGGCGTTCTTCGGCATGTTGATCGCCACCAAGCAGCCCGCTTCGGTCTTCATCGGCTACGCCTGCGCGAGCGCTGCGATGTTGGCGGCAGGTCTCATCGAGTGGTCGTTCGGCGTCGAAGCGGCGCGCCGGCCGCTCGAAGAGATCGCCACGCCCCTGGGCACGGTCGAGTCAAGGACGGTCGCTTCCATCGACCCTGGCTAAAGCACCGCAGCGCGTGATAGTGTCAGCGTGAGGGACGATCGATGCAAGCAACCAACGCCGAACCGCTCTACGACAAATTGGAAATCGAACTCATCGACGGTATCGAGGTCCCCAAGATGAGCCCGCTGCGCGCCACGCCGTCTTGCAGAGCGCGTTGGTGCCATGCTGCGCGAGTGGGCGAGAGGGCGGGGTACCGTTGGAACCGAGTGGCGCTTTCGGTTTTTCGGTCGAGGAGTATTTTGCCGAAGCGGACCGGGAAGGATGTTTCAGTTACCGTACCGGTTCCAGCACCGCGGCGGGGAATGGGTTCAGCAGATCGGCTGCAGCCAGGTAACGACCGTCGGCGTCTTCACGAGTGGCGACGGTCGCGCCGGTGAAGCGCTCGGCATAGCGCGCAGGTCCACGCCCGGGGAGGCGCACGGTCTCATCTCCGAACGCCAACGTCAATGCACCGTTCGTGAGCAAGCGACGTACCAGCCGCGGCACGACGACGATGATTCCGTCGCGCTCAAAGGCAACGAGGTGGCCGGCGCGGGCGCCGCCGGTTTCCAGCGGCGTGTAAGCGGCACCGCTGAATGTCGTCGAGCACTCGCGGCGCAGGTGCATGAGGCGCCAGATGATGTACGCTTTCAAACGACCGTCGTGCCAGGCGGTAAGCAGATGGCGGCCCAGTGCTTCGCGCTCACCCCGTTCGCAACGCATTCGCATTTCGGCTAAAGCGTGGCGGCGAACGGCGTAGTCCACCGGGCGGCGGTTATCGGGGTCGACGAGCGAGAGGTCCCAGAACTCGCAGCCCTGATAGATGTCCGGCACGCCGGGCGACATCAGTTTGAGCACGGTTTGCGCGATACTCGAGACCGCACCGATCCTCGCGCACTGATGCGCGAGCGGCTGCAATTCAGGCACGAAGCCCGTGGAGGGCGGTGATCTGAGGAGGGCTTGCGTAAAGCCGAGGCTCGCTTCTTCGTACGGGACGTTCGGATTCGTCCAACTCGTGCGAAACTTCGCTTCTCGCATCGCCTTGCGCTGATACGCTTGAATCCGCTCCACGTAGGCGTCCAGGGCTGCGGCATCGATGATCGCGTCGTCGGCCAACCATTCGAACGGCCACGTTCCGATCAGAATCTGATAAAGGAAGTACTCGTCGTTGTCGGTAGGTGCAGGGTTGCCTTCCACCTCTCGCTTGCAGTTCGCGTTGAGCCGGCTCCAGCGCCGAATCGTTCGCTCCCACGCGCCCGGCATCTCCGAGAGTGCGTCGATCCGCATGCGCGTGTCCTCGCCGCGCTTGTGGTCGTGCGTCGCCGTTGCCAACATGGCGTGCGGAAACGTGGCGGCGCGCTCGAGATTGGCTTGGTGAAAGGCGCTGACCGATGTCCCGAAGCGGCGGGGATCGCCGCCGACTTCGTTGAGCGATGCTAAGCGCACGTAGCGGTAGAACGCCGTATCTTCGACGGCTTTGGCCATCACCGGGCTCGTATATTGCTGAAACTTCATGGCGAAGCGCAGCACCGAGCGGCCGTCGTAGTTGGGTGACTCCTCGGGCAGACGCATCGTCAGGACGTCTTCGAGAAACCCGAAAACGTGCTCGTCGCCGAGTTCACTGCGCTTGCGGGCCGCATCGATCGCCAACGCGATGTACGTGCGGTCGTGTGCGTCGACGTCCTCGCTCGTCACGTACGTTCGATACACCGGAAAGGATGCGACCACTTCGCCGAGCGCATCGCGCAGCACGTTATACGTGTAGTCGTTGGAGCGCCGGTCGTTGTCAGCGATCGCATCGAGCATCGTCGCCAGCACCTCCAGTTCGCTGGCGAGCGCGGTGCGGATGATGTCCTTTTTGGCGCGGTACGCGAAGGCGTCGAAAGTTCCCGAGATGCCGGCAAAGCGGCGGTAGATGCGATCGAAGGCGAGTTCGGCGCGCGAGTCGACAAACAGTCCGTTGACCAGATTCATGAAATCGTAGCCCGTCGTGCCGGCGATGCGCCAGTGGGGCGACAAGTGCTCGAAGCGCGCTAAAATTTTCTCGACGACTAGGTATTGAGGATGGCCCAGCGCCGCGGCGCGATCGTGCAAGAGCTGACAGTAGCCGCCCGGGTTGTACAGCCCGTCGACGTGATCGATCCGCAGCCCCTGAATGCGTCCCGAGGCGATCAGCTCGAAGATCAGGCGGTGCGTCTGCCCGAGCACCTGCGCGTCTTCGATCCGCAACCCGGCGAGATTGTTGATGTCGAAGAAGCGCCGGTAGTTGATCTCGTCGGCCGAGACGCGCCAGTACGCCAGCCGGTAGTGTTGCTGCTGGAGGATCTCGTCGAGCCGGTCGATGGCCGATGGCGCGGCGCCGACGCGATAGGTATCGAGCGCCGCCTCGATTGCAGCGCGGTTGACGGAATCCGCCGCGACGCCGGCAAGCTCGCGTTTGAGTTCGAGGGCACGTTCACGTGAAGCACGGCCGAACTCGGCCGCGAGCGCCCGCAGCGGCCAGGCATGGCCACCGCGTTTTTCGGCGGCCAGGGCCAGGATGTCGGCGTAATGTCGCGTTGCGAGCGGAAATCGCCCGTCGAAATAGGCGACGGCGAACGTGCCGCTTTCGGCTTCGAATACCGGCGTCAGCTCACCGCGCTCCAGCACGCGACCGTAGTAGTCCCCAAGGGACGGGATCAAGAGCTTGCCGTGCATCTCGGCGCGCAGCGGCCGCCAATTGATGTCGAAAAAGTCCGCGTAGGGCGACGCCTCGCCCCATTCGAGCACGTCCTGCCACCACGCGTTCTGCACGCCGATGCCCATGTGGTTGGGGACGAAATCCAAGAGGTGTCCGAGTCCGGCGGCCTGCGACGCGTCGATGAGGGCGGCATGTTCGGCCGGCGTCCCGATTTCGGGATTGAGGGCGTTGGGGTCGACCACGTCGTAGCCGTGCTCGCTGCCGGGACGCGCTTTGAGATACGGCGAGGCGTAGAGATAGCCGACGCCGAGTTCGACCAGATACGGAACGATTGCGCGCGCGGCTGCGAAACCGAAGCGGGGCGTGAACTGCAAGCGGTACGTCGACAGCGGCGTCGCCGGGACGTGCCTCACGGACATCGCGTCACGCGAGGGTCCAGCGGACGCTCCAGGGCGGCGCTATCGAATTCGGATACGTCGGGTCGTGCGTGCAGAACAAAACGTAGCCGCCGGGGTGTGCGGCAAAGCCCGATTCCTCGCACGCGCCTAAGTTTGCGTCGAGCGTGAGCATCGTCCCGTCGTCAAGACGGAAGCGCGCCTGCAACCCGGCCGAACCGACCCGCTTTGACGACGTGTCGGTCCCGCGCACGCCGGCGATGCGCGGTGCAACTTCCGCCCGGCGGAGGGCGAGCAAGTTCCGGTAGTATGCGAGCCAGGCGGCGTGCGTGTCGCACGCCACTTCATCCCAATCGAGTTTGCTGCGCTCGAACGTGGCCCGCGCCGACGGGTCGGGAATGGACTCGCGCGCGGCCGGATCGGCGAACCCGGCAAACGAACCGAACTCACTGCGCCGCCCGGCGGTGACCGCGCGCGCAAGTTCGGGTTCGAAGTCGCAAAAGTAGAGGAACGGCGAACTCGCCCCCCATTCCTCGCCCATGAAGAGCAGCGGTGGCGATGGCGCCAGCAGATAGACGGCGACGACCGCGCGCAGTGCAGCCGAGGGGGCACGTGCACCGAGGCGATCGCCGAACGGCCGGTTGCCGATCTGATCGTGATTCTGCAAGAACGTCACGAAGGACCCCAGGCGTAGCTGCTCGCTCGGCGTGCCGCGCTCGGCAGTGCGGTATGCCGAAAAGTCGCCTTGATAGCCGAACCCCGTCGTCAGCGCTTTTCCGAGCAATGCGACCGGGTCGGCGGCGTAGTCGCGGTAATAGCCGTCGCGTTCACCCGTAACGATCACGTGCATCGCATGGTGCGCATCGTCATTCCATTGCGCGCGAAAACCGGCTTCCAGCAGCGCGGCTTCGTTGCGGTCGTTCTCGAGCACGAGGAAAATCCGCCGGTCCGAACGCTCTGCCACCGTGCGCGCGAGTTCGCGCAAGAAGTGACGCTCCGGTCCGTCGTAGATCGCATGGACCGCGTCGAGACGAAGTCCATCGAAGCGGTATTCGTGCGTCCAGTAGAGCGCGTTCTCGCTGAAGAACGCTCGAGCGATGGCGTTGTCGGCGTCGATTGCCGCGCCCCACGGCGTCTGATGGCGGCTCGTGTAGAACGTCGGCGCGTAGCCGTGCAGATAATTTCCTTCGGGGCCGAAGTGATTGTAGACCACGTCGAGATAAATGGCCAGGCCGTGCGCGTGAGCGTCGCTGATAAAAGCCTTGAGTTCTTCCGGCGTTCCGTAGTTGTGAGACGGCGCGAACGGCAGCACGCCGTCGTAGCCCCAGTTCCGTTCTCCCGGACATTCGGCGAGCGGCATCAATTCGAGCGCGGTGATTCCAAGTGCGACGAGATGATCGAATTTCGTTCGGGCCGCGGCAAACGTTCCTTCCGGCGTGAACGTTCCGACGTGCAGTTCATAAAAGACGTGTTCGGTCCACGGCAAACCGTTCCAGGAGCCGGTCCATTCGAACAGCGTGGGATCAACGACCATGCTAGGCCCATGAACGCCGTCGGGTTGGAAGCGGGACGCTGGATCGGGGACGCGCAGCACGGCGCCGTCAAGCGAAAAGGCGTACCGCGTTCCGGCCCGCGCGCAGTCATCCACGGCCTCGAACCATCCGGAATCGACGCTCGTGAGCGGCATCGACCGGTCGCGTCCCGAGGTCGTCGTGAACACCTCGACCCGCGTTGCCTGCGGCGCATACAGCCGAAAGCGAACGCCGCCGGCGCAGAGCTGCGCGCCGAACGGCATATCGTGCCTGAACCCATCGAGCATCGCGAGCGAGGCTCCGCTTTACCGTGTGGACGTCGTCGCTATGGGGCTCATGGCACGAGCCACGCGCCAAAATGGAACCGGCCTCGTCCGACTATTTTGAGTGCGGATGAAACTGCAGCGCGACGCCGTTCATGCAATACCGCAGGCCCGTCGGCTTGGGTCCATCATCGAAAACATGGCCGAGATGACCGCCACAGCGGCGGCAGTGGACTTCCGTGCGGGCCATGAAAAGCGACGTGTCGCGCGACGTCTCGACGGCGCCGGACAGCGGCTCGTAAAAGCTCGGCCATCCGGTGCCGCTGTCGAATTTCGTTTTGGCGTCGAATAGCCGCGACGAGCAGCCCGCGCAGTCGTAGAGCCCGGCACGCGTCTCATGATCGAGTGGACTCGACCCGGGCGCTTCGGTCGCGTGCTCGCGCAGGACGCCGAAGGCCGCCGGCGACAAGCGTGCCCGCCACTCCGCGTCGGTGAATCTCACGTCGAAATGTTCTGGAGCTGCGTCGGCCGGTTTGCTCGCGATGCCGAGCGAGGCCGCAATGCCGCACAGACTGCCGATCATGCTGCTTCTGTTCACGTCATCTCCCATAACCCGATCATACGGCAACCGGGTGCAATCCCCGCGTAAGCCGCCTCACGCCCAAGCGGGGAGCCGCTCGTCCGGCGCTGGAAGCGGGCGGCATGAACGATCCCGTTCTCCTGCGCGAGGCCCACGGTACCGTCCTCCGCCTGACTCTCAACCGTCCCGCCAAGCTCAATGCTTTCGACGAAGCCATGACCGAGGCGTTGATCACCGCGCTCGATCACGCCGCGAACGACCCGAACGTTCGCGCGCTCGTTCTGCGGGGTGCCGGCCGCAGTTTTTCAGTCGGTCAGGACCTCGAGGCGTTCGTGCGCATGCAGTCAGGCGGCCAGCCCGTCTCGGTCGCCGACCACCTCGGCCGCGGTTACAACGCGCTGACCCTAAGAATCCGCGCTTTGGAGAAGCCGGTCATCGTATCGCTGGGCGGCATCACCGCCGGCTTCGGGCTGTCGCTTGCGCTCGCATGCGACGTACGCATCGCGGCGGACGACGCGACCTTCGCGCTCGGCTTCTCGAAAATCGGACTGATCCCCGACGGCGGCGGAAGCCTGTTCTTGCCGTTGTTCGCGGGTCTCGGACGGGCGCTCGAACTCGCGTGGACGAGCGACCGCATCGACGCGGCCGAAGCGCATCGCATCGGCTTGGTAAATCAAATCGCTCCGGCCGACCAGCTTGAAGCGCGCACACTCGCGTTCGCCGCGCGCCTCACCGAGATGTCGCCCGCGGCGCTAGGGCTGACCAAACGCGCGTTCAACTGCGCGCTCTTACCGCACCTCGCGCAGTGGCTACAGGCTGAAGCGAACCTTCAGCAAGAAGCGTCGGAGCGCCCCGATCTGCGTGAAGGCATGCAGGCGTTCTTCGAAAAAAGGCCGCCGATTTTTTCGGCACAGTAGATCTGCGTAGCGGCCGGCGCGTCAGTAATGCGGTAGGGGATTCCCCATTGTGGCCTAGCGAGATCGGACCGATAATGGGATGGTCCGCTCGGCTTTTCGACCGATACCGCGCACGCGGAAACAAGCTAACGGCGGCAATGAATCGGAGTGAACGTTGCTAAAACGTCCGGTTTCTGCAGCATCACGACGTTGCGCTGCAGGTTGTCTGGTTATTGGGCTTCTGGCGTCGAGTACGGCCGCGCTTGCACTCGCCGCGCGCGGATGGGTGAAGTATGAGGACCCACGAGAGCGGGCGTTCAGTTTCGATGTGCCGGGAGGTTGGGCGGCAAGAGGCGGTCTGTTCCGGGTCGGCTACGCCGACTTCCGCCCGATGGTGGATCTGAGATCGGGCGACGGTCAGGCGAACGTGCGCTTCGGCGATGTCGCGGTGCCGGCGGCTTATGCGTTGCCCACCCCACAACATCCGACCGACGGCGAAAGCGACGATCTCGGCGCGCAAGCTCAGCTCGTGTATGCGACCTACCGCGATGGAGGGCACTACGCGCGGCTTTACGCGTTTACATCGGTTCAAGGCACTCTGCCGCACATTGACGCCGCAAGCGAGCGATTGGACTCCACCGATGCTCAGCGGGACGAGGAGGGCTCAGATTTCGCAAGGCAGCGTTACATACCGCTGCGACTCGGGCGGCCGGCCGCGAATAGCTTACGTAGACGCGATGGCGGAGCAGGCGCCCCCAGCACTATGGCGCGTGGTTTCATTGACGAGCTTTATTGTGCCGCGCGATCGCGTTGAGCTCGTGCATCGCATCATCACGCGAGCCGTTCAGACGCTTCACTTTAGGCCTGCGTGGATCGCTTACCAGAAACGAATGGATGACGACGGACTGCGCTATCAAGTTGCGCGGCAGCGCGACCGGCGCGTCAAACTCGGCGAGCAGGTGGCCCAATTCGAATCAAGGATGCGCGGCATGCAGGATCAAGTCAGCGCATTCGAACGAGGCCAAGCCGCGCAGGCCGACCGCGTGCAAGCGTTCGGAAACGTCTTAACGGGCGTGACGCCCACGGTCGACCCGTTGAACGGTCAGCTGCGCGACGTTTGGACCGGCCCCGGCAACAGTTATTGGGAAAACGGCTTGGGGACGATCGTCAACTCGAACGCGTCTCCCGGCGTCGGGTTCCATCAACTGCAGCCACATTGAGCGCCGTGCTGCTAAATGGGTGGGCGCAATCGCTGCGAAGGCTTACTGCGCGAGCAGCGAGGCCAGTTGCGTACGCGAGGCGACGCCGAGTTTCGAATAGATCGTGGTTAGCGATTTCTCGACGGCCTTTTCCGTGATCGAAAGCGAACGGGCTGCGGCGCGGTTGGCGTGGCCCGCCGCGATCAACAGCGCAAGCTCCCGTTCGCGAGGCGTTAGCGATGCGAGGGGTGCAAGGCTGTCCGCACGTCCGCGACGCTTCCGGTTGAGCCTCTCTACGTCACCGAGCGCGCCCGTGCGGCGGTAGATCGCAAGCGCGCGAGCCACGTCTCCCGCCAGTTCCCGGCACGCTGCCTCGACAAGCGGCCAGCCGATGTTTGCGAACGCTTCTGCGGCAATCGTGGCCTGCTCGCGCGCGCGCACGTCGTCGCCGTTGCGCTTCGCGAGCGACCCGTCGACCGCCGCGAACAGCGCCTTGGAGACGCGATCGCCTGGACACGCGGCTAGATTCGCCAAGGCCGGGCGCAGCTGTATGGCAACATCGGGTTCCCACAGCGCGATCGTGGCCAGCTCAAACGTCGGCGCGATTCCTGCGCGTATCGCCTCGCGCACGGGGCGCAGCAGGCTGCTGGCTTCTGCGTCCCGCCCACGTTCCAGTAAGCGGGAACGAACGCGGCGGCTAACGTGATAGCGGTCGAGCTCGCGCCGCCGGCCAGCGCTTCGTCGATGAGAGCGACATCCATGTACGCATTCAGCAGCTTGTCGTCGCCGATCGCGCGCGCCAATTCAGCACCGGCCGTGGCGACGGCCATCTTCGGTAGGAAGAACCGTGCCGTGCCGACCTCCTGCATGAGCGTTCGTGCGGTCGCAATTTTACCGCGGCGTAATTCGACGCGTGCCATCACGGCGCGTGCATAGGCTTCATCGGCATGCAGGGCGATGGCGAGGTCGAGGCTCTTGCGCTGATGCGATGCAGCCAGTTCGCTCTCACCCAAGTGCAGTGCTTGAACGGCGAGGCTGCCGAATACGGTTTTTTTCAGATGGTCGGAGACGTCCGCCCGTTGAAATAGCTCGATTGCCAGTGTGCTGTTTGCGCGCCACGCGACCGCATCGCCTCGCTGCGCGCACAGCGAACTACGGATGAGATAGTATTCCGCGGTGTACCGAGACTCTGGAGACAATGAGCTTTCATCGACTCGCTCGAGCGTGCGTTGGCCGGCGTCGGTGCGGCCATGTGCCGTGCACGCCGGCGGATCGGACGAGCACGCGGATATGCAACTCGTCGTCCGGCCCGCTTGCGAGAAATGCGAGGGTCGATTCCCCGAGTGCGATCGCATCGTCGACGCGGCCGCCATTCGCGACTGCTCCCATGGTGATAATCCGCGCGTTCACGGCCCCTTCGCGATCGCCGGCTCGGCGCAGCGCCTCGAAGGCACGTTGGTGCAGGTCGAGCGCTCGTTCGAGTTCATCGCACCGAATCAGCACCTCACTAGCCTTTGCGAGGACGCGGCCGCGGTCCGGCGATTCATCGCCGAACGCGAGTGCCGCGCGCTCGAACCACCCAACCGCATCCTCGTAAGCGTGAACCTCGTCGCGCGCCGCGTCGCCCGCGCGTTCGCAGTACGGAGCCGAACGCGCTAGTTCGCCGGCTTCCCAGAAATTATGAGCGAGATCCTCGGGGTAGGCTTGGGCGTCGGCTCGTCGCTCGATTGCTTCGGCGATTCGTAGGTGCAAAGGCCGCGTTTGAGTCGGTGGCATCTCGGCGTAAACGACGTCGCGCGTGAGTGCGTGCCGAAAGGCATAGCCGAACGCCGACCCCTCGATGCGCTCGATCAGCTGCAGCCCGCGCAAGCGGCGCAATGCCTCCGCGTGTTCGTCCAGCGAGAAACCAAGCGTTTCGGCAAGCACGTCGATGCGGAACCGGCGCCCGAAGATTGCGGCCGCGCCGAGAAAGGTTCGTTCCTCGGGCGAGCACCGGTTCAGGCGCTCGCGTACGACCGCTTGCAGTGAATGAGGCAAACTTCGGCCCGCCGCAGTTCCGCCCGTGCGGCGATGGTCGACGGCATGCCGCAGCAACTCCTCGGCGAACAGCGGATTTCCGCCGCAACGCCGCCGTATGTCAACCAATGTTTGGGGCAATAGCGGCGCCCGCTGGGCGAGTGCTGCGCTCAAGAAACGCTCGAGCTCATTGCCGACGAGCGGCTCGAGAGCAAGTCGCGAGAGCGCAGGTTCCCTCAACAATTTTCCGATGGCGACGTAGAGCGGGTGAGACGCGGAGATTTCGTTGTCGCGACACGTGATGACGAAGAGCATGCGCTGGGTGGCCGAACGTTGTACCAGCTCAGCAAGCGTGGCGACGAGTTCGATGTCGGCCCAGTGGAGATCTTCAATGAGAACCGCAGTTACTCTGCGCTGCGCGAGCCGCGCCATCGTCGCAACGATGGCGTCGAATTGCTCGCTCTTAGAGAGCGCCTTTGAGCCGACCGGATTGCGCTCGTTCGGTTCGAGTCGCGCCAATATCGTAGCCAGCGGTTCGAGTGGGCGCTGCGCGAATTCGCGGCACGCGGCGCCGGCAAGTTGGGTCCACGCCGGCGTCATCCGAGCGCGAAACTCGCGCAGTAAACGCGACTTGCCGATGCCCGCTTCCCCGCTGACGAAGACTCCGCCGCCGAAACCATCGGCAGCCAATCGCCGGCGCGCGAGCAGGTGATCCAGCTCGGGGATGCGGCCGACGAAAGACGGGCAAACAACCCGCTCCGAAACCATGGGCTAGGCAGGCATACGCGCCCCGGACCCGTTCGCCCTGGCTGTACGAGTCGACGTCAATAGATTGAAAGCAGCGACTGCTTGCGCCGTAATTAGAACACCGAGAGGCCGTCGGGATGCGTGAGCTTCGTCGTTCGGCCGCCGATGCTCGCTGTCGGCGCGACATTGCCGGTGGCGCCTGCGGCATACACGTTGATGTCGTTCGCGCCGGAGTTTGCGATGAACAGCATTCCGTTCGCGACCGCCTTGATGCCGATCGGTTGCGACAGGCCCGTCTTGGTCCCCGAAATCATGCGGATCGGTTTGACATTTCCGTTCGCGGCCGGCTTGAACGCGACAACGCTGTTGCCGGTGACGTTCGTAGCGTAAATGTTGCCGGCGCTGTCAAGCGCGACGAACACCGGAGCCAACAATCCGGTTGCCGTGCCGGAAATCGTCTGTATCGGTCTCGCGTTCTGCGTCGCATTGGCGGCGTAGACGGTGACCGAATTAGCCTTGAAGTTCGCGACGATAAGTTCGTCTTTCGAGTTGAGCGCGATGCCGTCGGGATCCGAGAGGCCGGTGCTCGATCCCACGATTGTCCGGATGGGCTTGGCATTGCCGTTTGCATTCGGCGCGAAGACGCAGATCGTGTTCAGTTTCGAGCTGGCGACGAAGATGTCGCCTTTGGAGTCGAGCGCGATACCGCTCGGCCCCACAAGTCCAGTGTTGTGCCCGAAGATATGCTGCGTCGGCGCTTGGTTGCCTCTGGAGCCTGCCGGAAAGACTGCAACGGAATTGGAAATCACGCTTGTGACGTAGATTGCGCCGCTCGTGGAGACATAGGGGTCCACCGGCTCATCGAGCCCGGTGTTGGACCCGCTCAGCGTCGCCGCCGGAGGGATGTCGCCATTGCCGGCCTTGGGGAACATCTCGATCGAGTTCGCCACGGGATTGGCGACATAGATATATCCGGAACCCAAATTGGCGAGAACGTACTCGCGCCCGATGCCGCTGCCAAGCGGACTGGTGCCCGCCGTCGGGAGCGCAGGGGCGCCCTCTTCATCCCAGCGTCGCATGACGGCAGCATCGGGAAACGCCACAGAGACCGTCTGCGCGCCGGAGAGCGCGTCGCCCACATCGCTCGCTGGCGCCGGCGTTATGTTGCCG
The DNA here is from genome assembly GCA_014305025.1 of Candidatus Nyctobacter psychrophilus. Lineage (GTDB taxonomy): Bacteria > Vulcanimicrobiota > Vulcanimicrobiia > Vulcanimicrobiales > Vulcanimicrobiaceae > Nyctobacter > Nyctobacter psychrophilus. Next base: position 161,677 of record JACRTY010000021.1, on the reverse strand, counting down.
GCACCGCTGCATCCTGCTACGAGCACCATGCTGATAGTTGCCCATACCAAAAGCCGAAGGGACGAAAACGACATCCTCACCGATCACCTTTCAATGTTCGAAGTTTGTTTGCGGCGATCGCCGACGAACCAGCGCGGGCTGTCCCGATTCCAATGCTACCAAGGACAGCGACGCAGCCGCAGTAGAGGAAACCCCACATGTCCGCTCCGCGGAGCCAAGTTAGCCGCGTTTTTGCGGTTCTTGCAGCACAAAACGCCCGCGGCCGATGCGCGTATCGGCCATGCCGTAGTAGATGTCAAAGGTTTGCTCACCGATGTCGGGTCTTGGATCGATGGGCGGTCGGAAAAACCACCTCGTCAACGATGCCGTGCATTTCTTCGGGCAGTTCCGGCGTCAGAAAAACGGCGCGTCGCGCGGTAGATCACCTCGTCGGGACGCTCGGCGTCGAGGAGGGCGAAGGGCTGCGCGATACTGCATGACCGGCTCCGACTTTGACCGCCCCGAAGTCGGCGTGCGGGTACGCGACGGCGACCTTCGTCCCGCCGGGGCCGTAGGCGCAATACGCCATGAGATAGAGATCGAGGGCAGCGACATACGTGACGCGTGCGTCCTCGCAGCCCGTAGCCGCCAGGGTCCTGGCGAAACTCGTATCCGGCTTCGGGTTCGAGCGCAAAGCCGTCGCGTTCGAACGCCACGCGATCGAGCGTCCATATCGCTCGGCAACGACCGATGCGCGACACGTTGCTGGGCCCGACGAGTCGCGGCTACAGCGCGAGCGTTCCATCGCGCAGACGCGCTGAGGCGGGATTGATCGTTCCGCCACATTCGATCTCGGAACCGTTGGGCTCGAGCACCGTTCCGAAGCGGGTAAACGTAGCCGGCGGGGCGACGACCGGGACCGTGCCGGTGTGTTGCTGCGACCTCAGCTTTCCGCTCCCGTCGCTTTCCTGGTGACGGCTTTGGGTTCGCCGGCGCGGTCACGTGCCAGGCGAAGTTGCGCGTCGGCTTCCGGGTCGGGCGGAAAGATGCGTTCGAAGACGACCCGCAGGATGCCGGCGATCGGCAGTGAGAGGAGCGCGCCGAGGATGCCGAATGCTTCGCTGCCGAGCAGCACCGCGATGAAGATCACCAGCGGCGTGACGCCGACCGAGCGCGCGACGACGACCGGAACGAGCACGTTCTGCTGCACCATGATGATGACGACATAGAGTGCCACGACGACGATCGTCTTGACGATGCCGACGGTGAAAAATGCAATGACCAAGACGGGAAGGATCGCGACGATCGGACCGATCATCGGCACGATGCTTGCGATGCCCGCCAACAACCCGAGCAGCAGCCCGTACGGGACGCCGACCGCGACGAGTACGATGGTGCCGGCGACCGCCACGCCGACTGCGAGCAGAATCTGGCCTCGCACGAAGCCGCCGACTACCGTGTCGACCTCGTTCATGAAGGAGATCGCCACCGAGCGATGGGCTCGCGGCACAAGCCGCACGCCGAATGCCTGAATGTTGGCGAGATCGCCCACCATCAGTAACGTTATCGCGAGAACGAGCGCGAGGTCGATCAGCAACGCGGTCGTGCCCTGCACGAAGGCGAGTGCTTGCGCGCCGAAGACGCCTGCAAATCCGCCGACGAGCGTGCCCACCTTACCGGCGTTCTTGGCGATCGCGTCGCGCGCGCCGCCGGGTAGGCGTCGCAAAAGTGGCGAGTGGCGGGGATCGGCGATCTGTTGCTGGACGTTGGTGACGATGTGCGGGAAATCGCGCGTGAGCGCTTGCGCTTGGGAGGCGATCGCCGGCGAGAGCCATGCAATCGCACCCAGCACGAGTATCGCGAGCACCGCATAGACGATGAGGCCGGCGAGCGCTACCGGAACGCGCCGCGCGGCGAGCCACTTGATGGGCGGATACACGAAGTACGCAAACAAGATAGAGAAAATAATGACGATGAGCGTGTTGTGCACGCGGTCGAAGACGGCAGTCAGCATCCACAGGAGGCCGCCGACGACGAGCGCCAAGCCGGCGATCAGCAGCGCACGGATCAGTCGCTGGTTGGTCCGGTCTCTTGCATTGAACGGCTCGTTTACCACTGAATTTCTCCATCATCGATGGCGAGGTGCAAAAATCTGCGGCTCACCGTGCCGGAACGCCGCGAACGAAACGAGAAGCCGCATCATATGAGCCGGACGCGAACGCTACGATGAGCTCGTCCGCCGCGGACGAATACTGGGTTGATCTCGACGTCACGGGCGAGGCGATGCCAGCTTTCGTGGCGCGCCCGAGCGGTGCCACGCGCGGCGGCGTGATCGTCATTGCGGAGATATTCGGCGTCAACGCCGACATGCAGCGTGCCGCAACCTTACTGGCCGACGAAGGATACCTCGCGATCGTCCCGGCGATCTTCCACCGCACCGACCCCCAGTTCGCGGCCGAACACGATGAAACCGGCATCGCCAAGGGACGCGCGGCCGCCGGAGCCCTCGACTTGGCGCAACTCGGGGCCGACCTCACGGCCGCAGCCGACTACCTTCGCGCGGAATTGGGAGACGAGGCGAAGATCGCCACGTGGGGCTTTTGCTTCGGCGGTTCGGTCGCGTTCCTGAGCGCGACGTTACCGTTCGTGGCGGCGGCGGTCTCCTTCTATGGCGGCCAGATTGCACGCTCAAACGTGCCGACGCGCCCTGCGTTGATCGAGTTGACCCCGGAGATTCAGGCGCCGCTGCTGCTGGTCTTCGGGGGCCGCGACACAAGCATTCCGCCGCACGATGTCGCCGCCATGCGCGCTGCTCTCGCAGCACACGGCAAAGACTTCGAACTTCGCGTGTACCCCGATGAAGGCCACGCGTTTTTCCGCCCCGGTCCAGAAAAGAACGACGGCGCGCGTGACGTGTGGCCGCGCGTGCGCGCGTTCCTCGCCCAACATCTCGTCGGCGACTCACAGACTCGGCGCAGTAGTAACTAGGCCGCGTCGCGATAGCCGCATTGGTCTTGCGCCGCCTATTCCGTCGGTGACAGCTTCTCGCCATGGCCATGCGGCGTGCACGGCGAGCGCGTCACGCGGAGCCACGACCGAAAGACTCTCGATTCTCAGCATACCGCCATCTGACATGCCGCAGCCGAGGTCCGCGCAAGCCCAACCGCCCTCCCGCGCCGTTCCGAACGGACAGCACCTCTTTAACCGCCTGCCAACCGCATCGTTGTGGAGGCGTCTTCCGCAACCCCGCCTGCTAAACGTGATCGCGCCACCGTCACCGCTGCCGGATACGGTGCGCTTCGCTCCCACGACAAGCATAAAAGTGGAACCCAATCAGAGTACCGGTCTCATCATGGCGTTTCCACCGCGAACATTTGACCCAAACTGCGGGACACTGACGTGGGCGGTTAGCGGCTTGCCGACCGGTCTCGCCGCGACGTTTCTTCCGAAGATCACGAGCCTTACCGGCTCAACGCTGCTCACGCTTGCGGGCGGTGCAGCGTCTGTTCCCGGCATTTTCAGGATGGCCATCACCGCTTCATGTACCAACGGCAATGTCGTAGGCATCTCAGCGGGGACTACAACGCAGTTGCTCGGCGTCTCGCTATAACTCCCGCTACGACCACGCACCCGCCGACGAGACCGCTCGGACGCCACCATCCGTCGCCTCGCTTACTCCGCGTCATTCCGCCGACACCGGTTCGGAAGGCGCGTCGATCAGTAACACTGCTTCGGGTGCACTTACGTGCAACGCCGCTGCCGCGAGCCCGCGGGCGGACGCCGGTGGGCGTGCGTCCCTACGCAAATCCGATCGGACCTGTAGCATCAGCCAATATCCAACTCGAACGGGGACAGAGCAGCGGCCAATACTGGAGTTTCCCGGCGGGCAGTTTCGATCCCAACTGCGGCAGCCTCGCATGGACAGTGAGCGGACTGCCCTCAGGCGTTACAGGCACCTACTCACCGCCTACGACGGCGCCGACCGGCACGACTTTGTTGACGATAGCAGCGGCGGCAAATGCCGCGTTTGGGGTCGCAACGATATCGATAACCGCAACCTGCACGAACACGAACCTTTCTGGGCCGTCGACCGGAGGCACGACACAAACCGTCGGTATCTACGATATTACTGACCTTGCGAGAGCAACTGCTGGCACACGATCGCGCGCACGCCGGCCGCGCTTTCGTGGCCGTTCTACGGCTGCTGTTGACGTACTCCGCGAAGACCGTCGCTGATTGTGTGTCGAAGGCGTTGGCCTGCGGAACCCTCGATCCGGCCGCGATCGAGTTGCTCGTTCGTCAGCGGACGACGCCAATTCCGCCGGCCGCCCCGCTGCTGGCCTTACGCGCACCTGGCGGATTGCAACGGCCGGTGGTCGACATGACGCGCTACGATGTGCCCTCCCTTGTCGAAGGAGGAGCGTAATGGATCAACATCCGTTGCTTGAAATGCATCTGCGCAGTCTGAAGCGCGATGCTGGGTAACTATCGACGACTCGCCGCGGACGTCGCCGCGCCCGTCGAGTATCTCACGCAGCTCGCCGCGCTCGAGGTCGGCAAACGCCATGAGAACGGCGTCCGCGCGCGCATCGCTGCCGCGCGTTTCCCGGTGATCAAGACCATCGAATCGTTCGATTTCAGTTTGCAGCCGCAGCTTCCGAAGGCCAAGCTGCTTGCACACTTCGACTGCACCTTCATCGAACAACACTCCAATTTGATCTGCATCGGGCCGCCTGGAACGGGCAAAACGCACGTTCTCTGGCGATCGGTCTTGCCGCATGCACCCGCGGACATCGTGCGCTCTTCGTTACCGCAGCCGAACTCTTGATGAGCTTGATCGCTGCGAAGCGCGACGATCAACTCCAACGCAAACTGCGCTCCCTCGAGCGTTACGACGTTATTCTGATCGACGAGCTCGGGTACATCCCCTTCGAACGCGAAGCAACCGATTTGCTATTCCAAGTCATCGTCATCTCCCGCCGTTACGAACGGCAGAGCATCGCCGTCACGACCAACCTCGCCTTCACCGATTGGACCACCATCTTCCCGGATCCGATGGCCGCAACCGCGGTCATCGATCGGCTCGTTCATCACGGCGCGGTCTTTGAATTCGCCGGCGAAAGCCAAAGGCTTAAGAGCCGACAACAACGCGCTCAACAGAGCGCCCAGCCCGGCAGAAACTCCGTTCAGCGATCAAAATGAAGCCCTACAACGCGAGTTCTCGCGATCCTCCGGCATCCAGGTCGTGCAACTGAAGGAACCGAACCGCCCTGCTTGGGGGTCGAATCCTCGGCGCCGAAAGGGGATCAATTACTCGGTGCCGTTACCAGCGGCGGCTATGCGTCACATCTCATCCCGACTGAGCTTGGCGGTCGACCGTGTTGACGATAAACCGCCGGAACGCTCTGTCACGGGTGTAAGAACCGCAGAGGTTTGGGCCGAAACCGGAACTTGCTAACGCCAGTCGTGCCGCAGGGATTTGGTCAGCTTTGGGCTTTGCAAAGCTATCCACGTCTATGGCGCGGGACATGCCGAAAGAGACGTCTACGAGCGCTCCGCAGATAACTCAGCAAGGCCTCGTTGTGGCTGCAGCTTTGGTGCAGTGCCTGCTAAGCATTTCCGAAGCTGCGGATGCGTAAGGCTGTCTGGTGTCAGCGTCAGGTGGGACAGGGTATCCTGGGTTCACTTCGGCATCACGCCAAGCAGCCCGCGCCGCTTCGCATTTTCGAACGACGAAAAACAGATCGCCGAGGATGAACTGAGCCTCTCCAAACTGAGTATCCCGTGCCGTTGCAGCCTGGGTTTCCGCTATGGCAAGCCGATATTTGCCTTCCATGGCCGCGGCTATACCAGTTCTAAGTAATGCGGCAGCACCGGAATCCTCAGCGCGGGGATTTACGGTCTCGGTCGGACCGCCCAAGCAAAAGAAGTACTGGTAATAGGCCCGAAAGGCTTCCGCGTACCGCTTCTGGTCAAAGGCGGTATCCGCGACCGGATACCGCCTTTGAAAGAGCTTAGTGTCGCTGCCAAAGATCTGTGGGTAGCAGATGGTTTGCGAAATACCTGCGCCGACGCCGTAGTGCTGCATGAGACCCAGCACCAACGCGAACAGATGCCCTCCCATTTATCTTGGACGCGATGGCCCGGCCAATGCTTCGCTCAGCCGGCGCAGCTCAGCCGTGGTAAAACAGTCCGTCGGTCTCTTGTCCACCGTTCACAAAGTTAACAATCACACGGCTTGGGTCGTTTGACGGATAAGAGTAGTAGCCGCCGGTGTAGTAGTTTGTCCACGTGGCGGCGTTGTATAGGGGCGGATACCTCCCATTCCAATAACCTACCAACGAGTTCGACCAAGCTATTAAGGGGTTTGCGTACACGTCGATGCCGGCAAATGAGCCGTCCTTAAAATTCAAGAAGTTATTTTGAGCCAGCGAAGTAACGCGTTTCACTACGCACCCTCCGCAGGAGTCCGACCATCCCTGCGAAGCGCTTACCGCATATGTCTGCGAGATTTGCATGAACTGCCCAGAATCAGTGTATCCGGTACCATACAGCACCAAAGTCTGAGAACTTAACGGATAAAATTCTAGCGAGACCGTCTGGTTGCATTGAAAGCGAGTATAATTACTTACTTGATGCTTGTTTACACTTACGAAAAGCGCCCAGTCATCATACGTGTTGCTAAATTGCATCCCCGCGTCAACGGCATTGCCGTTGCCGCTAAAACCACCGCCGTAAATGTATACCCCTTCGCTCAAGGGATAGTGTAAGTAGATTTCGTTATTTGAGTTACAAGGCAAGAAAACGTGCGTGAATTCGTATGGGGTGTTGCATACCGACGCAACCTCGCGATAGCCACCCGTAGAGGTGCTCTGCGGAACATTGCTGCAACTATATAACGCCTTGGGAATCGATGTCGTTGGCGCCAGCACGATGCTGCTGCCATCTGAGCCGATTCCTTGACGATAGTCGAATTTGCTCGGTTGATAGACCACCGTCGTTTTCAAGAGCGCTGGATAATTTGCATGGACCGTACCGTCTAACGCGTAATAAATAACATCATATCTTTTGTTCTCCGGCAGTTGCAGCATAATGGTGCGCATCAGTGCTCTCTCGCCTTGCGGGAGGGCCTGGGATATGTGCTGATCGATCTGCGAATCGCTAATCGGCGGAAGCGAGATGTCGGGAACTGCTCGGTACGGTGGGACGATTCCTGACGTATGGTGAGAAGGCCTCATGGGGACACGCTGTATCGGCATGGCAAACGCAGAGGATGCCGCTACCGAGAACGCTACGGTTGACGCTATCAGATAACGCACTGACGAAAAACGCACGGTTCCCTCTTCTATTCCTGAGTCTAATGTGATCCTCAGAATCGTCGGAATCCGTGAGCTCTCCTTCTTCGTTGGTCGGGAGACGCGCGCTGGCTCAGTCGAGCTGCGGTCCCAAAATTGCGGCGCGGCGCGTACTTCCCAGCGTTCCTTGAGCCACGCCGCACGGCAGAGCGTCCCGAATCTAGCGCGGAGCGCTTTAACACCTTCGCTCATCACCGAACAGGCGTTCGCCTTGGCCCGCTACACTCCTAATATGCTCAGCAAGGGCCGCGTCGAAAGGCTGGTCCCAACGGGGCCGACTGTCGCGAGCGCGGTAGCAGTAGATGCCTCGCACGTGCGCGTCAGTTTTGACGGGCGCCACTTTGCCGATCTGAAAGTGCGTTCATCCGCGACGTCCAGTGCCGGCTCGCAAGAAATTCACGGAGATGGTACGCAGCATTCGGGTGGCATCATACGGAGCGCTGCACGTGATCTTTATACCGATTTCGACAACGGTGTCAAAACGGCCGCTTGGTCCGTGAAGGTTCACGTTCAAGGCCGCTGATTCGGGGTCATCACAACGCCGTGTTTAGCGGCGGTATGAGAAAGCTTTTTAAGCGTGCCATCGGCTCCCAGGGCGAAGACATCAAATGTGGACGCCTTCGCGTTCCAACATCTCGCGGTAGAGATGCTCGACGTCGGCGAGCGTATTGATGTCGGCTGCCGTTTTATCATGCCGTAGGCGCACGATGCGCGGGAAGCGGAGCGCGAAGCCGCTGCGATGCAGTTTGCTTTTTTGGATGATGTCGAAGGCGATCTCGACCACGATCGTCGGCTCGACCGGCAGCGCGTGCGAGCCCGGCGTTCCGGTTCGATGGGCGAGAAACCACGGCGTCAACTCGGCGATCTCCACATCGGTCAGGCCGCTGTAGGCCTTTCCGATCGGTAGCAGTTCAGCGTCGTCGGCAGAGCGGCGTACCGCAAACGTATAGTCGGAAAGGACGTTGCGGCGCTTGCCGTGACCCCACTCGACGGCGATCACGACGCAGTCGAGCGTTCCGAGTTCACGTTTGAGCTTGAGCCACCACTTGCCGCGCCGTCCCGGTGCATACGGCGAGTCGGTGCGCTTGAGCATCAAGCCTTCGTTGCCGCGCGCCCGAGCCGCCGCAAACAACGTGGCGATCGCCCCGGGTGCCGCTTCGGCTTCAAGTGCGGCCCACGGGGCTATTTCGAGCGCGGGCGTATTGGACACGTGCTCGGCCAGCAGGCGGCGTCGAGAACCGAGCGGTTCGTCGAGCACGAAGCGGTCACCGACGGCGAGCAAGTCGAAGGCGACGAACGCGACGGGAACGTCGGTGCGCAACTCGAGTGGCGGATCGATGCGCCCCAAGCGCGCTTGCAAGTAGCGAAACGGCAGCACCACACCGTCGCGCCGCGCCACGATTTCACCATCGAGGATGACGTCGGAGTTTCGCGCGAGCGCATCGATCAGTTCCGGAAAAGCGCGAGATATGTCGCGCATGGTGCGAGAGAACAGGCGCGCGCGGCCAGCGCGCACGTGCGCCTGTGCGCGGATCCCGTCGTACTTGTCTTCGACGAGCCACTCGCCGCCGGCGATCTCGCGGTACGATGAGCCGAAGGCGACCGGCGTCGCCAGCATAAAACCGAGCGGCTTGCCGTAGGTGATCGCAAGCGACTCCAGCCGCTTCTCGGCTGCCGCGAGCGCCACGGCGCCAAGATCACCCGCGGCCATGGCGGCTCGGCGCACGGCGGAGGAATCTTCCCCGAACGCAAGCGCGACCGCGTCCACGATGAGTCCTTCACGCAAACCGATGCGCAGTTCGCCGAGCAAGATTTTGGCCACGTAGGCTACCTCGCGCGGATCGCGACACGCTCGAAACACGCGCTCGCAGACCAACTCGCGCCGCCGGCCGGCCGCTTTGCCCGGAGCCGCGGCGAGCTCATCGAGGATCGTAGCGAAGTCCGCCGGCGTCAGCGTTTCCGCGAAGAGCGAGGACATCTGGGGCGCGCGCACGATCCGTGCGAGCGCATCGCCCAAATCGCCCGTGGCGCGATACGCCGCACTCAATTCCTCGTCACTCGGGTGCCACAGGCGGCGCGCGGCCGTGGTCAGGATGCGGCCGCCGATCGCGAGTTTGCGTTCATCGTGCGCGCCGAGCGGCCGACCAGCGAGAAAGCGAACGACCGCCCGCAGGTCTTCGGCGCCGAGCGAACGGATGTAGTCGGCCAAGCGTTCGACCTTGAGCGTCTTTGCCGGCGTCGCGGCGATGTCGTCACACGTCCGCGCGAACGCAATCATTCCGTTACGAGCCGCTTCAACGAGGTACCGATGATCACCGCGTTCGTGTTGCTGACCATCGCCCCCGGCCGGGTGAAACCGCTGGCCGATCAACTGCTCGAGGTTCCGGGGGTCGCTGAAATCTACAGCGTCGCCGGCCCATTCGACTTGGTCGCAATCGCGCGCGTGGCCCGTCACGAAGACCTCTCCGACCTCGTTACCGATCGCATCTCGAGCCTGGAGGGGATCGTACGGACGGAAACCCTGATCGCGTTCCGCGCTTTCTCGAAGCGCGACCTCGGGCTGATGTGGGACGTGGGGTAAGAAAACGGCCCAAACAAGGGTTCGCCGCAACGGCGCCGCCCCGACGGCGGTCTTAACAGCGCGCACCGACCACCGCACGGAGACTTCGCATGGCACGCATCTACGACAACCTCGCCGACACGTTCGGCAACACGCCGCTGGTCAAGATTCCACGCCTGAACGCCGGCCTGCCTGGTACGGTCCTCGTCAAGATGGAGTCGTTCAATCCGGCCGGGAGCGTCAAGGACCGCATCGGCGTCGCGATGATCGAAGCGGCCGAGCGCGACGGTCGCTTGCGACCCGACACGGTCATCATCGAACCCACCAGCGGCAACACCGGCATTGCGCTCGCCTTCGTGGCCGCCGCCAAAGGGTACCCGATCGTGCTGACCATGCCTGATACGATGACCTTCGAGCGGCGCAATCTCCTCAAAGCCTACGGCGCGCAACTCGTGTTGACTCCGGGCGCCGACGGCATGAAAGGCGCGATCGCCAAAGCGCAGGAGATTCACGACAGCGACCCCGGCAAATACTTCATGCCGCAGCAATTCGACAATCCCGCGAATCCCGAAATCCACCGCCGCACGACGGCCGAGGAGATCTGGCGCGATACCGACGGCGGGGTCGACGTCGTCGTTGCGATCGTCGGTACCGGCGGCACGATCACGGGCGTGGCCGAGGTGCTGAAGTCGCGCAAGCCGTCCTTGCGGGTCATCGCCGTCGAACCCGACGCATCGGCGGTGCTTTCGGGCGACAAACCGGGGCCGCACAAAATCCAAGGCGCCGGCGCCGGTTTCATTCCCAAAAATCTCAACACGGAGTGCTACGAGGAAGTCCTGCGCGTCAGCAACGACGACGCCATCGCGATGGCGCGGCGCGCGGCCCGTGAAGAGGGCATGCTGGTCGGCATCTCGGCGGGCGCGAACATCGCCGCAGCGCTGCGCGTCGCGGCCCGGCCCGAAATGGCGCGCAAAACGATCGTGACCTTCGGCTGCGACACGGGCGAGCGCTATCTGTCCAATGCGGTGTTCGCCGATCAGGAAGAACACGTCGTCGAACCAGCGCTCGCATAGCGCAGCAGGCCGCTCCGCAGGCACGTGAATTTTCGCGCAGCGCCACACGTTTTCTCGTCAGCGCGTGACGGCGCGCCGACCGGGTCCCATTACGGCCCGCGTGCAACACTATGCAGCCGTTTCATCTAGAGGGGACCCCGTGACTCCGTTACCGTTTCAACGTCTCGCTGCTGTTGCGGCGGCGTGCATCTTGCTTGGCGCCGCTCAGCCTCTCCCGTCGATAAGCCCGCCACCGTCAGCTGCTCCAAGCGTGAGTCCATCCGCGCCGGCCACGTCCTCGCCGGCTGCCGTGTCGTCCGTCCCGGCGGTCGCGACGGCCCTCGAGAACGTGACCCGCGCGACGCTGCCCAACGGACTGCGGGTCGTCGTCGTGCGCGATCCGCTGGCGCCGGTCGTGACCGTGTACGACAATTACCTCGTCGGGGCAAACGAAACGCCGCCCGGCTTTCCGGGCATGGCGCATGCTCAAGAGCACATGGCGTTTCGCGGCTGCCAAGGCGTCACCGCCGATCAAACGTCGGCCATCTTCGCGCAATTGGGCGGTGAAGGGGACGCGGACACCCAGCAAACGATCACGCAGTACTACGAGACGATTCCCGCCGCCGATCTCGACGTGGCGTTGCACGTCGACAGCGACTGCATGCGGTCAATCGACGATAGTCAAGCGCAGTGGCAACAAGAACGCGGCGCGATCGAACAAGAAGTCGCACGCGACCTTTCCAACCCCACGTATAAAGCGTTTTCTCGCCTCAGCGAAGACATGTTCGCCGGGACGCCCTACGCCCACGATCCGCTCGGCACGCGCCCGTCGTTCGATCGCACGACGGGCGCAGCGCTCAAAGAATTCGATCGAACCTGGTATGCTCCGAATAATGCGATCCTCGTCATTGCGGGCGACGTTGACGCGCAAGCCGCGCTCGCGAGCGTGAAGTCGCTGTACGGAGCGATTCCACCGCACCCTATTCCGGCGAAACCCACGGTTGCGCTGCAGCCGGTCAAAGCCGAATCGTTTACCCTTCCAAGCGATCTCCCGTACGTGGTCTCATTCACGGGATACCGCATGCCGGGCTCGGACGATCCCGACTTTGCGGCCGGGAAGGTGTTGGCCGACGTACTCGGCAGCCAGCGTGCGGACGTGTACGGATTGACCGTGCAAGGAAAGGCGCTCGGAACGGGCTTCGAGCTGGCCGCCACGTACCCCAAGGCCGGCCTCGGGCTCGCGTACGGCGCGTTGCCCGTCGGTGCCGACGCCGCTGCCTTCTCGAAGACGTTGCAAAGCGTGATCGCTGGTTATGCACAAAACGGCGTTCCGGCCGAACTGGTCGACGCCGCCAAACGCAGCGAGATCGCCGCAGCCGAATTTCAACGCAACTCCATCGACGAGTTGGCGTCGACGTGGTCCGATGCGCTCGCCAACGAAGGCCGTACGTCGCCCGACGAAGACGTGAAGACGATCCGAACGGTGACGCTCGATGACGTGAACCGCGTCGCCCGGAAGTACCTCGATCCGGCGCAGGCCGTCACCGCGACGCTGATTCCGCAACCGTCGGGCAAGGCCGTCAGCGCAAAGGGTTTCGGCGGCGGTGAAACGTTGACGTCGCAACCGGCCAAGCCCGTCGCTTTGCCGCCGTGGGCGCGCGCGCAACTCGCTGCCGTGACCGTTCCGAATTCGACCCTTCATCCCAGCGACGTGCGTCTACCCAATGGGCTGCGCCTCATCGTCCAGCCGGAGAGCGCGAGCGATACGGTGACGGTGACGGGGGTGATCGACCATCAGGACGCTTTGCAGACGCCGCGCGGTAAAGACGGCGAAGATGCAGTGCTCGCCGGACTCTTCAGTTATGGAACGACGTCGCTCGATCGGCTCGCGTTCCAAAAAGCGCTCGACGACATCGCCGCCCAAGAATCCGCCGGCACGGCCTTCTCGCTGCACGTGCTCAAGGCGAATTTCGACCGCGGCGTGCAACTGCTGGCCGACGACGAACTGCACCCCGCGTTACCGCCGGCCGACTTCACCATCGTTCGGACGCAGACGGCGCAGCAAGTCGCGGGCGAAGAACAGAGCCCCGAATATCTCGCGCAGCGCGCAATCGCGACGGCAATCCTGCCGCCCGGCGATCCGGGCTTACGGCATGCGACGCCGCATACCGTCAGTTCCGTGACGCTACCCGACATCAAGGCGTATCACGCATCGGTGTACCGGCCCGATATGACGACGATCGTCGTGACCGGCAACGTCACGGCCGCTGACGCGCGCGCAACGATTGAGAAGTATTTCGGCGATTGGTCGGTCGGCGGCCCGAAGCCCAAGGTTGCACTACCGCCCGTTCCTCCGAGCAGGCCGGGCGCTGCGGTCGTTCCCGACGCGACCCGCGTGCAAGATGAGACGACGCTCGTCGAAACCGTCCCGATCTCGCGCACGAGTCCGGGCTACTATGCCCTCGAACTCGGCGATCACGTGCTCGGGGGCGGGTTCTACGCGACGCGGCTGTACCACGATCTACGCCAGGTTGCGGGCCTGGTCTACAACGTCAGCAACGTGCTGCACGCGGGCAAGACGCGTTCGACCTACGAAGTTGCCTTCGGCAGTGATCCGCCCAACGTTGCCCGGGCCCGGCGGCTCGTCGTGCGCGATCTCCACGCGATGCAGACGGTGAACGTCAGCCCCGCGGAGCTCGAACAGGCTAAAGCGATTCTGTTGCGTCAACTGCCGCTCGCCGAATCGAGTGAAGATGCCGTCGCCGATTCGCTTGCGGCCGATTCGGTCGACGGCCTTCCGCTCGACGAGCGCCACCGCGCGGCGGAGATCTATGCGCGCCTGACGGCGCCGCAAGTCCGCGCGGCGTTCGCCAAGTACATCCGTCCCGGTGCTTTCGTGCAAGTCGTGCAGGGCCTGCAACCGAGTTGATTTGCGGCGTTCCGTTCGTTGCCGTCACGCGCGGCGACGTCGTCGAATCGGTTCACGCGATCGCGGCTTGCGCGGCCGACACGCAGGGCGACATCGCACTGTCGTACGGCGACGTCGACGCGCCCGTCTATCTCCGTTCGGCGGCAAAGCCGTTCATCGCAGCAGCGATCGTCCAGTCCGGTGCCGCGGCCCACTTCGGTTTCGATGCGCGCGAGTTGGCCGTCATCGCCGCTTCGCACAACGGTGAAACCTTTCACGTCCATGCGGTGCGCGGCATCCTCGCGAAGGCTGGTCTCGGTCCGCAGGATCTGCGCTGCGGCGCACATCCGCCGTCATACGAACCGGCGGCGGCGGCACTCGCGGCCGCGGGTGAGGCGCCGAGCGCGCTGCACAACAACTGCTCGGGAAAGCATGCGGGCATCCTGGCGATGTGTGTTCACTTGGGGCTGGATACGGCAACCTATTTAGAACCGGCGCATCCCGCCCAGCAGCGCATCCTCGCCCTGTGCGCCCGGCTGGTGGGCAAACCGCTCGAAGACTTGCCGGTCGGCGTCGATGGCTGCGGTATCCCGGTTTTCGCGACGTCGCTGCGCGCCGCCGCGCGCGGGTTTGCGCGCGTCGCGACGCTCGTCGACGTTCCCGATGCCGATGCGCAGGCGCTGCAAACGGTGCGCGAAGCGATGGCGGCTGAGCCCGCCTACGTCGGGGGCACCGCGCGCTTCGATAGTGCCTTGCTCGCCGTCACCGGTGGTCGCATCGTCGGCAAGGCTGGTGCGGAAGGCGTGCACGCCGATGCGCTGCTCCGCTCTGGGCTCGGTCTCGTCGTCAAGGTGATCGACGGCGGCAAGCGTGCCGTGCCGCCGGCCGCGATTGCCCTGCTCTCCGAACTCGGAGCTTTTGCCCCCGGCGAAGCGCACGCTCTGGCGGAATTCGCGCGTCCTGCCGTGCGCAACGTCGCCGGCCGGATCGTCGGCGCGGTTGAAGTCCGCGCTGACACATTCCAGGCGGTTGCGGCGTCATAGCTAGGTGATCGAGTTCTTCCTGCGGCGCCCCATCTTCGCGATGGTGTGCTCGCTGATCATCGTGCTGGCCGGCATCGTTTCGATTCCGACTTTGCCGATCGCGCAGTTTCCGAAAGTCGCGCCGCCGGTCGTAACCGTGCAGGCCACATATACCGGCGCAAGCGCGCAGACCGTCGAAAACTCCGTGACGACGATCCTCGAGAACGCGATCAACGGCGTTCAGGGACTGCGCTACATTTCTTCACAGTCGAGCAACGACGGAACCAGCACGATCACGTGCACCTTCGATCTCGAACGCGACCTCGATCTTGCGACCAACGACGTGCAGAACGCGATCAACACCGTCCAAGCGCGCCTGCCGAATGAAGTCAAGGCGACAGGCGTCACGATCAGCAAGAACTCCGGCAACTTCATCATGGGCATGGGCTTCTCGTCGCGTCGTAATTCGACGACGGCGCTGGACCTCTCCAACTACGCCGACCTCTATATCAAGAACGACCTCAAGCGCATTCCGGGCGTCTCCGACGTCATCATTTTCGGCGAGCGCAAGTACGCGATGCGCGTCTGGCTCGATCCCAAAAAGCTCGCCGATAACGGGCTCGCGGCAACCGACGTGACGACGGCGATCGCCGATCAGAACGTCCAGGTGGCGGCCGGCGCAATCGGCCAGCCCCCCACCAACGGCCACCAGCCGTACCAGTATTCCGTGCGCGCGCTCGGCCGGCTCTCGACGCCGGCTGAGTTTGCGGGCATCATCGTCAAAAACACACCCGACGGTGGCCACGTCTACCTCCGCGACCTCGGCCGCGTGACCTTGGGCGCCGAGACGTACTCCTCGGACCTGCACTTCGACGGCCGCGCCGCCACCGGTATCGGGATTCTCGCCTTGCCCAGCTCCAATGCGCTCGACGTTTCCAAACGTGTGCGCGCCGAAATGGACCGGCTGTCGCAAAAGTTCCCGCCGGGCATGTACTACAAACTCGCGTTCGACGTAACGACGTTCGTCAACGAGTCGATCAAGGACGTCATCGTCACGCTCGTCGTGGCGGTCGTGCTCGTCGTGCTGGTCATCTACCTGTTCTTGCAGGACTGGCGTACGACGCTGATTCCGGCGATCACGATTCCGGTCTCGCTGATCGGCACGTTCGCGCTGATGAAGGTGCTCGGCTTCTCGATCAACACGCTGACGCTCTTTGGTCTGACGTTGGCGACCGGGCTCGTCGTCGACGATGCCATCGTCGTCATCGAGAACATCGCGCGTTTCATTCAAGAAAAGAAGATGGCGCCGCTCGCCGGTGCGTCGGCGGCGATGCGCGAGATCACCGGCGCCGTCGTCGCGACCTCGCTCGTCCTGTTCGCGGTGTTCGTGCCGGTCGCGTTCTTCCCGGGAACGACCGGCCAACTGTACAAGCAGTTCGCGCTCACGATCGTGTGCTCGATCGCGATCTCGCTGTTCAACGCCTTGACCTTGACCCCGACGTTGTCGGCGCTGCTGCTCGGCCGCGGCGAGCGACCGCGTAACCGGTTCTTCCGGGCTTTCAACGGCGGCCTCGGTCGGGTCCGCAACGGTTACCATGGCTCACTGGGCGGCACGTTCCGCTTCCGCTACGCGATCGTCGCGCTGTTCGTCGTCGCCCTTGCGTTTACGGGATTCCTGTTCACCTCGACTCCGACCGGCTTTACGCCCGATGAAGATCAAGGCTACTTCATCGCGACGGTGCAAGCGCCCGAGGGCACGTCGCAAGACGCGACCGAAGCGATTACGCGTCACGTCGAAGACATCATTCGCTCACGTCCTGAAGTGCTCGACATCTTCGACGTCAACGGCTTCGGCTTTACCGGCAACGGCCCGAACAAGGCGACGATGTTCGTACGCCTCAAGGATTGGGGCGACCGGCCGGGGTTCATGCACTCGCTTACGGCTATCCTATACGTGCCGCCGAACGGCTTAGCCGGCAAATTTGCGCGTCTTCCGAATGCGCAGGTGTTCGCATTCAATCCGCCTTCGATCCAAGGCATCGGCAACTTCGGCGGGTTCCAATACGAATTGCAGGACGTCGGCAACGTCGGCTTGCCAAAGCTCGATCAAACCGCGCTCACCTTCATGGGCGCCGCAGCCCGCGATCCCAAGTTGCGCGGCGTCTTCACGGCGTTTCGTGACGACAGCCCGCAACTCGTCGTTGATCCTGATAGAGCCAAGGCACAATCACTGGGCGTCCCGCTGGCCAGCATCTTCAACACGATGCAGATATACCTGGGTTCACTCTACGTCAACGATTTCGACTATCTCAACCGCGCCTATCGCGTCTACGTGCAAGCGGACACGCCCTATCGATCGACCGTCGGCGACCTGCAGCAGATTTACGTGAAATCCAACACGGGCGCGATCATGCCGATCACGACCTTATTAACCGGCGCCTTGGAACGCACCGCCCCCGTCATCACGCATTACAATTTGTTCCGTTCGATCGAGCTCAACGGTCAACCGGGTCAAGGCTACGGTTCGGGCGACGCCATTGCCGAAATGGATAAACTCGCGTCGCGCCTCGAAACGACAGGCATCTCGCACAGCTGGTCGGGCATCTCGCTCGACGAGATCGAGTCGGGCAGTCAAGCGGTGTTGATCTTCGCGCTCGGCATCATCGTCGTGTTTTTGGTTCTGGCAGCGCAATACGAGAGCTGGACGGACCCGCTCGTGATTCTCGTCTCGGTCCCGCTGGCAATTTTGGGCGCGCTGCTGGCGGTGATCTTCCGCGATCTGCTCGCCGCCATTCTGCCGCCGATCGGCTTCGTGCTCAGCGACGTCTACGCGCAGGTCGGCTACGTGATGCTCATCGGGCTCGCCAGCAAGAACGCGATTCTCATCGTCGAGTTCGCGAACCAACTGCGCGCCCAAGGACTGTCTCCGGTGGCCGCCGCCCGGCAAGCGGCCGAGACGCGGCTACGGCCGATCTTGATGACGTCGTTCGCCTTCATCTTGGGGATCGTGCCGCTCGTCGTCGCGAGCGGCGCCGGCAGCGCCAGCCGCCATTCCCTCGGCACGCCGGTCTTCGGCGGCATGATCTTATCGACGGTACTGAACCTATTTCTCGTGCCGGTCATCTACGTCATGATCGTCAATCTGCGCGAGCGCGGCAAACCACGACCGGCCGGCGGCCCCAACGGCCGCACGAGCGCCGACGGCGCACCGGAAATTTCAGCCGTGGCGCGCGCGTAGAGGAGGGTATCGCATCGTGAAGATCGCGGCGACCATCGCGCGCATCCTGCTTGGACTGGTCTTTCTCGCAGCGGGACTGAGCGGATTCTTCTTGATCAACCATCCGCCGCCGGCTCCCCCCGGCTTGGCCGGTGAGCTTCAAGACGTGTTCTTCCGCTCGCGGTATATGTTGTTGGTGTCCAGCGTTCAGGCCGTGACCGGCCTCTTATTGCTGATAAATCGTTACGTGCCGTTGGCCTTGGTCGCGCTCGCCGCCGTGATCGCGAACATTCTGGTTTTTCACATCACGATGCAGCCGGCGGGGCTGCCCGTGCCGATCGTCGTAACCGTGCTGTGGTTCATCGTCGCCTGGCACCTGCGCGCTCAATTCGCGCCGCTTCTGGAGCCGACGACGTCGGTGCGTTAGCGCGTGCCCAGGACCTTTGCGATGATTTCGCTGCGGCGGTGCGAGTCGGTCTTCATGGCGATGCGTTTGACGTGGTCGGCGACGGTGGTCTCCGCGATGCCGAGCGTGTCGGCGATTTGACTGGTGCCGTGACCGAGCATCACTTCGCGCAAGACCTCGCGCTCGCGCGGGGAGAGGTTGAAGTGTGCGGCCGCGCGCGTGATCGGATCGCGGAGTTGGAGGCGTTCCGAGAGGACGGCGACGTAGCCGAGCGGCCCTCCGTGTAACGGTAGGACTCGCAGCAGGACGGTTTCGCCGAACAACTCGCCGATGGCGACGCCCGTTACCGGCTCAGGCTCGCCTTCGCCGTCCGCCACCCGCGGCAGCGGTTCGGAAAGCGCTCGGCGGACGGTTTCGCTCAGTTGCTCGGAGACGCTGGGGTCCGCCGCTTCGAAGAGCCACGCCGCTCCCCCGGAGGTGCAGACGATGCGCAGGTCGGCGTCCAGAATGAAGAGTTCAGGCGCGGCACGCCGCACGATGACGGAGGCGTCCGCCAGATCGGTCAGGGATGAAGCACCTTCGACCATCCGCTGCGGAGGCGACGAAGACGGGATGCGCGCTTTGGCAATGGCCATCGTAACGCTATATCGGCCGCCGAAGACGGCCCTTGAGAGGCGGGGGCGGACAAAGCGTGATTTTGGGACAAGTGTCCGCGCGCAATGGCCCGGTACTGCCGTACGATAGGACCGATGGCTTCGTATCTCGAGAGCCTCGACCGCCGGGTACTGGTTTTTGACGGCGCGATGGGCACCGAAATGATGGCGCGCGACCTAATGCCGGCGGACTTCGGCGGCGCGCGCTATGCCGGCTGTAACGAGGCCTTGGTGCTGAGCCGGCCCGACCTCGTCGCCGACGTTCACCAGCGGTATCTCGCTGCCGGGGCGGACGTCATCGAGACCGATTCGTTCACGGCGTCGCGTCTCAAACTCGACGAGTACGGCCTTGGCGAGCACACCGGCGAGATCAACCATAAGGCCGCGACGCTGGCCCGCGCCGCTTGTGATGCCGTTGCAACCCAAGAGCGTCCGCGTTTCGTCGCCGGAAGTCTGGGCCCCACGGGGATGTTGATCTCGTCGTCGGACCCCGCGCTCTCGAAGGTCACGTACGATGAGTTGGCGACGCTCTACGGCGAACAGGCGCGGTATCTGGTCGAGGGCGGCGCCGACCTGCTGCTGCTCGAAACCAGTCAAGATCTGCTGGAGATCAAAGCGGCCGTCGCCGGCATCGCGGCGGAATTCGAGCGGGGTCTGCGGCGCGTTCCGATTCAAGCGCAGGCGACGCTCGACGTTACCGGGCGCATGTTGCTCGGGACCGACATCCGGGCGGTGACGGCGACGCTCGATGCGCTGCCCATCGACATCATCGGCCTCAACTGTTCGACGGGTCCGACGCACATGCGCGACGCCGTGCGGTACCTGGTGGAAAATTCACGCTGCTACGTCGCCGTGATTCCCAACGCCGGTCTGCCGCTGATGGGCCCCAAGGGCGAGACGATTTACCCCGAGACGCCCGCTGAGATGGCGCGCGAATTGGGCGCTTTCGTGACCGACTTCGGCGTCAACGCGATCGGGGGATGTTGCGGAACGACCCCGGCGCACATCGCCGCGTTCGTCGCGGCCGTCGCCGGCAAGCGCGGCCGCGCGCCCGAACCCAAACCGCTGCAGTTTGCCGCCTCTTCGATGACGGCGACGGCCCTCAAACAGGACGGTTCGCCGCTGCTGGTCGGAGAGCGCATCAACGCACAGGGTTCACGCCGGATCAAACGCCTGCTGCTCGAGGACGACTACGACGAGATCGTGCTGGTCGCGCGCGAACAGGTCGAAGGCGGCGCGCACGTCCTTGACATCTGCACGGCGCTCACCGAGCGCAGCGATGAAGACGTGCAGATGGCGACCTTGGTCAAGCGGCTGGCGCAGGCGGTCGAAACGCCGCTGATGATCGATTCGACCGAAGCCAAAGTCGTCGAAGCGGCGCTGAAAATTTACGCCGGACGCGCGATCGTCAATTCCGTTCACCTCGAAAACGGGCGCACCAAAATCGACACGATCATGCCGATGGTCCGGCAACACGGTTCGGCCATCGTTGCGCTCACCATCGACGAAACCGGCATGGCCAAGAGCGCCGAGCGTAAGCTGGAAGTGGCCGAACGCATTTACGACATCGTCGTCGGCGAGTACGGTATTCCGCCGGGCGCGCTAATCTTCGATGCGCTGACGTTCACGCTTGCGACCGGCGATGCGGAGTTCGTCGACTCGGCCGTACAGACGATCGAAGGCATCCGACTCATCAAAGATCGTCTACCGGGCGTGCTCACCTCGCTCGGGGTCTCCAACGTTTCATTCGGCCTCAAACCGGCGGCCCGCGCTGCCCTCAATTCGGTGATGCTGCACCACTGCGTGAACGCCGGGCTCGACATGGCGCTGGTGCATGCCAAAGAGATCAAGCCGTACGCCGAGATCGACACAACCGAACGCGAACTCTGCGACGACCTCGTGCTCAACCGCCGTCCCGACGCGCTGGCGCGTTTGATTGAACACTTCGAGAGCGCCGCACCCGGACAAAAAGCGGCGGCGACCGTGGACGACGATGCCGGCGACCCCGCTGAGACGCGCGTCCACAACGCGATCCTGCGCCGCCGCAAGGACGGCATCGAAGCAAAGCTCGACGCGGTGCTCGAACACCGCGATCCCGTCGATGCGCTCAACAACGTGCTGTTGCCCGCCATGAAAGAAGTCGGCGACAAATTCGGCTCGGGTGAGTTGATCTTGCCCTTCGTGCTGCAGTCGGCGGAAGTGATGAAGAAGGCGGTCGCCCACCTCGAACAGTTTCTGGAAAAGAAGGAGGGCGTCACCAAAGGGACGGTGGTGCTGGCGACCGTGTTCGGTGACGTGCACGACATCGGCAAGAACCTGGTCAATACGATCCTCACCAACAACGGCTACACCGTGCACGATCTCGGCAAGCAAGTGCCGATGAATGCGATTCTCGAGAAGGCGGTCGCCGTTAAGGCCGACGCGATCGGGTTATCGGCCCTGCTGGTGTCGACGTCGAAACAGATGCCGGTCTGCGTCGCCGAGCAAGATTCACGCCGGCTCGCCTTCCCGGTCATGATCGGCGGCGCGGCGATCAATCGTGATTTCGGACGCCGCATCGCCTTTCTCGAGGACGGTTCCCGCTACTTCGAACCCGGGGTCTATTACGCCAAGGACGCCTTCGAGGGCCTCGACATCATGGACGCGCTGACGTCCGATGTGAATCGGCGTGAAGCGTTCGTAGCGCGCATGCGCCGCGATGCCGAGCGTGCGCGTGATGCCGCGCGCAGGAAAGCTGCGCCACCGGTCTCCGACGGCGCCACGGCGCGGCAACACCTGGCTCTCGTCGAACCGCCGCGCGCGCCCTTCTTGGGCGCACGAACGGTCGAACGCATCGCGGTGCGTGAATTGTGGCCGCACTACGATCTACGCAGTCTGTACCGCTTATCGTGGGGCGCCGCCAACCTCAAAGGCGACGAGTGGGAGCGGTTGGTGCGCGATGAATTCGAGCCGCGCCTGCGTCGCTACGAGCTGCTTGCGGAACGCGAACCGGTGCTCGCGCCGCGTGTGGTGTACGGCTACTTTCCGGCGGCCGGTTCCGGTGATGACGTGATCGTGTACGCTCCCGCCGAGCCGACTCAGGAACTCGGGCGCTTCACCTTTGCGCGGCAGGCGGGCGGCGAACACCTTTGCTTGGCCGACTATCTGCACGAACCCCTCGACGGCGGTGCAAGCGACGTGATCGCACTGCAGGTGGTCACCGTCGGGCGCGACGTGTCGGAACGCATCGACGCCTTGCAACAAGCCGGCGACTACAGCGAAAGCTATTATCTGCACGGCTTCTCGGTGCAAGCCGCCGAGTCGCTGGCCGAGCACACGCACGAGCGCATTCGCGCCGAACTCGGCATCGACGGCGACCGCGGCAAGCGTTACTCATGGGGCTACGGTGCGTGTCCCGATCTCTCGCAACACGAACTCGTGTGGCGACTGCTCGACGTCGAACGCGCGCTCGGGGCCAAACTCACCGAGGCCTATCAGATCGTGCCCGAACAGTCGACGGCAGCCATCGTCATGCACCATCCGCAGGCGTCGTACTTCAACGCGGCGGCTGTACGTGAATTGGCTGCCGTGTGAAGGAGCGCAACCGATCCCAAACGGCGAGCGCGCCGCCGACGGCGCCGCAGAGCGTGTCGATCGCGTTCCAGCCCAAGCCTTCTTGCGAGCCTAACACGTACTGGCCCACTTCGATCAGCGCACTGTAGAGCGCGACGCCGGCGATGCACGGCATGACGACGCGGTCGCGTCCGTTTTCGATCAGCGCACGCCGTCCCAGATAGCCGACGACGGTAAAGGCGATGATGCTATAGAGCTTGCGTAAGGCCACATGCCACGCAAGCGTGGTCGGCGACGTCAGATGGTAGAAATCGTCGCGTAGCGCGAGCACGTAGAGCGCGCATGCGACCAGCGTCGCGGCCAACGTCCAGCGCTTCATGTTGGGCAAAGGTTCGTCCGAAAGGACCGGCTTCACTCTCACCGTAGAGGAGCCCGATGCCTCCTCGCGTTTTTACTCGCGTCGTCGCGCTCGTTGCGCTCGCGTCGTTCGCCGGCTGCGCCTCGCATTCGGCGCAAACAACCTCGGGCGGCTCGGCCGACAAGACGATCGAAATCGGGATCGATCTGCCGGTCAGCGGCGCCGATGCGTCGACCGGCGTTCCGACCCGTAACGGTGCGGTTCAGGCGATCGAAGACGCCAACGCGCGTGGTTTACCCGACGGCTATACGCTCAAAGCGTACGATCTCGACGACGCGCCGCAGGGGACCCACGATCCCGGCCAAGGTGCTCAAAACGTTCGTCAATTCGTGTCGGATCCGGCCGTGCTTGCCGTGATCGGGCCCTTCAACTCAAACGTCGGCGCCGCGGAGATCCCCATCACCAACGACGCCGGGCTCGTGCAGATCAGTCCCGCGACGACGAATCCGGGGCTCACCAAAGGCGCCGCGGCGCGCAAGTTGCGCAGTTCGCATCCCGACGTCAACACCTACTTCCGCGTCAATGCGACCGATGACCGCGTCGGCGCAACGGCGGCCGAGTTCGCTCGAACGCTGGGGCTTTCGCGGGCGTTCGTCATCGACGACGATGAAACGTACGGCAAGGGCATCGCCGACATCTTCGCGGCCGTGTTCGCCTCGCATGGCGGCACGGTGCTCGGGCGCGAGCATCTCACCAAAGGCCAATCGGATTACAAGGCGCTGTTGACCAAGGCACGCGCTCTGTCGCCCGACGTCATCTTTTTCGGCGGCACCACGTCGACGGGCGGCGGACAGTTGCGGCGACAAATGGTGGACGTCGGCCTCGGCAAACTGCCGTTCATCGGCGGCGACGGTATCGCCGAGGCGGCCTTCGTGCAAGCGGCCGGCAGTGCCGCCGACGGAACGTATTACATCGTCGCCGCGCCGCAGACGTCGAAGCTGCCGAGCGCACAGCGCTTCATCGCGGCCTATCGCAAACGCTGGGGCAGCGACGTCGGACCCTATAGCGCGAACGCGTACGCCGCGACGGCGATCGCTATTGCCGCAATCCGTAAGGCGCTGATCGCAAGCGGTGGCGCCTTTCCGAGCCGCGCTGCGGTGCTCGCGAACGTGCGCAACACCTCCGGCGTTGCGACGCCCCTCGGTACCATCAGGTTCGATCAGAACGGCGATACGACCAACCCGATTTTGACCGTCTATGAAGTCAAGGCTGGCAAGCCGGTGTTCGTCGAGCAGGTCTCGCGAAAAACGTCGTGATCCCGTAGCCGTGGACGTTTTCTTACAGCAGGTCGTCAACGGTCTATCGCTCGGTGCCATCTATGCGCTGATCGCGCTTGGCTATACGATGGTGTATGGCGTTGTCGAACTGATCAACTTTGCCCACGGGGACGTCTACACACTGGGATCGTTTTTCTCACTCGCCATCCTGGCGGCGCTCGGCGTCTCAGGCGAGCTGCACGGCGCCGCTTTGCTCGGCGTCGTAGTCGTGACCGTTTTGGCGGCAATGCTGTTATGCGGAATCGTCGGCGTGCTCATTGAACGGCTGGCATATCGCAGGTTGCGCAATGCACCGCGCCTCGCGCCGCTGATAACCGCCATCGGCATGTCGTTCATCCTGGAAAACGTGATGCAGCTCTGGCGCGGACCGTCGCCGGTTCCGTTTCCCCCGGTCATCCCCAATCCGGGGGTTACGCTCGGCGGCGTGACGGTGACGACCAAAGAGGGCCTCGCCATCGTGCTCGCGCTCGGGCTGATGGTCGCGCTGCAACTCTTCATCGCGAATAGCAAACTCGGCAAGGCGATGCGCGCGACGGCGCAAGATCGCGAGGCCGCACAGCTGATGGGCATCAACGTCAACACGACGATCGCCGCGACGTTTTTGATCGGCAGCGCACTAGCCGGCGCGGCCGGCTTCGTCAGCGGCGTCTACTATGGAACGACGTGGTTCTTCAACGGCTTCCAAGCCGGTCTCAAGGCGTTCACCGCGGCCGTGCTGGGCGGCATCGGCAACATCGCCGGCGCGATGCTCGGGGGCTTTTCGATCGGCTTGATCGAGGCGATTGCGACGCAGTACATACCGGCGGGCGCGCAGTGGTCCAACGTCGTCGTCTTCTCGGTGCTGGTGCTCGTCTTGATCTTCCGCCCGTCCGGGCTGCTGGGGGAAGCGCTCCCCGATAAAGTGTGAAGGGTCGCAAGCCTGTCCGCGCGCTCCGGCTTGGGCTGCTTGCGGCCGTGCTGCTCGTCGTTCCGTTCGCTGACCACAACAACGCGCACGTCGACTTTCTTGCGAACGCCGGCGCGTTCGTACTGCTCGCGCTCGGGCTCAACATCGTCGTCGGCTTTGCCGGCTTGCTCGACCTCGGCTACGCCGCCTTCTTCGCGATCGGCTCGTATAGTTACGCGATCTTCGCGAGCCAGCAATTCGGATTGCACGTTCCGTTTTGGATCATGTTGTTCGTGGCCGCGGCGATTGCAGCGCTGTTCGGTATTCTGCTCGGCGCGCCGACCTTGCGGTTGCGCGGCGACTACCTGGCCATCGTGACGCTCGGCTTCGGTGAAATCGTGCCCCAAACGTTTCTCAATCTCGCCCAGTACACCAACGGCCCCAACGGCATCGGGTCGCTCGACCAGCCGTCACTCTTCGGACGGCCCTTCGGCTTCAGCGCGACGCCGTATTACTACGTTGTGCTGGGGTTGATCGCGCTCGGCATCGTGGCGGCGCGCAACCTGCAACACAGCCGCTTGGGCCGCGCCTGGATGGCGATTCGTGAGGATGAACTCGCCGCGCGCCATATGGGCATCAATGCGACGACGGCCAAGCTGTCCGCCTTTGCGCTCGGGGCCGCGTTCAGCGGCGTCGCAGGCGTGGCCTACGCGGCCAAACTCGACCTCGTCTCGCCGGATCAGTTCGGTTTCAACGTCAGCGTGCTCATTCTCTCGATGCTCGTGCTCGGCGGGATGGGCAACGTCGCGGGCGTGATCGTCGGTAGTCTCGTGCTCTCGTTCGTCAACAGTTTCTTGCTGCCGCAGGCGAGCAACATCGCACACACGGCCGGCTTCACGTATCTCGACTTCACGAACTATCGCTTCATGCTCTACGGGGTGATCCTAGTCGGGATGATGCTGCTGCGGCCCGCGGGGCTTCTTCCCAGCGCCAAGCGCCGCGCCGAACTCGAGGCGGCGCTGACCGATCCGGCATTGGCCGCTCACGAGCAAACGGAATACGAAGGGGCGCACGCACGCTGATGCGGGCACCGGAGCCGGCATTCTTCGAATTGCGAAACGTGCGCTGTGCGTTCGGTGGTCTCGTGGCGGTGGACGATCTCTCGTTTGCGTTGGAGCAGAACAGCATCGTGGCGCTGATCGGCCCCAACGGCGCCGGTAAATCGACAGTCTTTAACCTGATCACCGGCATCTACCGCGCGACCTCGGGTACGGTTTCCTTCGGCGGACGTTCGCTCGCCAAGCTCGGCACGCATCAGATCGCCGCGCTCGGCATCGCCCGCACCTTCCAGAACATTCGCTTGTTTGCGTTCATGTCGGCACTCGATAACGTGATGACGGGGCGCCATGCGCGGATGCAGGCGTCGCTCGCCGACTCCCTCTTGCATACCCCGCGTCAACGGCGCGAGGAACGCCGCGTCCGCGAGCGCGCGCGAGAATTGCTGCGCTTCGTCGGCCTGGAGCGCAGCGCCGGTGACGACGCGCACAACCTTTCCTACGGTAGTCAGCGCCGCCTCGAAATCGCACGCGCGCTGGCCAGCAGTCCGACACTCTTGCTGCTCGATGAGCCGGCCGCCGGCATGAACCCGCGCGAGAAAGACGACCTGATCGCGCTCGTCGAGCGCATCCGCGCAAGCGGCGTCACCATCGTGCTGGTCGAACACGACATGAAACTGGTCATGGGGTTGTGCGAACGCGTGACCGTCCTCGACCAAGGGCGAAAAATCGCCGAAGGGACGCCGGCGCACGTACGCGCCGACCCGCGGGTGATCGAAGCCTATCTCGGCGCGAGCGACCCCTAACCAGATGGCGCTCCTGGAACTCCACAACGTCGACGCGTTCTACGGACGCATCCGCGCGCTGCGCGACGTGAGCTTACACGTGAACGAAGGCGAGATCGTCGCCCTCATCGGGGCAAATGGTGCCGGTAAGACGACGACGTTACGGGCGATCAGCGGCTTGCTGCAACCGGGCTCCGGCAGCATCCGCTTCGCCGGTGAGGACCTTCGCCGGTGCACCCCCGATGCCATCGTGCGTCGCGGCATCGGACACGCCCCGGAAGGCCGCCGCGTGTTCGCGCGGATGAGCGTCCGTGAGAATCTGGAGTTGGGTGCGTACACGCGTCGCTCCAAAGCGGATTCCGCGCGAGACATGGCCGGAGTATTGGAGACGTTCCCGCGCTTGCGGGAACGTCTCGGGCAAAAGGCCGGCACGCTTTCAGGCGGCGAGCAACAGATGCTGGCGATCGGACGGGCGCTGATGTCTCGTCCGCGTCTGCTCATGCTCGACGAACCGTCGCTCGGTCTGTCGCCCATTCTCGTGCAGACGATCTTCGGCATCATCGGGGAGATCAACGCGGCCGGCACGACCGTTCTGCTGATCGAACAGAACGCGCGCCAAGCCCTAGCGCTCGCGACGCGCGGCTACGTGCTCGAAGTCGGGCGCGTCGCGCAGGAAGACACCGCATCCCGCTTGCTCGCGAGCGAAACGGTCCGTGCGGCATATTTGGGCGCCTGAAGTGTGGGAACACGGGATAGCATGGCTACCGCGCGTCTGCTGCTGCGCACCGAGCGCTATACCGAGGGCGTCGTCGTCGATCGCGACGGAACGATCTTTTTCTCGATGACCAATCTCGGAACGATCTCGCGCTATGCGCCCGGAGCGGAGGCGGCCGAGGTTTGGGCTCACGTTCCCGACTCGAACGGGCATAAGATTGACGCCGACGGAACGCATGTCGTCATGTCGAGCACGGGTGCAATCCTGCGCCTCGATGCGAGCGGACGGGTTTGCGACGTGGTCGCTTCCCGCGTCGAGGGTCGCTGGTTGACGTATCCGAACGACGTCTGGCTCGACCCACAGCGTGGGGGCTTCTATATCACCGATTCCGGTTACAAGAGTACGCCCAAGACGATGCCGTCGGACCCGCAGGGTCGCGTGTATCGCGTCGAGCCCGATGGCACGGTACGCCAAGTCGCCGACGGCATCGCGTACTCCAACGGCGTCGCGCTTTCGCGCGACGGTGCGACGTTGTACGTCAGCGAGAGCACCGCGCGGCGGCTGTGGGCGTATCGCGTGCATGACAACGGTGACCTCGGCGAACGCATGCTGTTGGCCGACGTTCCGGCAGGCAACGAGGATACCGTGCCCGATGGTTTGACGGTAGGCCCCGGCGACCGCTTGTACTTGGCCAACCACGGCGACCGCGAGATTCTCGTGTATGCACCGCACGGAACGCTCGAACGGCGCCTGGATGCAGGGAACAAAGCGGCGAGCCACGTCGCGTTTTCGCCGGATGGCGGAACGATGTACGTCTCAGGCGGCATCGACGATGAGCAAGGCGCCGGGGGAATCTTCGCAGTTTCAATTGTGGCCGGCTCGTAGCCAGGATGCCGTCTTTATCGTCTCGACGTGCCGCTCCGAGGCGTAGGTGATCAGGAACAGTCCGCTCACCTATCAGGATCGGGATGCTCGTGTAGATGATCTCCCAGGTATTGTTGCGGCGGAACTGATCGGGATACGTCGTATCGTGCGCACGGCGGCGGTAGCGCACGATGCACCAGCCGATCAACCCGTAGACCACGATCGCGACGCCGATTCCCCCAGAAGAACGTCACCCAGATGTCGTGCAGCGACTGCGACTGCACGGTTCCTCCGGACGGCAGCATGGTGCCTAGCCTTGCTGCGCTGCACGGCGGGGCCGGCCGACGCACCGGTAACGGCGACGGCTGTGTGCTTCATGGCGGACCCTTCCCCAGGCAGCTTCCGTTAGAACGATGCTGCGTGTGCGGTGTTGCCGAAGCGGTGCCCGGATTCACCCGGTTCGCCGGCGAAGCGCGCCGAACCGTACACCGGCTCTCCGCCGACGAGCGTCGCGATGACCGCGTAATCCCGATCCCACAACGTTAGGTCGGCGCGCTTGCCGCGTTCGAGCGTGCCGCACTCGCCGTCGATGCCGAGCAGCCGCGCAGGAGCCGCCGTCGCGCTGACGATGGCACGTTCAAACGGCAAGGAGGCATACGACATGAGATTGCGCAGCGCTTGGTCAACCTGAAGTGCCGCGCCGGCGATCGTGCCGTCCTCGGCGCGCACCACGCCGCCCTCGATCCGGTATCCTTCGCCCGCCGGCGCCATGTAATCGGTGGCGAGCACGAGCCGCTCTCCGACCGCACGGTACAGAACGTCGATCATGACCGGCGCGACGTGATGACCGTCGCAGATCACTTGAACGCTCGTGCGCCGTTCTTGGATGAACGCCGCCAACAAAGAAGGCTCACGATGGTCCAGCGGCGGCATCGCGTTGAACGCGTGGGTCAACGAGCGGAAGCCGAGCGCGATCGCCAGCATGCCGTCGCCGTATTTCGCCGCCGTGTGTCCCGCAGAGCACACGATGCCTTGATCGAAGAAAAAACGCGTGCAGTCGTCGACGCCTTCGACTTCGGGCGCCATCGTCACCATGACGAGAGCGCCGCGGCACGCTTCGACGAGAGCACGCGCTCGCTGCGGGTCGGCGGGCAGCAACCAATCGTGGCGATGCACGCGCCGAAATTTATTGTTCAGAAACGGTCCTTCGAAATGGATGCCCAGGCAACGCGCGCCGATCACGGGGCGCTCGGCTCGCTCATGGGCCGCCTCGGCCACCTCGCGGGCGGCGTGCAGCATCGACTCCCACGGCGCGGTCATGATGGTTGCCACAAAGCCCGTCGCGCCGGCGGCGGCATAGGCCCGGGCCGCTACGTCGACGGCGGCGCCTTGCTCCCGGTTGAAGAGTGCGTCGCGGGCTCCGTTGGTGTGCACGTCGATCAGGCCGGGCGAGATGGTCGTGCCGGCGGGCAGCGGTACGCTGGTGGGACCCTCGGCACTAAGGATGTCGGCGATGCGCCCATTGCTCACACGAAGCCGCCCGAACGAGGCATCGCCCGTGCCGACGGCGATGCGCGCGGGACCCAAGGTGAAGGAGCGTGCCACGCCGTGAGTTTCGCGGCGGTGACGAAATCCGCCCCCGTCCCTCCCGTCAGCGGCGACCGAACAAGCGCGCGAAGGTGCCGGAAAACTTCGCTTGTGAAGTATGGTCTTTTGGGTGCTGCCGTACCAGTTCGGTCATGCGTTGCCGTTCGAGCGCGCGGCGCATGTGTTCCTCGGCATGGGCATGCAGCGTTTCACGCAGGGCGCCGAGTTCGTTCCAGGGTGCCGCGGCGTGGCGGCCTTGGACGGCGGCTAGATAGTCCAGCGCCGAAATCGTAAAGATGCGCGCCACCGGAAGCCCGCGTTCGCGAACGTAACGTCCGGCCAGTTCGACGACCGTGCGCCGTTCGCTCGCCGACTCATTGTCGGCAATCGTATGTGCCAAGAGCATCGGCTTGGGCAATTCGGCGACGCGCTCGTAGAGTGCCAGCTCGCGGTCCGACAGCTGACGTGAAAAGAGGCCCAAGACTTCGCTCGCGTTGCGGGCAGCGGCGAACGCGATCGACTCCGCTTCGGCGCTACCCGAATCGAAGGCGGGTGCGTGCACGATGACGAGTTCTCGCGGCATCGTCCACGGCACTTCGATGAGCACCGGGGCTTGCGCGGCTCGGGCGGCGGCTTCGCCCATCGTTATCTCGCGCCAACCGCCGTCCGACGCCAGCGCATAGGCGCGCTCGACGGAGCCGTAACGAACATGCACCGGAAAGCGGACTTCGCGCGCGGCATCGTCGTGCAGAAGGCGCGTCCCTGCGATCGCGTTGATCAGGCTCGATTTCCCGCGCCGCAGCGCACCGAGCAAGACGACGCGATACCGCTCGGGGCGCAAGGCTCGGTCGTACGCATCCGAGTCGAAAGCGATGACTGCGGCCGGAGACCGCCCGAGCGCAACGGTCGTCGCCGCGTCGGCATGCGGGCCGGCCGCCCAGACCTGCGCCAAGTCGGTTTCCAGGGCCCGCAACCGCTCGGCGCTTACGGTCAGGGCGGTGGCGGCGGCGTGCCGCGCCGGCGCATCGCCGGCGAGCACGCGGGCCCGCTCGATGGGGCCCAGCGTCTGACCACGCGCTAACGCTCGTACACGTTCGAGGACGGCGGCCGCGTCGTCGTAGACCGCTCCCAGACGCGCCGCAAGATCGTCCGTGAAGGCAGCGATCGCTCCTTCGAACGCCGGCAGCAGCGTCGTCGCGAGATCGGCGCCTAGTTCACGCTTCATATATGTGCCGTGCGGCCGGCTCGCGAAACCCTTCGCGACCGCTGCTACGAAGGAGGCGGCCGGTCCACCGACGGCGCCCAGCACGATCGTCGATGCGATTCCACGCGCGAGATCGCGCGACCATGCTCCCGTCCCCGGTTCGCCTCCCAGCCGCAGTGCGGCCACATCGTTGATTCGTAGCTCGGCGTGGCGACGTGCGATCCGCTCCAGCTCGCGCGCGACATCATTCGAGACCTCAGCGGCGAACGCGTTCCACACGGGGGCCAGCGTTGCATCGACGAGCGCGTGCAGCTTTCCGCGGTCTCGGATGCGCTCGATATCGGCGACGTCAATCATCGTTGCCAGCGCCCGCCCGGCGTCTTCGCGCACGGTCGTCCCGGCCGCGGCGATCCAGGCGCCCCGCGCCGTACCCGCCAGTTCGATGTCATCGCGCGCGCGCGACAGCGCGCGTTCGTGCTCGGCGAGCTCCGTCTCGGCGCTGCGGCGCTCGCGCTCCAAGTCGGCCGGCGCCGTCTGCACCAGCATGGCGGCGCGCGCAATGCGTGCAGCGTTGCTTGCCGCGATTTGCCGCGCGAGCGCCAGCGTGCGCGCGATGCGCGCGGCCTGTGCCCGCGCTTCCAGGGAACATTCGAGCGATGCCAGCATGGCCGAGAAGCCACTGCCTTCGGCGAGCCGCTCGTCGCTTTGCAGCGTGGCGAGCGCGTAATCGTGGGCGGAGACGGCGAACACTTCAGCCTGTGGAGCAAAGCGCGCCGCCCGCGCGACGATGCGTTCTCGTGCCGCTTCCCAGGCCGGTCTGCCGTCGGCCTCCGGCATGCGCCACAGGTCGATCTTCGTTTGCACGATGAAGATCGTGCGTACGTGTTCGCCGATCAGTCCGAGAAACGCTGCGTCGCCCTCGCTGAACGGCTGCTGCGTATCGATTAAGTAGAGCACGGCGTCGACGCGCGGCAGATAGCCGAGCGTCGCGCGACGGTGGGCGGCGTTGGGCGACGCCAGCCCCGGCGTATCGGCGACGACGAAGCCGCCGCGCAGGAACGGTGAATCGAGCGTGACGACGACGAACGACGGCCCTGCGTCCTCGTCCGCGGTTGCATCGTGCACGGCGCCGGGCGCGTCGTTCCTGGCGACGGCGACGAAACGCGAGAGACGGTCGAGCGGAATGCGTTCGCTTCGGCCCGATGGATATGTGGCGTAGGCGCTTTCGTGCTGGCCGTACTCGAGCTCAGTGATCGTGGCCGTCGACGGGTTGATGTCGGTCGCGAGCACGCCTTCGATCCGCCCGCGCTCATCGTAACGGACTTTTCCCAGCAGCGCGTTGAGTAGGTACGATTTTCCGCTCGAGAATTCGCCGACGACCGCCAGTGCGTAGCGGCGGCTCAGTCGTTCGCGTGCCGCGCGCAGTGCGCTGAGATCGTCGTCGGGTGCCGGCCATCCGGCACGTGCGTCGCTCTCGAGAACCGCTTCGAGCCCGTCGAGCGCCGCGGACAACGCTGCGGGAATCGCGGGCATTTAAATAAGGGTCGGGCTTTGCCCGACTTCCGCCATCTGCATGATTCGGCGTAGCCGAATCGCGCAGGGATTCAGCGGAGCTGAATCCATCTAAGACCGGATCAAGCGG
Source organism: Candidatus Nyctobacter psychrophilus (assembly GCA_014305025.1). Taxonomy (GTDB): domain Bacteria; phylum Vulcanimicrobiota; class Vulcanimicrobiia; order Vulcanimicrobiales; family Vulcanimicrobiaceae; genus Nyctobacter; species Nyctobacter psychrophilus. The sequence goes on along the minus strand of JACRTY010000021.1, from coordinate 128,540 downwards.
AGCGCCTCATCGCGGTGCGTCTCCATCAGTTCCTTCGTATCGCCTTCGACGTTGAGGCGCAGTAAGGGCTCGGTGTTGGAAGGCCGCACGTTCATCCACCAGCGGTCGTAGCCGATGGTCACGCCGTCGAGATGGTCGATCCGCGCATCCTTGTAGTGCGCTTGCAGCTCGTCCAGTTTCTGGGGAATGTCGTGCACGCGGCTGTTGATCTCGCCCGAACGAAAGCGCGTGTCGATCGGCGCGATGACCTCGCTCACGGGCTTGCCCGCGTCGCTGAAGACCTCCAAACATTGCAGCAGCGCGATCATGCCGGAATCGGCAAACCAATTGTCGCGAAAATAGAAATGCCCGGAGTGCTCCCCGCCGAAGACGATGTTTTGTTCGCGCATGGTTTTCTTGATGAGCGAATGACCGACTTGCGAGCGGATCGGAATGCCGCCGTGCTTCTCGATCTCTTCGGGAACGCTGCGGCTGCAAATCAGGTTGTAGAGGATCTTTGCGCCGGGATAGCGCTTGAGCGTGTTGATCGCAACGAGCGCCGTGACCATGTCGCCGCCGACGAGGCCGCCCTTCTCGTCGACGATGAACATGCGGTCCGCATCGCCGTCGAACGCGACGCCCAAGTCGCAGCCGCCTGCCAGCACGGCTTTTTGCAGGTCGACCATGTTGTCGGGTTCGATCGGGCTTGCGGGATGGTTCGGAAACGTGCCGTCGAGTTCAAAGAAAAGCGGGGTCACGCGGCACGAGAGATGGGCGAACACGCGCGGCACCGTCAAGCCCGCCATCCCGTTGCCCGCATCGATGGCGATCTTGAACGGCTTGACGGCGCTGCGCTCGACGAACGTTAAGCAATGCTCGGCGAAGTCCTCAAGGACATCGCGCTGCTCGATGCAGCCGGGGCGCGCAGCCGTCGGACCCAGGTCGTTGCGTGCGATGCGGTCGCGGATGGCCGAAAGTCCCGTGTCGAGCGAAATCGCTTGAGCCGCCTGGCGCGTGAACTTCATGCCGTTATAATTGGCGGGGTTGTGTGAGGCCGTAATCATGACGCCGCCGGCGTAGCCGTACTTCCCGACGGCAAAATAGAGCGCGTCGGTCGACACGAGCCCGATGTCGGTAACGTCGGCACCTGCCTTCGTAGCGCCGCTGGCAAACGCTTCGAACAACGTTTGCCCCGAAGGTCGCATGTCGCGGCCGACGGCGACCGATCCCAAGCCCAGTTCGGTGACGAAGGTCCGGCCGATGGCATGCGCGAGATCGGCATTGATCTCCGCCGGATAGATGCCGCGAACGTCGTAGCTCTTGAAAATGTCGGGGACCGTTATCGGCGCCATGTCGCGCGCTTCGGGTCACGCCGCTCGGCTCCTCGCCGCCTCGCGCGTGCGCCCCCGCGTTCCGGGGATTCGTTGACAGCGCGCACGGCGACGGCGCTCGCGCGACGCGTCTTTGGAAGGGCCGGCCGACATTGCTCGGACAATAGTGGTACGCACATGTCCGAAGAGCCGTCGTCCCGCAGTGATCGGGTCGCCGGCGACGCCGCCGACGACGCGCACTTGGTGCTCGATCCTTCGAGCGGAAGCATCGCCTTGATCGACGCCGCCGCCGCCGCATTGTTCGGCCTGCGAAGCGAGGCATTGGACGGAGTCAAAGCCGCCGATCTGTTGCCTGAGCTTGCCGATTTTACGCCTCGTACGTTTTTGACGCATCGGCGTTTAGGCGAGGCCGAGCAAGAACTCGCCGTTCGGTTGGAGCGCTTGCACTCGGGCGCGTTCGCCAAGATCGGCGCAATCCTGGTGGTGGTGCGTACGATGCGCTCCAGCGAAGAGCGCGCCACGCCGCAAGACGGCACGGCGACCGACGCCCGCACGCCGATTCCGCGAGAAGAGCGGCTGGAGTCGCTGTGGACGCTCGTCGTCCGGCGCGGGATTGCGGGAAACGATCAAGTCCGCGCGTTGCTGCGTGAAGCGTTGCGCGGCATCGAACTGGATTCCGCGACGGTCGCGCGGGTCGACGGCGACGAACTCGTCGTCGAGTTTGCCGACGGTGACGGTGAAGCGGGGGCGCGCCTTCCCCTGGCAGGTTCTCTCGCGCAGGCGGCACTCGAACGCGCCGGGACGTTCGCCGTCCTCGATGCCGCCGCGGAACGCGAATTTGCGCTCGCCGCCGAAGCGGGCCGCGCTTTTTTGTGCGCTGCGTTTCGGGTCGGCGACCAGCGCTGGGCAGTGACCTTCGCTTCGCCCAAGCCGCGTCAGGCGCCGTTCGAGCCCGCCGATTGGCAGTACGTCGAACACGTCGTCGAGGCGCTCGCGCGCTCGATCGAGCGCCGCGAAAACGACTCACGGATCGAACGGCTCGCTTACTCGGATGCGCTAACGGCGCTGCCGAACCGCGTGGCGCTGTTGTCACGACTCGACGAAGCGCTTGCCGAAGCGGACCGGCTGGCCGGCCATGCCGCCGTGGTCTTTCTAGACATCGACGGCTTCAAGAACGTGAACGATACCGTCGGCCACCGCGGCGGGGATATCGTCTTGGCCGAAGTGGCGCAACGATTGCGGGGAACGTTACGGCGCGTCGAGTACATCGGACGTTTAGGAGGCGACGAATTCGCCGTCGTGATGCCGCGCATCAGCGGTCGCGAAGAGATCGAGGCGATCGCGCAGCGTATCGGCGCAACGTTGCAACACCCCTTCGGCATCGACGACCACCAATTTTCGCTCTCCGCGAGCATCGGCGTGGCGGTGTATCCCGACGACGCGGGTTCCCGCGAAGATCTGTTGGCCTGCGCGGACGCGGCAATGTACGCGGCGAAGGAAGACGGTGGTTCGCGCGTGCGCTTCCGCGATGAGGCGGGCGGCTTTGCCGAAACGGCGTCCCGCGATGCCGAGCCCGGTACGCTCGTACCGCATGCCGGCTATCTGCTGTGCTACCAACCGATTCTCGAAGTCGCAAGCGGACGCATTATCGCGGCTGAGGCACTCATTCGCCGCATCGATCCGTTGCACGGACTGCTTGCTCCCGAGCGCGGTTGGTCGATTGCGCACGATGAAGCCGGACGGCGCGCTCTGGACCGATGGGTTCTCCACGAAGCGGCGGCACAAGCGCGAGCGTGGCAGCAGGCCGGAACGCCGCTTCGTATCGATGTGAACCTGGCGGCGTATGATAGCCGCGAGGTCGACTCGCTGCTGGACGATGAAGCGCTCGCTGCGGGACTACGCCGTCTGCGCATCGAGCTTTCCCCCGATCAATTCGGCGGCGACGAGGCGGAGCGCGTTACGGCGTTCGTCTCGCATTGCGCGGAATTCGGCATCGGCTTCGCGCTCGACGGGTTCGATGGGGGGCTCGGCACCTTGCCGTCGCTCGCGCACCTTCCGATCGAAGCGCTTAAACTCGAACGGCCGCTCGTCGATGAAATAGGGACAAGCCGCACGACCCGAGCGGTCGTCGAAGGAACGGTGATCGTGGCTCGCTCCCTCGGATGGACGGTGATCGCAAAGGGTGTCGAGACCGCGACGCAACAAGAGGCACTCGTGACCCTCGGCTGCAACGCCATTCAAGGATTTTTCGTTGCCCACCCCATGACCGCCGCCGATTTCGGAACGTGGTTACGCGAACGCCGGTTCGTCGAAACGCAAGCGTGATCCACGCCGCCCGCGCGATTGCCGCCACGGCCGCGTTGGCCACGTCGCTCTCGTGTGGTGAAGCCGCCGACGCCGCGTGTCGCGCGCCGCACGGCGACCGGATCGTGCTGGCGTCGGAGGCCGTCGACCCCGACGTCTTCGTGTGGGATTCGCGCGATCGCCTGCTCACCTATGCGGCGGGACAATGGCGTGACACGCGTGCGATCTTCGCGCACACCCTGCTCGCCGAGCCCGGCACCCAAGCGGTCGTCATCTCATGTTCGGCCGTCGCGTCCCGCTCGGCCGCGCCGCCGGGCCAGCCCGGCACGATCGGCGTTCGCGTTATGAGCGGCCGGTATCGCGGCCGCTACGGGTGGGTGCTGCAAAGCGACACGCATCTGGCGAGCCGGCCCACGGGGCACGCCGCCGTCTCCAAGCGCTTCTGAACAACCGCCGTTTCCTGCGTCGTTTCCCGCACTGCGAACCGCGAGGGCGAGAAGCGCCGCGGTGAAGCGGCAACTGCACCCCTGTCGCTTAGGGTTACGCCTTGTCCCAGATGGGCTATACTGAGTCCCAGATGGGAGGACGCGGCCCTTACGCTCGATGCCATCGGGATCACGCTGCAGACGAACTGGAACGACATCCCTGCTCCGGCCATCGATGCTGCGGTCGGCGATGCATGGGTGAACGAAGGCCGTTCACTCGCGCTGATCGTTCCGTGCGTCCATGTCCCGCTCGCGACACCGGAGCGAAACGTCTTGCTCAACGCGCTGCATCCGCAATTCAAGGACGTACAGTCCACGCTCGACGAACTCACCTACGACCGCCGCCTCCTCGCGACGCGACGCGCTCGGGAGCAGCGATAGACCGTAGGCGCCGCGCAGATTACGCGGATGCCGTCATCGACTGTGGTGCGTCGAAGACGATGCGGCGAGACATTATCTCTGAAGCGTCGCACCCGTCGGATAACCGCGCGGAATGACGCGGATGCTTCCGTCGAAGGCGATGCGTTCGAAGCTGATGCCGTAGGCGCGCTCCAGAACGTCGGGAGCGAGCGCCTCTTGCGGCGACGCGAAGCGAAGCAGCACACCATCACCGAGAACGGCGATGCGGTCAGCCACGGCGGCCGCCTCGTTGAGGTCGTGCGTGACCACCACCGCCGTCCTCGTACCGCACGCGATACCGCGCATAATGCGTGCGACCTCGAGTGCGGCGCGCGGATCCAGGTGTGACGTCGGTTCATCCAGGAGCACGACCTGCGCATCCTGAGCGAGTGCGAGCGCCAGCCAGGCACGCTGCTTCTCGCCCGAGGACAGCGTTTCAAGGCGGCGTTCGGCGAACTCGGCGAGGCCCACACGTTCGAGCGCCTGCGTCACGATTCGTTCGTCATCGTCGTCGGGCTGCGACCAATCCCACCAGGCGCGTCGCGCGAAACGTCCGGTCGCGATGGTCTCACGAACCGTCGTGCCGACGGGCGTTTCGACGTCGCTGCCGATCAGCGTTACGGCAAGCGCGCGCTGCATCGTCCGCATCGTTGCAATGTCGCTGCCGTCGAGCATGATGCGGCCGCCGGCCGGTCGCGTGAAGCCCGCGATCGCGCGCAAGAGACTCGTCTTGCCGGCACCGTTGGGCCCCACGACGGCGACGAGTTCTCCCGGCAACATGTCGAGGCTCACGTCGTCGAGCAGGGTACGGCCGCCCACGCGCAGCCGAACGCCTTGGAGGCTTAGGTGCCCCACAAGCGCGCTCCGCCGGATGGCCGCAAGTAAAGATAGAGGAAGGCGGGCACTCCGACGAAAGCCAGCAGCACGCCGAGCGGGACTTCTGCCGGCGCCACGATGGAGCGTGCCATGGCATCGGCCAGCGGCACGACGGTGGCACCGAGCAGCGCCGACGCAATCAGCGAAGCGCGAACGTCGGTGCCGACGACGCGTCGCGCGAGATGCGGGACGATGAGACCGACGAAGCCGACGATGCCCGCAAGTGCTACTGACGCTGCCGCAAGCAACGTCGCCGCCGCGAGAACGAGCCACTGCGTGCGCGCGATATTGACCCCGACCGCGCGCGCCGTGTTCGGTCCAAGGCGTAGCGCGTTCAACGACGGCGCCGCGAGCGCGGCAAGTGCGAGTCCTGCTCCGAGATACGGTGCGGCCCACGCGAGATCCGGCCAGCCGCGCGACGCAAGCGACCCCGCCAGCCACGCGAGGATCGCGTTGCCGCTGTCAGGACCGAGGCGTAACAGCGCGAGCGCCACGATGGCCGAGAACAGCGCCGAGAGCGATACCCCGGCTAAAATCAGCCGTTCTGCATCGAGTCCGCTGCCGCGCCGCGCCAGCGCCGCCACCAGCAGCGCGGTCGCCATGCTGGCTGCGAACCCGAGCGCCGGGACGAACGGGGCGGCGACGCCGGCCGCGACGGCGAGTGCGATCGCTGCGCCCGCGCCCGCGCTGACGCCCGTCAAGAACGGATCGACGAGTGGATTACGCAGCAGCCCTTGAAGCAGCAGGCCGGAAACGGCAAGTGCCGCGCCGACCACGGCCGCGATGATGACACGCGGCAGCCGCAGGGACCACACGATCGTGGTGGCGTCCCCCACCGCATGCGGGTGGATCAGCGCCTGGAGCACATCGTCCGGCCCCAGGGCCGCTCCGCCGACGAAAAGCCCGAGCGCGAGCGCCGCCAGCATCGCGAGGACCAGCGTCGCATAGCGAATCACTCGGAAGGTTTTCCGCTCCATCGGTACGGTACATGCGCGTTGCTACGGCGGCGCGTTGCTGAACGCGTAGCGCGTGTAGGTCTGGTGGGCCGTGACGTTGAGCCAAAACATGAAGCTGCTGCCCTTGACCATCACGTCGAAAGCGGAGGGCAGGATGAAGCTACCAGTGCGCGCGTAGCGCTGTTCGAGATGGGCGGAAACGGGATCATCGTGTTGATTCCCGACGGCCGCCAGCGGATCGCGCGTCGTCGGGTCGAGGTAGAGCGTGTCGAAATCACCGTGCCGGTCGTGTTCACACGTCCGGTTCGATTCCAAGCTTAGCGCCTCAGTTGGGCGGCCGTCAAAGCTGGTCAGGCGCGCGCCCGTCGCGCGATAACATGCGAGTTGGAATGGTGCATGATTCGCGACGTCATCTGAATACGAAGCATCCGACCCGATCTTGACGCTGGGCGGCGTTCCTTTGACGATCTTGCCGTCGCGCGAGCGTACGACGATCGTCGACGCTTCGTCCTTGCTGAAGCCCATGCCGGTGGCATGCGACGTGACCGTATATGAAACGTACGCCGGCAGGGTTCGCGAGACGGCTGCTCGCGCGGCGTCGTAATCGGCGGTTGCGTTCAAGCGGCTGCTCCTTTCTGCAACGTACGGTCGAAGAACGCGAAAGTTTCGGTTGCTGCGGGCCGAAGCACGCCGCGATGTACTCGAAACGCCTGGCGGCGCTGTTCCTCGCGGCAGTATGCGTGGCTTTCTTCGCATCGGCGAGAATGGCGGGCGACCCGCGACCGGCGTGGGCCGCGCCCTCGCGCCCGGCACCGCGTATCGTGTCGTTGATTCCTTCGCTGACGGAAGATCTGTTCGCGATCGGCGCAGGCCCGCAAGTCGTCGGCGTCTCGCAAGCGACGGATTATCCGGCCGCAGCCGCGCGGTTGCCCCAGGTGGCGTCCTCGGCGTCGCTCGACGCCGAGCGCATCGTCGCGTTTCATCCCGACCTCGTGGTCGGCATTCCGGCGCAAGCGGCGCTCGTCGCGCCGCTGCGGCGTGCCGGACTGCGCGTTGCGCTGCTGCGCGACGATTCGTTCGCGGATATCTTCACGGACCTGCAGGGTCTGGGCACGTTGTCGGGCCACGCGCACGAAGCGGCGCTGTTGGCCGAGCGCCTCCGTAAGCGCACGACCGCCCTGGCCTCAGGGGTGCCGCGGCACGCGCGCCCCCGTACGTTCGTGGTGCTTGGTGTCGATCCGATCTATACGGTCGGGCGGCGCTCCTATATCGCGCAGTTGATCGCGCTCGCGGGTGGAACCAACGCCGCCTCGCTCGACTCGCCCTACGCGCGCTACAGCGCTGAAGCGCTGCTCCAAGCGCAGCCCGACGTGGTCGTCGCCGATAAGAACAGCGGCTTCGCTGCGGTCCGCGAGCGCCTTCCCTGGAGTGCGCTGCATGCCGTCCAAGACCACCGCGCGTACGTGCTTGCCGACCCCGACATTCTCGAAAACCCCGGGCCGCGCTACAACGACGGCCTCGCATGGTTGATCCCCCGCTTGCATCCGGGCGGCCATTCCGCCGGGTATCGTGGACGATGACACGTACGCATGCCACGGGCCCGGCGGCGGAGCGTGGCCTTGTCGTTGCCGTCGACCTCCACGATGCCAAGCGGCCACTCGAGCCTGAACTGGCCGAATACGAGGCGCTCATCGTGGCCGCGGGGGCGACGCTCGTTGGACGGATGGTGCAGCGGCTGGAGCGCGTCGATCCGGCGACGCTCGTCGGCAGCGGAAAGGCGCACGAGATCGCCGAGCGCGCGGCGGTGCTCGCTGCGACCAAGCTATTCGTCTTCAACGACCTGCGCCCGCGCCAGCGCACCAATCTCCAAGAGATCGTGCCGCTGCCGATCGTCGATCGCACCATGGTGATCCTCGACATCTTCGCGCAGCGAGCGCGCAGCCGCGAGGGACAACTGCAAGTCGAGTTGGCGCAGTTGCGCTACCGGCAAGCCAACCTCATCGGTGCCGGCGCGTCGCTGTCGCGCTTAGGCGGCGGCGTCGGAACGCGCGGTCCCGGCGAAACGAAATTGGAAGTCGACCGGCGCCGCATCGCGCAGCGCATCTCCGTGGTCCGTTCAGGCCTCGAAGATGTACGGCGCTCGCGCGCAACGCGTCGTCCCGAGGCCGGCGGCGTTCCGCTCGTTGCGCTCGTCGGTTACACCAATGCCGGCAAATCGTCGCTGCTCAACCGTCTGTCCCGCGCCGGCGCCGACGGTGCTTTCGTCGCCGATCAGCCGTTCGCGACGCTCGATCCGACCTTGCGGCGCGTATATCTGGGGCCGCAGCGCTACGCGCGGTTGGCCGACACCGTTGGTTTCATCACGGACCTTCCCGAAGAACTCGTCGCCGCCTTTCGGGCGACGCTCGAAGAACTCTCCGGCGCAGACGTGCTCGTTCACGTCATCGATGGCTCGAATGCCGACTGGCCACGCCAACGAACGAGCGTTGAAGCCATCCTGCATGACCTCGCACTCGACGAAAAGCCCGTGGTGCTCGCCTTCAATAAGTGCGATGCCGCCGGCTTTCCGGCGGGCACCCTTCCCGCGGACGCAATCCCGGTGAGCGCGCGTTCCGGCGCCGGCATCACTGCGCTGCGCGAAGCGATTCTGACGAGGCTGGATGCGTTACGGAGCACCGCATGACCGCCGGCAGCCTGCGAGTTTCTGCACGAGAGGCTGAGTGCAGTCGCCAAGCGCACGCCGTAGTCAGTCATCGGTGTCGGGCGGCATCTCGTCGACCGGCCGGGTGCGAACGTTTCCGAACTGTGCCTGCCGCTCTCGCGGAATGCGTACCGGTATGAATGAACGCGGCGGCGCGTTGAAATTGAAGCAATCCCACAGGCCGTCGGCGCGGATATCGGTCGTGCCCAAACGTGGCAGACCGAACACGTTTTCGCTGAATTTCAAGATGCTGCCGAATTCGTGCTGGACGTGGGAGACGTAGTGTGGTCGCGCGTACGGTGAGATGACGATGAACGGGACGCGCGGTCCGAGGCCCATCGCATCGAGCTGCGGCGGAGCGACGTGATCGTAGAAGCCGCCCCAATCATCCCACACGACGAAGATCGCCGTGCTGTCCCAGAACTTGCTTTCTCCGATTTCATTAACAACCGAAGCGACCCACTCGGGCCCGTACTGCCCCGTGATGCCGAGATCGGCACCGATCGAGTGACGCGGAAACGGATGATCGGAATTATGTGCCGTCGGCACGACCCACGTGACCGACGGTAAGAAACCCGCTCCCGGGTCCGCGAGAATGCGTGTTTCGGGTGAGACGACATTGTTCCAATCCGGCCCGTATCGAATGTGCCGGACTGCATCGAAGGCCGACCAAATGTCGCCGAGGCTGTGGATCGACGGAGCGTAGTAGCGCCACGGCAAACCGGCGACATCGAGTTCGTCGGCGAGCGTCCGAAAGTCGAGGCACGGGAACGGGCCGGGTTCTTCGGCGCCGTTGGGCGCGAGGACCGCAACCGTGGCGTTCGGCGGCGAGTCGCAGCCCCACGCGAAGTGCCCGGTCTCGATGTGATTGGGATTGTCGGTCGTGTTGAGCGACTGACCGGCGACCAGATAGAGGTGCGCGGGAAAACTGGGACCGGTGTTCGACTGAAACATCCGATCGGCGAACGTCCAGTCCAGTGCCATCTGCCAATACGGTTCGACTTCTTGGCGCGGGATGTACGAGTACGCGAAGAGGGGATCGCGGTCCGGGTACGTCCGGACTTGATCGAACCCGTCCATGCGTCCGCCGTCATACTCGCGCATGAACGCGCGGTGCTGGTGATCGACGTCGTGCGGATAGTCGAGATCGACGGGCCGCAGCCGAACGATCCCGTGCTCGGTGCTGGCTCCATACTGGACCGTGTCGGCCCGCGGAAAACCGTTGAAGAGGTTGTCGACGCTGCGATTTTCTTGAATGATGACGACGACGTGCTTGATGTGCGCACGTTCGATCGCCGCGCGGTCTTGCTCGGCGCTCGGCGGCACGGCTTCGGGTGACGGCGGCAAGGCCGGGATGGTCGTTGCCGTGCCCGAGGGCGCAACCGATGCGCCGCGGCTTGGACTCGTCCCGAGCGCGAACGCAACCGCGCCCATCATGGCAAAGGCCGATGAAAGTCTCAACGTATTGCTCCAAGCTCGGCCGTAGCGCTTCGCGACGGTCATCGTTGCAAACGTATGCTGGCGGCACTTCATTCGAGTTCTCTCCTGCGGACGCATAAGGAAGATCACGCAGGAGTCATCGGCTCGCAAGAGCGATTCGCGGCACTGGGGCCGCAGGCGGACTCCACCGCCGGGAACGGGGATTTACGCCCGGCGGGACAGTTGCCCTTCCGGAAGTGGGCCGCGTGTGGTGCGGCGGCCATGGCGTTCGCGAGGGATTGCCGCAAAAGCGTACAATTGCTTTCTACAACAACCGATGGCGATGGAGCTCGCCGACAAGCGCCGATTATTCGGCTGATGGCTCCTGCTGCAAAGGCGGGAGCATGAACACACAGCGAGTTCCGTATCGTATCGGCTGCACCGCGTTGCCGACTGTCGTTATTCGATCTTCGCGCCAAGCAGCGCGGACGGAATAAGGCTTGCTTCTTCCGGCGTATGCGGTCCAAGCCGCGCAAGTCCTGACGGTTCTCTTCGTTTCGCCGCTGCTGACCGGCGTCATCGCGCGCGTCGAGGCGATCATCGCCGGAAAACGCGGCCCGTCCGTATTTCAAACGTACCGTGACATTCTGAAATTCCTGCGCAAGGGACGGATCGTGCCGGACGCGTCTTCGTGGTTCTTCCGGGCTGCGGCGTACGTGGCGTGCGGCGCGTACGCGACCGTCGCGACGTTGATCCCCGTGCTGACGACGTATCCGCTGCCCGGCGCGACGTACGGCGACATTCTCGGCGGCGCGTTCGTGCTCGGACTCGCGGGCTTCGTCACCGCGTGTGCGGGGCTCGACTCGGGCTCGCAGTACACGGGCATCGGCGGCAGTCGCGCGACGATGGTGGGGGTCCTCGTCGAACCGACCTTGATCTTCGTGTTCTTCTCGGTCGCGTTCATCACCGGCACCGATCTGCCGTATGCGATGAACGCGGCGCTGCGCCACTCGGCGGTCGACGTGCTGCGGCCGGCGCACGTGCTCGCGGTCGCGGCCTTCTTCATGATGCTGCTCGTCGATACCGGGCGCATCCCGATCGAAAGCTCGTCGGCGACGATCGAGTTCGGAATGATCGACGACGCACGGCTCTTCGAGCACAGCGGCCCCGAAATGGGTCTGTTTCGGTGGGGCTCGTCGATGAAGCAGTTCCTGCTGTACACGATCTTCGTCAACATCCTCTTGCTGCCGCGCGGCCTTTCCGACGACGGAAGCCTCTCGAGCGTGCTGCTCGCGGTCGTGTACCTCTTTCTCAAGACGCTCATCGTCGCGGCCTTCGTGATCGTGATCGATACGACGTACGCGAAGCTTCGGCTCTATAAGATCACCGAGTTCATCGCGACCGGGCTGCTCGTCGCCGTCTTGGCGACGTTTGCGTACGTAATCGGAGCGGGATGAACGTCCACTCATTGACCTTGCCGCAAGCTGTCGCCGGCACGATCAGCGTCGCGTTGCTGCTCGTCCAGCTCGCGCTCCTGCGGTCCGTCGTCCTGGCCGAATTGATCACGCTCTACGCGGTGCAGTCGCTGTTCGTTGCGTTCATCTCGCTTGCGGTCGGTGTCCAGGACCGCCAGTGGGACCTGATCGTGCTGGCAGCGCTCACGGTCGCGGCGAAGGTCGTCATCTTACCGCTCTACATGCGTCACCTGTCGCGCAACATTTCGACGCGCGTCGAAATTCCCGAGCGCATCAACGTTACGCTCTCGCTGATCATCGCGGCGGGTCTCATGGGCGTCGCGATCCTGGTGGCCGGAGCCTTGCCGCTGCGCACCGGAGCGTTTCTGCCGCAAGCGGATTTGGCGACGACGCTCGCGATCGTCTTCGTCGGCTTCCTCGTCGCGATTCTGCGGCCGAACGCGCTGGCCCAAGTGATCGCGTTCCTGACGCTCGAGAACGGACTGTATTTCGGCACCGTAACGCTCGCTCCCGGACTGCCGCTGGTCGTCGGCATCCTGCTCTTGATCGATGTCCTGGTCGCCGTCTTCGTCTTCGCCGTGCTCGTCCGCGTGCTGGTCGAGCAAAGCGCGTCCGCTTCGGTCGACGTCTTGCAGCGGTTGCACGGTTGAGCCCGCTCGTCGCGCTCATCGTCGCCGTGCCCGGCGTCGCGGCCGTCGCCTCGGGCCTCTTGCCGTCGTGCGTGGGCCGGCCGGTCACGGCGCTCGCGGGCCTCGTGACGGCGGCTGCCATCGTTGCCCTCGCATGGCTCACGGCGCACCACCAGAGCCCCGTCGACGCCGTTTCCGCGCTCTTCCTGCTACCGGTCGCGATCGTCTACGGCGGCGCAGGCCTGTACTCGCATTGGTACGTCGTGGCCGAACGCGACGCGGGCGAAGCGGGGGAAGGCTATCGCCGCGAATTCCTCGCGCTCACGAATGCATTCGCCTGCGCCGAAGCCGTCGTGCCGCTGCTGACCAACGTCGCGGGCATGTGGGTTGCACTCGAAGCGACGACGATCGTTGCGGCGTTGCTCGTCCGGCTGCAGGGAACGGACGCAGCGCTCGAAGCAGCCTGGAAATACATCCTCATCGCATCGTGCGGCCTTGGGCTGGGACTCGTAGCGGTCGTCGTCTTATATGCGTCGGCCGGGAGCGCGCTCGGCATGCACCATGCGCCCGAGTGGGCCGCGTACATGCACGCCGCCAAGCGGCTGGAGCCCGACGGCGTACGGCTCTCATTCATTTTCGCGCTGATCGGATTCGGAACCAAAATGGGACTCGCACCGATGCACACGTGGTTGCCCGACGCGCACGGCTCCGGTCCGACTCCGACGAGCGCGATGCTTTCCGGTATCATCCTGTCCGACGCGCTGTACGTCATCGTGCGCTTCACCGCCATCGCCAATGCCGCGGTCGGCCCGGGCCTCGCCCGGGGACTGTTCTTCGTCGTCGGGCTGCTCTCGTTGTTTCTTGCCGCCTTCTTTCTCTTGCAACAACGTGACGTAAAGCGGATGCTGGCGTACTCGAGCATCGAACACATGGGCATCGTGGCGTGCGGTTTCGGTTTCGGCGTGCCGCTCGCACTTACCGGCGCGCTCCTGCACACGATCAACCACTCGGCTTCCAAATCACTTGGGTTCTTCGCCGCCGGCCGACTCGCCGATCGCTACCACACGCGCGAGATCGCCGGCATTCGCGGTGCGGCGAGCGCCTTGCCGGTTTCGGGGGGGCTCTTCGTGGTCGCCGCGCTGGCGCTGGCCGGGCTGCCGCCGTTCGGCATTTTCCGCAGTGAACTGATGATCGTAAGCGGTGGCTTCGGTTCGTCTGCGTACGTGATCGCGGGGATCGTGCTCGCGTTACTTTTGGTCGCATTCGGCGGGATCGTGCGCTGGGTAACGGCAACGACGATCGGTGACCCGCCGGATACGATCCGCCGTGGTGAAGCGGCGCCGTACGCCCTGGCCGCAATGAGCATCGGCTTCGTGGTCGTTCTCGGCCTGGGACTCGCCGTGCCGGGTGCACTCGGCAGCCTCATTGCCGAGGCTGCCGCCGTGATAGGAGGCACGTCGTGACGGGCACCGACGCGCCGGAGGTCGCTGCGGCGCTGTACGAGATTCGTGAGCGCATCGCGGCCGGCAGCCGTTTGGCTGCGGTGTTTTACGAAGAAGTCGATGGCGAGCGACTCCTGCACTACGTTCTTGCGAACGATGGTGGCTTGAGTGCCCTTACCGGCTGCGTCGGATTCGAGCCAGTCCCCGCGTTGTCCGCCGACATTCCCGCGGCCGATTGGAGCGAGCGCGAAATCCGCGATCGCTTCGGCGTGTCTTTCGACGGCATTCCCGAAACGCGGCCACTTCTGCCGCCCGGCGATCCCGCTGCGTTGCGCCGCAGTTCCGCGACGGAAGTCTCGACGGTGCTGTACGGACCGATCCGCTCCGGGATCGTCGAATCCGCGCGGTGGGTGATCGAAACGGCCGGCGAGGACTTCATCGCCGTCTTTCCCCAAATGTTTTTCAAGAAGCGTGGCTTGGAAGAGCGCTTCGTCGACGTCGATCTCGAGCTGGCGCCGTACGTCGCCGAGCACGTTTCCGGCGCGACCGCCGCGAGTCATGCGACGGCGTTTGCGCGCGCGGTCGAGTGCGCGCTGGGCGTCGAGATTCCCGAGCGCGCGCGTGCCGCACGGACGATCCTGCTCGAATTCGAGCGCGTTCATCAACATCTCGATTCGCTTGGGAAACTCGCGGACGATGGCTCGCTCGCCGTCGGTGCCGCGCAAACGTTTGCGGCCAAGGAGCGCGTGCACCGGCTGCTCGCGGAAGCAACGGGAAACCGCTTCTCGCGCGGCGTCGTCGCCGTTGGCGGCACGCGCGGCGACGTTTTCGGCGCATTGCACGAAACGTGCGCGAGCCGGCTCGGTACCGTCGAACGTGAAGCGACATCCGTCGTGGAAGGGCTTTTCAACACGCAGTCGCTGCTCGATCGGCTGATCGGCGCGGGACGGCTCTCCAGCGAGATCGTGCAACGCTATGGCGGCGTCGGCCCGGTTGCCCGCGGCAGCGACATTCGCTGCGACGCTCGCGCGACGGCGGATGGATTCATGCTCGCGCCCATTGGAAGCGCCGAAGCGCTCGAACGCGACGGCGACGCATTTGCGCGCGCCCGTGTGCGGCAACGTGAGATACGGGAATCATTCGGGTTGATTCGCCGCGCACTGGATGCAGCGCCGTCGGGAACGTCATGCGTCGCAGTACCGGCAGCGTCGGGCTGCGGTCTCGCGCGCGTCGAATCGCCGCAAGGTGAACTGATCTACGGCGTGCGACTGGTAGGCGGCAGGTTACGCCGCGTCGCGATCCGATCGGCGTCGTTTGCGAACTGGCCACTCTTCGTGCCCGCATTGCCGGGTAATATCTTCACCGACTTTTCGTTCATCGAGCATTCGTTCGGCCTGATCCAAGCGGAGACGGACCGATGAGCAATTGGATTGCACGGGGCCTGCGCCGCGGCATCCTCACGACGCGCTATCCGCACGCCGCCGACGCAATGCCGCCGCGATATCGGGGCGCTGCAGAAATCATCGCCGGCGCGCCGGTGTCGTCGCTCGCGGCCGGGGCCGAGGCGTGTCTCTCCCGCGCCATCCTGACCGATGGCCATGGGCCGCAGCTGCTGATGTCGCGCTGTTTTCAGTGCGGCGCCTGCACGCGCGTTGCGCCCGATGCCTTCGTGCTTTCGCCCCGCTTCGACGTGGCAATCGTCGATGGGCACGTCGCCGACGTGCGCGCGCAATTGGCAGCGCGCGTACGCAGGCTGGGCCGCTCCATCATGATCCGACACGTCGACGCCGGCAGCGACGCATCGTGCGAACAAGAAATTTCGGCGCTCTTTAATCCGTTCTACGATGTCAACCGGCTCGGATTGTTCTTGACCGCGACGCCGCGCCACGCTGACGTGTTGCTCGTGTCAGGCGTCGTAACCCACGCGATGGCGGAGCCGCTGCTGCGTGCTTTCCAAGCGATGCCGAATCCGCGGGTCGTCGTCGCCGTCGGCACGGCGGCGAGTTCCGGCAGCATCTTCAGCGGACCCGACATCGCCGGGCCCGCCGAACGTATCGTGCCGGTCGACGTCGCGATTCCGGGCGCTCCGCCCCCTCCGCTTTCGATCATCCATGGCTTGTGGGTGGCGCTCGGAAAGACGGAAGCGCGTTACCGCGAGTACCGGACGTGACGCCGGCCCAGCTCGTCGTCGCCGCATTGGTGGCCGGATGCATCGGCGTCGTTATGGCCGTCGCGCTACCCCGCGTCGGCCGCGCGTTCGGGTATCTCTTTATGGCCGTCGCCTCCGGCATCACGCTGGTTGCGTCCGCGAGCGCGCTTACCGGCGGCACGACGACGGCGCTCGGCGACGTGTCTTCGCATGTCGTTATTCGGATAGATCCCACCGCGGCGTTCTTCGATGGTATCGTTAGCGCGATCGCTCTGCTGGTGAGCGTCTATCTGCTGGGAGGGCAGACGTCCGCCGAACGCGCGTCGGGCAGAGCGGGCGCCGCCGCCGCTGTGGTAATGTGGATCGCTTCGGTCATCATCTGCTCGGCGGGCGACGTGCTCTTGCTCTTGTTCGGCTGGGAACTCGTCGCGCTTTCGTTCTATTGGGCAATTGCGTACGCGGGAACCGATGTGGGCGCGCCGCGCGCCGCGTACTACACGTTGGTCCTTACGCACGTCGCCGGCGCGGCTCTCTTCGGCGCGCTCTTGCCGCTCGCGCATGCGGCCGGTAATGATCGTCCTAGCGATGTCGCGGCGGCGGCGCGGCACTTCGATCCGGCCGTGAGCGGACTGTTCTTTTTTCTGCTGCTCGTCGGCTTTGGGTCAAAGGTCGGGCTCATTCCGTTGCAGGGCTGGCTCCCGTACGGTTATCCGGCGGCACCGCCGGGCCTCGCGGCGCTGATGGCGGGCGGTGCGTTCAACGTCGGCTTTTATGGAATCGTACGGTTTCTCGTCGGCTTCGGTGCTCCGATCCTGCTGTGGTGGGCACTCGTCGTCGTTGCACTCGGCGCCGCCGGAGCGTTTTTGGGCATTGCCTGGGCGCAAGCGCAACCCGACGTGCGGCCCCTGGCGGCGTTTTCGAGCGTCGAGAATGC
Source organism: Candidatus Nyctobacter psychrophilus (assembly GCA_014305025.1). Classification (GTDB taxonomy): domain Bacteria; phylum Vulcanimicrobiota; class Vulcanimicrobiia; order Vulcanimicrobiales; family Vulcanimicrobiaceae; genus Nyctobacter; species Nyctobacter psychrophilus. The sequence continues at coordinate 111,461 of JACRTY010000021.1, read as the reverse complement.
GGGCTTGATCGTCGTTGCACTCGGCATTGCGCTCGTGGGCCGCGCGCTCGACGTTGCTCTTCTGGTCGGTCTTGGGATCGCGGTTGCGTACGTCGCGATTACCGCGCACGCGCTTGCGAAAGCACTGTTATTTCTGTGCGCATCGGGAGTACTCGATGCGACGGGAAGCACGTCGTTCGACCGTCTCGGCGGCCAATTACGGCGCTTACCCGTGCATGGTGCGACGGGGCTCGTTGCGGCGATGTCGCTCGCGGCGTTGCCGCCGCTCGGCGGTTTCGCCGCCGAATGGCTGATCATCGAGGCGTGCATGCAGGCGTTTCGAACGTCGAACCGAGCCGTCGAAGTGACGCTCGCGCTCTCGGGCGCGACGGTCGGGATTGCGGCCGGCATCGCCATCGTCGCGTTCGTCAAGTTCGTCGGCGTCGCGCTGCTCGGCGCACCGCGCTCGGCCGGCGCGGAGCATCCCCGCCGCGACGGCTCTATGCTACGCGGGACCGCACTGATCGTCACCGCAGCGGCGGTCGTTGCGCTCGGCGTGGCGACACCGTCGTTCGTGCGCTGGCTCGGATTCGCCATCGACGGCGTTGCGGGCGTCGCTGCCGCGCGTGCCGTGGCTGTCGAGCCGCTCCTGATCCAGCCCGCCTTCAACGGGTTCTCGTCTGCTTCGGGTGCCGGCCTCGGCTGGACGATCGCGCTCTTCGCTCTCGGCTTCGCCGTTCTCGTCGCGTTGATTCCGCGCTCTGCTTCACGTCGTGAGCCGGCCTGGACGAGCGGCAGCGCATATGAATCGTGGACCCAATACACGGGAACGGGTTTTGCCAATCCGACGAGCGTCATCTTGCACGCGGCCCTCTGGACGAACCGCATCATCCCAAGTTCACCGTTTGCCTCGGGGCAACCGGCCGATTACGAAAGCGCGATTCGCCCGCTTTTTGGTTTTCCGCTCGCGTCGCGCATCGGCGGCGTGTTCCTTACCATCAGCGCGCTGGTTCGTCGCACCCAGTCCGGCGTCATCGCGTTGTACCTATCGTACATTCTCGGGTTTGCGATCCTGGCGTTGATCCTCTATCCGTCGCTGCGGCGTTGGTAGACTATTCCGGCGTCTTGAGAATCGCAAAGCCGGCGTAGATTGCAACGACGCCGAGTTGCCTCGCATGCTGATCCGTCGTTGGTAGGAAGAAGTCACTCGGTGCGGTATCGTGAAGCCGTGCCGGTAGCCTGGACCCGCCTCATTCCCGTCACGCTCTTGGTTGCAGTCTCGCTCGGAACGGCTGCCGCCATTGAGATGTTCTATGAGTGCTTCGGACTCGACGGCGATCCCGTCGACTTTGGTCGAGCTTGCGTGCTCGGCGCCCTGGCTTTCGTTTGCGCGGCGATTGCGGCGGCCCTCGTAGCTGAGAGCTGCTCGGGGTGTCGGAACGCAAACGGCCGAGCGCGTTTGCGGCGTAGGATTTTCGATCAGCTACCCTTCGGCGGATCGGGCGTTCGATTCACGGCGATTGTCGCACTGCTGCAATCGGTCTGCATGGCGATGGTCCAGTTTGGCGATCCCGCGCCGAACGCGCGTGAGGACTTCATGGGGTGGGCAACGTCGTTGCTGCTCGTGCTCCTTGGGACCGTCGTGGTGCGCTGCCTGCTGCGCTTGATGCCGCGCTTGGCACCACTCGCCGCCGTGTTTTTCATCGGAATTGTGCGGCCCAATCGACCGGCGTGGCGTGTGCGCGTCATGAGGTCGCGGCCGATGGCCGGCTGCGAGACCTGGCCGCGCATGATGTTCAAGCGACCGCCTCCACGCCTTTTGAACGCGTAGCGCGCCTGCGATAGTGGCGCGCACGTCGTCGCGAGCATCCCGCTCGAGACGTAAGCACGTGTGGAGCCACTGTCTTCATGAAGATTTTCCGGCGCGCGGCGGCAGCTGCGCGTGCCTAACTATCCGAGCCAACAGAACGGCCAGCCTCGTCGTTCACCCATCCGAACGCTGCTCTCGCAGTGGCGAGCCCTGTACGCAATCGTCGTGCTGCTTTGCATCTGGGGCATCATCGCGGTCGGACAGCTTCCTCAACAGGTCTTCCCGACGCTCTCGTTTTCACGTGTTCTGGTCGTTGCGGAAAACGGCGATCTAGCTCCCTCGCTCGTCCAGTCGAGCATCGCGAAGCCGCTTGAAGAGCAACTCGCGGCGGCGCTGGGCGTCAAGCAAATCGTAACGAACTCAACGCAGGGTGCGGCGGCGATTTCCGTCACGTTCGATCCGAAGGTCACCGACGCCAATACGGCCTTACAGCGCGTGTCTGCCATCGTCGCGAGCGCTCAGGGGCAACTGCCCAAGGACACGCAGGTTTCGACCCAACAGGTCGATCCCAGTCTCTTCCCCGTGATCGGATACGGGCTGACCTCGAGCCGCCGCGATCAAATGGCCTTGCGCGAGTTCGGCCAGTACACGGTTCGGCCGCAGCTCCTTGGGCTGCGGGGCGTGGCTGCGGTGAACGTCCTCGCCGGCGCCGTGCGCGAATATCTGGTCTCCGTCGACCCGCGCCGACTCGCTGCCCACGGCATCACCGTGGACCAACTGACAACCGCGATCGCTTCGACGAACACCGTGACGTCAGTCGGCCACTCGGACAATCACTACGTGCGTTCGACCTTGCTCGCGTCTGGCCAAGCGCATAGCGCCGAGAACATAGCCCGGATCGTCGTCAGTACGCAAGGCGGTACGCCGATCACCGTGGGCGCCTTGGCCGTGGTGGTCGAGACGGCGGCGCCGCAGATGTCGGCAGGCTCGATCGACGGTAAGACGGGTGTCGTCGTCAATGTGTTCGCGCAAAGAGGCGCGGGCTTCGTCGACGTTGCGAACGTCGTCCAAAGCGCGCTGGACGAAGTTGCCAAAGCGAACGCGGACGTCGCGTTCACCCGCTTCTGGAATCAGGGAGAACTCGTAGCGGCAGCGATCTCGAGCTTACGCGAAGCGATTCTGATTGGGCTCGTGTTCTCGATCATCGTCCTGTATTTCTTCCTGCGAAATTGGTCGTCAACGCTGGTGGCGGCGCTCGTCATTCCCATCACCATCGCCATGACGTTCGGGTTTATGGCGATGTTCTCGCAAGGCCTTAATCTCATGACGCTCGGGGGCCTCGCGATCGGTGTTGGACTGATCATCGACGACGCCATCGTCGTCGTTGAGAACGTCTTTCGGCACGTCGCCGGGGGACGCAGTGATCGCGACACCATTGCGGCGGCAGTCGAAGAGATTGCGGTGCCGATGATTACGTCGACCGTGACGACCATCGTCGTGTTCGCGCCGCTGGCGCTTCTCTCGGGCGTGGCCGGCGCGTTCTTCCGGGCGCTCGCAACGACGCTCGCGATCGCGCTCGTCATGTCGCTGGTCCTCGCCCTCATTTTCACCCCGAACATCGTTATGCAGTTCTTACGAGTAAAAAAAGAGCGTCACAATCCTGTCGTCGTCTGGGCCGAGCGGCGCTATGAACCGCTGCTGCGCTGGTCGGCCGGCGCCGCGCGCTCGTGCTCGGGAGTTCCGTTGCGGTCCTTGTGCTGACGGTATTCGTCGGAAGTCGCCTGAGTACGGACTTCCTGCCATCGCTCGACGAAGGCGCCTTTGAGCTCACGTACATGCTGCCGCCCGGCACGACGCTTGCCGAGACAAAACGCGCGGCCGACCAACTGGAGAGCATCATCCGTGCCGACCCCGCGATCGCGCATGAGGCGACCCTCGTCGCGCTCACGTTTCAGAATTCCGATGTCCCGAGCGGCGTAAACTCCGGCAAGATTCAAGTCACGCTCAAGCCACGCGGCTCCCGGGCGCCGATCGTAACGGTGATGCAGCGCATCGAAGACCGCATCCACGACACTGCACCCAACGCCCAAGTCAGCTCGAAGCAGCTGCTCGCCGACATGCTCAATGACCTCTCGAACGCGTCGGCGCCGATCGAGATCCGTGTTTTCGGCAGGGACCAGACAACGCTCGTGTCGGCTGCAACGAATATCGCAGGCCGCATCGCCGACGTGCCGGGCATCGCCGGCACATTCAGCGGCGCAATCTTCCACAATCCCAACATCGTTTTGCGGGCGAATCCCGACGCGGGAGCCTTCGGCGTCACCCAAGCCCAACTCGCCGCCGCAGCGGCCGTCGCCTTCGAAGGCGACGTCGCGTCGGCGGTTATCGCCTCGCCGCTCACGATTCCCGTGCGGGTACGCTACGACGCGCCTCTTGGGCCGACGGTTGACGACGTGCTCGCAACGCCGATCGTGACGGCGAACGCGGGAGTTCAGCCACTTGCCCGCGTCGCCACGGCGCAAAGCGGGCCGCCCCAAAGCGAGATCAACGAACTCAATGCTCGTCAATATCTCGCGGTGACCGCGCAACTGGGTGGGGCCAGTCTCGGAAACGTGATCAGCGAGATCAAGCGTCGCATGCAGAGCGTCACGCTCCCGAGCGGCTATTCGTATGAGATTGCCGGCGCGTACGCGCTGCAGCAAGAATCGTTCAGTCAGTTTGCCGCCGCGCTCATGGTGTCACTCGCGCTCGTGTTCTTGGTTCTGCTGATCCATTTCCGCTCGTTCGTCGCGCCGATCGCGATCCTCGTAACGGTTCCGCTCGCCGCCTTTGGCGCGGTCGTCGCACTTTTCCTCACTCGCACGACGCTGAACGTGGCGTCGCTGATGGGCATTATCTTGCTAGTCGGGTTGGTGGCAAAGAACGGCATCACCCTGCTCGAGTTCGCCAAGCGGCGTGAAGCTGAGGGCGCAACCGTTGCCGAGTCGCTCTTGTATGCCGGCGGTCTGCGCTTTCGTCCGATCGTGATGACGACGCTGACGGCGCTGCTCGGCATGGTTCCGATCGCATTCGCGTTCGGCAGCGGCAGCGAGCTGCTCCAACCGCTCGCGATTGCGGTCATCGGCGGCCTGGCTTTCTCTACGATTTTCACGCTCGTCGTCATCCCGGTCGTCTATGCAACGATTCACCACGCGCGTCCCGAACGCGGGCGTCGACGCATGGTCGAGCGCGATGCGCGCGAGACCGCCCATGCATAAACGGCGATTCGTGGTCGCCCTCCTTGCCGCGATGCTGCCCTCGATGGCGGTATCGGCACAAGCGCCGTTGACGTTGGATGCGGCGCTGCGGGCCGTCACGACGCCGGCGGCGGCCGACGCGCTGACGCCCGGTCTCGCGGTCGCGGCGTCGGCGCGGCCCGAAGGCTTACTATCGTTGCAAACCGGCGCGTCGGTAGCGCCGGACGTTGGCGTCCCGGCGAAGTACACGCTCTCGCAACAGCTCAGTTTCGATGTCGGTTCGCGTGCGGGTCGTCTCGGACGAGCGCGTTCCGCGCAAGCGGCAGCCGCCCAAGTTTTGGCGTCGCTCGCGACATCGCGTCGCAGTGCCGCCCAAAATGCCGTGGCGGCGTTCTTTGCGGTCGCAGCCGATCAAGTGCAGTTCGCTTCGGCCTCGCAAAACGTAACGCTGGGGCAGCGCACGCTGCGGGCAACGACGCAGCGGCGGCGCGTTGGCGTGGCGCCGCGCGTCGATGTGGACCGAGCCCGTGCTGCTCTGCGCTCGAGCGAAGCGGACCTGGCGGCGGCTGCGGCTGCGCTGGAGGCCGATCGCGGCGCACTCGGCGAACTGCTCTCGAGGACGGTTGCCGGCAACGTGGCACTGCCCGATATCGGAACGCTCCCAACGTCCGCCCGCGTGCGTGACGAGGCATTACAGAGAAATCCGCTGATTGCGTCGGCGCGCGCGGAGCTCCGTAACGCCCAGGCGGCGCTGCTCATTGCGCAAAGCGATCTCGCGCCCGGACTCGGCGTCGGCGCCGGCGCGGCGATTACGGGTGATAGCGTCCAGAATACCCTGGGACCGGTCGTGTCGGCTACGCTCACCTTGCCGATTTCAACGAACGCGGCGCGGGCGGCGCGCGGCGCGGCGCAGGCACGCGTCGCGGCCGCCGACGTCGCCTTGAATCAGGCGCGCCGGGACGCCGTTGCGACTGCGCTGCGCTTGCGGGCGCAAGCCGTATCCGCGGCCGCCCGCTTAGCACCGTTGCGCGATGCGGTCGAAAGCGCACAGCGGGTTGCCGAGTCGACGCTCGGTGGATACCGGCTTGGCGCGGTCAGCAGCGCTGACCTCGTCGCGGCGCAGACGCAGCTCGTCGCTGCACGTGCAGCGCTGGGCGCCGCCACGCTACAGGCTTCGCAGGCGTACGCGTCACTTCAAGTCGAGATTGGAGACCTTCCCTCGTGAGATGTATCGCTTTCGTCGCACTTGTCGGCACGGTCATAATAAACGGGTGTTCCCGGCCTGCGCCGGCACCCGCGCCGACGCCGTCGCCGAAAGGGCCGCCGATCAGCACCGGCATCGTCCGGAGGGGAAGCGAACCCATTACCGTTTCCGGCTTCGGAACGGTCAGCGGCGGGGCGAACGCTCAAGCGTCGCTCGCGTTTCCACAAGCCGGTCGCATCGCGTCGGTTGACGTCACGATCGGACAACAGGTTGCGGCAGGTTCGGTGCTCGCGCGCCTGGACCCCGGTCCTTTTGAGGCCGACCTCGCTCAAGCGCAAGCCGGGCTCACGGCCGCGCAAGCCAACTACGCGAAAGTCGCCGCGGGCTCGCGCCCACAGCAACTCGCACAGACCGAGGCCCAGATCAGCGGTGCTCGCACGCAGCTTGCCGTTGCGAATGTGAAGCTGGCGCGCCAACGGCAGCTCCTGCGCCTGGGGATCGCCGCGCAAGCCGATATCGATTCGGCGCAGGCCGAGGTCGCCTCGGCAGCGGCAGCGCTGCACGTTTTGGAGCAGCAGCAGTCCGCACAGCGGACCCCCTGGGCACCGGATCTGGCCGCAGCTCGGGCGGCCGTCGCGCAGGCGGCGGCGCAGGTTTCGGCTTCGCGGCAGAAGCTGCAATCGGCGACGCTGCGTGCCCCCTTTGACGGCGTCGTCACGGCACGGCTTCACCAAGACGGCGAGAGTGTCGACGCGACGAGTCCGGTGATCAGTCTGTCGCACTCCGGAGGTGCCGTGTTCACCGCGCAATTCGCACCGAGCGACGCACAACGCGTGCACGCCGGCGATACGGCGAGCGTAAGCGTCAGTGGCGTGCCGCCGACACGCGGTCGTGTCGTCGCGATCAATCCTGCCCAAAGCGCCGACGCGCGCACCGTTCCCGTGCTCGTCAATTTGGAACCGGCGGGCGTGGCGCTCGGGCCGGGCGCCTACGGCAAAGCGTCGATCCAAGTGGGCTCACGTCGGGGTCTGTACGTACCGAGCGGCGCCGTCGTGTCCGATCCGACGACCGGCATCACCCAGGTTCTCCGCAAGAGCCGCGACGGTTTCGAGCCCGTAAAGATTACGATCGCGAGTGAACACGCGGGACGGAGCTGGATATCCGCCGGCGATCTTCACGCGGGAGACATGATCGTCGTGCGAGGCGCGTACGCACTGCTTGCTCCGCCCGCGAACGCTAACGGCGATGGGGATGCGAAGTAACGACGGAACGCACTTCACGTATCACCGCATAACGTGATAAACGACGCAGCCCACATCGCCGCATTCGTGGTGCCCTTGGCGCTCGACACGCTTGCCCTTGCCATCGTGGTCGGCCTCCGCGGTGGGGTTGCGCCGCTTCGGGTCGCCGTGGTCTGCGGGCTCTTCGAGGGAACGATGCCGGCGGTGGGCGCCGCCCTGGCGCTCATCGTCCCGGCCCGATACGGGTCCTATGCGGTCTATCTCGGCTCGGCGATTTTGACCGCCGTCGGCGTGCACGCGTTACGCGAAGTGAGCCAAGGCGAAGAAGAGGCGGAAGCCGTGAGTTTCGGTTCGATTCGGTCGATGGTCCTCGCCGGCTTCGCGATCTCGACCGACGAACTTGCCGTTGGGTTTCCACTAGCGGCGAGCGGTCTGCCCGTAATGACGACGCTGGTCGTCGTGGCCGCCCAAGCGTTCATCGTCGCCTACGTCGGCGTCGCCTTCGGACGCCGGCTCGGACGCGCCGCGGCGAAATACGCGGGGATCGGTGCTGGCTTTGCCTTCATCGTACTCGGCATGCTGCTTGCGTTTGAGCACATGCGAAGCATCGTGCGCTCCTGAGCTGCACAGGGCACTCAACGCGCAATGTCCGATGACGCGGCATCGCGCCGCGCAGTCGCGGTTGATTCATTCATGGAGCGGTTCCATCCAGACATAGCGATACGGCGCCGGTGTCACGGCGCCCGTCGCGAGCACGCCCATCATCCCGAGACGCGTCGCTGCCGCGCGCGTAAGTTTCTCCTTCGCCGGCGCCTGCTCGGTGCGCCCTCACCTTGCAAAGCGATGAAGTTTGGCGTCCGAGCGCTGCGATGCATGCCTTGGAAAGCGCCGACATGTTGTGTCGTTAACGACTTGATTGTGAGGTTCAAAGGAATGCGAAACGCTGTTGGGACGGATCGGTCGTTTCGTTAAGGACAGTGTCTCAACTCGCCGGGAGGCCCGGCAACGGTACCCCAAAGGTCTGCAAGATCAAGATGGCATTGAGCATGAGCACCACGACCGTGCCGACGATCGCGCCGACGCTCATTAGCCGGCTGTTGACGAACGGCCCCATGACGTCGCGGCGGCGCGTCAACAGAATCAGCGCAATCATGGGGATCGGCAGCGCGAAGCTGAGGACCACCTGGCTGATGACGAGCGCATTGGTCGAGTTGACGCCCAGTCCGACGACCACGAAAGCCGGAATCATCGTGACCAAACGCCGCACCCAGACCGGAATCCGAAAGCCGACGAATCCCTGCATGATTACTTGACCCGCCATCGTGCCGACCACCGAACTCGAAACGCCGGACGCGACCAAGGAGACGAGGAAAATTGCCGACGCAGCGACGCCGAGCAGCGGCGTCAGCGTGTGGTAGGCCGTCTCGATTTGCGACACGTCCCGGTGGCCGGCATGGAATGCGGCGGACGCCATCATGACCATCGCCATGTTGACGAGGCCCGCCATCGCCAGGGCTACGATGCTCTCGCGGTTGGAGAAGCCCAAAAGCTTCCTGCGATCGCGATCGTTGTCGATGATCGTACGGCTTTGCGTCAGGCCGGAATGGAGGTAGATGGCATGCGGCATGACGGTGGCGCCGATGATCCCGACAGCCAAGGTCGCTGCTGCTGGGCCGTCGAGCTTGGGGAGGACCGCATGCAACGCCGCCGATCCCCACGCGACGGGCGCTATAAAAACCTCGATGAGATAGCTCAGCGCGATCAGCCCGACGAGGCCGCCGATGATCAGCTCGAGCGGCCGAAACCCCTTGCGCTCGGCTATCAGGAGCGCGTAGGTGACGATGCCGGTTGCGATCATACCGTAAAACAGCGGCATGCCGAACAGCAGAGAAGCTCCGATGGCGCCGCCGAGGAACTCGGCCAAGTCCGTCGCCATTGCCGCGATCTCGCTTGCAGCCCACATCGCCAGCACGACCGGTCGCGGGAAATGCGCGCGGCATTGTTCGGCAAGATTGCGGCCCGTCACGATCCCCAGCTTGGCCGAAAGGGCCTGGAACAACATGGCGATCAGGTTCGCTAGCAGGACGACCCACAGCAAGTCGTAGCCGTACTTGGCCCCGGCCTGGAGGTTCGTCGCAAAATTCCCCGGGTCCATGTAGGCGATCGAAACGATGACCGCCGGTCCGGCGAAGAGCAACATGGAACGCATCCCGCCGCGCTTGCCGGCGAGGCAGTCGCGTATGGCTGCATTCGTCCGAACGGACAGGGAGCTTCCAACAGTGACGGCGCTCACGGGTTCTCCGAATGTAGCAGTTACTAAACCTTAGAGCAAGGGCTTTAGGGTGACCACACGTGCTTGAAGAAGAAACCTGTCTTACGGGACGAGCGTATGCTCGCCTCACCGGCTACGGGTTGGTCGTCGTTGCCGTCAAGACGATGTTGCCTGCCGAAACGTCTTTGTCTTTGGCGACGATCACCGTCACCGAACCCGACACGTAGCCGGCGGCCTGGGCCTGGACCGTCTGCTCGCCGACCGGGACGTGCGGTAAGACGAACGCCCCTTTGGAATCGCTACGGATGGTGGCGAGCGAGCCCACGGAGACGATCGCCTGCGGAATCGGCACGCCTTTTTGATCGACGACGTTACCGCCGATGGAGCCGTAATCTTGCACGCCGATGTAGTTGGGATCGCAGCCCTTTGCGCCGAGCAGCGTTACGAGCGCTCCCAAAGAAAGCGCCACGGCAAAGGCGATCTGCGTCAATGGCCGAGCAGCGGTCGGTCTGTCGTTCATGTTGCCGCGCATTCAACGCGCCGGAGGACCGACCCGCCCCGCGCGAAACCAGAGGACGCGATGAACCCCTATGCCCCCGTGGGAATTTTTCTCGCCGTCGCGGCAATTGCTTCGGCCGCCTTCTGCATCGTCCCCGGCCTGCTCGCCCGGCGCCGTCCGAATCCGACCAAGTCGCAGGCCTATGAGTGCGGCGTCGAACCGACCTCAGAGGTCGGCGGCCGGTTTCCCATTCGCTTCTATCTCGTCGCAATGCTGTTCGTGATCTTCGATGTCGAAGCGGCCTCATTTTATCCCTGGGCGGTCCAGATGCGCGCGCTGCGCGTGTACGGTCTCCTTGAGATGATAGTCTTCGTCGTCGTGCTGGGCATCGGCTACGCTTATGTGTGGCGCAAAGGGGGCTTTCAGTGGCGCTAGTCGGCGGGGCCGGAGGACGGAGGTGGCGGGCGTGAGCGAGGCCATGCCCGGGCAGTTCTTGCTCGGCAAACTCGACGATGTGGCGCGCTGGGCGCAGAGTTCGTCGGTCTGGCCGCTTACGATGGGTCTCGCCTGCTGCGCCATCGAGATGATGAGCGTTACCAACGCCACCTACGACATCGCCCGCTTCGGATCCGAAGTCTTTCGCGCGTCGCCGCGGCAAGCGGACCTGATGATCGTCTCGGGCCGCGTCGCGCAGAAGATGGGGCCGATCATCAAGCGCCTGTACGATCAAATGGCCGACCCGAAGTGGGTCATCTCGATGGGCGCATGCGCGAGTTCGGGAGGCGTGTTCGACAACTACGCGATCATCCAAGGCGTTGATACGATCGTGCCGGTCGATGTCTACGTGCCCGGCTGTCCGCCCACGCCCGACGGCCTCCTGTACGCCCTCAATCTGATCCAGCAGCAGATTCGCCAAGGCGGACGCGGCGGGATCCTCGCCCGGGCCTGACCGATGCCCAGTCCCCAAGCGCCGTCGATCGCCGGTTTTGCGCTCGACCCGCCGGCCGTTCGCCCGCCGCTCGATGATGCCGAGATCATTCGCGTGGACCCCGGCGAACTGCACGCGCAACTGGCGCAGTTGAAGTCCGGCGGGTGTTCCCTGTTGCTCGACATCGGCGGGGTCGACTATCTCGAACGCGACCCGCGCTTCGACGTCGTCTATCACTTGCTCGCATTGCCGCGGATCCGCGCTACTGTCGCCGAAGTCGGACGGCCGCGCCGGGTACGGTTGCTCGTCGGCGTCGGCGGCGAAATGCCGGAACTGGCGTCGGCCGTCGACCTGTGGCCGTGCGCCGACTGGGCGGAGCGCGAGATCTTCGATCTGTTCGGCATCTCGTTCGCCGGTCACCCGAATTTGCACCGCATTCAAATGCCCGAAGGCTGGGAAGGCCATCCGCTGCGCAAGGATTATCCGCTGCGCGGTCCGGCCCGCGAAGCGACGCCCCGTCCGTCGTTTGCGCTCAAGAGCAACGTGCCGGCCGGCACTCCGCCCTCGGGCAAAGTCGCCGCTGCACTGCAGCGTCGGATCGCGCGCGTGCGTGCAGACGGTCACGCCCCGAGCGGAGAAAAGCCTTGAGCGTCGGAGCGGTCCCGCCCACGGAGTCGAACGCTCAGGTCCCGGCCGCGCTATCGATGGACGTCGTCGAACGCCGTGGCAACGCGATGACGTTGTCGATGGGTCCGCAGCACCCCTCGACGCACGGCGTCCTGCAAGTGATGATCGAGGTCGCGGGCGAGACGGTCGAGCGCGCCGAGATGGAGATCGGCTATCTGCACACCGGCATCGAGAAGAGCGCCGAGAATCTCTTTTGGACGCAAGCCTCCACGGTCATCGAGCGGATGGACTATCTCGATCCGCCCGGCAATGCCCTGTGCTATACGCTGGCGGTCGAGCAACTGCTCGGCATCACCGCCGCGATCCCGCCGCGCGCGCAAGCGATTCGCGTGCTGATGTGCGAGTTGTCGCGCGTCGCCTCGCACTGCGTGTGGCTGGGAACCGGCGGCATCGACCTCGGCGCGATCTCGACGTTCTTCTACGCCTTTGACGTACGCGAGGACATCCTCGATCTGCTCGAAGAGTCGGGTGGCGCGCGGATGCACTCGAACTATCTGCGCATCGGCGGCACGAATGGCGACCTTCCGGCCGGCTTTATCGAAAAACTCGACGCGTTCATCGCGAAGTATCCGCAGCGCATGCACGAACTGCGGAACTTGTTGCAGAACAACCCGATCCTGCGCGATCGCATGATCGACGTCGGCGTCGTTGCGCCGGAAGATGCGGTTGCGTGGGGCCTGACCGGTCCGTCGCTGCGCGGAAGCGGAATCGCGTACGACGTGCGCAAAGCCTTTCCGTATTCGGGATACGAGAAGTATGCCTTTGACGTGCCGGTGCGCACCGACGGCGACGCGTACGCGCGCTTTCTCGTACGCCTCGACGAGATGGATCAGGCGATGCGCATCGTGGCGCAGGTGCGGCGCGAACTCGACGTGCCCGGGCCGGTCATGATCACCAATCCCAAGATCGCTCAACCGCCTAAGGAGACGATCGCGCTGTCGATGGAAGCGCTGATTCACCACTTCAAGATCGTCAGCGAGTCGTTTCGCGTGCCGCCCGGCGACTTCTACCAAGCGATCGAGTCACCGCGCGGGGAGCTTGGTTACTACCTCGTCTCCAACGGCGATAATCGTCCGTACCGGGTCCGCACTAGGCCGCCGTCGCTCTACAATCTGCAAACGCTCAAAGCGATGGCCCCCGGCAATCTGATCGCCGACGTCGTCGTGATGATCGGTTCACTCGATCCCGTGTTCGGCGAAGTCGACCGGTGAGCGTGGCGCCGGAGCAAACCGCTAGCGCGGAGCGCGACTTTGCCACGACGGCACACGCGGTCGAATCCGAAGCGCGACGGTTGATCGCCTCGTATCCGCGGGGCCACGCGCGTAGCGCGATGCTGCCGATCCTCCATGCGTTCCAGAACGCCGAAGGGTGGGTGTCGCCCGAAGCGATGGCCCAAACGGCCGCTTGGCTCGACGAGCCGCTCTCCGTCGTGGAATCGACCGCGTCGTTTTATACGCTTTTCCACCGGCGCCCGGTCGGGCGGTACATGCTCCAGCCGTGCCGCAACCTGTCGTGCATCATCAACGGTGCCGGCGACATCATGGCGCGCTTCCGCGAACGTTTAGGAGTTCAGCATCTGGAAACCACGCCGGACGGTCTGTTTTCGTACGAAGAGGCCGAATGTTTGGCGGCGTGCGATCGTGCGCCGTGCATGCAAGTCAACTTGCAATTCGTCTACGATCTGACACCCGAAAAAGTCGATGCGATGCTGGAGGCTATGCACGCCGGGACCTTCGCCGTGCCGCCCTTGCCGCAGACGGCGTCCCCCGGGCGTGATTGGCATGTGGCGCAAGAAGGCGCGAAGGCACCCGGTGCGCGCGGCGTTCCAAGCCCCAACGATCCCGGCGGTCTCGGCGACAAAAGCGGTGTGGAAATGATCGAACGCTTGACGCGCGACGCCTATCCCGTGAGGGTGCGGCCGACCAAAGAACGCCTGGTCGTCGACGGCCCGGCGCGTTTGGGCTCCCCAATCGGGCCGAGCGAGCATTGATGCCGGTCGTCAACGTTCTCACCGACGGAATCGGCGAGGTCAACTTGCGCGACATCGACGTGTACCGCAACCGTGGCGGGTACGCGCAGTGGCAGCGTGCGCTGACCGAACTGCAGCCCGAAAACATCGCCCAGATGACGAGCGACAGTGGGCTGCGGGGGCGTGGTGGCGCAGGATTCCCGACCGGGCGGAAGTGGTCGTTTCTCCCTAAGAATGGGCGGCCGCGTTACCTCGTCTGCAACTGCGATGAAGCTGAGCCCGGCACGTTCAAAGATCACATGCTGCTGCTCGAGACGCCGCATCAGGTCTTGGAAGGCATTCTGCTCGGCGCCTATGCGATCGGCTCGCACCATGCCTTCATGTACATCCGCGGGGAGTTCGAACAGGGCTATCGCGTCTTCATGGAGGCGCTCGCGCAAGCTCGCGCGGCCGGGTTCGTCGGGCAGAACGTGTTCGGGACGGACTACGGCATCGAGGTGACCGTGCACCGCGGAGCCGGCGCGTACATTTGCGGTGAAGAGACGGCGTTGCTAAATTCGCTCGAAGGCAAACGTGGCGAGCCGCGGCTCAAGCCGCCCTTTCCGGCGGTCAAAGGTCTCTACGGCGAACCGACGGTGGTCAACAATGTCGAGACGCTCGCGACACTTCCGCATATTTTGAAGAACGGCCCGCAGTGGTTCGCTTCGGTCGGTCCGCCACGGTCGCCGGGTTTCAAGATCGTCTCGGTCAGCGGACACGTCCGGCGGCCGGGAAACTACGAAGTTCCGCTCGGTACGCCGCTGCGGGAGCTGCTCGAGATTGCCGGTGGACCGCGCGAAGGTCGCACGATCGTCGCCGTGCAGCCGGGCGGCGGCTCGTCCGCCTGCCTGTTCGCCGAAGACTTGGATTTGCCGTACGATTTCGATACGATGGCGCAGCACGGAACGATGCTCGGCTCAGGTGCGATCGTATTCTTCGACGAAACGACGAACTTCGTCGAGGCAGCGCTCGCGCTCGTGCGGTTTTTCGCGCACGAATCGTGCGGGCAGTGCACGCCCTGCCGCGAAGGCGGCCACTGGTTGGAGGTCACGTTGAACCGCATTCTCTCCGGCGGCGGACTCGATTCCGATATCGATCTGTTGCTCTCGGTCTCTCATCAGCTCACGGGGATCAATCTCTGTCCGCTGGGCGACTCGATCGAGCCGTTTCTCGCCAGCGTCGTGCGCCGCTTCGAGCCGCAGTTTCGTGGCTACGTCCGCCGGCCGGAAAGTATTTTGGTGTCGGCGTAGTGGAAGTCGATGAAGTCGTGATCGGTGAAGAGTCGACGCTTGTGTACGAAGCGCGGTCCGGCGTCAACCCATGGTTGATTCTCGGCGCGCTGCTGTTCGTGTTCGCCTTCGTGCTGGGGTGGCGCAGTGCCGGCGGTAAACAACCGCGCGCGCGAGCCCGCGATATCGTGCTGCCGCCCGAAGACGGAGAGGTATGACCGAGGCCGGTCCCCCGCAAAGCGTCAGCCTTACGATCGATGGGACGCCGGTAACGGTGCCGGCGGGCACGCTCGTCGTCGAGGCGGCCAAGACGGTCGACACCGACGTGCCGGTGTACTGTTATCATCCGAAGCTCGGCCCTGCGGGGCTTTGCCGCATCTGTTTGGTGGAAATCGAAAGGCTACCCAAATTGCAGATCGCCTGCAACACGCCCGTCGCCGAAGGGATGGTCGTTCACACGCACGGTCAGAAAGTTGAAGACGGGCGCCGCGCGGTGATGGAATTTCTGTTACTCAATCATCCGCTGGATTGCCCGATCTGCGACAAGGGCGGCGAGTGCGACCTGCAAGATTTCTCGATGGCCTACGGGCAGGGCGCGTCGCGGCTGGCCGATGCCAAAGCCTCGAAGCCCAAAGCCCTCGATCTGGGCCCGACGATCGTGCTCGACGACGAGCGCTGCATCGTCTGTCAGCGGTGCACGCGCTTCGATGACATCATCACGCGGGAACGCTCGCTCGTGGTCAAAGACCGCGGGCAGCGCGACGTCATCGCGACGGCGTCCGGGGAGCCCTATCGTTCGAACTTTTCCGGTAACGTGACCGAACTCTGCCCCGTCGGCGCGCTGACCTCCAAGACATACCGTTTCAAGTCGCGTCCGTGGGACAATCATCGTACCGCGACGACGTGCACGCAGTGCAGCGTCGGCTGCCAACTGTTCGTCGACGAACGCTACGGTACGATCGCGCGCACGATGTCGGTGCCGAGCGACGATGCGATTTCCGACGGCTGGCTATGCGATCGCGGGCGCTACAACATCGGCTTCTATGCCGACGCTCGCCGCATCACGGCGCCCCTGCTGCGACGCGGCGAACAGTACGTGCAAATCGGTTGGGACGATGCCGTCGAGGCGTGGGCCGCCGGGCTGCGCGACGCGCTCGGTGCGGCGGGGCCGCAAGCGGTCGGCGTCCTGGGCGGCGGCCGCTTACTCAATGAAGAAATCGTATTGCTCGTTGCGCTCATGCAGGAACTCGGCGTGACGAACCTCGATTGGCGCGCCGGCCGGCAGCGCCAAGCCACGCCGGGCCGCTACGCCGGAACGTACGCCGAACTCGAAGCGGCGCAACTGATCCTCGCCGTCGGGCGGCCGCCTTCGCAGACGGCGCCCGTGCTCGATCTACGCATCCGCAAGGCCGTCTCGCAGCGCGGCGCGCGTTACGTGACGTACGGGGGGCATGCGGCCGGATCGTTTGTCGGCGTGACGCCGCTGCGGTCAGCCGATGACGTCGAGAACGTGCTGTCGGGCGTCGAGCGCGTCGCGGTCGTCTGGGACGGCATCGATCTGGAGCTTGGCGCGCGCTTAGCGAGCGCAATCGATGGCTGGGTCGCGCGCGGCGTCAGCGTCACAACGTATCTTTCGGGTGAAGCCAACAATGCGCGCGGGGCGGAAGCGCTCGGGATGGTGCCGCGCTCGGGCGGGTTACCGTTTACCGGCATGCTGGACGCGGCGCAGAACGGCCGGCTGCGCAGCCTTTCCATCTTCGGCGCCAATCCGGTGTTGCACCATCCGCTTGGTGGCGCATCGGTTGCGAACGCGCTCGAGCGCATCCCGTTCCTCGTCGTCAGCGAACTGTTCCTGACCGAGACCGCGCAACGCGCGCATCTCATCCTCCCGGCGCGCACGGGTTTCGAGAAGGCCGGACACGTCATCAATCTGGCGGGCGACGTGCTGCCGGTGCACCAAGCGCATGCGGCGCCGCCGGGAACGCTCGCGGACGGGGACATGCTCGTTGCGCTCGCTGCGGAACTGGCCGCCGAGGTTCCCGGCCCCGAGGATGTGCTCGCGCGCGCCACGGCTGCGTTGCCGGCAGCGACGCACGGCTTCGGCGACGCAGCGTATTCCGAGGGCGTGACCGCGAGTAAATCCGATGGTATGGCGGCGGGCAAACCCGGTGGCGGCGGATTACGTATCGCCGTCGGCAGCGACATCTTTGCGGGCGGCGGAACCATTTGGTTCGACGAGACCCTTGCGGAGTTGCGTCCCGATCCGGCCGCTACGTTATCGCCGGCAACTGCTGCGCGTCTGGACGTTCACATCGGCGACCGTCTCGATCTGCTGAGCAGTAGCGGCGATGATTCGCTGCAAGGCCTCGTCGTACGCATCGACGCCGGCGCACCTGACGACGTCGTCGCCGTCATCGACGGCTTGCCGGAGGCTCCCGCCAACTCGTTTGCGGACGGCGACAACGTCGTCCTTGGCGCGCGGCGTGCCGCGGACGCGCTCGAACCTGCGCTCGTGTTGCCATGATACCGTGGTGGGCGATCGCACTGATCAAAGCCGCGGTGATCTTGTTCGTGGTCGTCACCACGTTTGCGTATTCCATGCTGTTCGAGCGCAAGATCATGGCCTGGATGCAGCTGCGTCCGGGCCCCAACCGGGTCGGCCCGTGGGGCATGATGCAGCCGGCCGCAGACGCCGCCAAGATGATGTTTAAAGAAGACCTGACGCCCGAAACGGCGGATCCGTTGATCTACCGTTTGGCGCCATTCATCTCACTGGTGTGCGCCATGGGGACGTTCGCCATCATCCCATTTTCGGAATCAAGCGCCGGCATTTGGGGCATGGGTAACGTCAACGCCGGAATCCTGGTCATCTTTGCGTTGACTTCCATCGGCGTCTACGGCATCTCGCTCGCCGGCTGGTCGTCGGGTTCGAAGTTTCCGCTGCTCGGCAGCGTGCGCTCGACGGCGCAGATGATCAGCTACGAACTCGCGCTGACGATGTCCGTGATCGGGGTATTGATCTTGGCCGGCACGACGTCCCTGGTCGGCATCGTCCACGCGCAGCGCGGACTCTGGTACATCGCCCCGCAACTGGTGGGCTTCATCATCTTCATCATCGCGTCGGTCGCCGAGACCAATCGCGCCCCATTCGATTTGGTCGAAGCGGAATCGGAATTGGTCGGCGGGTTTCACACCGAATACTCGGGTCTGCGCTTCGGCCTATTCTTCATCGCCGAGTACCTCAACATGATCACGGTCGCATGTATCGCGACCTTACTCTTTTTGGGCGGTTGGAATCCGCTGTTCGGACTGTCCATCGTGCCGGGCATCGTCTGGTTCATCGTGAAGGCCGGGCTTTTCATCTTCATGTATATCTGGCTGCGGACCACGTTGCCGCGGCTGCGGTACGACCGCCTGATGAACTTCGGCTGGAAGTTTCTCTTGCCGGTTGCAACGCTCAACCTCATGGTGACGGCCGCCGTCGTCGCCGTCACGGCGGGATAGACCAGTGCAAAGTTTCGGCGGCGCCGTGATGGCGCTTTATCGCGGGTTCGCAACGACCTTGCAGTTCGCGTTTCAGAAGAAACCAACGGTTCAGTATCCGAGCGTGCGCAAGCAGCATGCGCCGCGTTTTCACGGGCTGCACGAATTGCGCCGGTATGCCGACGGCAAAGAGCGGTGCATCGGGTGTGAACTCTGCGCGATCGCGTGCCCGGCCAATGCCATCACGGTGATCGGCGCCGAAAACGCGCCCGACGACCGGCGTTCGCCCGGCGAACGCTTCGCGGGACGGTACGAGATCGACGAATTGCGTTGCATTTTCTGCGGCTTGTGCGAAGAGGCGTGTCCGACCGACGCGATCGTGCTGACCCCGCGCTTCGAGATGGCCGACTACCGGCGCGGCTCGTTCATCTACAGCAAGGATCGGTTGCTCGTGCCGCCCGACGCCGGCGTCGGCGCGCCGCCCGACGAACGGCCCGGCGGCATCCCGGCCGACCTCGGCTGGGTGACCGAGCAGAAGAGCACGGTCGATATCGCACGTGGTTACGACGCCACCTACAACGGCGCAAAACTCAAGGACGAGCATAAGGGGCTCACGCTGCAGTGAGCCTCTTCTACCTGCTGGCCGTCATCTTGATCGCGAGCGCCATCTTTACGATCACGCAGAAGAGCCCCGTCTACAGCGTCGTTGGATTGCTGGTCAATTTTCTGGCCCTCGCGGCGCTCTACTTCACGCTCAACGCCGAGTTCCTGGGCGTGATCCAGATCGTAATCTATAGCGGCGCGATTCTGATGCTCTTCGTGTTCGTCATCGCGCTGCTCTCGAGCGGCGTCGGCCCGTTTCGCGCGGGTCCCAACCGCCTGCCCCGCATCGCGGCGCCGGCCCTGCTGACGACGCTGGTCGCCTTTGGCTTCTTGATCTTCGGCATCGCTCAGCGACCGTTCGGGCCCCTGCCGCCGCATCGTCCGACGTCGTTCCTGGGCAATGTCGGTGACCCCAACGTCTTCGGCAGCGTCGGCGATTTCGGCGTGGCTTTGTTCACCGTGCAGCTCTTGCCTTTCGAAGTGACGGCCTTCATCTTGATGGTCGCCGTCATCGGCGTCGTGCTGATCGCGGGTGATGCGGTGCCGCAGCCGACCCTGGGACGCCACCGGCCGCAGAAGCGCGCGGCCGAGCGCGAGCCGATTCTGAAAGCGCCGGCGCCGTGAGCGTCGACGTGACGAATTACATCGCGCTTTCGGCGGTCATGTTCTTCATCGGGGTCGCGGGCGTGATCGTGCGCCGCAATCCGCTGATCGTGCTGATGGCGATCGAGTTGATGTTCAACGCCGCCAACTTGGCGCTGGTCGCGTTCGCGCGGGTTTGGGTCAACAACGCGGGCCACATCTTCGTCTTCCTGGTGGTGACGGTGGCCGCCGCCGAAGCGGCCATCGGGCTTGCCATCGTCGTTGCAGTGTTCCGCCGGGCGGAGAACGTCGACGTCGACGAAGTGGCGGGGCTGCACGGGTGAGCGGATTACTGCTCGCCGTTTGGTTGCTGCCGTTCGCCGGGGCGCTGGCCATCTGGGCGCTCGGGCCGCAACTGCGGCGCGGCGCGGGGTGGATCGGTTCGGCGACGGTGTTGCTGGCCTTCGTGCTGACGCTCGTCCAGTGGGGCGCAGCGACGGCGTCCGGGGGAGCGCACCGTGCGCTCGTCACCTGGATTCCGGGCTTCACGCTCGGCTTGCTGCTCGATCCGCTCTCGCTTTTGTGGTCGCTGATCATCACGGGCGTCGGCGGCCTGATCCTGGTGTATTCGATCGGCTACATGTGGAGCGATCGCGCCATCGCGCGCTTCTTCGCCTACATGAATTTCTTCGTGTTCGCGATGCTGACGCTCGTGCTTTCCGACAACCTCGTCGGACTGCTGGTCGGTTGGGGCCTCGTCGGGCTTGCGTCGTACTTCTTGATCGGGTTCTGGTTCGATCGGCCATCCGCCGTCGAAGCGGCGCGCAAGGCCTTCGTCATCAACGTGGTCGGCGACGTCGGCATCATGTTCGCGGTATTCGCGTTGTACAAGGCCACCGGTTCGATCACGTTCGCGGGCATTTTCTCCCAGAGAGACGCGCTGTCGGGCGGCCTGCTGTTCATGATCTGCGGCGCGCTGTTCGTTGGCTGTGCCGCGAAATCGGCGCAGGTCCCGCTGCAGACCTGGCTGCCCGACGCGATGGAAGGGCCAACGCCGGTCTCCGCGTTGATCCACGCGGCGACGATGGTGACCGCCGGCGTGTATTTGATCGCGCGGTTCGCACCGCTCTGGAACGCGTCGCCGCCGGCACGCGAACTCGTCGGCGTCGTCGGTGCGGTGACCGCGCTGCTGGGCGCCATCCTCGGCATTGCGCAGTGGGACATCAAACGGATTCTCGCCTATTCGACGATGTCGCAGATCGGTTACATGATCATGGGGGTCGGCATCGGCGCCTATCAGGCCGGCGTGCTGCACTTCTTCACGCACGCCTTTTTCAAAGCCGGGCTCTTCTTGACTGCGGGACTTCTGATCCACGAGTTGCACGATGAGCAGGACGTGCGCAAAATGGGGGGCTTGTCGCGGAGGATGCCGTTTGCATTCTACGCGATGTTGGCCGGGACGCTCGCGATCATCGGGTTTCCCGGGTTCAGCGGATACTTCAGCAAAGATGCCGTCGTCTACGCGATGCTCGAGCACGGGCAACCGGCACTGTACGCGGTCGGCGCGTTGACGGCGGCCATCACGGCTTACTACATGTTTCGCATGCTGTTCTTGACGTTCTTCGGTCCGTACCGTGGTGAACTCGAGGACGCGGAACTCGGCATCCTGCCCGATCGACGCGCGCACCGTGACGAGCACATGCCGCCCGTCCACCCGGCCGAGTTGACGCGGCCGGCGGTCCCGGTGCACGGGCACGCGCCGGCGTGGCTGATGAACCTGCCGGTCGCGATCCTCGCCCTCTTCGCGGTGATCGCCGGCTACGTCGCGATCGGCGGCGCGACGAGTCCCTGGTGGCGTTTTTTCGGTGGACTCTTCGGAGCGGCACCCGCCGTCGCGGCATCGACGGTAGCGTTTTCGGAAAGCCTATCGACCTTGCTCGTTTCGGCGCTCGTCGCCATCGGCATCATCGTCGCTTTCGTGCGCTACGGGTCGCCCGCCGCGCAGTTGGCATCGGTCGAACGGATTCGCGCTGAGAGTCTGGGCCGGCCGGCGATATTCGCGCATGCCTTCTACTTCGACGACGCGATCGATGCGCTGGTCGTCCGCCCGGCGCGAAGCGTCGGCACCTTCATCGCCCGCTTCGTCGACCCCCACGTCCTCGACGGCGGCGTGCGTGACGTCGCCTGGGGTGCGGGCGCGCTCGGTGTGATCTTCCGCGCCTTGCAAACCGGGCTCGTCCGCTCCTATGCGCTGACGATCCTGGTCGGCACGGCCTGCTTCATTGCCTACTTCGCGTTGATCGGCAGCGCGCGATGATCTTCGCGCTGATCATCGCGCCCATCGTGGCGGGTGTTCTGCTCGTGCTCGTGCCGCGTTCCGCGGAAGCGTTCGCGAAGTGGTTCGGCGTCGCGCTGGCAACCATCGTCTTCATCATCGTCGCGCTCGAGCCCCATGCTTCTGACGAGTCGCTGCGCTGGCTCTCGCGCCCGTTCGTCGCGAACTTTCACGTCGGCCTCGGTGGCATCGGGTATTGGATCGTGCTGCTGTTGGCGCTGTCCACGGCCTGCGCGCTGGCGGTGACGCGCGTGCCGCGTCAGCGCGACTTCGTCGCGCAGATGCTGGTGCTGCTCGGCGCCATGACCGGCCTCTTCGTCGCGCGCGATCTGCTCTTGTTCGCGCTCTTTTGGGATCTGATGCTCATCCCGGTGTTCCTCACCTTGATCGCGTGGTCGCCGACGCGCAGCACCGCGACCGCGTGGCGCTACCTCGTCTACAATCTCGTCGGCGGTCTCGCACTGTTGCTGGCGACCGCGGCGTACGGCGTCGTGCAGGGTACGACCGACGTGTTAGCCGCCAATCCCAGCATGCTAGCGCCCATCTCCCCCGCCTGGGCGTTTTGGATATTCTTGGGCTTCGCGTTTGCCTTTCTGATCAAAACACCGGTTTGGCCCCTGCACACATGGATGCCGCTGACGTATGCGGACTTGCCGGCGCCGATGGTTGCCGTCGTCAGCGCCGTGCAGTCGAAAGCCGGGCTCTACGGCTTCATCGTCGTCACGAGCGTCCTCTTGCCCGGGCCGATGCACGGCGCCGCGCCGGCGATGTTCGTGCTCGGCCTGATTGCGCTCGTCTACGGCGCGCTCGCGGCGCTCGTCCAGGACGACGCGAAACGCGTCGTAGCCTACTCGTCGCTCTCGCATCTCGGCTTGATCGTGCTGGCGATCTTCAGTTTCAATCCGATCGCCCTCGGCGGAGCCGTCGTGTACATCGTCGCGCACGGCCTCTTCAGCGCCGGCTTGTTCATCGTTCTCGGTGAGGTCGAACGTCGCGAAGACACGCGCCTGCTCTCGCGCCTCGGCGGCCTCGGCGCCCGCAATCCCAAACTCGCCGGTGGACTGACGATTCTTGCACTGGCCACGCTCGGGCTGCCCGGCCTGTGTGGCTTCGCCGGTGAGATATTGATCCTCACCGGCGTTTATCGCGCCGGCTTCGTATGGCCGGCCGTCGTCGCGCTCATTCCGATCATCATCGCCGCGGCGTACATGCTGCGCGTGTTGCAAGGTCTGATGAACGGCCCCGAAGTCGCCGACGTTCCGCAGCGCCGCGACATGACGCCGCTTGAAATGCTCGCCCTCGCGCCGCTCGTCATCGCAATCGTGCTGCTCGGCGTAAATCCGGGCCCCGTCGCTGCTTCGAGTCGTGCATTGACGTCTGCGGCGACCGCGCTAGCGAACGTGCAAACTCAGAGTCAATCAGGTATCGCGTACTGCAAGCAAGCGTTGCTGGACCAACGTCGCAACGCGATGGAACGCGCACAACGTTACCTGGCGTCATTACCGAGGGACGTCAACGGCCGGCCTATCGTGCCGACTGCGCAACCAGCGACGATTGGGTCGGTACAAGAGCCGTCGTGTTTGCGTTATCCCGACGTCATGGCCGCCGCCGTGAAGGCTACAGCGAAGTGACGCCACACCTCATCGTGCCGTTCGGGAGCGCCGACTGGGCGGCCGTTGCGCCGCCGACGGTCGTCGGGGTCGCGGCGCTTGTCGTGATCCTCGCCGACCTCATGCTGCCGCGCAGGGCCCGGCGCATCTCGGCGATCGCAATCGGCATCGTGGGGCTGATCGTGGCCGGGATCATCGCGCTGCAAGGTTGGCATCATCCCTACGTCGCTTTCGGGGGCGCCTTCATCGAGGGCGGGTTCGCGATCGTCTTCGAGGGCATCGTGATCGTGGCGGCGATCTTCTCGCTGTGCATGAGCTACGGTTTCGCGCGCGACGATCAAATCGGCGGTGCGATCGCGCTGATGTTGTGGAGCGCGACCGGCGCGATGCTGATGGCCGGCGCCGCCAGCCTGATGATGATCTTCCTCGGGCTCGAACTGCTGTCGCTTGCGCTCTATTGCTTGTGCGGGCTCGCCGCGCGGGCCAGCGCTCGCGAGGCGGCGCTCAAGTACTTGATCTTATCGTCGACCGCATCGGGATTCTTATTGTACGGCATGGCGCTATTGTTCGGGGCGACCGGCAGCGTTGCGCTCGCGGCACTCGCGAATCCGCCGATTTCCGCGGCGCTGTTCGACATCGGCTGTGGGATGTTTCTGGTCGGGCTCTGCTTCAAACTGAGTCTCGCGCCGTTCCATGTCTGGACACCGGATGTCTTTGAAGGTGCGCCGCTGCCGGTTACCGCCTTCATGAGCGTCGTCACCAAGGCCGGAGCACTCGCCGCCGTTGCGCGCTTTGCCTACGCCGCGCTCCCGCAACGCGACCATGCCGCGATCCTCATTCCGCTGTGGATCGTTGCCGCAATATCGATGATCGTCGGCAACGTCGGCGCGCTGGCGCAGACCGACATCAAGCGGCTGCTCGCCTATTCGGGCATTGCGCAACTCGGATACATCGTCGCAGCCATGGCCGGAACCTCCGCCTTAGGCCTGCGTTATGCCATCTTCTACCTCGGGGCGTACATGTTCATGAACCTCGGTGCCTTCGCCGTCGTCACACTGCTATCGCGCGAAAACGACGAAGGGTCCCGGCTGGCATCGTTCGCCGGCCTCGGCTACCGGCAGCCCGTGTTGGCCGGCCTCATGACGTTCTTCTTGCTCGCGCTCGCCGGTCTACCGCCGACCGCCGGTTTTATCGGAAAAATCCTGATCCTTGCAACGGATGTGAACACGGGCTACGCGTGGCTCGCCGTACTGCTAATCGTCGGAACGGCGATCAGCGTCTACGCGTACTTTAAAATCGTGCGCGCGATGTACGCGCGCACGATAGGAACCCCGGTTTTGCCGCGCTTCGTGCCCGCAAGTGCGCTGCCATGGGTCGGCGTCGCCCTCTGCGCGATTGCCACCCTAGGACTCGGACTCTATCCCTTTGCCCCGAGCGACATTCTCCCGCTCGTCCGTTAGGCGCATTCGTGGTTTCCCCAGCGGTTGAGTCAAGTATCGCTGCCGCGCGCGGAACCCTGCGCGCCGGCGGCGTACATCTATGGCATGTTCGACGATATGCGTGCCGACCCGATGATGGCTCACCTACTCGATTCGCTCGGGCGCGGCGAAGACATCGGCCACTACGGCCGCCTGGTGTTTGCCATGATTGCCCGTCACTTCGGCAGCGACGATGAGGTCGTCGCTGCACTACGGCAAGACCGCGACTTCTCCGAAGACGATGCGCGAGCGCTTGTGGCGCAAGTGGAGCAAGCTGATTATAGTCCGCCCAAGCGCCCGAAAATTCTTGAATATCAAGCCCAGCAAGACTTCCCCATCATCCCGAATCCCGACGATCCCGATTCGGGGAACGTCTACAAGAACCTGAAATTTCCGGATCACGTGTACGAACACATCAGCGAGTACCGCGAAGCTAAAGCCAAAGCGACGTCGTGAGATAGCGCGGTCAAAAAATCCGCAACTCCTCGGAAACGGCGCCGTCACACCAGGAAGCAATACTGAGATGAGTGATATGGCGATCGATTATCAGCGCCGGCCCATTACGGTCGAGGAATACGAACGAATGGGGGAAGTCGGGATCATCGGCCCCGACGAGCGGGTCGAACTCATCGAAGGCGAGATCGTCGTGAAGCCGCCGCTGGGTCTGCGGCATATTGCGTGCCTCCTGCGGCTCAATGAACTCATCGTGCAGCGGCTAGCGGGCCGGGCGATGGTTTTTCCGCAGGGGCCAATTCGGGTCTCGTCCATATCGGAGCCGGAGCCTGACTTCACGCTCCTTTTACGGCGTGAGGACTATTATCGGCACCAAAGACCCGATCAAACGTACGTCTATGCGCTCGTCGAGTGCGCCGACACGTCGTTGCGTTACGATCGCGGAACGAAGCTGCGCGTGTACGCCAAAGCCGGCGTGCGCGAGTACTGGATCGTCAACCTTGTCGAACACTGCGTCGAAGCCCATCGCGAGCCTCACGATCTGGGTTACGCCGTCACCGAAGTGCGGCGTCCTGGCGAGAGTCTCGCTTTCGAGGAATTTCCGGAAATAGAATTCACCGTAAATGAAATACTGGGACCGCGCGACTAAAGCGTTCAGTTTGGGTGACTTGCTGCTTTTGGGACCACGCGTCCCTCCGTCACTTTAGCAATGAAATGAGTGCTCGGGACGTAACGCTGTGCGAGTCGGTGAGGTCCAAGACAATCGAAAAATGATCGTGCCGGGGCGCGGGCACCTCGCGCGCATGTCCGCCCCACTCGCGCCAAGCTGCGGCGTACTCGTGCTGCTGGCGGTGAAACTCCGGTTGCTCGCGCCCGCCGCACGCAAGCACGAGCCGTCCGGGGACACGCGGGCGGTGGTGCAGCGGCGAATTGCGTGAGGCACTCGATTCGTCCATGGCGATGGTCTCGTTGATCTGTGAGCGGCGAATCGGTTCGAGATCGTAGAGGCCGCTCAGGCAGAACAGAGCGTGCAGTGCGAAATCGACCGCGAGCATGCCTGCGAGCTGTGCGCCGACGGAATGGCCGCCGGCGACGAGCCGCGCGGGATCGGCTTGCAGCTCGCCGCTGCACGCGAGGACGGAATCGCAGGCCGCGTGCACCGCGGCGACGATGCGATCGAGCGAAGCCTCCGGCGCGAGCGGATAGTTGACGATTGCGGCGGCGGCGCCGGCGTCGACCGCCCGCGCCGCCACGAATGAGAAATCGTCCTTGCTCATGCGCCGCCAGTAGCCGCCGTGCACCCACAGGAAGAGTGGCGATCCGGGCCGGGTCGCGGGCACGACGTCGACGGTCTCGCGTTCGTGCACGCCGTAGCGCAGCATTCGGAACGCGAGACGCTGCCGAGCCTCGGCACTCGCTTCACGAAAGCGAACGAAATACGGCTCCACGATCCCGCCGACCGGAAGGCTCGTATCGTATTGCGCGTCGAGCTCCCGCTGCGTGTACTGGCCGTAGACCAGCGGAGGCTCGCGCGGGATCAACCGGCCGGTCCGGGCCTCAGGTAGAGCGCCGAGATTTTGCCGGTCGCATCCTCGACGCCGAAGGTATAGTCCATGCTGCCCTGCGGCCAGGTGACGCGGAAGACCCACGTCGTCGTGCCCTCGACGGCGTGCTTGCCGAGCAAGGTGAACTTCGTGGGCGACCCGAGTTTGCCGGTTTGCGCGGCATATCCCGAGACGGTCGCGTTTTGTAGTGCGGCGCTCAAGTCAGGCGTCAGTTGGGAGCGGTCGATGTTGCCGCGCTGTAGGCGTCCAAGCCATTCGCGGGCCCGATCCGAGGCGCGTTCATCCACTGACGCAGCGGGCGTCGGCGACGCTTCGCCCGGGACCGCCGAAGCCGTTGCACTCGGAGTAGGGGAGGGTTGTTCGAGAGTATGTGCGCTCGCAGCGGCGCCGGTCGTGAGAAGGCAGGCGAGCAGGAGGGGGCCGACACGCTTGTCCATGCTGCTGTGACGCTTTCGAAGGCGCGGCGGTTGCCATAGCGGGATGATTCCGCCCTTACCCCGGCGGCATCGCCTCATCGTCGAGCCCGAAATAGTGCCCCAGTTCATGAATGACCGTGTCGCGAACCCGCCGCACGGCCTCCTCCCGCGTCCGTGAGACGCGGTTAATCGGCCCGCGGAAGAGGGCGATCTGGTCGGGTAGCAATGGCGCAGCGATACCTCGCGCGGTGAGCGCCACCCCGCGATAGATGCCGAGCAACTCGGTTTGCCCGCGAAGGTCGACGACGCCATGGTCACTCGGGCTTGGTTCCTCTTCCACCGCGATGACGACGTTTTCGACCAAATCGGCGAACCGTGCGGGCAGCGAATCCAGCGCTTCTTCGGCGACGCGTTCGAATTCGGCAAGCGTGAGTTCGCCGTTCTGCATCGTCTTGCGAGCTCAATGATCAACGTGACGAATCCTTCCGCCGGCGAGGGGTGGATTGTGAACCGCCCCGGATGAAGAGAGAAGCCATGGCAACGACGATTCCGCACAACGGTGCTGCGACGCGCACCGAGACCGACTCAATGGGCCCGGTTCAAGTTCCCGCCGATCGGTATTACGGCGCGCAAGCGGCCCGCTCGCTCATCAACTTCGACATCGGCGACGGCGTCACGCCGCGCGATATCATGCCGCGTCAGGTGATCCGGGCGATGGCGACGCTCAAGAAGGCGGCGGCGCTCGTCAATCACGATCTGGGAAAGCTCGATCGCGAGAAGACCGATCTGATCGTACGCGCGGCCGACGAAGTGATCGCAGGCAAACTCGACGCCCACTTTCCGCTGCGCGTCTGGCAGACGGGTTCGGGAACGCAGACCAATATGAACGTCAACGAAGTGATTTCGAACCGAGCGATCGAGCTCGCCGGGGGGGAAATGGGCTCGAAGAAGCCGGTCCATCCCAACGACCACGTCAACATGTCGCAGTCTTCGAACGACACGTTTCCGACGGCGATGCACATGGCGGCGGCCGAAGCCGTCGTCGATATGCTGCCCGCCGTGGAAGCGCTGCGCGACGCCTTGGATGGAAAAGCGAAGGGCTGGAACGATCTCGTCAAAGTGGGGCGCACCCATCTCCAAGACGCGACGCCGCTGACGCTGGGCCAAGAGTTCTCCGGTTACGTCAGTCAACTCGACCGCGCGATGGTCGCCGTCAGAGAGGCGCTCGACCACCTCTACGATCTAGCGATCGGCGGTACGGCCGTCGGCACCGGTCTCAACGCCCATCCCGAGTTCGGCGAGCGCGCCGCGAAAAGACTGGCCAAACTGGCCGGTCTGCCGTTTCGTTCACATCCGAACAAATTTGCGGCACTGGCTTCGCACGATGACTTCGTGTTTGCCTCGGGTGCGCTCAAGCAGCTGGGCGCGGCGCTGATGAAGATCGCCAACGACATCCGCTGGCTCGGTTCGGGACCGCGCGCGGGGATCGGCGAGTTGTCGTTGCCTGAAAATGAACCCGGCAGCTCGATCATGCCGGGCAAGGTCAATCCCACGCAGTGCGAGGCCGTCACGATGGTCGTCGTGCAAGTCTACGGCAACGATACGGCGATCGGCTTCGGCGCGTCACAGGGCAACTTTGAACTCAACGTCTTCAACCCGGTCATGATCTACAATTTCCTGCACTCGACGACGCTGCTGCGCGACGCCTGCACGATGTTCCGCATCCATTGCATCGAAGGTTTGAGCGCCAATGAAGAGGTCATCGGCAAGTACCTCGACGAGTCGCTCATGACCGTCACGGCCCTCTCACCGAAGATCGGCTACGATAAGGCCGCCGAGATCGCGAAAAAGGCGCACAAGGAACGCTCGACGCTCAAGGAAGCAGCCGTCGGCCTGGGTCACGTCGCCCCCGAGGATTTCGACCGCTTCGTCGTGCCGAAGGACATGACGCACGCCTAGCGCGTCCGCGCGGCAGAAATTCGGCAGCGCCGTAGCGGGACGCGCCCGTGGCGCCAGCGAATCCTGCTTCATGGGTGCGATTCGGCGGCATCCGAAAATCCGAGCGGCGCTGCAGACGGTGCTGCTCTCGCTCGCGGTCAGCGCAGGGATCGTTACGGCCGCCGCGGCGCGCGGCTCAGCGGCGGGCGCCGTGACACCGGCCGCGACTGTTTCGACCGAGGGTGCGACTGCGGTCGAGCGCGCACGCAAGCAGGTCGCCGCGGGGGATCTCACCGGTGCAATCGCGCAGCTTGCCGACTACGTGGTCGCGCATCCCAAGGACGTCGCGCCGGCCCGTTATCTCGGCGACCTGTACTACCGTCACTCCGATTATGCAGCCGCCGAGCGAACGTATCGCGGCATCTTGCGCCAGTTGCCCGGTGACCGCGAGACGCACAACCGCCTGGGCGGCGTGTATGCCGTCGAAGACCGCTTGGCGGACGCGATCGATGAATTCGAGAAAAGCCTTCCCGAGACGGCTGCGTACGGGTATCTCGTCGATCTGCATCGCCGTCGCGGCGATCTCGCCGCGTTCATTGCCCCGTTCCGCCGCGACGCCGACGAGCGTCCGAACGACGCCAATGCGCAGTGGGCGCTGGGCACGATCTACCGCAGCTTGCGCCGCCCCAAAGACGCCGCCATGTATTTAGAACGTGCGCTGGCGCTCGAACCCCGCGCCTGCCCGATACTCTCGGAATTGGGCAGCGCCTACCTCGACTTGGCTCGCGTTGGACCGGCGATCGATGAACTTCAGCGCTGCCTGCAGATTGAGCCCAACAACTACTCGGCCCTCGTGAACCTAGGCGATGCGTATATCGCTCGAGATGATGCGGCCGACTCCCGCCCCCTATTCGAGCGGGCCAATCGTGAACGCCCCGACGGCCCTGAGGCGATCATTGACCTTGGTTATCTGGAGGACATCGACGGACACTGGCAGGCCGCCGTCGCCAACTATCTCAAGGCCCTTGCGATTCAGCCGCTCGCACTCGACGCCTACGGCAATCTCGGATACGATTACAACGTCCATCACCTTTACTCGCTCGCCGAAGCGGCATACATCAAGGGCTTAAGCATCGCGCCCGATGACGGCCGCCTCCATTTCCTGTTGGGCGAGACGTACGCCGAACAGAACAAGCGCGACCTCGCGCGCCGCGAATACGGTCTAGCCGCCCACAGCGACCAAGCCGACGTGGCCCAAGCAGCCCGCGCTCAACTCGCCGGTCAATAACCGGTTACAACTCCGCGATGACTTCGATCTCGACGCGGGCGCCGCGCGGGAGGGCGGCTACGGCGACGGTTGAGCGCGCGGGCCGGGATTCGGAGAAGTAACTTCCGTAGACGTCGTTGACGGCGGCGAAGTCGTTCATGTCGATGAGGTAAATCGTCGTCTTGGCGACGTTGGCAAAGGTTGCGGAGGCCGCCGCCAAGACCGCGCGCACGTTTTCCATGACCCGGCGCGTCTGAGCGGCGACGTCGCCGGCGACGAGTTCGCCCGTTGCGGGATCGAGCGGAATCTGTCCGCTGCAGAACAGGAAGTCGCCGGCGCGGATCGCCTGGTTATACGGGCCGATCGCTTTGGGCGCGTCGGCCGAATGCACGCTTTCGAGCATCGCCTACATGACCGCGACGGCGGGGGCCGCGACATCGGCGTACGACATCGTGCCCTTATACCGCATCGGCTCGTCTCCGATGCCGAAGTTCGTCTGTGCCAGTTCGGCGATCCGCGCCATGTCGGCCGTCGACAGTTGCCGGCCGTCGCTTGCGGCGGCGAACTCGTGCAACTGCTCGCGACCGTAGATGTTCGGCAGCACGGACATCACTTTGGGTTCGGCGAGTAGCCATGCGATCGCGGCTTGTCCGAGCGTCCGGTCAGGGGCTTCCAGAAAGCGCAGCGTCTCGATCTTCTTCACGCCGTTCGTGAGCCAACTGCGCGGGCGATGATTGCGGTGATCCCCCGGCGGAAAGGTCGTCTGGGCGGTATAGCGCCCTTCCAACATCCCGCTTGCATGCGGAACGCGAATCTGATAGGCCGTGTCGCTGTGCGCTTCGTATGCAGCCCGGATCATCGCGTCGCCCGGAAAGGGCTCGAGAATGTTCCAGATCATCTGGATGTTCGTCACGTTGCGTTTGCGAGCCGCTTCGCATCCTTCGAGGAGCCATCCGATGGCAGGCCCGAGCGCTACGCCGTAACTGCGGATTTTGCCCTCAGTGACGAACGTTTCAAGCAACGCAAACAATTCGTCGTTTTCGATTTCGGAGAGATGCGCATTGTGGATCGAATAGACGTCGATCACATCGGTTTGCAGGCGCCGTAGCGACTGCTCGAGCGCATAGCGCACGAACGACGGCGAGAAATCGTGCGGAATCTCGTTTTGCCCGCGCCGCTCGCCGGCATACGTGTAGAAATCGTAGCCGAACTTGGTCGAGTAGACGACGCTCGAGCGGCGGTCGCCGAAGGCCTTCGCGAGCTGCTCTTCGCTGCGGCCGTTCCCATAGGTGTCGGCGGCGTCGAAGAGCGTGATGCCGAGGTCCGCCGCTTCGTGCAGGAGCGAGACCGCAGCCTCGTCCGACATTTCGCCCCACCAGTTGGTGGCCGTGGTCCAGAGTCCGAAACCAACTTCGCTGACCGCGATGCCGGTCTTGGGATACGTGCGGTACCTCATGCGGTCGCAAGAGTTCGCCGTGCCGCCGGCAACTCCGGTTCGCAACGTTCCTGGCGCAGGCGGCAGGGTGCCGGAGCCTGCGCTCGCCATCATTGCAACGTGCAGCCTCCCGGAGACGTGCAGCCGCTTTGCGATGGACATGGTATGCGCCGTGCTGATGATGAGATCGTCGACGCTCTCGCCCGCGCCGGTCGTTGGATCGAAGCGTACTACCGCGAACCACAGCGTTATCCGGTCTTTTCGCGCGCACGTCCCGGCGAACTCAGCGCAGCTTTGCCGCAAGCGCCCCCCGAAGAGGGCGAGAGTTTCGCGGCGATTTTCGCCGATTTCGAGCGGCTCATCGTGCCGGGCATCACGCATTGGAATCATCCGCGCTTCTTCGCCTGGTTCGCCATCAGTGCGACGCCGGTCGCCGTCGTCGCCGAAGCGCTGGCGGCCGCCCTCGACGTCAATGCAATGGTTTGGCGGTCGTCGCCGGCCGCGACCGAACTGGAAGAAGTGGTCCTGCGCTGGCTGCGCGATCTGCTTGGGCTCGATGCGGGTCTGCACGGGATCGTGTACGACACGGCCTCGATCGGCGGCTTCACGGCGCTTGCCGCTGCGCGTGAATCGCTTGATCTGGGCATCCGCGAGCGCGGCATGGCGGGACGCGACGACCTGCCGCCGTTGCGCGTCTATCTGACCGACCAGACGCATTCCCACATCGAGAAAGCGGCGATTGCGCTCGGCATCGGGCGCGACAACGTCGTCCGCGTGCCGGTCGACGATGCATTTGCCATGCGCCCCGATGCACTTGCGCAACGTTTGCAGCGGGATATTGCTAGCGGGATGCGGCCGATGTGCGTCGCGGCCACGGTCGGAACCACCTCGACGACGTCGCGCGATCCCGTCGGCGACATCGCCGACGTTGCCAAACGCCACGGCGTTTGGCTGCACGTCGATGCCGCCTACGCGGGCTCCGCTGCGATCGTCCCGGAGTTTCGGTACTTGCTGGATGGGTGTGAGCGCGCCGATTCGGTGGTCGTGAATCCGCATAAGTGGTTGTTCGTCCCGATCGACCTTTCCGTGCTGTACGTGCGCGACCTCGAGCTGCTGCGGCGCACGTTCAGTTTGACCGCCGACTACGTCGCGACGCCGGAAACCGGCGTGCGCAACTACATGGATTACGGTTTGCAACTCGGCCGGCGTTTTCGCGCGCTCAAGCTGTGGTTCGCGCTACGCCGACTCGGCGTCGCCGGCATGCGCGACGTGCTGCGCGGCCACGTCGCGCTTGCCCAGCGGTTTGCCGCGTGGGTCGAAGCGGAACTCGATTGGGAGGTTGTCGCGCCGCATCCGTTGTCGGTCGTCTGCTTCCGGTACGCGCCGGTCGGCCTCGACGAGCGACGCCGTGATGAACGCAACGCCGCAATCGTGGATGCGGTCAATGCCGGCGGTGAGGCATTTCTGTCGACGACCCGTCTGCACGGGCATCTCGTCGTGCGCCTGGCAATCGGGAACGAACGCACGACCGAAGACGATGTCCGCGCCGCGTGGAAGCTCTTGCGGAACGCTGCGCGGCAAGCTGACCGAGCATTCAGGGACAGTTGAAATCGTGCGGAAAGTCGGGCGTGAAGCGTTGCGTCTCCGCCAATGCTCGCGTTGAGCGGCCTCGTTCGTCGAAGTACGCGCGCCGACGAAGCGCGAGTGCGACGTAGCTCCGTGAGATCGTGGCGGCGCAGCGGCGCCATGGGCTAATTGCGGGCAATTGGTGAGCGATGCGGAGTCCATCCTCGTAATAGTGTATCGCTAGGGCGAAGTCGCCGACACGGCTCGCATCGTCGCCCATCTCCCAATGATCGCTCACCGCGCCGTACATCCGCAGACCGCACGCGAGCGCGGAGCGCGCATGCAGCAGGGAGGACGTGACGAGCGCGGTGATAATAAGCGCTCGTACCCAGCCTAATCCGGGCATGCAGGTTTTCGTGCTGCCGGCGGGACGGCCTCGAGAGCGACGAGCGCTGCATAGAACCGTTCCGCGTCGGGTGGCGACACGCCGCGTTCCATCAATGCGTCGCGGAACGGGTATCCGATTCCGAGTACGAACGGAGCAGACCAGCCGTGCTTCATCTGGACGGCGATGATGTTGAAGGTGTCCGCTCCGATGCGCAACGTCGTGAGCGCGTGTCGGCCAACGATGATGAGGTGCCGCAGAGCGTGCTGCTCGCTTGGACGATAAAGCGCGGCGGCGGCGCCCAGATCGGCACAAGCACGATCGATGCCGGCAGCCGGACCGAAGGCGTCGCGGTGACTCGCCGGAACAGCAATCGGTGCAGGCGTCATCCCGGGTTCGTCCGCCGCGTTGATGCGCTGGTTTTGCCGACGCACGAGTACGCCGAGCGCCCATCGGGGCACCCCGGAAGCGGCGGCCCGTTGAAGCCGCTGGGACAGCCCACTTCCGGATGCACTGAAGGCGCCGTCGAGATCGGCGCCCCCTCCTCCGAGCAACGGGTGCCACGTGCCGTCGGGCTTGCGAACCATCAGAAATGCAGCGTAACCCTTGCTGCCGATTTCAACGGAAGCGTAACGACCCGCGACGATTACGCGTTCGACCGTAGCGCGACCGTAGAGTGAATCGCCAACGTTCCGCACTGCAAGCACGTCGGCAAGCGGACCATAATCGTCATCTGCCGCGAAGGCCGATTCAGCGGCAAGCACGACGGCAAACGCCGCCGTCCACATGACGGCGTAGCGAACCAATGAAGGTCGGAACGCGCCGCGGCCTGTGCCCCGCATGCTGAGCCTTCCTTTGGGCCGGTTATACAGATGCTTTCATTGACCCCGATGCCGGCAAGTCCTCGCCTCCGGTAGAGGTCGCCGGCACGCCGCTAGCGATGCAGCGATGATGGATATTCTCTCCGTTCACTATGCGATCGGCACGCTTCTCGTGCTGCTGGCGCTGGCGGCGATCTTCTGGGCGCCGGCGCGCCGCTACGTCCTCTACGTTCTGATTCTGCAGATTGTGCTCGGCGCCGCAGCCTGGGGAACGACCAGGCTGGCCCCGCCGGCAGCGCACTGGATCCTCGCGATTCTCAGCGGTGGAGCGTACGCGCTGGCAACCGCGTTCGAACGGCGGGGACGCAGCCGCGGCGTCGTGTTGGGCGCGCTCATCGTCGGGCTCCTGATCCTGGCGTTCGTCTATCAACTCGGACAACACGCCGTCGCGACCCAGACGGCGGCCTCAGGCATGGAGCGCCCGCTAGAACGCGTAGACACGAGCGAGGCTGCGACGAACACGTAGAGGTCGCCCGGGGGGTTCACCGGCGAAGCGCAGTGAAATCGACATGGCAACCCAAGCGGCAACCCGAAGTAGCGCATCCGATGGCTGCCGAGGTGAGCAACCGCTTCGTGCGAGCGCGCGTCGCGCGCAGCACCGAAATTGCGGAGGACTACGTCGAGTTGATCGGCGACTTGATCGCAGACAGCGGTGAAGCGCGGGCGGTCGACATCGCGCGCGCCCTAGGCGTGAAGCAAGCCACGGTCAGCAACGTCGTTGCGCGCCTGGCGCGGGACGGCTTCGTGACCTCGCAACCGTACCGTTCGATCTTTCTAACCGAGAAGGGTGAACGCTTGGCACGCATGTCCCGCCAGCGCCACGCGATCGTGCAGAACTTCCTCGTCGCCATTGGCGTGCCGCCGCCGACCGCGGCCATCGACGCCGAAGGCATGGAACACCACGTCAGCGCCGAGACGCTGGCGATACTCGAACAGTTCACGACAAAGCTGCAAAAGCGCTGATCTTGCTCGTTGGCATTGCTTTGCTCGTGTCGTCACCGCGTCCGCCGCGCGAGGCGCCGCCGCCGGCGCCGTCACCTTCGCCGCGGGCCACCCTTGCCGGCCTCCAGGCCGACCCGTGCGGCGGTACCGGCCGGCTGCTGGCAACGCTCGACCGGCCGACGGTCGGCTATAGCGCGTGCGCCGTACCCAAGGGCGCGATCGTGCTCGAGGAAGGTTACCAGAATACCTTCGCCGGCGGTCCGGCGGCGCAAACGTCCACGGCGTATCCGCAAGGCTTCGAGCGCGTCGGCGTCGCGCGGGGTTGGGAACTCGATCTGATCGGCCCGAACGCCAATCGGCAGCGCAGCAGTTCGACGATCACCGGCGGCTACAGCGACATGGGACTCGGTTTCAAATATGAGCTGCCGCAAGAGGGCCGCTTCACGTACGCGGTCGACGGCTTGGTGACGGCAGCGACCGGAACCGGGGGCTTCAGCAACGGCGGTCCGACGCAGACGCTCAACATCGACGTGTCGTATGCGGCTAGTCCCGCTTTCGGTATCGGTACGACGCTGGCTACGGCGGCGTCAACGGGTTTTTTCGAACCCGGAACGTTCGCGACGAGCGGCACGCTGCCGGCAGTTCGCGAACGCTACATAACCTTCGAGCCGTCGCTCGTCGTGACGTTGCAGTGGCCCCACGACTATCAGTTGTACGCAGAACTGGTCGGCCAAACCAAAACGGCCCCGCGTGCCGGCGGGCGGCTCTACACCGACTTCGGGCTGCAAAAGCTGCTCGGTCCGTACCTTGAGATCGACGGCGAATACGGCATTGATTTCACGCCAAGCAATGGTTCACGCTTTAACTATATCGGAGTCGGT
The DNA here is from genome assembly GCA_014305025.1 of Candidatus Nyctobacter psychrophilus. Lineage (GTDB taxonomy): Bacteria > Vulcanimicrobiota > Vulcanimicrobiia > Vulcanimicrobiales > Vulcanimicrobiaceae > Nyctobacter > Nyctobacter psychrophilus. The sequence goes on along the minus strand of JACRTY010000021.1, from coordinate 74,548 downwards.
GCCGGCATCCGCGTGAAGTGAAAGGTCAGTGCCCCCGAACACCCCCGGGCACACCTGGAAGCTGCGTGTAGGTATAGTAGAGCGCGATGGCTCCGACGATGATGACGGTCGTCCAACTGACGGCGTTGGCTGCACGATTGTTACGGTGGACCCCCATGACGCGCACCCGATTGACGATGATGAGCATCAACACGAGTTCAATCGGCAGCAGCAACCCTTGCACGAGTTGCGATGCGATCGAGAGCCGTACGAGCGGAACGTTCGGAATGAGCACGAGCGCGGCGCCGATGACGAGGGCGATCGCGAACAGGCTGAAGAAGACGGGCGCCTCCCGGAAACCCCGGTCGAGGGCCGCTTCGAAGCCCAGCGCCTCACATACGAGGTAACTGGTCGAGAGCGGTAAGACGGCCGCCGCAAACAGCCCGGCATTGAGGATGCCGAAGGCAAACAGCGCACTCGCGAACCGCCCCGCCAGCGGTTTTAGGGCAACCGCGATATCGGAAGCCGAGGCGAAGGTGATCGGATGAGCGGCATGGGTTTGATTGAAGACGTAAATGGTCGCGGCATTGGCGATGATCATGAACGCTGCGACGATGATCGCGAGAATCGACCCGTTGGCCACGTCGATGCGGGCCGTCAGCAGATCGCCCGGCCGCATCCCTTTTTCGACGACCGCCGACTGCAGGTAGAACTGCATGTACGGTGAGATCGTCGTGCCGATCAAAGCGACGACGGTGCCGAGATAAGCCGGATCGTGCGCAGCGACGCTCGGCAGCAACGTGCCGCGCGCGACGTCGCCCCAATTGGGATGGGCGAGTAGACCGGAAACGATGTAGGTGACGTACACGAGCGAGAGCACGACGAAGATGCGTTCGACGAGCTTGCCGCTGACGCGCAGCACGAGGAGGAACACGAGCACGAGCGAGAGCGGGACGGCGACGTATCGCGAGAGCCCGAAAATTTCGCTGGCCGATGCGATGCCGGCAAACTCCGCCGACGTCGTAAAAGTGTTCATCAAGAAAAGGCCGAGCATCGTCGCGAGCGCAATGCGGATGCCGAACTCCTCGCGGATCAGCGCGGAGAGGCCTTTGCCGGTGACTGCGCCCATGCGCGCCGCCATCTCTTGAATGACGATGAGGGCGATTGCGATTGGAATGAGCGGCCAGATGATGCGGTAGCCGAATTGTGCGCCGGCGACCGAGTACGTGAAGATGCCGCCGACGTCGTTGCCGGCCGACGCCGTGATGAAGCCCGGCCCCAGCATCGCAGCCATCACCAGGAAACGCCGTCGCAGAAGGTCCCGCCGCGACGGCTGAGCAGTGTCGAGGGGCGCCGGCGGAAACAGCGCGTCGTCAGCCGGCAAGAACGGGCCGTTTCGCGTGGTGGCGCACCATGCGCGGCAGCGAATTGGCGATCTTTTCCGGCATGATGGCGTCGATCGCGTCGTCGACGGTCACGATGCCGAGCATGCGTTCTTCGGCATCGAGCACCGGCACGGCGAGTAAATCGTATCGCGCGATCGTCGAGGCAACGTCTTGAGCACTGGTCTCTGGGCCGACGCTGAGGACGTCGGTGTCCATCAGTTTATGGATGAACGCCGTCGGCAGCGCGAGCAATAAGGCGCGCAGCGACACGATGCCGAGCAATTTGCGCCGTTCGTCGGTGACGTACAGATAGTAGATGAACTCGGACTCGGGCCCAATCTCGCGAATTTTGTCGATCGTGGCGGAGGTCGTGCGGTGGGGGAAAATCCAGAGGTAGTCGGTCGTCATCAAGCCGCCGGCCGTATCGGGCGCATACTCGACGAGGTCTTCCAGTTCGCCCGCGTAGGCGCGATCGTCCATCTTCGCGAGCAGCTCGGCGCGTTTGTCTTCGTCGAGTTCGCCCAGCAGATCGGCGGCGTCGTCGGAATCCATCTCTTCGATGATGTCGGCCGCCCGCTCGGAGCCGAGGTCGTCGATGATCGACTGCTGCCGGTCCGCATCGAGATGTTCGAAGGCATCGGCCGCCGTCTCGTCGTCGAGTGAGCCCACGATGCGAGCGGCGTCCTTGGCCGAAAGCTCTTCGATGATGTCGGCCAGTTCCGAGGGGTGCAGGCGGCTCAGCCGGTTTTCGGCGACCGACAGTTTCACGTTGACCGGGTTGACGTCGCCCAGCGGCGCGACGTTGTCCCACGCGATCAAGGTGCGCGGCATCCGTTCGAAGAGTTTGGGAGCCAGCCGCCCGGCGCCTAAGCGCTGCAGCAGGCCGGACATGCCGATGTCGGCGGCCACGACGCGCAACGCTCCGCCGGTATTGGCGATCTCCAGATCGTTGATGCGCACGACCTTGCGCCCGTCGACGTCGACGATCTGTTTATCGAAGAGGTCCTCGATCAAGTACAGCGCCTGATCGCCCGGAAGCGGCGTCTCGACGGGGCGTTCGGAGAGGATGATCGCGCCCTTGGCTTGGATGGCGCGGACCGCGCTCATCGGGGCGTAGCGTTTGCCGTCCTTCGTTTTGATGACCAAGCCGTCGATGCGCGGAAACGTGTCGTCGGGTTTGCGGACGAGAAAGTCCGTCACTTTGCCGATCGTCTGCGTACCGGCGTCCGAACCGAGCACCGCCGGCCGGCCCACCAGATCCGAGAGGTAGCCGTCGTAGAAATTCATCGCGCACCCCTTCCCGTATGAAAAAACCGACCGCCGTTGGGCGACCGGTCCGAAGGGCACGAGCCGGAATGGAACGAGCCCTACATCTCAGTCGCGTCGAGCTTCGGCACTGCGCGCCGTAGACGGTTCCCTAACCGTCAGCCGCTTTGAGCGCCGCCTTCGTTCGGCGGAACCTGTTCGACCCACTTGGCGTCTTTCGACGTTTCGGGGCAGCGGCATATGTGTCACGCAGACGCCTCACCTATCGAGATGTCCTGGCTATCAGTATAGGGTGTGCATTCGGGTGGGGTCAACCTGGGGAAGGCGCTACGCCAAGAGCCCTAAGCGCTGGAACTGCGCGAGGATCGTGCGCACGTCGGCGGCGGTGCGGCTTTCGTCAACGTTCCCTTCGAGGGCGAGAATGCGAGCGATCTCGCCTACATCGTGCCGGCCGTCGCAGAGGCCTAGCAGGCGGCCGGCGCTGCGGTTGAGCACGTGAACTTGCCCACTGCGCTCGTCGTGAACGAGCAGACCTTCGTCAACTTCGCGCGTCGTAATCTCCGAATGAAGATTGGGCTTCGTCGGGTCACGTTGCGTCACGGACGCGCTCTTCAGTCTTGCGCCGGTCAAACCTTACCGATCCGCGCGTCATCTTTTGCCGACGACGAACGGACCGGAAGGTTTGCACGCTCACGTTACGGCGTGAGGATTGCCTTCTGGACGGTACAGGCGGTCGTGGCGCAGGTTGCCGAGTACGTGATCGGTCCCGTGACCGCGCCGTTGTAGTTGGCCGTAACCTGATACACCGCGCTCTGGTAGTTGATGGCAGTGCGCGACAGCGGGCCGTTTGTCGTATCGCTCGAGCTGAGCGTCACCGGATTGTAGAGCGGGTCCGGTGGGTTGTAGAGCGAGTCGTCGGCGATGGTATTTCCCGAGGCGTCGGTCAACACGATGTGCAGCGGATCGTTGACGGCCGTTCCCACCGGCGGAGCTGGATTCTGGAGCGTTAGCTTCACATTAGCGACGACGGCTTTGAGCAGTAACGGCGTTACCGTGGTGCCGGTTGTCGTGACATTTCCGGTATCACCGATCGAAAGCGGCGAGCCGCCACCGTTCGGGGCGCTGTACAACGTGGCGATGAAATCATGTTGGCCATTTCCGGTCGAAATCGCTTCGTAGAGTCGGCAGTACACGGTAGTCTTCGTGCTCGTGCAATACGGCGAGCCGGCTCCAACGTTGAAGGTGGCTCCCGCTTGCGCTCCCTTGTCGACGACGATCCCGAACGATTGCGATCCGGGCGAGACAAAGTCCGGTCTACGTCTATTCGCATACGTGTACTGCGAACTCAGCGGTATGCCGAACTCGAAGATCACGTTGGTCTTCCCGGATCCAGGCGGTGGCGGAGAGGCAAAGCTGGGCGGCGTTGAGGTCGCTACCGGCGTGGGCACGGGCGTGGCCGTCGGGTTCAGCGTTGGCGGAGGAGGCGCCGGAGTCGGGGCGGTCGTCGGTGGCGTCATAGTCGGTGGCGTCATTGTCGGTGGCGTCATCGTCGGAGGAGTCTTGGTCGGAGGCGAATTCGTTGGAGGTGTTGGCCCCGGCCCGGAGCCCCCGCCACCGCCGCAGGCGACGAGCGTTGCGGCCGTCGCGAAGATCAAAGCGAACGAAACGTGGCGACCGCCGCCGATGACAAAATTCATGTCCAGCCTATCTGAGCGCGCACTTGCACGGATGAAGTTGTGGTAATCAACGCGGGAGCCGACCCGCCCGTTTCACGGCATCGGTTCGCGCGACGGCAATCCACGCTTGGTTTCGGCGTGATGGGGACCATAGTTTAGGTACGTTGGGTCCGCCGGCCCTGTCGCCGGAGAGGTCCAAGGCCCATACTTGCGAATGGTAGCTACCTAATATCTCAACCGAGAGGAACCCACCGTGTACGAAGCCCCCGTAATTCTTGCTACGTACAATGCCGCAGATCTGGTTGCCAGCGCCGACATGCAGTCGACCTACGCTGAAGCCACATTCATGGCTCACTAACGGCGGTATCGCCCGAAGTGGTACGTTTGGCCGGGCATGCACCCGGCCAAACGCGTTTTAACCGGCATGCTCGCGTCCAACCCCGCTCCTCGCACGCTCTCGTTCTCGTCTCTCGAGCAGACGACGCTGACGCCGCAACGCTCGGCCCACCTGTCATCGTTCGGCACCGAACCGGTCGCTTTCGCCATCGGCTCCATGCCGTTGGAAGTCCGCTTTTCGAGTACGCGCTCGGCGGCCGAGTTCGCGGCTCGTTACGCCGATTTGCCCGCCCATGCCGGTCCCTCGGTTCCGCCGTCAGCGCTGAAGCTTTTCGTCGTCGAGCGCCTGGGACACGTGCTTTTCTGGGTTGACTCACAATGGGTTTGGCGCTGGGCGGGCGGCCCCATTGAGTCTGATCTGATCGGCTTTTTCGCCGATGCTGTGCTTCACCATGAGCTGGCGCGGCTTACGCCTGCGGTGGATTTCCACGCCGCCGTCCTTGCGGTGAACGGAGCCTGTGCCGCGCTCACGGGCGTGACGACCGCCGGTAAGACGACGACGGCAGTAGCCTGCGTGCGAGCGGGCTTGCGTCTATATTCCGATGAGCGCTGCATCCTCCAGGAAGGAAGAGTCGTCCCGTTCTTGCGGCGGCTCACGTTGCGCGCCGGCGGGCGAGCTGCGCTGCGCGCGGACGAGCCGGTGAACAGCGACTTCGGCGCCCGGCTCGCCTCCTGGGAAGGTCACGCAGAAGTCGCCGTCCTGGCATCACGGCTCTTCGGCAAGGACTCGCAGGGCGGCGTTCCCCTCCCGCTGCGCTGGCTCTTTCTCATGGATGGGTTCGGCGAAACGCCCTTGGTGACGCCGACTTCCGCACTGGCCGCGGCCCCCGCCATCCTTCGGTCTTTTTCAAGTAGCGAGACGGGCCTCGAGCGGGTAGCGCTTTTTCTTCGTCAGCTTCGCGACGTCGACGTCTACCGATTGCGGCTCGGCCGTCCCGCGGCGACGGCCAACGCGATCAAAGAGATTATGACCGGTGCCGCCGCCGCTCGCGCCTGACGTCGCGGCCTTCGCCGTCGAGCGCCTAGGCCGCGCGCGCGTCGAATTGCGGGGTGCGAGCATGCTGCCGACCTTGCGCCCGGGCATGGTGGCGGAGGTCCAACGTCTTGACTCGCCGCCGCGCATCGGTGAGATTCTAGTGTTCCGCGGCGCGGACGGACTGGTCGCTCACCGCTTGATCGCGCGGCGCCGCGGCCGGTTCATCACCTGCGGCGATGCGTTGCCCGAACGGCCTGAGACCGTCCCCCCGCACAGCATCGTCGGTCGTATCGCGGTCATCTGGGCTGGTCCCGGGCCCGACGCTCGGCGACTCGGTGGGAGATTGTCGCCGGCCGTCGCCATTTTCATGCTCGGCACGCGGCACGTCCGAGTGTTCATTCGCTACGTTGCGCCCCGTTTATCGTTATTCTTGACGTCGCCCGCGAGAGCGGCTCCGGCGCCCGCTTTTGCCGCCCTGGTCGTCGCCACGCGGGCCTTTGAAGCGGGTGACGCAGCGTCCGGTGTTGCGACGCTGTCTTCGATACCGGCCGATGTCGTGGTTTCGGTGGCGCTGCGCCATCAACTCGGTGGCCTCATCAGCCATTGGCTGGAGCGTGCGGCAGCCGCCGGCGTCAACGTCCCGGGAACGCTGCGCGAGCCCTTTACGCGTGCTCGGTTCGCAAGCGCCCTGCAGGCGACCGAGGTCATCGGGAAAGTGCACGACGTCGTCGGCCGGCTCAATGATGCCAGCATCCCGGCAATCGTGCTCAAGGGCGGCGCGCGTCTGGCGAGCGGCCGTTCCGACGCGCAACTGCACTATTCGGGCGACATCGATGTCCTGGTCGATCCGGGACATATCGAAGGGGCCGTCGCCGTACTGCGGGCGGCAGGCTACCGCCAACACTTTGCTCGCGACCGGATCGCTTTCTACACGTCGCGCCATCACCACCATGCTCCCCTGATCATGCCGGGCGAGCGCGTTCCGGTCGAACTGCACGTCGCCTTGTCGGTCCCCCGTAGCGTTTCCCAAGTTCTCGATTTCGCGCGTTTGTTGCCCGTCTCTGAACTGGTCGATGGTCCCGCCGGCACGGTCCGCGTGCTGGACGACCTGCATAGCGCTCTCCACCTCGCCTATCATGGCCGTGACCTGCGCGTCTGGCGCGATATCGTGCTGCTTTCCCGCATGTTGCGGGCCATGGCTCCCGAAGAGCGGGCGCGCTTCGACGCCATGGTGGACGCCGAGCGACGTGACCGCGTTCGTTTGAAGAGCGCGGTTGCCGCCGCCGACGGGCTGTGCGGACCGGCGCCTCTGCCGCAGCGGGCGATCCGGCAATATCTTGTCTGGTGCGCCGTACGCGAAGACTCACCTGACGTGTTGCGGCGCCGCGCTCACATCGTCGACGCCGTCATGGCACGTAGCCCGCGGCACTTTTCGGGCTGGCGTGAATCGCTGGTTCAGTTGCGAGGTTGGGCGTACAACATCGCATTGACGCCCGTCGTGCTCGCGTATTGGTACCAAGCCGAGCGCCGCCGCGTCCCGGCGATCAAGGCCTTTCCCTTCGATCAACCTGCACGTTTGCGGCCGAACGGCGCGACCGCAAGCGCCGCCAGAACGCACACGAACGCGATCCCGTAGACGCGGCTGGAGATCGCGTGTTGCGCATCGTACGCGGCGCGGCGCGGATCGTCTTTTGGCACGCTGTCGATGGGACCGGGGATACCGCTCGCGATCGATTCCATACGGGGAATGACGGCGCGCGTCTCGTAGGCCGATGCGCCAAGAGCGACCGTTACCAGCACGATTCGCGCCAAGGCGACCAGACGCGCCTCGCCCTCGAGCGCACGTACGAGCGCTGCAGCGATGGCAATGCCGCCGCACACCGCGCCGAGTGAACTCAATCCGCGAATCACCGCCGCAACCAGTGCGGCGAACGTGTTGAGCTGCGGCACGATCCTGATGGCTATGGGCGCAAACACGAAGGCGAAACCCGCCATCGCGCCGGTCCACAGGCCGAGGACCGCGGTTTCCAGCGCGGTGACAAAGCGTTCGCTCACCGTTGTAACGTTCGCGCCGGCGCCGGGGTCGAACCCGCCGGCTCAAAGCGGTGCGTCGCCGCCTGTGACGAAGACAAGCGGGATGCCGGAACCACCCACCTTCGTCGATCACGATCACGACCACCTACACGAACACGAGCATCTCGACGGGACGCAGCACGTGCACGGGCACGATCATCACGATCACGACCATGAACACCAGCACCATACGCACGGGGACGTTGTTCACAGCCACGAGCACGAGCACGAAAAAGATTCCGACGCCGCACGCTGACGACGTGCCGGTGTAAGTGTCACGGCCCAAAGGTTCGGGTTCGATGGGTCCGACGCGTTCGGTTCGTCTTCCGCAGGCGCTCGACGCGTGGTTCTCCGAACGCCTTGAGCGGCAGCGCGAGCGTTCGCCCAGCGAATTGCTCGTGATGCTCGTGCACGGCGGCCTGCGTTTGCGCGAAGGCTACATGGCGATCCATCGCCGCGTGCTCGAGCACTACGTCGTCACGCGGCAATCCGACGTCTACCGCGCCTACGTGCGCTGTCTGCTCGATACGTTCGGAGCCGAGTACGTCGACCATCTCGAACGCTGGCTCGCCGCCGAAGGCGTCGCGGGGCCATCCGAAACGCAGGAGCCTGCAGCCCGTTAATATACGCCCGCCGCTGACGATCGGCGCGGCGTTAGGGTGACCATGCCCGCTCGAACTGTACGAGCGGTTTCCGTCGGGCAATGTCCTGGGCTTTGGGCGAGTGGGCAGCATCGTGGAGGTCGACCATCTGCCGAAAATTGAGCCAGGAATGCCGCCGATCTGGCCGTGACCGTCACGAGACGCAGCGCCGTGTCGGGACCACCGCGGGACCATGGATGAACCCGAGACTCTGCGGAATACCGTGGCGCGTCAGTAACGAGCATAGTCGCCAAGCCGATTCGCTAAAGTTGTCACGATTGACACCGGGCCCCACTGAAGGAAAACTAGCAGCGGCGAAAACGCCCTCGAAACGTCGCCAATACAGCGATATCAGTGTCCCGAACCAGAAATGGCGTGACAGTCGCTCGGCGCTTTTCCGCCGCCGACTTCGTCGTTCAATGCCAACGGCAATGCAACGCCGGTACGAGACATCCAGAACGGCTGCAATCCGAAGTTCCCGTACGGTGTCGTATTCGACCGGACCGGCGACCTCATTGTGGCATCCCGCAACGGCGGCGCAACGGCGAATCTTGCACCGAAGTTCACCATCGCCGGAAGCAACACGATGTTGAATGGGCCCACCTTCATCACCATGGGTCCCTAACGCCCGCGATCGACCTGTATCGTAAACTCGCGTAAGTGGCAACGAAGGCATTTTCTTCCCAGCTTTCCGACTTGGGCGCCGTCTTGCGCTCGACGCCGAAGCTTAGAGAGCTGGCTCACGGAAGTACTGCCGAAATACTGCTAGTGCACGTCGGACGCCGGGGGGTCGGCACAACGCTTCAGTAGTAAATCATCGCCGAGGACCAAGCGCAGTTGCGTGCCGGCGGGAACGACGACCTCTTTGCCGCGGTGCAGGGCGTTGTAGCCGCCGGCCACCCAGCCGACGATCGGCACGAAGCCGAGCACGTCGGGCGCGTTGCCCGACCTGCCGGCGACGACTTGATCGTCGAGGCGGGGATCGGCCATCGCCGGCAACCGGCGACCGCCATGCAACGTCAGAAAGCGCGGTTCGAGGACGAAGAAGCCGGCGCCGCCCGCCATGCGCGCGTGCATTGCGAAGGAAATAACGCCGTAGCCGGGAGTGCCCGCGACGAGATCGGGCACGTCGCCGTGACCGACGACGGCGCCGACGAGCTTGAATGCAAAGACGTCCCCGGCGTTGTAGCGGCGGGAGTCCAGCGTCTGGAGCAGTTTTGCTTCGGCCGTGACGCACAACGGCAGCAGCGGGCGCGTAGTTTGCTGGACTTTCAGCGTCTGCGGCGTTGGCCGCGGTCGCGGCGTCGCCCGCGTTATCGAGTGATGTTTATGATGCCCGAAGAGAAACGCGAGGGTCGCCGTCGCAATCACATCCGCGTACGAAGGGCGTCGACGACGCTGAAGAACTTGGCGATGTCGTCGGCGTTCGTGTAGAAGTGCGGGCCGACGCGAATCCCGCAGCCCGGCCGGTAATCGACGAAGACGCGCTCGGTGATCAACGCATCGGTGACGCGGGCCGCTTGCGGAAAATCCATGCCGATCCAGCCGGTCCGAGCGGCGGGAGCGAGCGGCGTGGGCACGCTGAACCCGCGCGCTAGGGCGCCGTCAGCGAGCATATTGGTGAGTGCCACATTGTGTTCACGAACGTTCGCGACGCCGAATTCCAGGATCGCATCGTGCCCCGCGCGGGCGGCGAGGTAGCCCGGTACCGTCGGCGTCCCCGTATTGTACCGGTGCGCGCCGCGCGCGAGCCGCACCGGCGCGCCTTCGAAGGCAAACGGTTCCGCATGTCCCATCCAACCGGTCAGCGCCGGCGCGAAGCGCTCGCGTAATCCCGGGCGCACGTACACGAAGCCGCAGCCCGGGCCGCCGCAGAGCCACTTGTGGCTTCCGCCGACGACGACGTCGACGCCCAGCGCCTGTGCGTCGTACGGCACGACGCCCGTCGTCTGGTATGCATCCAATACGAAAAGCGCACCGGTTTCGCGACAGCGCGCCACGATTGCCGGAACGTCGATGACGGCGCCGGACACGTAAGCGGCGTGCGAGAGGACGACTGCCGCGGTGCGTTCATCGATCGCACTACACAGGCGATCGGTTGACATCGTCCGTCCGTTCTCGGAGGGCACGATGCGGATGCGCGCGCCGAACCGTTCCCAGGCTTTCCAGACGTAGACCACGGTCGGGAACTGCAACGCTTCGATGACGACGTCGCACCGCTCCGCGGGATAGTCCAGTGCCGAAGCAATCGCCGCCATCGCAAGCGAGACGTTGGGAACGAGCGACACCGTGCCGGCCGGCGCGCCGAAGATGCTCCCCAGGTTGTCGGCGATGGCGGCGATCTCGGTCAGCCAGCGTTCCCACGTTTCCGGGCCGTCGGCGGCCCAAGCGTCCCAGTAGCCCAGCAGCGCGGCGCGTGCGCCCATGGGGGGCGCCCCCATGGAATGCGACACGAGATAGGTCGTATTCTGGAGGGTCGGAAAGCGCTCGCGCAGCGGCGGCGCGCTCGGGGTGGGCATGAAGTGTCGCGGTTCGCCGCCCGGACGGCAAGACTTTCCGAGCCGCGCGCCCTATGCAGAGGTGGAAGTCGGGCACAGCCCGACAAAGGTATAGCGCATGAGCAGACGCCGAATCGACGCGCGCGTCGAGTTGGAATTTCTCCGCGCCACCGAAGCGGCCGCGATCGTCTCCGGAAAGCTCGTCGGGCGCGGGGACAAGAATGCGGTCGATCAAGCGGCCGTCGACGCGATGCGCGGCGTGCTCGGCGAAGTCGACATCGACGGCGTCGTGGTCATCGGGGAAGGGGAGAAGGATGAAGCGCCGATGCTCTACATCGGCGAGCAGATCGGCACGGGCGACGGGCCCAAGATGGACGTCGCCGTCGATCCGATCGACGGCACGACGTTAGCGAGCAAAGGCGGCCACGGTGCGATCTCGGTCGTCGCCGCCGCCGAGCGCGGCTCGCTCTTTCACACGCACATCGCCTACATGGACAAGATCATCGTCGGCAAGGCGGCGCGGGGGGTCATCTCGATCGACGCTTCGGTTGAAGACAACGTGCGCGCGGTCGCCAAGGCCATGGGGCGCCCCGTTACGGAGATTACCGTGGCGTTGCTCGAGCGGCCGCGCAACGACGACACGGTGCGACGGTTGCGTGAACTGGGCGCGCGCGTGCGCTTGTTCGGCGACGGCGACATCGCCAACGGAATCATCGCCGCGCTCGAAGAGCGGAGCCGCATCGACCTGTTGATGGGCATCGGCGGCGCGACCGAAGGCGTCGTCGCGGCCTGCGCGGTGAAGTGTTTGGGCGGCGACATGCAAGCGCGCCTGTGGCTGCGCGACGGTGAAGATGTCGTCGCCAAGCGCGAAGGTCTCGACCCCGGTGCGGTTCTCGGCCTCGACGACTTGTGCCGTTCCGATCTTGCCATGCTGGCTGCCACCGGCGTGACCGACGGCGAGTTGTTGCAGGGCGTCAGTTACGTCCGCGGGAGCGCCTACACGCAGTCAATCATCATCTCGTCGCTCACGCATACGACGCGGATGGTCGACGGCAAGCACGATCTGCAGTCGTTCGCCAACCTCTCGAGCGTCAACGGCCTCACCCACGCCCGTCCACAAGGAGCAGAATCACCAGCATGAGCAGCCCGCTGCATTCGGTCGCCCAAACCATGGTCGCGCCCGGCAGAGGCATCTTGGCCGCCGACGAAAGCACGGGCACGGCAAACAAGCGCTTCGAACCGCTCGGAATCCCGCTGACCGAAGAAATGCGCCGTCGTTACCGCGACTTGCTCTTTACGACTCCCGATTTCGGCAGCTACTTCAGCGGCGTCATTCTGTACGACGAGACGATTCGGCAGAACGGCAACTCGGGCCGTCCGTTCGTCGACATCTTGAAGTCGGCCGGATCGATGCCCGGCATCAAACTCGACACCGGAACCGTGCCGCTCGCGCTCGGCAAGCCCGACGAAAAGGTGACCGAAGGACTCGACGGGCTCGCCAAGCGGGTGGACGAGTACGTGAAGATGGGCGCGATGTTTGCGAAGTGGCGCGCCGTCATCACGATCGACACGCAAGCGGGCATGCCGAGCGACGCCTGTCTGAACGCGAATGCGCACGCGCTCGCGCGGTACGCGGCGATTTGCCAAGCAGGCGGACTCGTGCCGATCGTTGAGCCCGAAGTGCTCATGGACGGCGCTCACGCTGCGCAGTCGCTGGAGACGAGTTTCGACGTCCACGAACGCACCTTACGTTTCGTGTTCCGCGAATTGGCCGGTCAGAACGTGCGCTTCGAGGATATGATCCTGAAGCCGAGCATGGTGATCCCCGGGCAAAAGTCAAGCAATAAAGCGTTCCTGCGGGAAGTCGCCGATGCGACGGTCGAGGTGCTGATGCGCTGGGTGCCGGCCGCTGTCGCCGGGATAGCGTTCCTTTCGGGGGGTCAGAACGACGAAGACGCGACCGCGCACTTGAGCGAGATCAATCGGGTCGCCAAGGAACGGCGAGCGCCGTGGCCGTTGACGTTCTCCTACGGCCGAGCCTTGCAGCACGCCGCGCTCAACCTCTGGAAGGGTGACGATGCCAACGCGTCCGCCGCGCAAGCCGCGCTCGAGCACCGCGCGCAGATGAATTCGCTGGCCGCGCGCGGCGAATGGTCGCCGGACGCCGAAAAGCAGCGCGACCTCGTCCCCAGCCGCTAGCGCTCGTGCGGCGACGCTACGAGTTCGCGCTGCATCGGCTCGACGACCCGCAGAGCGTCGACCCAACCCTCGCGCTCATGGGCGCGCAAGGGTGGGAGCTCCGCGGACTGGCTGCGGCCGGCGGCGGCATGATCGTCGCGTTGCAGCGCCCGCTCGACGAGGACGTGCCGCTGCCGGACGCCCCGACGTTGGCGGCGACGCTGGAGGAGCCGCTCACGGCTCCCACGGCCACCGAACTCGAGGACGCCGTGCGCGGGATTGAGCCGGACCTGGCCTGACGCCGGGGGCTCACAAAGGCCGCGGTGGCGGCCGAATATCAAGCCATGCCCCGCCTGCTCGGCGATGATTCCGGTCAAGGCCTGCTCGAGTATGCCATCATCATCGCCTTCGTCGCTCTCGTCGCCGTCGGCGTCGTGACCCTCTTCGGCAAGAAGACGGTCAACTCGCTCAATAATTCGGCTGCCCTGGTACCAAACTAACGAAGGTAACCACGACACTCAGGGAATCGGTTTGTCCGATCAGTCTACTTGCCAGGGATGCTAAGGGGCCAGCAGCACGCCGTCAACGTTGTACTTGACGGCCAACGTCGACTGTGCCACACTCCGGTCACCCCTAGAGGGTTCTCAGATTTCGCGAATCGCGAAATAGAGGCTACGATGCAACGACACCTACCGCTCAAAACCCGCGCTCTGGGAGCCGACAGGCTCCTAGCGACGTTGGGTTTTTTCTTTGTTTCGGCTCTGCTCAGCGTTGGGTTGGCGTACGGCGCAACCCCGATCCCCGTTCCGGCTACTAATCCTGCAACAGCTGCGACTGCGCGGATGATTACGCGGTATTATCAGCAGCTCGAGCGACAGTATCCGAAGGGATCTCGCGTCTTCGGAGTCGATCAGTACGTCATTCTTGACGGAAACGACAGTCTGACGGCGTTTATTGACACTTCGTTTCATCGGGATCGTGCCGGCGCACTTTACGTGACGGACATCGGCTCCGGGTATACGTGGAATTTTTCTCGCCACGCCACAATCACGAGATACAACAACAATATAGAAATGATTCTGCGTCCAGGAGCAACGGATCCTGAAGTAGAGCGATTAATCAAGCTTGGAGGAGCCCGCCTCATCAAAGTGTTGGGTGGTTCTTCCCAGGCTCAGGCAGCGACACCAGATACAACGTGTCCGCTAGTCGGTGGCTGGAGTTCTGACCCATTGTGCGGTGGTCGGAAGCAGTGGACTGGTGGGGGACCCGGCCGTATAGACGGGCCGCAGCCTCCTGATATCCTGACCGCGATCTCGAATGACTGCTCAATCACGGGAAAGTCCCTCGTTCGCGCCGACTACACAGTTCCGCAAACCTATAATACGCCGGTCCAAGCATCACTGTGCGGAGGCCCGGGTGCCGCGGTTTGTGTGCAAGTACCAAAGCCGCAAACACTGTCGGCCCCCGGAAGTGTTAACCACGTTTCTGTAACGTATGCGGGTGGGGGAAGCCCCGACGGAACCTTTATCGAAAACTTTGCATTCAACGGAGCCACCGTTAGAGGTGCGACGCTGCCAGACTGCTATTACGCACCCGGTTGTAGCGCGCAAAAACACTTGTAGTAGACGGACGCGATACCTTCATCAAGAGCTTGCCGATCTGCGGGAAAAGTAGCGATGGCGTCGCTCTTGGGACGTGATTATCTCATGCAGCCCTAACGGGCGCCCGGTGACGGGCGTCCCTGCCGCCCTAGTTCAAATTTAAAGAGCCGGCGTCCGGTAGAAGTGGACTTCCACCTCATCGCGCGCGACGTAGTCGCGCGAACCGGGTTCGATGACGGCGAGACCGTGCGCCTCCGAGGCGGTTCGCGTCAGGGCCGAACACTGATTGTCCAGCGGCGTAGCGATGTAGCCATCCTGCCATCGTACGTGCACGAAGGGCAGATAGGTTCGGTCGGGTTTCGCATGCACGCGGCCGTCTAGCCGCGCACGGCGCTGCGCGGGATGCAACCGGGCGGCGCCCTGTAGGGCGGCAACCGCGGGGCCCACGAATTCGACCAGGGCGACGAAGACGGCGGCCGGATTGCCCGCGAGGACCGCGATGCGCGTCGCGCCGAGCGTCGCGAACGCGGTCGGCCGCGCGGGACGCAGCGCGACCGATTCGAAGGCGAACGCAGCGCCCAGGTCACGCAACGCCGGTTTTGTGAAATCGCGTTCCCCGACCGACGCTCCGCCCGTCGTAACGACGACGTCCGCGGATTCGAGGGCACGCCGTAAAGCCGCGACTAGCGTTTCGCGGTCATCAGGGACCGTCGCTTCGCTTACGATCGCGCCCCCCGCACGGGCGACGAACGACCGCACCACCATTGCGTTGCTGTTGCGAATCTGCCCGTGGGCCGGCGTGCCGTCGATCGGGACCAACTCGTCGCCCCCGCAGATCAGGGCGATGCGCGGTCGCCGCCGGACGCTCAGTTGCGTGCAACCGGCCGCCGCGAGCAATCCGAGATGACACGGCTCGAGTAGCGTTCCGGCCGCAACGAGGCGCTCGCCGCGGTGCGCATCTTCGCCCGGGGGAAAGACGTGTTCACCCCGACGCAGCGGGCTCGCGAGGCGGATGGAGCCGTTGTCGCGCACGACGTCCTCCACCGCAACGACGGCATTTGCTCCCAGCGGCAGCGGGGCGCCGGTCGCGATGGCGGTCGCTGTTCCCGCGACGTGCCGCGCCGGTTCGGCGGCTTGCGCGTACGCCGCGGCCCGCACGGGAAACACTCGGCCGGGCGACGTCTCCGCGGCGTGCAAGGCGAACCCGTCCATCGCGGAGCGCGCGAAGGGCACGACTTCTCCACGGGCGACGACATCATCGGCGACCACGCGCCCGAGAACCTCGGCAAGCGCGATCGTTTCACGTTCGAGCGGCGGGCAGGCAGCGATCACCCGTCGCTGCGCGTCCTGAAAATCGATCACGCCTGCGCACCCGTGATGCGGTGCGCGTGCGCGTACACGTTGAAACGGGCGTCGCGCACGAAGCCCGCGAGCGTCAGGCCGAACTCATTGGCCAGCGTGACGGCCAAACTGCTCGGCGCAGAAACGGAGCACACGATGGGGATCCCGGCCGACAGCGCCTTTTGCACGATCTCGTAACTGGCGCGACCGCTGACCATCAAGATGCAGTCGTTCAGCGGCAGACGGCGTTCGAAGAGCGCCCACCCCACGAGCTTGTCGACCGCGTTGTGGCGCCCGACGTCTTCGCGAGCCGCAAGGCAGCTGCCGCGCGCGTCGAACAGCGCCGCCGCGTGCAGTCCGCCGGTTTTTGCGAAGACGCCTTGCCGTTCACGCAGGCGCTCGGGTAACGTGAGAATCATTTGCGGCGCGACACGCTGCTTGCCGTCGAGCGGCACGAAGCCGCGCACGCGCAGTGCATCGAGACTCGCCTTGCCGCAGATGCCGCAGGCGCTGGTCATCGTGAAGTGCCGTTCGAGCGCGTCCAGATTCGGCAACGCCGCATCGCCGAGTTCGACGTTGACGATGTTGTAGTGCTGATCGGCGTCCAGTTCGCCGGCCAGACAGTAGCTGATGCGCCGCAAAGCCGCGCCCTCCGGAAGGACGCCTTCGTTGTGCAGGAAGCCGGCGGCCAGTTCGAAGTCGTTGCCCGGCGTGCGCATCGTGATCGCGACCGTGCGCTTCTCTCCGCCGCCCTGCAGCCGAATCTCGAGCGGTTCCTCGGTCGCAAGCCGGTCAAAGCGCGCCGCCGCACGGCCATCTTCAAATGCGACGATGCTTGCCTCGCACGTCGGTCCGGGCCGCGTGGCCAGGTTCCCGCGCTCTACCGCCATTGCCAGGCTCCTCTCACGCTCGGTTGCACCTGGGGGACGATCGCGAGGCACAGCCAAGACCGCCGCCAGACATGTTGTTCATTCCCTTGGCAGCGCTGGCCATTGCGGCATCGGCACCGACCGCCTCCGCCCCGGCGGCGGCCCCGTCGGCTTTGCCCTCGTCGGTACGCGCGGTCGCCGCATCGCCACCGCCCGTGCCGACGCCGTCGCCGTCACTCGTACCGGTCGCTGCACCGCAGCCCGCGCCGCCCGCGAACGTTTCGGGAACCCGTTCGACCACGGCGGTTCCGGCTGGTTCGCTACCGCCAACGTCCAGCGGCCCCGCGCCGGCAGCACCGACCGATGGCGGCCCGGACTACGATACGGCACTGCAGTATATCTTGGCGCACGTGCCGGCGACGTTGCACGCGAGTGAAATTCGGGCCGGAGCGACACCGCGCGTGCGTTACCGCCTTGACTACACGAGCACGTACACCTTTACGCCCGGGACGCACTGCGATCTAGTGGTGGCCAATACGTTCGTCGAAACGTTTACCGACACGAGTGAAGCGGTTCGTCCGCTCGACCCGCCGCAGCTCTACGCGGTCGACGACGGGTCGGCTTCGAACGTCTACTCACCGGCATTCACGCAGGCTACCTACGCGAGACGGCACGCCGCCGACCGTTTCGACGGTGCGAATCGGAACACGTACACCTGGGATTATCGCTTCGTCTATCACTTCAACGGCGTCGACCTCACGCGTCTGCGCATCGTACGCCTGACCAACCTCGAGAAACGTGAGATGTTCCAGCCCTTCGTCGTAACCGACGCCGAGACGGCCCAGCGCGTCGCGCGTGCAGTCGTGCGCGCGTCCAAGTTGTGCGGCGCCCGAGACTCCGACCCGTTCGCGGGTCCCACTCCGGCGCCGGATCCCTTCGCGAAGCCGTAGTAAGCATGGCCTAAGCCTCGCTTAGTAAAACTCGGTCAGGTTGACGACGTTGCGCAACGGTCGCGCGGCGGCGAGACGCTTGAGGTTATCGCAAAAGAGCGCGACGATTCGCTCGTTTTCATGCCGTGACAACGCCGCCGTGTGGGGACTCAAGATCACGTTTTCCATGTCCCACAGCGGATGATCCCGGGGCAGTGGTTCGGGATCGCACACATCGAGCACCGCGCCGGCAAGACGACCGTCCGCCAGCATCGCGACGAGCGCAGCCTGGTCGACGACGGCGCCTCGCCCGACGTTGATGAACACCGCCGACGGCCCGAGGGCGGCCAATTTCTGGGCGCTGATGAGTCCCCGCGTTGTGTCCGTTAGCGGTAACGTGACGGCGACCGCATCGGAGCGCGAGAATGCCGACTCGAGCTGACCGACGGCGCACGACTCGTCGGCGAGTGAATGCGCAGTCGCCGTTCGCCCGACGGCGATAACCCGCATGCCGAACGCCCGCGCGCGTTGCGCGATGGCGGTACCGACCTGCCCGAAGCCGACGACGACAAGCGTTGAGCCGAATAGCTCTCCCATGACGTAGTGCTTCCAGAGCCGTTCACGCCGCATGCGTTCGAGGCGGCGTGCATCTTTTCGTAGCGCGAGGAGACCGTAGAAGACGAATTCGGCAAGCATGCCGGCATGGACCCCAGCCGCCGACGCGAACGTGACACGCTTCAACAGTGCAGCCGGCAAGGCCGCGCGCCGGAGGTGCGCTCCCATTCCGGCGGATGTGCCCTGAACGAAGCGAACGTGCGGCGCGGCTTGCAACGTGCGCGCCAGTTCGTCGCCGTTCTCTCGAGGGTATCCGAACAAGACACGCGCCCGGCTCAGCATCGCATTCCACGCCGATTGTTGCCGGGCATCGCGGCGAAAAGCCGGATCTCCGGCGTGGTCGTTCGGAAACAGAGGGAGCGGAAGCAGCGTTGGATCGTAGAGCACCTCGTCGACGACCGGTAACTCCCGGATCCGCTGGACGAGTTCGGGCTCAAGAGGACTAGCAATCATGACGACGCGGCCGGCGCGTGGGCCGGCGGCGGGACTACGCATACGGGGTGGCCTGGGTCCTTAGGTTCAAAAGACAGGGCTCCGCCCGGAGGTCGCCAAGGCCGCAAGACGGGAACTTCCCACAGGAGCGCGCAGCTTCTCGCACGACGGCAAGGAGGCTAAGAATGTTGAAAATCGTATCGACGCTCGTTGCGGCGTCTTCGTTCGCGTTTTTTCCGTTGGTCGCCAACGCCCAGTCTCGCCCGGTCACCGTCACGGTCCCCGGAGGAACGTTGGTTCCAGTCCATGTGCTCGGCGAGGTTTCGTCGAGTAAGGTGAAGGAGGGCGACACCTTTCAAGTTCAGGCTGCGCAAGACGTGATCGTCAACGGCATGGTCGTCGTCCGCAGCGGCTCCCTCGGTCAGGGAACGATTGGCGAAGTCGATCAAGCCGGCGGAAACGGGCACAGCGGCGCACTGACCATGAACTTCGACTGGATTTACTCGGTCGATGGCGGGAAGATCCGCCTCGCTCAAGGGGCGCAGAAGCAGGCTGAGGAGGACCGGAAAGGCGCCTCTTCCACCGCGACGATCATCGGTTTCGCGACCTTCGGCATCGGCGGGTTGTTCGGCCACAACCTCGCTCACGGTAAGGAAGTCAAGATCGACGAGAAAAAAGTCCTCAACGCCTTCGTCGCCAACAACGTGCACGTGCGGGCTACGGATCGAGCGCAGGGCGAAAACTTCGATCATTAGGGACTAACTCGCCGGCGACCAGCCCGAGTCAGCGTTCGAATCGTTGTTGCGAACTGCTCGTCGTCAGACTGCGCTCGAGCCGCTTGAGGACGGCGCTCTCATAGACCTTTGCTCGCCGCTCGCGGATCGAGCGTAGGCAGCGGCGATAAATGCGTATGTTGTGTGCAATCGCTATGGCCGAGGCGACCGTGACGAGTCCGACCATGAGAATGAACGCAACGACCACGCGTCTCTTCTACCCCGTTCGGGGCGGGGCGGTTTCATCGGGGGCCCTAGCGACAGAGCGCATTATTGTCGCGTCCCCGCGGCGATGACATCGCATGGCGTCCGAGCGCTTCGGCCGCGGCGTCACCGACGCATGCTGCGCTCACGCCCACCAGCGCTTCATAGAGCGGCGTTTTCTCAGCCGCTCGGCTGCCGCGCCCGCCCCAGCGGCATCATCATCTTGCGTTGAGGCCGTCCAGCACCGCAATTGCTGCCTCGTATGAGGCTGTGATGGAGGCGCGGTCCTCCTGGAGCGTCAACGCCTCGAGCGCGCCGCGGCGGATGAGGTCGACGTGTTTGCGCAAAACGGTGCAGTCGGCGTCGCGGTCGACGTGCCTGGCGACCTTGCCGATCGTTTCAAGGAGCGTGACGACGACCGGCACGCTGTTGCTGCCGTACTGCCGGATCGGCTCCAGTGCGTTCTCCAGCATGTCCGCGAACGTCATGGGCGCAGCGATGACGCGCAACGCTCCGCGCCGATCGTAACGAAGCGCCGACGGAGCCGGCCGCTGCGCAAGCCGGCAGAGCGACGTCCCGAGGCGATCGACGCACATCGCTGCCGTAAACGGTGCATTGATGCCCGGCGAAAGGGCGCGCACGGCAACGATGACCAGCTGGTTAACGCCGAACTCTGCGTCCTGCACCATGGTGCGTTGCGTACCGGTCGTGAAGGCGCGCGCTATCGCGCGGACCGCTTCATCGCTCGCGCGCCCATGCGGCCAAGCCGAAGCGACGATGCTTCCCGCGGCGGCAACGTATTGGCCCGGTCGCGTGGAAACCTTTACGACGAGATCGTGTTTGCATGCGACCGCGATCAGGCGATCGCCGTCGACGGCTTGAACGTAACAGGCGCCGTGTGCGGGAACCTGACGTGCCGCTCCTTCGAAGTTCGGCGCAACGAGGCTGCCGTCGGCTGCCGTGCCTTCACCGTTCATTCCGATGCGCTGCGGGTAGAGGCGGTCGATGGCGTGGTCCAACTCCTTGCCCACCGCTTCGATGACGTGCTCGGGTGCAATCGACGTCGATACGTGATGAAGAAAGTAGACCAGCACGATGATGGTCGCGATCGCGAACGCAACCCCACACGTGACGGCGACGTTGGGCACGAAGGCGCCGTGCGTTGGGCTGCGGATGGTGCGCAGCACCATCAGGTCGTACAGGTACGTGCCGACGAAGGTTCCGAGCACGAACTGATTGTTGCGGTCGCGTACGAAGCTGCGTAACAAGCGCGGTCCGTACTGCTGTGACGCCAGCGACAGGGCCGCGATTGTGATTGAGAACGTTACGCTCGCTACGGTAATGATCGAGCTGGCTACCGTCGACAGCACCGAGCGTGCCCCGTCGGCGTCCCCCGAGTAGACCCAGGCGATGTGCTGCAATGCGTGAGGCGAGAGAACGCGATCGAACTGCACGAGGACGACGCCGAGGGCGATGGCGGCCGCCGCCATGAGCAATGGAATAAAGAGATAACTCGATACAACGGCATCACCGAGCCGAAGCAAGCGCAAC
This sequence comes from Candidatus Nyctobacter psychrophilus, assembly GCA_014305025.1. Taxonomy (GTDB): domain Bacteria; phylum Vulcanimicrobiota; class Vulcanimicrobiia; order Vulcanimicrobiales; family Vulcanimicrobiaceae; genus Nyctobacter; species Nyctobacter psychrophilus. The sequence goes on along the minus strand of JACRTY010000021.1, from coordinate 53,165 downwards.
TTCATCGATTGGCTACGTCAAGGGTTCGTCTGGGCATGCGGCCTCGTACCCTGTTTTTCGTCGCACCATGGCGCTCGGCATCGGGCAACATAGAGTCGGATTGTATGCTGGACCGTTCGAATGTGCGCGACGTACATGCCTCCATGCCGCTAGGCTCGTAAGAGAGCGCCGCCACGGGCGCGAACCAAGATAGGAACATGGAAGAACGGGTCTGGGTCAAGCGCAGTGACGCGCAAATGCGCTTCTCCGTGCGGAGGACGAGCCGGGATCGCTTCTGGACCGGCTTCGAGGCCACGATTTACGAGGCATCCGGCGGCTACTCCGAAGCGCACTTTGCCGAACACAGCATCAGCATGCACGTCGGCGCACCGTTGCTTGTAACGTCACGTTGCGACGGCTTCAGGCTTCACCGCCTCCAAGTACCCGGCGACATCAAGATCGTGCCGGCGGGCTATTCGAGGATCTGGGAAACCGAAGGACCCACGCTCAAGCTCACGATAGACGTCAGCCCTTCGCTGGTACGGACTGCCGCCGAAGAAATGAGCCTCAACGCAGACCGCGTTTCTATCGCGCCGCAGCTCCACGTGCGCGACCCGCAGATCGAATACATTGCTTGGGCGCTGAAGGCAGAGTTGGAGACGGAAGAACCGTTCGGGCGTCTCTATGCCGACAGTTTAGGCTTGGCATTGGCCGCGCATCTGTTGCGGCGCTATGCACCAAGCGTACCCGATCGTTTCCCGAGCGCTCTACCCAAACGTCGGTTGCAGCGGGTGCTGGACTACATACGCGACCACTTGAGCCACGACCTGACGCTTGGTGAACTCGCAGCGATTGCTAACATGAGCCCGTCATATTTCAACGTACTTTTCAAGCAGTCGGTTGGGTTGTCGGTCCATCAGCACGTTGTGCGAGTTCGCGTCGAATATGCGACCGCTCTTATTTTAGAGGGTGATTTGCCGCTGAGCGAAGTCGCTTTCAAGGCGGGCTTCGCCAATCAAAGCCACATGGCTCGGTGTATGAGGCGCATTACCGGCGTCACCCCCGGCGCTCTGAGGCGCAATACGATCTAGTCTGATCGTGCTCTAAATCGACAGAACCTGGGCGACATGGACCGTATCAAAGCGATACGCTCAATGCGCTAAAGGGGGAAACATGAAGGCTAGAATAACGGCATGCATCTTCACGTTGTCGGTTATCATCCCGGGTTACGCGTCGAGCGGCCCAGCCGTCGACGCAGCCCCAACTGCTGCTCTGGGCCCGTACTATGTAGCCAGCAGCCTTGGAACGCTTAATGGAACGTCGAGTACGGGAAACAGTATCAATGAACAAGGTTGGATCGCTGGAACTGCAAATCGTTCCGCCGATTCGACCCGAGCCACGTTGTGGCTCGATCAGCCTAACCGTCAATCGATCGACCTTGGAACGCTCGGAGGCTCAAACAGCGCCGTCGCTTGGCCCAATCATAACGAATCCGGCTTGATCGCCGGCATAGCGGAGACTCCAGCGATCGATAAGCTGGGCGAATCTTGGAGTTGCGCGGCTTTTTTCCTCAAAGTGACGCACCATGTCTGCCGCGGATTCATGTGGCGCAACAACGTCATGACGCCGCTTCCCACGCTGGGCGGGATCAACGGTTATGCTGCCGGCACAAACAATGTGGGGCAGATTGTCGGTTGGGCCGAGAATACGACGCGCGACCGCACGTGCACCGGATCTCAAGTCCTGCAATTCAAACCGGCGTACTGGTCGCCCGATGGGCGGATTCACCAACTCCCCACACTGCCCGGCGATCCCGACGGCGCTGCAACGGCAACCAACAACCAGGGGCAAATCGTCGGCATCTCCGGTACGTGCGATCAGGCGGTGGGGCGCTACACCGCTCGGCATGCGGTCATCTGGCATGACGGCACGGTAACGAATCTCGGCAAACTCCTCGGCGGTGTGGCCTGGAATACGCCGACCTCGATCAACAATCGAGGTGACGTCGTCGGATTTGCAAACCTTCCCGGTGGTGATCCTGGAGCGATACATCCTCAAGCGTTTCTCTGGACCGCGAGCGGCGGTGTTACAAAGCTTGGCGCGCTACCCGGGGATCAGTTCAGCATCGCAAACGGCATCAACGATCGCGATCAAATTGTTGGCGTATCGTTCGGCGGCCCATCCGGTCTTCAGCGCGCTTTCCTCTGGCAGCACGGTGTCATGACCGATCTGAACACGCTGGTTCTGCCCGGTTCGCATCTCTACCTCAACGCTGCAAGCGACATCAACGACCGTGGTGCAATTACGGGGCAGGCGACGCTGCAGGGCACAAACGAGACGCCCGGGTTCTTGGCGGTTCCGCGGCGTGGTACGTGACGTGACGATCATAGAGAAGCGTGACTAGCGCTCAAAGCCCGAAGGCGGTCGCGGTTCCTGCGATCGCCTTCGTATTGGCGACCGCAGCGCTACTGGCGCCCGAAGGGCTTGTCGCTACAGCGCCTACGTCGCGGGCCTGTTCGGCGCCGGCGTACCGGGCGTTCGACTTTTGGATTGGTGATTGGAATGTGTCCGACTTCCCGGGCGCCGATAATGTAGCGCACGTACGGGTCGAGCGCGCGCTCGGCGGATGCGTGTTGCACGAGTTCTACGAAGATGGAACCGGCGGGAAGGGTGAGAGCTTCAGCATCTACGACGCATCGCGCGGCGTATGGCACCAGACGTGGGTCACAAACCACGGAACGCTGCTGACGATCGAGGGGAACCCTCACCACGGTGAAATGCTTCTGAGCGGCGTTCAGCGCGTCGAGGGAGGCGGTAGAAAGCAGGTACGCGGTGTCTGGCGTCCCGTGACGGGCGGCGTCCGAGAAACGGCGGTCACGTCGCTCGACGGCGGCAAGACGTGGAAAGCGTGGTTCGACCTCCTGTTCCGGCGTCGCGTTTAACGAAAGCGATTGATCACGGCGATCGTACCGCTGGAAAGTCTCGAGCGCCGACAATACTTGCCTACCTTCGTTCCGCTCGGCTTTTTACGCCGACGCCATAGCACGGTACGCGCCAACGACAAGAAGGTGGTGATGGACCTGAAATACGGGGCATTCCCGATGGTGGCACGACCCTGGCGAGTAGGAAGATCCATAATCAGGTAGATGGCCGCCTGAAAACGATCGCCCGTATCGGATCTTTTCGGAGTTCATACTGGCGGTTCTTCCGGCCTAGTAATGAAGAAGACGCGAGTAAGGTTTCTGTGACGCATTCTGCTCTCGCTTGCGCCTCTTGCATGAGTTCGGCGACGATATCGGCTGCGGGCGCTTCCTTTGCGAGCTTCGCGGCCTGTCCCGCCCAGAGCGATAAAAAATCCGATCTGCCCTGCTCACCGGCAGCGGTGCGGATGTCGCGCGTGATTGCATTCTGAAATGGATACGGCGCGATGTCATCGGGATCGCGCAGTTCCTGCGTGAGACGATTCGCCATGCCGCGCGCCGTGCGTCCGGAGAATGCGCGCGTAAGGACGGTATCCGTCGAACGTTTGGAGCGCAACGCATTCCGGTACGCGACCGCGATTCCTGATTCGGCGGCAAGCAGAAATGATGTACCGATGGCTGCGGCAACTGCGCCGAGCGCCAGAACGGCCGCGACGGCGCGGCCGTCTCCAATTCCGCCGGCGGCAAAGACCGGAAGGTGCGTCGCATCGACGACTTGCGGGACGAGAGCCAGCGTCCCTATGAGCGATGCTTCGACGGGTGCAAGAAACGTGCCGCGATGTGCGCCGGCTTCCGAACCTTGCGCGAATAGACCGTCAACCCCCGCATCGGCCAGAGCGACGGCCTCATCGACGGTCGTGGCCGTTCCGATCGTAAAGATGCCCAGGTCGCGGAAACGCGTCAGCGTGTCGCGATCCGGAATCCCGAACGTAAACGTGAACACGTCGGGCCGCGCCTTCAGCACGGCGTCGATCTGCCCGCGGTAGTGGTCCGGCGGAACGGCCGGCTGCGGCGTATGGACGATTCCTAACTCTTCGCGGTACGCGCGCAGCCGATCGTGCGCCCTCGCCACATCATGGGCGTCGACAACGGACGGCCGACTTTCGACGAAAAGATTGACGCCGAAGGGACGTCGCGTCGCACGCCGCAGTTGTGAGACTTGCGTCGTAATCTGTTCGGGTGTCGAATAGGCACAGGGCAGTATTCCGAAGCCTCCTGCGTTGCTGACGGCGGCAACAAGCTCGAGGGTTGAGGCGCCTCCCATCGGCGCAAGAACGATAGGGAGATCGAGGAATGAAAGTGACATCCAGTCCGTTGATGCCACCGCCCGGCAGCGACGACCTTGACGGACTGCCGCGCGGCCGGCGCCGCGTCACAATGGCTGGCCGTCGGGATGATCGCGCTCGCGTGGTTTGCGCGCCGGCAGTTCACGCTCCCGAAACCGATGATTGCGCTCGACCTCTTCCGCATCTCCGCGTTCGCGACATCGGCCGGCGCGTCATGGCTGACCTTCACATCGCAGGGGCTCGCATTCGTCGCACTACCGTTTTATTCTCAGGAGTCGCTCGGTCTCACGCCGTTGCAGTCAGGCCTGTTGCTTACGGCATGGCCGCTGTCGATTGCCATCGTCGCCCCGCTTGCGGGCCGGCTCTCCGACCGCTACCCGGCAGGCATCCTCGCGACGATCGGTCTCGCCGTCTACGCGTGCGGCCTTGCCTTTTATGACGCTGTCCCCGCATGCAAGCATGCCGGCGATCATCCTGCGTGGCGTCGTGTGCGGCATCGGCAGTGCGCCGCGCGAAAAAACCGCGAGCGCGTCAGGGCTTCTCGCGGTCGTTCGCGTCAGCGGGCAAACGCTGGGTGCGACGCTTGTGGCCATCGTCTTCGGTTCGCTTGGCGTGGAGGCCGTGAATGACAGCGCAATCGGAACGCACATCGCGCGAGCCGTACCGGTCACGCTTTGGACCGCGTGCGCGTGCGCCGTGGGCGCGATGGTGACCAGCGCCTTACGACTTCGGCGTCCCTGACTATGCCGGTGCCGGGCGCAAGCGTTCGCCGTTGCGGGCACCGATGTAAGAGTGACCTTGCACGACCGTCCGGCCGCCCTGCATGACCCATGCGATGCCCTTCGGCGCTCGGACCGGATCACGATAATCGAGATCATCGCTGATGGTGTCGGCATCGAAGGCCACGATGTCGGCGATCTGCCCTGCGGCCAGCGTTCCGCGATCGGGTAACCTGAAGATGTGCGCGGCGAGGGCGGTCATCTTATGGATGGCCGCTCCCAGGGAGAGGGTGCGGCGTTCGCGGACGTAGCGCGCGAGCACGCGGGGAAAGGTGCCGAAAAGACGCGGGTGCGGCTTGCCCCCGCTGCCCGCGTAAGCGCCGTCGGAGCCAATGGCGGTGTGCGCGTCGGTGATGACGCGTTCGACGTCGCCTTCGTTCATCAAAAAGATGGTCATCGTCGCTTCGAGCCGCTCCTGGACGAGCACGTGCACGAGCGCGTGAAATGGGTCGACGGCAAGCTCGTGCCCGACCTCGCTCAGCGTCATGCCTTCGAAGCGACCGCTGGCCGTCGTCGCGATTAGGATGCCATCGTAGCCCGCTTGTTTGACGAGGTTTTCGAACCCGGGGGCACCGTCCGCAATTCGAGCCGCTAGCTTCGACAGTGCGGTATCGTCGCGGAGTCGTGCCAACGTCGCTTCCGCTCCGCCCGCGTGAAATTCAGGTGGGAGCGCAGCGCGCAGTGACGTGCTTCCGGCAAGGTACGGGTAGACGTCTTGATGGACGTCCACGCCCCGTGCGCGAGCCGCGGCGATGAGCGCGAGTGACTCGCGCGTCTTGCCCCAGTTGGAACGCCCGGCCGCTTTGTGGTGTGAAATCTGCACGCGTGTGCCCGTGCTTTCGCCGACGTGCAGGGCTTCGGCGACGGCTTCCAACAATGCGTCGGCCTCACTACGCAGATGCGACGTATACAGCGTGTTGGGTCGCAAGCGCTCGGCAAGTGCGACGATCTCGCTCGTCACGGAAAAGGTTCCCGGCGGATAGATTAATCCCGTCGAGAGCCCGAAGGCACCGGCGTCGAGCGCTTCTTCAAGCATCTTGCCCATCTGCGCGAGCTCATCGTCCGTCGGTTCGCGGGCCTCCATGCCGAGCGCGGCGATGCGAAGCGTGTTGTGGCCGACGAGGGGCGCGAAATTCGTAACGTATCCGCGCTCGTCCATGGCGGCGAGGTACTGCGCGAACGAACCGTCGCTCGGTTCCAACTCGGATAGGCGCGGCTCGAACGCCGAGGCCAGCAGAGTGCGGCGCTCGGAAGTCGTCGGCGCCAAACTGATGCCGCAATTCCCGACGACTTCAGTCGTCACGCCTTGCAGTACCTTCGTCGTGTCGTCGTCGTGCAAGAACGGACCGAAGTCGGCATGCGAATGCACGTCGATGAATCCCGGTGTGACTGTCAAGCCATTAGCGTCAACGACGTTCCAGTCGGCATGGAAATCGGAATGTGCCCGGACACTCTCGATCATTCCGTCGACGACGTAGATGTCGTGCGGCGCGGGGGGCTTTCCCGTGCCATCGACGACGGTACCGCCCGCGATGACGAACTTTACCGTGACAGCGTCCAGTCTGCTACATTCCAGAACGGCGACAGCGCCGAACTGCGGAAACCGTGAAGGTCGTTTGGGAAAACGTCGACGGCATTGGTCTGATACAGCGGAACGAAAGGAAGTTCGGCGGCGACGCGCTGCTGAACGAGCACGGCGGAGCGTCGCCGTATTGCCGGGTCATAACTGCTCGCTCCCAGCGCCAGTGCCCGTTCGATGGCCGGATCGCAGAAACGCTGCGCGTTGAACCCGTGCGGCGGTATCTCGCTGCAACCCAAATACCAATGCGTATCGGGGTCGCTGACGCCGAACGGTTCGAAGAACGCGAGCGCAAACTTGCCGCCGAAAAGCGGACCGCCGGCTGCTGCGGGGGCGCGAAAGAGGGTCGGCGTGTACGCGCGCAACGTCAGCATAACGCCGGCAGTGCGCAGTTCTTGTTGCAGGTCGACGGCGATTGCGCTCGCTACGCCGGTGCCGCTCGGAAACGCGAGGTCGAGTGCGAGCGCCCGGCCGTTCTCGCGAAGCACACCGTCGGGGCCGCGATGCCATCCCGTCAAGGCGAAGAGTCGCGCGGCGTCCGGCGGATCGTAGCGCGGTGGCGCGATTGCCGGATCGTACGCCCAAGTGAAGAGCCCGCGGCCCGCATCTTTCGCCGTCTGCGCGCCCTTCGTGGCGTTGTGCACCAGGCGTGGAATGTCGAGCGATTCGATCAACGCGCGCCGGACCCGGGCGTCTGAAACTGCGGGTGCTTGCGTGTTGAACAGAAGATCGCCGAAGCCGTTTTGAGGCACGCGGACCACGCGGCTTTTGGGCAAGCGTCCATAGGCGTCCAGGAACGAGGGGTCGGCGAAGAATGCCGCGCCGACTTCTCTCGTACGCAACTGATTGAGGACTGCGGATGAGTCGGGAACGAACTTCAAATCGATCTCGGCGATCTGCGGCGTACCGCCGAAGTATGCGGCATTTCGTACCAAGCGCAGGCGATCGCCATGTGCCCACGCGACAACTCGAAACGGGCCCGAGCCCACCGGCATTTCATTGAACGCAGCCGCGTTGAGATCTCGGTAAGACGCCAGCAGATGACGCGGCAGAACGGAAAAGTTTTGATCGGGGCCCATGAAGAGCGATAAAATCGGCGCGTAACGCTGGCGCAGGTGCACGCGAACGATCCGGTCGCCGACGGCTTCGACGTTGCGGATCGTTTCGTAGCCGAAGCGAGACGGAACGTTGTTTTTTGGATTCATGATCGCCGCGTATGTAAAGGCGACGTCGGCGGCGGTCAGCGGTGCGCCGTCCTGCCAGCGCACGCCTGACCGTAGCCGGTAGGTGATCGTCAGCCCGTCACGCGAGATGCCGCCGTTGCGAAGCGACGGGACGCTGGTCGCAAGTTGCGGGCGTATCCGGCCGTGTTCGTCGATGGTCACGAGACCCGAATAAATTAGCGGTGCAACGCCGGCAACGGTTGGTCCCGTCATGAAAAGCGGGTTGAGTGAGTTGGGCTCTTGCGCTTGCGCGACGATCAGCCGCGCACCGGCCGGGCCGCCCGGCGCACGGGTGCAGCCGGGCGCACATGCGACGAGCAGCAGCACAAACAGCGCGGTGCGGACGCGAGACTTGCTACTGGAGAAACGACACGGCTCTACGATATTCTGTACATCCGACGATATGTCGCTCAATTCGAACGCTGCTTCGGCTCCTCCTGGAACGAACGAGCTAATCGCTTTTATTCCGTCAATCCGGAGCGTGCAGGCGCGTGCTCAAGAAATCGGCGGTTTGCTCAAAGCGAGTTAACTCGTGGGCATAGAGAACGTAGGCGTGTAAGTCGTCGGGCACGGCCGCTTGCGTGACGCCGATGCCGCGCGACTGGAGGCGCGTCGCGAGATCGATCGACTGACTGAAAGGCACGTTGCGGTCGTCGTCGGCTTGCGAAAGGTAGAGTGGCGAACGCCAGCGGGACAGTGAGGCATCGGGGGACGCATCGAAAGCGATACGGCGCTGCGCGGGCGTGCCGACGCGATGGCCGAAATCGGTATCGAACGATGCAGGCCAATCGCTGATGCCGGCCTGATCGGCCCCGGCCGCGAAGATGTCGGAGTTACGGGCGAGTGCCAGGGCGGTGAGGTAGCCTCCGTACGAGAGGCCGTAGATGCCCAGGCGCGTCTTGTCGACGTCGCGGCGTACGCGCAGAAACGCGGCGCCGGCGAGCACATCCTGATACTCGCTGGCGCCGCGCCAACCGGTGCGCGGTGCCTCGCGAAAATCGTGGCCGTACATGATGCCGCTGCGATAATTGATCGACAGGACGACGAAGCCCCGATTGACCAGCGCTTGATTGAGCTGATAGAGCTTGGCATAGGGTTCCATGTAGTGGTAGCCCGGCAGCATCTGGCGCGGGGGGCCGCCATGAACGAAGATCAGCCCAGGATGTCTGCGCACACGGTCGCGCGGAAGAAAAAGTTGTCCGTGAATCAACAGCCCGTCCGCGGCGCGAAAAGTGACGACCTGCGGCTGCACGAGCGCATCGCGCGGGTACTCCGGTGGTACGGAGACCGCGACGAGTTCGCGGGTAGCGCCGCCCGCCGTCAGCGTTACCTGCGGTGGATCGGCATAGGCGGCGTCGATGAATGCCAGCGAGCCTCCGGCCAGCGGCACGGGCGACCACTGGCTGCTGTTGCCGTCGCTCAGGCGCTGCGGCGCGCCGCCTGAAAAGGCGACACGCCACAGATGGCGGCGGTCGACGTCGCCGGCATTCGAACTGTACACTAACGCGCCGCCGTCGCCGGCGCGCGCGACTTGCTCGACCTCGAAACGTCCCGGCGTAAGGTCGTGCGCGGGACCGCCCTGCGGCGAGACGGCGTCGAGGTGCAACCATCCGGTCTGTTCTGACAGAAACGCGATCCGGTCACCGTCGCGCGACCACCACAGGTACGGCGCGCTCCAGTCGGCAGCAAAGACGTGTCCGGTTCCGCGCGCCGCAGTCCAAATGGGGCGCCCGCTGCCGTTGCGCGCATCGGCGACCACGATCGACCACGGTGCGGCCGGCGGTGCGTCGTAAACCTCGCTAACGCTCAAACGCGGACCCGGTTGCCGGATGAATGCGACGCGCGTGCCGTCGGGCGACCACGCCGGATCACTGTCGAGGGTGAAGGCGGGCGCCGCGAAGACGACGTTGCTCGTCCCCAGCGTGTAGACCGCGACCCATGAATGGTCGGTGCGCGTGACGGTGACCGCCAGGCGGCTTCCGTCAGGCGACCAGACGATGCCGCCTGCCGTACCGCGTACCGTGAACAGCGGCTGCGGTTTACCGACCGTCCACGTCGCACCGCCGTCGCCCGACGCGAGTGTCGCGCCGACGATCTGACGGTGCGCCTCCCATGCGACGCGGTCACCCTTGGGCGACAGCACGGGACGAGTGCCTTCGCCGATCTCGAACGTGCGGCCGCTGGAGAGCGAGCTGATGGCGATGCGCCGCGGCGGGGGTTCGGCCAGGGACAGTGGATTGGGATTGGGCCCTTCCGCACTGTCGCTCTCATCAGATCCGCCGCGTGCGTAGAGCACGGCCGTTGCACCGAGCGTGAACTGCGGATCCGAAAGGTCCTGACCATCATCGGCCGTGTTGTGGGTGACCAGTCGGACGGTGCCGTCTTTCCAAACGGCCACGTTCCGTGCTCCCCGCTCGTGCACGGTCCAAAGCAACGCTTTCCCATCGAGCGAGGCCCCCAGATCAGCGGGATAGGGCGCGCTCAAAACGTCGTCGATGCTGAAGCGCCTCACGGCTGCACCGGCGGACGCCGTGCCAAGCACGCCCGCGCAGATGACGAGCGCCAACGCAGAGCATTGCTTCATAAAGTTCTCCAGACGCTTTGTCGGCGACAACGCTAGTACAATATTGCGTACAGCGAACGAAATCCCGCTCAATCGAAAATGTCGATAATTTCAGGAGGGAAAGGAGTCGGCGAGGCTTCGAAGAACGCTGCGGCACGGTTTTTCGCACAGTGTGCGAAAAAAAGTTGTAACTCGGCGCTTTTGTGCGTGGAGGCGAGCAGTGATACACGAGTTCGGATGGAAACGGTGGCGCGCGGCGGTAGTATCGGTCGCACTTGCGGCCACGTGCCTGGGTCTCGGAACCCAGGCCGCATTTGGTCAGACGGCGTCGGCCTCGAGCGGGTCCGTTAGCGGAACCGTTTCGACGAGCGACGGTGCTCCCGTCCGGGGCGCCGGCGTGACCTTGGTGGGACCCACCCGTCAGTCTACGTCGACCGACGCCGGCGGAGCATTCCGGTTTGCGTCGGTTGCGTCGGGCGTTTACGTTCTGTCGATTACCAAGGCGGGATTTCAAGAGACGCGGCAGGAGGATGTGGCGGTCCTGGCCGGTTCAACCGCTACGGTAAACGCGCAGCTCGTCGCGTCGTCGTTCTCGTCGCTACGGCTGATCGGGCGTGTCTCGACGAACGCGCCCGGCCGCGCCATCATCAACACGAGCCCGGGCGCCATCGCGGTGATTTCGAATCAGGCGTTCGTCGATCAGGGACAGCAACAGGTCACGAAGATTCTCAACGAAACGCCGGGGATCGTCGCCTCGCGCAGCGGCTTTTTCAACGGCTCGGATCAAGCGACGCCGGTGATACCGCAAATCCGTGGGGCGCTGCCGTACGAAACCGAGACGCTTGTCGACGGCCACCCCGTCTCGGTCGGAGCGGACGGCTATTTTGCGCCGCTGTACCTCAATCCGGCCCTTTTACAAGACGTTGAAATCGGAAAGGGCCCCGGGGTCCAGGGAACCGATATCAACTACGCGATCGGCGGCAGCGTCAATTACCGTACGCTCGAGCCGACGAGAACCTTTCACTCCGCGGTTGAGCTGGGCATCGACAACTATGGCGGCACCTCACCGAGCGTGCGCATCACGGGCTCCACCCCCACGCACTTGATCGACTACGCGTTTGCGTATGCCCTCAACGGTACGCCCGGACCGCTCCACAACTACCCGGTCGCGGGCTCGCAGCTGCCGCTCGACTACGGGGCGGCGCCGTATTTCATCAACGGGCGCGGATTTGCGGGCAGCCCCATCGGCTTGGTAGCATCGAAGACTCCGCAGTACGCGGGCCTGCCGGGTGAAGTGTATTTTGCCCCACCGATCTATGTGTGCTGCTACAACTTGAACACCCAGTACTTGAATCGCGCTGAGCTAGCGAAGCTACGCTTCAACTTATCTCAGCAAACGGCGCTGACGGTCAGCTACCTCGGCGCTCAAAGTTCGAGTGATCAGACGGGCGTACAAGCGAGTTCGCTGACGCCTTTCGGATCGTACATGAATTTCTCAAGTTTTGCGCCGCCTCCGGGGTACACGGGCTCGGTGCCCGCCGGCACGGGGATTCCGTTCGATCTCGTCGCGAATCTTCCGTTGCGTAATTCGATCCAGCAAAGCCTATTCCAAAGCGAGCTGCGCAGCGCGCTCGGCAAGACGACGATCCTGGCTCGGTATTACGCCGGTACCGACAATCAATACCTGTACGACTTCCAGCAGGCGACCAACGAATCGTTTTCCGGAAATGCCTGGGGCGGAGCGGCTCTCTGCGGAGTCGGTGTTGCCTTCAGCTTTTCAACGCTTACATGCGCCGACGGTGCAGCGCCGACGCCGACGTATTTCAACGGGCAACCGACGTCGTTCACGTCGGGGGATGCGCAGCTTACCACCTTACATCAAGACCATCTGCGGGGATATTCGCTCGAGCTCGACGAGCCGATTGCCGGCAACCTCATTACGCTCGCGTTCGATCGGTCGCACCACGACTCGATCTTTACCGAAGACGCCCCCGTTGACGGCGTCGTCGGTTACCAACTCGCACCGGGTTCCGGGCAACAGTTCACGACGATTCTGGCTCGCGGCCAATTTGCCGTGACGCCGCGTCTGACGACGACGATCAGCAACTACGCGATCCAATATACCAGCCATTACACGGGCGACGGCGGCGTTACGTTCCAGGACTCCACCCATGCCTTCGATGCGCCGCGTCTCTCGCTCTTGTGGCGTCCGAACGTCGATGTCTCGTGGCGCTTCGCGCTCGGCTCGTCGATCGCCCCGCCCTATATCAACTTGCTTTCGGCGCCGGCCCAGATACCGCAGCCGAATTCCGTGCCGGCGACGTACTTCAATCTCAATACCAACAACGGAAACATCAAGCCCGAGACGGCCTTCGGGTACGATCTCGGGTTCGACAAGCGCATCATGCGCAGTATGTCGCTATCGACCGACGTGTACCTGACGAACCTGCACGACTTGTTCTTACCCTCGACGTTCCAACAAGGAACGTATGCGAGCGCGGCGAGCGGCGGCAAACCGCTTCCGCTCTTCATCAATCAAACCCGGAACCTGGCGTTTGCGCGCTATGAGGGCTTCGAGCTCGCGCTCCAAAACGCGCCGCTTGCCGGCTACGGCTTCAAGCTGCAGGGTGCGTTACAACGCGGCTATCCGTACAATCTTCCGGCGGGTTTTTATGACACCGCCGTAGGACCGTACACGACCAACCTCGCCATCATTTCAGGCGCCAACTTTCAACCAAGCGGGCTTGGCTATAACGGCCTGGTCGGACGCGTCCCGTACAGCACCGGCTATGGGGAGTTGAATTTCCGCACGCTGCACGGGCTCTATGCCAACCTCGGGCTGACGTACTATGGTCCGAACAACAGTTTCAACCGCCCGGCGTTCGGCGTCGCGTCCGCGGCCGTCCGCGTGCCGCTCGCTCCCAACGCGTCCCTGCAATTCTCGGGCGACAACTTGACCGGAGCCTATAATCAAGCGTACTTCGGCTACTTCGACGGCGTACCCATTCCGCTCGTAAACGGCGCGCATGGCGCCAAGACGGGGTACGTGGGCACCACCGACGGAGGTAACTACGGTCCGGCAACCCTGCGGGCCTCGCTTCAGTATAAGATCTGAGTTCAATCGCTTTGACGCGCCTTGCTGCCGCGTTGTTCGCGCTGGGCTTGGGCTTGAGTCCGGGCTTCGCGGTAAGCGCTTCGGAGGCGCCGGCACTGACGGCGACGGACGTCAACGCCTTTTTCGACGGGTTCCTGCCCGTATCGATCTCTCGCGCCGACATTGCCGGTGTAACGGTCGCCGTCGTAAAGGACGGCAAGGTGTTAACGCTTCGCAACTACGGCTATGCCGACGTCGCAGCGCGTCGCCCGGTAACCAACGCGACGTTATTCCGGCCCGGGTCGATCTCAAAATTGTTCACATGGACCGCGGTCATGCAACAAGTTGAGCGCGGCAAGCTCGACCTGGATAGCGACGTCAATGGCTACTTGGATTTCAAGATTCCGGCCGCATTCGGGCGGCCGATCACGCTTCGCAATCTGATGACGCACACGGCGGGGTTCGAAGAGACCTTCAAAGACGAATTCGATCAGAGCGCGGCCCAACTCGAGCCGCTCGGGACGTACCTGCGAACGCACATGCCGCGGCGGATTTATGCACCTGGAGCGGTGGTCGCATATTCGAATTACGGAGCGACGCTCGCGGGGTACATCGTTCAGCGCGTTTCCAGTCAGCGGTACGACGATTACATCGAACGAGATATTTTCCGGCCGCTCGGGATGAATCATTCAACGATGCGGCAACCCTTGCCGCCGGCTCTCGCGCCTTTTTTGTCGAAGGGTTATGTGGTCGGCAGCGGTCCCGCGTACCCGTTTGAGTACATTCAAGTCTCCGCGGCCGGCTCGCTGAGCAGCACTTCGACCGATATGTCGAACTTCATGATCGCGCAACTCCAGGATGGGCGGTTCGGCAGTGCGCGGATACTGAAGCCCCAAACTGCCCGGCTCATGCATACCCTGTCACATACGGAGGACCCGGGTCTCAACGGGTTCGATTTGGGTTTCTATCAGGAGAATAGCAACGGCTTGCAGATCATCGGTCACGCCGGAGACACGAACGCGTTTCACAGCGATCTCCATCTCGTGTTGGACAAGAACCTTGGTTTTTTTGTGTCGTTCAACAGCGTAGGCAAAGATGGGGCCGTCGAGGGTATTCGTACCGAACTGTTCCGCGCGTTTCTGGACCGCTATTTTCCCTTCCGGACCGTGACGGAACGGGCGGTTCCCAGCGCAGCGTCGGATGCCAAGATGGTACAAGGGTGGTACTTGAGTTCGCGGCGCGAACAGAACGCTTTTCCGCTCGTGTTCCTGATGGGAGAGGGTCACGTCACCGCGCAACCCGACGGCACGATCGCCTTTTCGCCGCTCCAAACGCCGGCCGCAAAGCCCAAGCTGTGGCGTGAGGTAGGGCCTCTCACATACCGCGAGATCGGCGGTCCGGCTCGGTTGATCTTCGTTCGCAAGGGCGATCGCATCGATTACCTGACGACGGATGACTCGCAGCCGGTGCAGATTTTTCAGCCGGTATCGTTCTGGCAGCAAATGAACGTCATTGAATGGCTCGGCGGGTTTGCGCTGCTGACGTTTCTGATTACGCTCATCGTATGGCCGATCGGCGCGCTCGTTCGGCGCTACTACCAGAAACCGCTCGCGTTGACTGGGCGGGCGGCGCGGTTGCGACTTGTTACGCGGCTCACCTGCGCCGCCGGCATCCTTGACCTCGCCGGGTGGGTCGCTTTTGTATCAGCCGTGGATAAGGCCCATATTCCGGACGTCATCCTGTATCTGCTGTACATCCTCGGCATCGTCTGCGCCATCGGCGCGATCGGCATGATCGCCAACGCCGTCGTTACGTGGACAAGCACGAGGCGAAGTCTATTGGCGAAAATCGCCGAGACGTTGCCGGCGCTCGCAGGCATCGGCTTCAGTTGGCTCGTTCTCGCGTTCGGTCTCGCAAATTTCAACGTGCACTACTGAGATGCAAGGCGTGTACCCGCGTCGCTACGCCGTTTTGACCGAAGGACTGCTGCTCGGCATGTATGGGAAGACGGCGCACGGAGTACTGCGCTTCCGCGCCGCCGACGTTGCCGTCATCATCGATTCCACGCTGGCGGGCCGTCGCGTGAACGAGGTGCTTCCCTCCATCGCAAGCGACGCTCCGATCGTGCCCGATCTGGAAGCGGCGTTGGCGTATCGGCCGACGTCGCTGTTGGTCGGGGTCGCAACCGACGGCGGCCGTATTCCGTCCGCCTTACGTGGACCGATCGTGGCGGCCGCGCGCGCCGGTCTCGAGATCGTCAGCGGTCTGCACGAGCTGATCGCCGACGATCCGGAGATTGTCTCAGCGGCGCGGCGCTCGGGTTCGCGTCTGTGGGACGTGCGCGTACCACCGGTGGACATCCCGCTTTTTAGCGGCGCTGCCTATGATGCCGCCGCGGACGTCGTGCTTGCCGTCGGCAGTGATTGCGCGGTCGGCAAGATGACCGCGATGCTGGAAGTCGAGCGCGCCGCGCGGGCGGACGGCGTTCGCGCGGAGTTCCTCGCCACCGGCCAGACCGGCATCATGATTGCCGGCGGCGGGATTGCCGTCGACCGCGTGATCTCGGACTTTGTGACCGGCGCTGCGGAGCAACTGGTCGTGCAAGCGCGGCCCGACTCCGAGGTGCTGCTGGTCGAAGGGCAAGGCGCGATCTTTCACCCCGCGTACGCGCCGGTAACGTTCGGCCTCCTCTACGGGAGTGCGCCGGACGCCCTGGTGCTCTGTCATCGTCCACCCATGCAACACATCGCCGGTTTCTCGACGTCGATTCCGCCGTTATCCGAACTCGTGCGCGAACATGAAGCGATCCTCGCACGCGTCAAGCCGGCGCGCGTGATCGCGATCGTCCTTGATACGTCAGCGTTTGAGGATTCCGCCGCCGCGGCGCTGCTGGCTGCCGCTGAACGAGAGACTGGGTTGCCGGTCGCCGATCCGGTGCGCGACGGCGGCACGGCGCTGTGGCGCGCAATCGCGCGGGCGCTCGGGACGACGGAGAAAGCGGCGCGGCGTGCCGACCGAGCGAGAACGCCGGCATGATGACGCTCGACGTACGCGAGTGCGAGATGCCGCTGACACGGCCGTTTCGCGTCGCCGGATTCACGCTCACCGCTGCCAACACCGTTGTCGCGCGCATCGCGTGGAACGATTACGTCGGATACGGTGAGTCCGCGCCGCTCGAACGCTACGGCGATTCGGTGGCGGCAATCATGGCGTACTTCGCATCATACAAACTGCCCGCCGATGCGGGACCATTCAGTGCGGCGCGGATACTGGCAGGCGTACCGCGAGCGGCTCGCTGTTCGCTCGACATCGCGCTCTTCGATTTGCGCGGGAAGGTGCTCGGCGCGTCGGTAAGCGAGCTGCTGGGACTCGAAGGCCTCGACCGTCCGCCGACCTCGCTGACGGTTCCGATTGAAGATGACGTGGACACGGTGCTGGCGCGCGTACGACTCTTGCGCGACACGCCGGCGCTGAAGATAAAGGTCGGTGCGGCCGGCTTTGATGACGTCGCGCTGATCGAAGCGATTCGGTCGATGTATACCGGTGCCATCCGCATCGACGCGAACGAAGGCTGGAACGCCGAACAGACCGTGGCGATCCTTCACGAACTCGAGCGTTTCGATATCGAGCTTTGTGAGCAGCCCATTCCAGCGGGGAACCCCGAGCAGCTGAGGTGGATCAGCGAACGCTCCCCGATTCCGATCATGGCCGACGAAGACGCCGTTGAAGCATCGCAGCTCGGCCCTCTCTTCCGCTCTGTGTACGCCGTCAACGTGAAGCTGGCGAAGTGCGGCGGTTTGGGCGCCGCTTACGACATGATCGCGGCCGCGCGCGCGCTCGGCTTCAAAGTCATGATCGGCTGCATGGCCGAGAGCAGCATTCTGGCGACGGCGGCTGCGCATCTTGGTCCGCTGACCGATTGGCTCGACATCGACGGACCGACCGTCCTCGCGCACGATCCGTTCTCGGGCGTGCGCTTCGAGGGAGGGCATCTGGTGATGCCGCACGGTTGCGGGCTGGGCGTGCATCCGTCCGAATCGCCGGAGGCTGCATGAATCTGTTTTCGGTGAGGCGTGCTGCGCCAGGAGGCGCGGATACGGTTGAGAAGCGGGCACACCGACCGAAATTTCGGTCGTCGATCGATATGCCGGAAGGAGCGCGCGACCGATGCCAGCCCGCACGACAAGAGCCCTGCGCCGTAATCAAGAGGGCGAACCGGCCTTCCGCGGTGCGCCCAACGTCAGCCAGATCCTCAAACGCATGCGTCTTTCACGCAAGCTGTCGATCCGCGACGTCGCTGAAGGGAGCGGGCTATCCGCATCATTCTTGAGCGCCGTCGAACGCGGCGAATCCGACGTCTCGATCGGCCGCCTCGCGCGCATCGCCGAGTTCTTCGATCAAGATCTCGGTTCGATGCTGGGCTACAGCGCGCGCCTTTCGCGGCCGAGCTTCGTCGGAAGGTCGGATCGAACGATGTTCAATCGCGGCAAAGGAGTCCGCTACGAATTGCTTCGCCTTCCCGGCGTGAATCTGGAAGTTGCCGTTATGGCGTTCGACCCACGCTGCGGATTCCGGGACGAACTGACGCACGAAGGAGTCGACATACTGTACGTGACGTCGGGAGAAGTCGTGCTACGCGTGAACGAGGTCGATTATTCGATGCACGCCGGTCAGTGCGCCGTCTATTCGGCGGCCTACGCGCATACGCTACGCAACGATTCGGCGCGGGCCGCCAGCGCGATCGGCTTGACGACGGCCCATATGTGACGTACAGGATACGAGTCCGCCCATGACCCCCCGGTTCATGATGGCGCTGTGTGCGCTCGCGCTTACCGTCGCCGGTCTGCCGGCGCAGGTGGCGGCCGACCCCGAGCCTTCGTTCTTTTCGCCGGCGTTTGACACGTACGTGACGCAGGCCATGAAGGACTGGAACGTACCGGGTGTTTCAATCGCTATTGTCGAGAATGGCCACACGTATACCAAAGGGTACGGCGTGCGCGCGCTCGGCAGACCCGCCTTAGTCGACGCGCAGACGCTTTTCGCAATCGGTTCGAGTTCGAAAGCGTTTACCGTTGCGGCACTGGGGATGCTCGTCGACGAAAAGAAAATCGCCTGGGACGACCGCATCACCAAGCACTTGCCGTGGTTTGAGATGTACGATCCCTACGTCACTCGCGAGCTTACGATTCGCGACGCGCTCACCCACCGTAGCGGCCTTTTGCGTGGCGATGCGCTGTGGTACGGCTCCGGCCTGAGCCGTGACGATATCGTACGCCGCATCCGTTACATAGAGCCGACGTGGAGTTTCCGTAGTAAGTTCGAGTACAACAACTTGATGCTCCTGACTGCGGGTGAAATCATCCCGCCGGTTACGGGGCAGAGTTGGGACACCTTCGTGCAACAACGCCTGTTTACGCCGCTCGGCATGACGTCCAGTACTACGTCGATTCGCGCGCTGGCCGGCCGGCCTGACGTAGCACAGCCGCATGAGACGGTCAACGGAACGCTGCGAACGGTCCCTTACCGTAACATCGACGATATCGCACCCGCCGGTGCAATCAACTGGAACGCGGTTGATATGGCGCACTGGATCGCGATGCTGCTCGACGGCGGCACCTACGGCCGGCGGCGTCTGTTGCGGGAGGGCACGGTCGCCGAAATGTTCACGCCGCAAACGATCATGCCGCTGACGTTTCCGTGGACGCTCTACGCGCCGGCTTCCCACTTTCTCGATTACGGGTTGGGTTGGATTCTGTTCGACTACCGCGGCCAGAAGGCGATTCAACATGCCGGCAACATCGATGGGATGAGCGCGCTCGTGTCGATGCTTCCCGAGCGCCATCTCGGCGTCACGATCCTGACCAACAAGGGTGACGACTTTCTCGGAAACGCCGTGATATATCAAGCCTTCGACGACGTGCTCGGCGGCAGCGCAACCGATCAGGGCGCGAGCATCCTAAAGTCGTTTCATGGTGTTTTCGACCGCCTCACGGCGGCGCAAAAGAAGTTCGATGCGCAGCGCGTCAAGGGGACCCTCCCATCACTGGCGCTCGAGCGCTACGCCGGGACATACCGTAACGACGTCTACGGTGACGCGCTCGTCCCAAACGACGGTAAGGGTTTGCGCTTCCACATGCTCGGGATGAACGGCAGACTCGAGCATTGGAACTTCGATACGTTTCGCTTGATCGACGACAACCCCGTGGACGCGAAGCAACTGATCACGTTCGAGCTCGGCCCGCACGGTGACGTTACCAGCGTCAGCGTCGCAAACGATCCGAGCATGGTCTTTCCCCGCGTCGCCGAGAAATCGTGAGTCCGCCACGGCACGCCAAGCTAACGCACCGGTTCTACCAAGTCAAACTCTAGGAGGATAATCATGAAGCGTATTGCGACCCTGTCGATGCTTATTGCGATTCTTTGTTCGGGCGCCGGAGTGCACGCCCAGACCCCAGCAGCGCCGCAAACCGGTTTAACCGCGGCGCAAAGCGCGGCGATCGACGAGATTGGGCGGCGTTCCGTCGCCGGCACGGCCACTCCCGGCGTCACGATTGCCGTCGCTCGGGGCGGTTCCATCGTGTACGCCAAGGGCTTCGGCGATCGCGACGTCGAGAACGCCGTACCGGCCGCACCGGACACGCGTTATCCGATCGGCTCCAATACGAAGCAGTTCACCGCGACTGCGATCTTGATGCTGCAGGACGAAGGCAAGCTCAACGTCGACGATCGGCTCTCGAAATATCTTCCTGAAATTCCTCACTCGCGCGACGTAAAGATACGCAATCTTCTGAACCACTCCGGAGGCTACGCCGAGTACACCGAAATCCAGACCTTCGATGAACTTGGCAACCGCCCGGCGACGCTGGCCCACGTCGTCGGGACGGTCGACTCACGTCCGCTCGCCTTCGTCCCCGGCAAAAACCGCCAGTACTCCAACACCGGCTATGAATTGCTGTCGATGGTGATCGAGCGCGTGTCCGGTATGTCGTATAAAGATTTTCTGCAGCGCCGAATTTTCACGCCGCTGGGCATGACGTCGACCTACGTGCGCGATTCCGACGATACGCAACCCAACGTCGCCACCGAGTATGACTCCTTTGCGCTCGGGCCCTGGGAACACGCCTTGCATATCGACTACACGTGGTTCGCCGGAGCCGGCGCCATCATCAGCAACGTGCAAGACCTGGCCAAGTGGAACGCGGCTCTCGACGGCGGCAAACTGTTGTCTAAGCGGTCGCTCACGGAGATGATGACGCCGGTCAAAATCGGCGCCGCATTCCCCGACTACGGCTTTGCGATCATGGTATCCAAGCTCGAGAATGGCCACCGCATGGTTTCCCACGGAGGTAATACGACCGGTGCCGCTAGCCAGGATGCGCGCTTTCCCGACGACGATCTCAACATCATGGTGCTGGCGAACAGCGGCGCATTCGACTACAACAGCGCCGTTAGTGCCGTCTATAATGTGCTGGTTCCCTCGCCGCGTCCGGCCTCACCATCGCCGCGACCGAGTGCGGCGGCAAAACCGGTTGCCGGGGCAAATGCTGCCGTAACGGCCGCTGCTGAGCGTTGGCTCGATGAGGCTGTTGCCGGACATGTCGATCTCGCTCGCATGCGCCCCGACGCGCGCGCCCGCATGCAACCGGCACATCGCGCAGCGCTCCGGGCGCTGGCCGCTTTTGGGCCGCGAACGTACAAGCTGTTGAACGTGGATCGCCGGCCGCCGAGTACCGGCTACGAGTTCCTCGTCACCACGCCCAAGAAAACGTTCGTGTACGTTTATGGCCGCGACGACAACGGAGCCGTTTCGGGCGCCGGTGTCATCGAAGTCGTCGACTACGCACCGCATGGCGCACCGTCTCCGCCGCCCGTGGCCTCGCCGCAACCGGTCGCCGCGCCGCCTAAGCCGTAATGGGCGGACAAATGGCTTGGAAGACTGCGGCGTAAGCCGCAGTCTTTCGGTTAGGTCTTGGGTGAGGTCTTATCTGAAGCCGTGGGCCGGCGACGGCACGTGCGCAGCGGGATGCGGTGTGGCTGCGGGCGCGCCGACAGGATGCACGACGGGCTTGGGTGCCGTGACCGGATGCACGACCGGTTTCGGTGCGGCGACCGGCTGTACGACGGGCCTGGGTGCAGCGACGGGATGCACAACGGGTTTAGGTGCAGCGGCCGGTTGTACGACGGGTCTGGGTGTAGCGACCGGATGGACGACCGGTCTGGGCACAGCGACCGGTTGTACGACGGGTTTGGGTGCGGCGGCCGGATGCACGACGGGCTTGGGTGCAGCAGCCGGCTGCGTGGGCTTCGGCGCAGCAACTGGCTGAACGATGGGCGTCGGCGCAGCAGCCCGACGAGCGGCGGGCCTCGGGGCAAGCGGGGCTTCGACGTGCTTAGCCGCCGGAGCATTACGCACAGCGGGCTTGCGCGCCGGTGCGTGCACTTGCCGCCGAGTGGCGCCGGTTGGACGCGCCGCAGGTCTGCCCGCGTGAACCGAACGCCGTATGGGCTCAGCCGTACGAACCGCATGCACGGAAGACCCAGTGAGTGTCGTCAGATGAACGGGCGCGAGCAAACGTGGATGATAGATCGGATGCACGATCGCAGTGCGCGCGGGAAGCGGTACGACCTTCGGTTTGGCGCTGACGATCTTCTTGAACTGTGCTTGTTGCGCTTTGAACGACGGGCGAGCGACGATCCTTGCTTTCGCGGCGAACCGCGGATTGGTGCGAAAGGTCCGTGCGAGGACGATGGGATGCTTCACCGCGACATGTTGCGAGTAGCGCAAAGTAGCCGCAGTTGGCACGACGGGAATCGCGCCGCGAACCAAGGCGACCGCACGGAGTTGTTGCGGCGCAATATTGACATGGTCTCGAAAGTTGCCTTTGCGCCAAGCGCTGATCGGTACGATCGTGGCGCCCCCCGGATACTTCGCGTTCACGTAGTAATTGGTGATGTTCGTAACGTTCGACACCGTGGTCGGCGGATATGACGGCGTGTAGGTTGGCTGGTTGTAATTATACTGCGGCTGATTGTTGTTGTACCAGGGTTGGTACTGTTCGCCCGGAGCAAGCGGAATCCACCCGATGTTCGCATTTCCCGACGGATTCACGAGATTGCCAAGCAGACTGCTCAGACCGCCGAGACCACCGCCGTTATTGCCGCTCAGGAAGAACGAAACGAGCGCCGGCAGCCACGCTGAAGAAAGCGCCGACGAACTACTCTGATACTGCGATGCTGGCGGCTGCCACAGCCATCCGCCGTAAGACGGGTTGTTGAACCACGTGCCATAATGGGACGGCGCATAGCCCCACGGTTCGTTCGCGACCCACGTGTAACCATAGCCGGGCTCGAACGCCCATTGGCCGTTCTGATACGGCGCAAAGTTCGTCTGGTTTTGATTATTCGGCGCCCACGCATAGCCGTAGCCTGGGACGTTCTGCCACTGACCGTAGTTGGCAAAGTTTGAGTAACCGGCGAGTTGCGGAGACAAGTACGGATTGGAATTGTAGGCCGACTCGAGAGCCTGGTCGCGCGAGCGGTTGAAGCCGTCGAACGAATCATAGGCAACAGGTCCTTGGAAGCCGGTTGACGGGTTCGAATAGTTTCCGTAAGCGCTCAAAGTACTGCCTGGCGATAGCGTCTGCGAACCGGCTCCGCTCGCCACGTTCGCGGAACCACTGCGCACGGTGACCAGCGTCTGGCCGTTCGAGAGCGTCGAAACGCGATAGTCGCCGCTAGCGTTAGGACGAACCGTCAGAGAAGGGGTATCGATTTGCGGGCTGCCGTCTGCGCCCTGCAGTTCCGCGAGATCGACGGTTCCGGTGGCGAGGAGCATCTCGCGTGTAGCGGGATTGAGGTTGACGAAGCGTACTTGCGTGTTCGGTGCAAGGCGAAGCATCGATATACCGTCGAATTGGACTTCGGCGAGCGAGTTGGACCCCGTTGCGATGTAGTCGCCCGGAAGCAGCGGCGCATTGACCGTTCCGGCGGATTGCACTCCGCTGTCGCCGCGTATGATCACCACGTTACCGTCAGCGACGCTCAGATTTGCCACCCCCGTCGGGCCATTTCCGCCGGGATACGCCTGCGCGACCGCCGGTGAGGCGTATCCGAACGTCCCCGTCAACGCCACGGCGCCGACGAGCAGCGCCCCAATCGATCTCTTCGGAAAACTCATGCTTGCGGTTTCCTTCCAGTTCGGTAACGAAGCGGCCGCAAGTAAGGTTCAACACCGGCTGTGATGTCAAAGGGGCTAAGGCGTTTTTAATCAAGTGGCCGGCGAATGCCGACGCGCTAACCGAGCCAACTCGGATTTTGGAACGTGCTGTCGAAGAAATGCGAGGTCTTATAGAACTCATGGGAGCCGTCGCGCGCGACGTGCGCGGTCTTCGCAAGGATCGCAGCGACCGCGTCAGCCGACAGCGGCCGAAACGTCGTGGCGGCGCGTACGGCCTGTTCGAGAATTTCCGGTTTGTCGATACCGGTGATGACGACGCTCGTCGGCAGGTTCATACCGTATTGCAGCATGTCGATCGGATCGACGGCTCCGGTATCGAGCAATTCGTGATCGCCGAAGGTCTTCATCGCAAGGATGCCCATGTCGAGACTCTGCGCGACGGGGAGGACTTGCTTCTCAAAACTCTCGTAATGCGCGTCGAAAACGTTCAGCGGCATCTGCACGGTGTCGAACGTGAATCCGTGCTGCTTTGCGATGTCGATCATGTGCAGGTGGTACGCGGCACTCTTGTGCCCCGTAAAACCGATGAAGCGAACCTTGCCGGCTTCACGCGCCGCAAGCGCCGCTTCGAAGGCGCCTCCTTCGGCAAATATCCGGTCGGCATCATCAGGCCGGATGTTCTCGTGAAATTGCACGAGATCAAGGTGCTCGACGAGCAGCCGGTTCAGAGATTCCTCGAGTTGGCTCGTGAATGAGGCCTTGGTGCGACCGTCGATCTTCGTCATCAAGAAGACCTTGTCACGATAACCCTTGACGCTGAGCGCCCGTCCCATGCGCAGTTCGCTATTGCCGCTGTTGTAGTCCCACGAATTGTCCATGAACGTTTATGCCGCGTTCGATCGCCGCATGGATCAGTTTGATCGCCTCCGCGTCGGGCTGATCGGGATGACCGATATGGAACCCACCCATGCCGATCAACGACACGCGCGCTTCGGTTCGGCCGAGCCGACGCATGGGGATTTCGCCCGCCTGGGGTGAGCGTGGGCCAAGATTGGTAACGTTCATAGCGACGACTTTACCCGAACTCTGCCGTCACACGACGGAACGGAGCGGCAACCGTCGGCGGAAAACCGCTCCATCGCATACGGGCGAAATACCGACAGATGGCACAACGGTTGATCCTGAAGCGTGGACCATGTAGGCCGTGCCGCTCGATGTCGCACATCCAAATGTATGCCGTACCATGAGGCACATCCAAAGTGTGCCCGCCAGTCGGGAGGAGGCGTCAAGGAGCGGGTCAGATTCGAACTGACGGAACGTTTTCTACACGTTCAAACGCTTTCAAGGCGTTCGGTTTAAACCAGGCTCACCCACCGCTCCGTGCCCATACGATTCTTCAGCGGCGACCTGTTCGTTTCCGGCGGCAGTCCCGCCAGCGCGGGCCGCACATCGATGTGCACCCATCCGGCACGACGCGTGAAAAAATCATCGTTACGAGGGGAAGCCGCCGGCGCGGCGGCCGATGATCGCGGATGAAGACCTCGTCGCCTACGATGTCGCCGGAAGGAGCGTGCTGCTTCTCTTCCGGCGCGGCGGCTCGACGCTTGCGCGCAGTGGGCCCTCGGGCACGATCCCGGGACACGACGGCAGTGGCCCGCTTCACTTCGCCTTTGCGATCCCCGAAGACACGCTCCCAGACTGGCGCGTATTGCTCGCGGAGCGCGGGGTCGTCGTCGAAGCCACGATGCGCTGGCCGCGCGGCGGAACGAGCCTCTATTTTCGCGATCCAGACCAGCATCTCGTTGAACTCGCGACGCCTGGCCTATGGCCAATGTACTGACCTCGTTGCGGCGATAGCGCCAGGCCCATTACGTTCGCAGGCGCCTCCCAAGTCTATGCGGTCATCGTCACCGTCTTGTCGGAGGACGATTTCCGTGTTACACTAACTGTATGGCAACCGACACCTTGTCCGTGCGACTTGATCCGGAAACGCGGCGTTTGCTGGACGAGGTTGCCGCCGCGCGCCGCGCTGGGGGGGCATCGTCGCTGGCGCGTGATATTCTGGAGCGTGCCGCCCGGCAGATGCATGCGGAACTCGTCAGAGCGGGTATCGATCGGCTCACAGCGTACCTCGGCGAGCACGGTGAGATGGCGGACGATCCCGGGGAGTTCTTTCCCGACAGCGCCGTATGACCGCAGGACAGATCGTCACGGTCGATTGGCGCGACGCCTTACCCGATTCGGGAGAAGCCGATAAGCGTCGGCCCGCGGTAGTCGTCGGTGCGCCGCCCACCTTTGGGAGCACCTTGCCGTTCGAACTTGTCGTGCCGTTGACGGGAGAAGCAGCGTATGCGTTGCCCGGCACGTACGTTACGCTCGAACCGACGCCGGAGAACGGTTGCACGAAGGCCTGCTTCGCACTCGCATGGTGCGTTCAGAATGTCCCGCATGCCCGGCTTAGCCGGACCCCCTCGCGCGTAACCGACACCCAATTGAGGCTGATCCGGACGAAAATCGCAGCGTGTCTCGGCGTTTCGCCGGACTGAACAGTGAGTCGCTATCGCGGGATGGTGCAGGAGTTCCACGGTAGCATCGTGGGCGCACTGCATCGTTAATCACCGTTCCTTGAGATGCGTTCGAACCCAACAAACGGGACCAACGCGCGCGGCACGATAACGCTCCCATCGGCCTCCTGATAGTTCTCCAGAATCGCAACCAACGCGCGGCCGACTGCAAGGCCCGAACCGTTGAGCGTGTGGACCAGTTCCGGCTTTGCCGTTGCCTCGCGCCGGAAGCGAATCTGCGAACGACGGGCTTGGAAGTCGGTACAGTTCGAACACGAGCTGATCTCGCGATACGTCTGCTGGCCGGGGAGCCACACTTCGAGGTCGTACGTCATCGCCGCATTGAACCCGACGTCGGCGCTGCACAAAAGCATCACGCGATACGGAAGTTCGAGCTCCTGCAAGAGCGCTTCCGCGTCAGCCGTCAGCCGCTCGAGCGCTTCGGATGAACGCTCGGGCTCCGTCAACCACACGAGTTCCACTTTCTCGAACTGGTGCTGCCGAATCAGGCCGCGCGTATCCTTACCGGCAGCGCCGGCTTCCTTTCGGAAGCACGGTGAGTAGGCCGTATAATGCAGCGGCAGTGTGCCGGGCGCAAGGATCTCGTCGCGGTGCAGCGCGGTCAGCGGAACTTCGGACGTGGGAATCATGAATAACTCGCCGTCGACATCGCGGAACATCGCGTCGGAAAACTTCGTGAGTTGCCCCGTCGACCACATCGTCGCGCGCGAAACCAGAAAGGGCGGGACGACTTCGGTGTAACCGCGCTCGTGCGCGCGTGAGAGGAAGAAGTTGATCAACCCGCGCGACAGCCGCGCGCCCGCACCACGTAAGACCGCGAAGCGGCTGCCTGATAGTTTGGCGGCGCGGTCGAAATCGAGGATGCCGAGCGCTTCACCGATCTCCCAGTGCGGCTTGGCTGCAAACGGCAACTCGGGCGGCGGCCCGCAGTCGCGGACAAGGACGTTGTCGTCCTCACTGGCACCGTCGGGCACGCTGTCGTCCAGCAGATTGGGAACATCCGCGAGCAGCGCATCGATCTGCGCTTCGAGCCCCGGCATTGCATCAGCGGCGGCCGCGATCTGCGCATCGAGCGCCGCGATCTCCGGGCGTAACCGCCCAGCCTCGG
Source organism: Candidatus Nyctobacter psychrophilus (assembly GCA_014305025.1). Lineage (GTDB taxonomy): Bacteria > Vulcanimicrobiota > Vulcanimicrobiia > Vulcanimicrobiales > Vulcanimicrobiaceae > Nyctobacter > Nyctobacter psychrophilus. Next base: position 25,811 of record JACRTY010000021.1, on the reverse strand, counting down.
CGGCCCGGTCGGCGGCGCGGCCGATCTGCGCGGTCAAGGCGTTTTTCTGCGCCTTGCGTTGTTCGACCGTCGTCCGCGCGGCGCGCAGTTGCACATCGAGCGTTAGGACCTCGTCGACGAAGCCGGCGCCCGTCATACGGCGCGCGGCGGCGCGCCGGACGCGTTCGGGATCGCGGCGCAGGAGCGCAAGGTCGAGCATCGGTCCTCAAAGAGCAACGCGGCGCTTGCAGGACGGGCTGCAAAAGACGCGATGGGAAAGCGGGCGCGTCGCAGCGCTGGAGAGAAGCGTGTCCGGCCTTTATGCAGGATTCCGCGGCGGTCCTACCCTCGGCGGCGGCGCATGACGAAGCGCCGCGTGCCTTCGACGTCGCGCGTTTGCTCGCGCCCGCGCAGGCGCTGACCGTGTATTTCGCCGGAACATCGCTCGGGCCGCCGGCGATCGAAACGATTTCGCTCGCCGATTGCTTCGGGCGGGTGCTCGCACGCGATGCGGTCGCGCGTGAAGACCATCCCGCGCACGCGCGCTCGACGATGGACGGCTACGCGGTTCGAGGCGGCGATCATCGCGCCGAGCGCCGCGTCATCGGCGAAATCGCGATGGGCGCGCAGCCGACTCGAGCGCTCGGCGTCGACGAAGCACTGCGCATTCCGACCGGCGGAGCGCTGCCGGCCGGTGCGGACGCCGTCGTCCCGCAAGAGGATGCGGAACGCACGGGCGACACGATACTCGTGCACGCGCGGGTTGCCCCGGGCGAGTTCGTCACCCAAGCGGGCGAGGATATTCGTGCCGGTGAGGCGGTGCTTGGGGCCGGACGCCGCATCGGCGCGAGCGAACTCGGCGTGCTAGCGACGCTCGGCATGGTGTCGCTGCCGGTGTACCGGCAGCCGCGCATCGGCATCATTTCGACCGGCGACGAATTGGTTGCTCCCGATCGAGCGCCGGGACCGGGACAAGTGCGCGATTCGAATCGCTATGCGTTAGCCGGCGCACTTGCCGCCTTGGGCGCAAAGCCCGTCCATCTCCCGCATGCCGCCGATACGCGCGAAGCGTTACGCGCAGCCGTGCACGATGGGCTCGACGCGTGTGACGGCCTGGTGCTGACCGGCGGTTCATCGGTCGGCGACCGCGATCTCGTACCGCGTGTCGTGGCGGAGCTGGCTACGCCGGGCATCGTCGTGCATGGTTTGCGCGTGAAGCCCGGCAAACCAACGCTTTTGGCCGCAGCGGGCAGCAAGCCGATCATCGGACTGCCCGGCAACCCGACGTCTTCGCTGATGATCCTCGAAGCGGTCGCGCGCCCAATCATCCTGGCGATGACGGGGCAAACGCTGCGGCCGCCGCTTCCCCTCGAAGCGCTCGCAAGCGCGCCGTTCGCCGGACGGGAAGGCTGGACGTGGTACGTTCCCGTGCGCCTTTCGCTGTTCGGCGGCGCGTTGCTCGCGCACCCGCTCGCTTTGCGCTCGGCCCACACGAGCCTGCTCGCGCGCGCGTCGGGCTATGCAATCCTCGGGGAAACGGAGGCGCGCATCGAGGCGGGTGAGCGGGTTGCGGTCTATTCCTTTGTTGCAGGCGGCGCGCCGGTGGAGATTGCCTGATGGTCCGGACGTTGCTCGCTGTACTCGGATTCGCCGCGCTGTGCGCGTGCACGTCGCAGCAGGTTCAGAACTCCGCCGACCGCGCGCTGAATTCCGTCGCATCGCAGGCTCCGCAACTTGTCGCCGACGGGGCGCTCGCGGCGCAAGTCGAGGCGCGGTTGGTCGGCATCGACCCCAATTCCGCGCTGCACGTGGCGCTCGGCGTGCACGCCGGCAACGTGCGCCTGAGCGGCAAGGTCGCAAGCATGGCGACGCGCGCCAAATACATCGTCGCGGTCCGGGATACGCCGGGCGTTCGTGCGGTCGACTCGCGCCTGAGCATCGATCGGGCACTGGCAACGCCGCGCGAAACGGTGCGCGATTTTGCGCTCGTTGCGGCGGTACGCGCAAATCTCGCGGCACAGCTCGGCGCTAGCGGCTTGCGGTTACGAGTCGCAGCGCACGACGGAGTCGTCACGCTCGGCGGTACGGCGGCCAATGGGGGACTCAAGGCAGCCATGCTCGAGACCGCGCGCAAGACCGGCGGCGTACGCACGATCGTCGATCGGATTCGCGTCGGCTCGTGACGTCTCCGCAACCAACCGCGGCCATCGCCGCGCTGCCGGAGTCGCGCCCGTTCATCGCCCCCGAAGAACTTGCGAAACTCGGCGGCCACACCGCCCTCTTGCGACTCGGGGCCAACGAAAGCGCGTTCGGGCCGCCGCCGGCGGCGCTCGCTGCGATGCAAGCCGCGGTCGCCCGCACGTCCTGGTACGGCGATCCCGAATCGATGGATCTGCGCGAAGCGCTCGCGGCGCGTCACGGCTGCACGCTCGAAGGGCTCGCCGTCGGTGCGGGCATCGACGACTTGATGGGTTTGGTCGTCCGCGCGTACCTGGACCTCGGCGACGTATCCGTAGCGACGCTGGGGACGTATCCGACCTACGCATATCACGTACTCGGCTACGGCGCGCGACTCGAAACCGTGCCGTACCACAGCGACGGCACGGTGCAGCTGGAAGCACTCGCGCGGCGCGCGCATGAGACCGGCGCTCGCGCCGCGTATCTCGCCAATCCCGATAACCCGAGCGGCACGTTCGTCGAGCGGAGCGCCGTCGCCGCGTTTCGTGCCGCACTGCCGGATGACTGTTTGCTGGTGCTCGACGAAGCGTACGCCGATTTCGTCGCAACCGCAGAGCTACCCGCAATGGAGACTGACCCACGCGTGGTGCGCCTGCGTACGTTTTCGAAAGCGTACGGGCTCGCGGGCGCGCGCGTCGGCTATGCGCTGGGCGCGCGCGAGATCATCGCAACGTTCGGCAAGATTCGCCTTCAGTTCGGCGTCAACCGAACGGGCCAAATCGGCGCGCTCGCAGCGTTGCACGATGAGCGGTTCATCCGCGACGTCGTCGCCGAAGTCGCCCGCGGACGTGACGAGTACCACGCGCTGGCCGCGTCGCTTGGACTACGCACGCTACCCTCGCGCACCAACTTCGTCTGCATCGACATCGGTTCGCGGGAACGCGCCGAAGCGATGGTCGCCGAACTGCTTCGCCGCGCGGTGTTCGTCCGCAAGCCCGGCGCCCCGCCGCTGGACGGATTCATTCGCGTGACGGTCGGAACAGCAGAAGAGCGCGCGCGTTTCGGCGCAGCATTTACCGCGGCGTTGCATGCGCTGTCCCCCGGCGCTACGTTTGGGAACCGGACGGTTCCCGGCGCTACGCTCGGGAACCGGACTGAAGGGGACGTCGCCGTTTCGTGAGGTATGCCGTCCTCTCCGACGTGCACGGCAACCTCGATGCGCTGGGAGCCGTGCTCGACGCCGTTGCGCCCTCGGACGTGCTGCTGTGTTTGGGCGACATCGTCGGCTACGGTCCGGATCCCAACGCCTGCATCGCGATGCTGCGTGCACGCGGCGCATTGACCGTGCTCGGCAACCACGACGTGGCCGCCGTCGACGGCCACGGACTGGAATACTTCAACGACGCGGCGCGCGTCGCGCTCGAGTGGACGCGTGGCGTGCTCGAACCCGAGCACGCGGCTTGGCTCGACTCGCTCTCGTACGAGATCCGCCAACCGGCGTTTCTGATGGTGCACGGCGCGCCCGTGCGGTACTTCGCTTACATTCTGGACAAAGAGGAAGCGGCTGCCGCGTTTGGCGCGACCGACGCGCCGCTGATTCTGGTCGGACACACCCACGTCGCCGAATACTACGAGTGCACCGTGGCCGGTACGATCGCGCACGAACACCGCCAGCATGGCGGGCGGCTGGTGCTCGAAGAGGGCCGCCGGTACATCGTCAACGTCGGCAGCGTCGGACAACCGCGCGACCTCAATCCCGAAGCATCCTTCGTTTTCTACGATCCCGACAGGCACACGATCGAGTGGCAGCGTGTCGCCTACCCGATCGCGAGCGTCCAGGAAAAGATTGCCGCGGCGCACCTTCCCGCGGTGTGCGCACGCCGGTTGAAGTTGGGACGATGAATCCGCGCCGCGCACCGCTGTGGACCGCGCTCCTGTGCTGCGCTGTCGTCGCCGCGCACGTACCGGCGCCGGCAACGCAGCGGCCCGAGCGCAACGACTATGCCGACGCGCGTTTCGCGAGCGCGCTGGGTGCCGGTCTCAACGATTTCTACGCCGAGCGTTTCGCGCAAGGCCAGACCGCCTTCGAACGCGCCCTCCAGATCGTTCCCGACAACGCGCTGGCGATCGCCTTCCTTGACGCGTCGGCGGCGCATCGCTTGGGCGCGCTCGACGCGGTCGTCAACGCGGCCGAAGACGCCGTCGCAGACGACCCGAAAAGCTACGTCAACCATCTGCGCCTCGGGTTCGCGTACCTGTTCGCTTCGCGCGCCGGACGCGACCGCAGCCAAGACGCGCGTGATGAGTTCAATGCCGCCGTCATGCTCGATTCCGCTGCCGCCGGTGCCCACGTCGGCTTGGGCATCATGCGGTTCGACGATCGTTCGACCAATCGCTCAAAAGTCGAGTTCTTGCGCGCCCTACGCGCCGATCCCAATGAGGTGCTCGCGCGCGAGTATCTCGGAGAGCTCTACCAAACGGACCTGCACGACCCACGGCGGGGACTGTCGTACGTGATCGACATCCCCAACCTCGTGCCGCAGTACGCGGACATCGATTTCCACATCGGCTCGCTGTTGAGCGATCTGCATCAGAACGATGCGGCCATCGCGTATCTGCAGCGGGGCATCGCGCTCGATCGTAGCCACGTCGGCGAAGCGGGGCAACACGGCTACACGCTAATCGCGCGCATCGAAATCGACGAGCGCCGCTATGCCGATGCCAAGAGCGAACTGGCCGCCGCGCTGGCGGCCGACGTCGATACGATCTACGCTCGCACTTTGCTGGCGAAGGTACGCGATGCCGTGCCGAGCCCGAGTCCCGGGCGTAGCGCTGCCCCTCAGTGAGCGATCTCGTCAAACCGGTCGACGACGGCTTTTACATCGGCTGCGGGCGGCACTCCGAGGTCGGCCTGCACATGGAGTTCGCCGCCGCCGACGACGACTGCATCGAAAGCCGCGTCACGATCGGGCGCACGTATCAGGGCTGGCGCGGGGTCGTGCACGGCGGCATCGTCGGGCTGCTGCTCGACGAGGCGATGGCCTATGCGGCCGGTGCGCGCGGCATCGTGGGCGTCACGGCGCATTTGAAGATGCGCTTCCGCCGAGCGGTTCCGATCGATGCGCCGCTGCTCGTGCGCGGATGGGTGCTGTGGCAACGCCGTAACGTTCTGGGCGTCGCGGCGACGGTTGCCGGCGGCGACGGAACGATCCTGGCGACGGGAGAAGGCCGCTTCGTCGCGCGCGGCACGCTCGAGCCCGGAGAACGCTTAGGTGCCTAAGTCACGCGCCAAAGCCGCGGTTCCGGCTAAAGCACCGGCAGCCACGCCGGCGATCGACAACCGGCGCGCCCGCTTCGAGTACGAGTTCCTGGAGCGCATGGAAGCGGGCATCGTGTTGACCGGCACCGAGATCAAAAGCATCCGCACCGGCAAGATCAGCATCGCCGAAGCGTACGCGCGCATTCGCGATGGCGAACTGTGGTTGCTGTCGATGCACGTTCCTCCCTATAAAGAAGGCAGCTTCTCGAACGTCGAGCCCAACCGGCCGCGCAAACTGCTCCTGCATCGCAAAGACATCGACCGGCTTGCCGGGCGCATTTCCGAAAAGGGTCTCACGCTCGTCCCGACCCGCCTGTACTTCAAGCGCGGGCGCGCGAAAGTCGAGATCGCCCTAGCGCGCGGCAAAAAGCTGTGGGACAAGCGCCGCGAAGAGCGCGAGCGCGACGTCCGGCGCGACATCGCGCGGGCGCTGGCCGAACGATGAGGGGCGCTAAACCCGAACGCTCGCTTGAGAAACGCGTTGCCGACGAAGCGGCGCTTGCGCCGGGCGAAGTCGTCGTCGCCGCGGCTTCGGGCGGCAGCGACAGCGGGGCGCTGGCGGCGTTGCTGGCCCGTGCCGCGGGCGACGCCGGCGCGCGGATCGTGTTGGCGCACGTCAACCACGCGGTCCGCGCCGGTGCCTGGCAAGACGAAGCCGTTGCACTGGCACTGGGAACCGCCTTGAGCGCGCGTACAATCAGCGTCTCGCTCCCGGCCGGCTCGCATGCCGAAGCGCGTCTGCGCGACGAGCGTTACGCAGCGCTCGTCGCAATTGCGCAACGCGTCGGTGCGGTGCGGATCTTCACGGCTCACCACGCGCGAGATCAAACCGAAAGCGTGCTGCTGGCCCTCTTCCGCGGGGCGGGTCCCAGGGGTCTGGGCGGCATGCAAAGCAAGCGCGATCTCGCGCCGGGAGTGACGCTCGTCCGCCCGCTGCTCGCCATCGAACCCACAGAGTTGCGCGCGTATCTGCTGCGCCGCCGGCTGCCCTTCGCGCTGGATCCCCACAACGCCGATCGGGCGTACCGCCGCAACGCCGTGCGGGCAGCGCTCGGGGAGTTGCGCACGGCCTTTCCGCATCTCGACGCCGCCGTGGCACGCTGCGCGACGATCGTCCGGCAAGAGCGCGAAGCCGTACCGCGGGCGCTCCTGCGCGAGCGGCTGCGGCGCGAGTTGAGCGCCGATGGGCGCGCCGGAGAGCTGACCTTCGAACGGCTCGACGCCGCGGCCCAAACGATCGAGAAGGCGTCGCGCGGCTGAATCCGCCTGCACCCAAAGGGGTGTTGTGAGAGCAGCAACTCCTCGTCGCGACGGTGCCGCTTCCACTCGGGGAACCGCGCCGGCTGCCGATGGAGTAAAGAGGAGCGACTACCCAGAAAAAGCGCGCTTTCCCCCGTCTCGGCCGACCGGCCGTCCGACCGCCGGCGCCTGTCGTTCAAATAGGGGAAAAACGGGACATGCATCTTCGGCCGCCGCCTCGAGCGGGCTCGAGCAGCGACCGCAGGGAGTAAGGGAAGCAACACGTTGGGCAAACACGTCAGATCGATCGTCGTCGTCCTCTTCATCTTCATCATCGTCATCTTCATCGTCGATCGGCTGGTGCTCAACCAGACTCCCCCGACCAAACTGACGTATTCGCAGTTCATCGGGGCGCTCAACGGCAACAACATCGGGCAGGCCACGATCACCGGGCACGACATCGCGGGCGAGTTGAAGCATCCGATCGCCGCCATCCCCAGCGGCGATACGAAGTTCACGACGACCGTCGGCAATTCCGACGACATCGGCGCTGCCTTGCAAAAACACGGTGCCAACGTCACGTTCGAAAACCCGCAAAGCACGCCGTTCGTCAGCATGCTGTTCCAATTCTTGCCGATCGCCCTGATGGCGCTGCTCCTGCTGTTCATTCTGCGCCAAGCCCAAAGTGGCGGCAGCCAAGCGTTGTCGTTCGGACGCTCGCGCGCGAAGCTGCTTTCGGAGAACCGGCCCAAGGTCACGTTCAACGACGTTGCCGGCATCGAGGAAGCAAAGGAAGAGCTGGGCGAGGTCGTCGAGTTCCTGAAGTTCCCCAAGAAGTTTCAGGCCCTCGGTGCGCGGATTCCCAAGGGCGTCCTCTTGCTCGGCCCGCCGGGCTCAGGGAAAACGTTGCTCGCCCGGGCGATCGCTGGTGAGGCAGGCGTGCCGTTTTTCTCGATCTCGGGTTCGGATTTCGTCGAGATGTTCGTCGGCGTGGGCGCGAGCCGCGTACGCGATCTCTTCGAGCAGGCCAAAAAGAGCGCGCCCTGCATCATCTTCATCGACGAGATCGACGCGGTCGGCCGCCAACGCGGCGCCGGGCTCGGCGGCGGTCACGACGAGCGCGAACAGACGCTCAACCAATTGCTCGTCGAAATGGACGGCTTCGATCAGAACACGGGCGTAATCTTGATCGCGGCGACCAACCGGCCCGACGTGCTCGATCCGGCGCTGCTGCGTCCGGGCCGTTTCGACCGACAGATCGTCGTCGACCGCGCCGACGTCAAAGGCCGCCAAGCGATCCTCGGCGTCCACGCCAAGAACAAGCCGCTCTCCAAAGAGATCTCACTCGAAACGTTGGCGCGGCGCACGCCCGGGTTCTCCGGCGCCGACCTGGAGAATCTGCTCAACGAAGCGGCGCTGCTGGCGGCTCGTAAGAACAAGTCGATCATCGAAATGAACGATTGCGAGGAAGCGATCGACCGTGTCGTGGCCGGCCCGGAGCGCAAGTCCCTCGTGATGAGCCAGAAAGAAAAAGAGAATACGGCGTATCACGAATCGGGGCACGCGATCGTGGGGGGCCTGCTGCCCAACGCCGATCCGGTGCACAAGGTCACGATCATTCCGCGCGGCATGGCGCTGGGGATCACGTGGTCGTTGCCCGACGAAGACCGCCATTCGCGCACGAAGAACGAGTTGCTCGCGCAGATCACGATGGCGCTCTCGGGCCGCATCTCCGAAGAGATCAAGTTCGGCGACGTGACGACCGGCGCGTCCAACGATTTCGAGAAGGCCACCGAACTCGCGCGTCGGATGGTCACCCAGTACGGCATGTCCGATACGTTGGGGCCGATTCAATACGGCCGCGGCAACCACCAAGTCTTTCTCGGCCGCGACTTCGGTGAAGAGCGGAATTATTCCGAGGAGATCGCCGGCAAGATCGACGCCGAAGTGCGCAAGATCATTGAAAACTGCTACAGTAACGCGACCCAATTGCTCAAGGACAACTGGAAAAAGGTGGAGCGCATGGTCGCGTCCCTGATGGAACACGAGACGGTCGACACCGACGAAGTCGTCGCGATTCTCAACGACTTGCCGTATAAGTCCGATGACGGGGACAAGGCGCCTCCCAAGGCTGCGGCCGCACCCTACGAGCCGCCGGAACCGCAGCGCGCCGAAAAGCCCAAGCGCTTACCGCCCAACATTTCGCCGGAACCGGCGTGACCGCCGCCGGAGGGCTGCTTCGCGCGAGCGCGCTGCTCGCGGGCTTCATCATGGTCGCCGCCGGCGCCGCGGCGGCGGTTCCGCCCAGCGCCACAGCCCCGGCACTGCCCGATCTGGGCAGCGCGGTGACGGTGTCGCGCCTGCCCGCCGGCGGAACGGCGATCGTCCGGCCGACCGAGGGGGCGCCGCTCGCGGCCGTCGAGTTGTGGTATCGCGCACCGTCCATCGGCTTCGGAGCCAAGGCCCAGCCCGGTCTGGCGCGGCTTGCGGCCCAAGCGGTGGCGGCGTCCAAGCCGATCATTGGGAAGTCGCTCGCCCAGACCGTTGCGGATGCCGGCGGCCGGTTGTTCATCACGGTGTACAGCGATTCGCTCGAAGTGTCGGCGCTCGTTCCGGCGACCAGCGCCGGCGATGTCGTCAAGACGATGACGACGGCCTATTTCGCCCCCGTGCTCACCGAGGCCGGGTTCACGTCGGCGCAGCGCGACGTCGCCGCCGAGGCGCTGTTCGCCAGCGTGGACGTGGAAACGGTCGTGCGCGACGCCCTCTTTGCGCAGCTCTTCAGTGATGGGCCGCAGCATTTTCCGACCTTGGCCCCCCCGCGAGCCCTGGCGGCGCTGGCCTTTCCCGACGTTCAAAGTTTCGCCTTGCGGGCCTTTCGCTCGCCGAACGCCACCCTCGTCCTGAGCGGAGCGGTCGACCCCAACATCGCCCAAGCGGCGGCCACGGGACGCCACGAACTCGATGCGTCGGCCGAAGCACCGCTGGTGGGGCGCATCAGTGCTGCCTCGAGTCCAGCCACGCTGGCCTCGGTGCAACGTTCCGGGGGCTTCGGGTGGCTCGGTCCGCCGATCGCCGACGAACGCGAGGCAACGGCGATGGACTTCATCTCCGACTACCTGTTCCGCGCCGACAGCGGAACCGTGGTCGCGCAGGCCGCGCGGCGTTACCCGAACACCCTCCTGCTCGGTGGCTTCATCACCTTACACGACCCGGGCGTGATGTTCGTCGCCTACGGCGGCAATGACGGTACGGGCGTGCGCAAGCTTGTTACCGACGCCATCGCTGCGGTCCAGCAGCCCTTGCCGCCGGCGACGTTCGCGGCGGCCCGGGCGGCGTTCGAATTCCATCTTCTCGACGACCTTCAGACGCCGCTGCAGTTGGCGGACAGCTTCGGCTGGTACACGGTCGAGGGCAATCCCCCCTACGCCCCAGGAGCGGTCGGTGACCGTGGCCGGTACTTCGCGATTGCCGACGCGCTGACACCGGAGTTCGTGGCCGCCGTCGCCCGCAAGTATTTGGGGCGGACGCCCGCTACCGTAACCTTGGCGCCCTACGCGAAGGCTGCCGCGCCGTGAGCGCCGGCTTACGGCGCGCGAAGGCGCTTGGACTTGCGGCCGTGCTCGCCGGGGCCGCTTCGTCGGCCGCCGCCGCGCCGGCGCCCGCACCGGGCCGGACCTTGCGCTTCCCGACGCCGAGCGCCGTCGAAGTCGGTCCGACGCGCTTGATCGGTGAAGCGGATCCCGGTGCTCTCCTCAGCGGCGTCGCGATCTTCATCGCCGCCGGCCTCGACCGCGTTCCGGCCGCTCGCAGCGGGATCGCGTCGCTCACGGCGGAGTGCATCATCCGCACGCCCGTCGACGGCGTTCCCCTGCGCGAGGCGGTGACGGGGCGCGGCGGCTCGGTCAATTACACGGTCGACGGGCGCTCCGTGCGGTACTTTCTCGAGGGGCGTAGTGCCGAGTTACCGGCCCTGGTGACGTTGCTCGGCAAAGCCTTGGCCGCGCCGGACTTTTCAGCGGCCACCGTTGCCGCCGCGCGGGCCGGCCTGGGCGGCAAAATCGATCAGGCTGACGCCGACCCACTGGCGGTCGGCATCCAGATGTTCCGCCAGGCCTACTACGCGGCCAGCGCAGGCATGCCGGCTTTGGGCACGGCCGCCGGCTTGGTGCAACTTGGTCCGCCCGAGCTGGGCGCCTTCTACGCTGCGACGTACAAACGGCGCGCGGTGACGGCGAGCGCGGTCGGCAGCGCGGTGCCGCAACTGGCGGCTGCCTTGCGAACGCTGGCCGCCGCGCTTCCCGACGGTCCCGTCGCTGCCGGCTCGGAACGCGCGAACGCTCTCTCCGCCCAGGCGCCGCGTATCGTCGCGCACCGCGACATTGCGGCCCCGTGGGTGGTCCTCGGCTTTGCGGCCCCGTCGCCCGACAGCCCCGACTTCGGGCCGATGCTAGTGCTCGAATCGCTCGTCGCCGACGCCTTCAATCGCAACAGCGCGACCACGCTCGGCGATATCGAAAAGGGCGTCGGGGCGGTCTATCTTTACGACGCCAAGCCGGCGGGCTTGGTCGTCTACGTCAACGGCACCATTACCGATCCGTCGCTGGCGCTGCGCGAGGTGCTCGTCGTCTCGCGGTCACTCGCGGCCAAGCCCGTGACGGCGGCCGCGCTGTCACGGTTGAAGAGCTCCGCGCGCGGTCAGTTTCTCGCCGATGCGGACACCTTGTCGAGTCGTGCCTATCTCCTGGGGGCCTTTTCTGCTCAAGGCCTCGGCGACGATCCGATCAATGCCGCGCTCGCCGGTCTGGAGCGCACGACGCCCGCCGATCTCCAGCGCGTCGCCAAGCGCTACCTGCAGCGCTACATCGTCGCGCTCGTCCTCCCCCGCGAACGCGCCCCTGGGCCCGGTCGATGAATCGGAATGCTAAATCGGAGTCTCCTTAAAGAGCCTTTCGTGCGCGTTGCGCTGGTTCACGATTACCTTAACCAGCGCGGCGGGGCCGAGCGCGTGTTTCGGCATGTGGCCGACCTCTACGCGCATGCGCCCGTCTATACGTCGATCACCGATGCGCGAGCCACCGGGGATCTCGTGGCTCCGGCGCGCGTCCATACGTCGCCGCTGCAGCGCATCCCCGGCGCTTCCAAACACTTCCGGTATCTCGCGCCGCTCTATCCGCTGGCCTTCGAAGCCTTCGACCTGCGGGCGTACGATCTGATCGTCAGCACGACGACGGCTTGGGCCAAGGGCGTCCGGTTTCGCCCCGATGCCGTTCACGTGTGCTACATCCACTCGGTGAGCCGCTTTGTGTTCGATTACGAGCGGTATGTCGGCGGGTTTGGTCTGGCCATGCTGGCGCGCCCGCTCATGCATGGCCTCGTCGCGTGGGACCGGCGCGCCGCTGCGCGGCCGACGGCCTTCATTGCCAACTCGCAGAACGTCGCCGCGCGCGTGCGCCGGTATTACAGTCGTGAAGCATCGGTCGTGCACTGTCCGGTCGACCTCGAGCGCTTCGCCGTCGGGGCGGTGCGCGGCGACCATTACCTCGTCGTGTCGCGTTTGCTCGCGTACAAACGAATCGATCTGGCCATCGACGCCTGCCGGCTCGCGAAGGCGCGCCTCATCGTGGTCGGCGATGGTCCCGCCCGACGGCAACTCGAAGCTCGAGCGGCCGGTACGCGCACCGAATTCGCCGGCGCGGTCGACGACGCGCAGCTGCGCGCGTTGATGCAAAGCGCGCGGGCCGTGATCGTCCCGGGTGAAGAAGACTACGGGCTCGTTCCGCTCGAAGCCAATGCTTCGGGACGACCTGCGATCGCGTACGGACGGGGTGGCGCACTGGAAACCATGCGACCGGGCGTGACCGGCGAACATTTCGACGAACCGACGCCCGCGTCGCTGGCCGCGGTGCTCGCCCGCTTCGATGCCGAGCGCTACGACCCGGTCGCCCTGCGCGCGCACGCCGAGCAGTTCTCCCCGGCGCGCTTCAAGGCGCGCTTCGGTTCACTGGTGGCGGCGATCGCGGAGCGCGCGAGAGGCGGTCTCGCGTAACAGTGCGAGCGTCGCGCGCGCGAATGCTTCCCGGTCGCTGCATGCGAAATGAGCGCGAGCGCGGGCGCGCAATTGCTCCGCACGCTGCGGTTCGTCGAGTACCGTACGAATCGTCCGTCCCCACAGATCCGGGTCGCGCGGGTCGAGCAACAACGCGGCGCCGCCGGTCGCTTCGGGGAGCGCCGTCGCCCGGGACGCGAGCACGGGCGCACCGCAGGCCAGCGCCTCGACCGCGACGAGTCCGAAGCCTTCGGCAAGCGACGGCACGAGCACGAGAGCCGCATGACGGTACAGCGCGCGCAGCACGCGGTCGCTCGCGCTGATTTCGCCGCAGCGCAAACCGGAGCGCCGCGCGAACTCGCGATCGTGTGCCGAGAGTTGCCCGACGATGACGAGCGTTTCCCGGTCGCGCAGGGCGCGCGCGCAGGCCGCAATGGCCAGGCGCGCATTCTTGCGCGGCTCGCGAACGCCGACCAACAGCGCGTAGGGCAGCGCATCGAGCGGCGGCGGCGGCGGATCCTTGGGCGAGGGAAAGAAGAAGGCGTCGGGCTCGGGCGCAATGACGACCGGCTCGCACCGCGCCGGGCGTAGTTGCCGCACGACTTCATCGCGGGTCCAGTGCGAATTGACCGCGATGCGTGCCGCGCGTCGCGCGGCGCGGCGCATCGGGGCTTGCTCGCGAAACCGCGCGATGCGTTCGGGATGCGGCGCGGTGAACGCAAAGACGTCGTGCATCATCACGACGGCGGGCGCCGCCGGCTCGAAACGCATGCCGTTGAACGGAAACCAAACGACGTCGTACTGCCCTGAGCGGTGAGCGCCGGCCACCGGGCGGACCGCAAGGCCCGGAAATTCCTGGGCAAGCGTGCGCGCGCTGCGACCGTCCGCCAGGAGCGTCAATCGGACGCCGGAGTCGCGCCCAAAGAGCGTCACGGCACCGCGCACCAAGCGTCCCATCCCGCGCCGGTCGTGTGCCAGCGCGGCAGCGTCAACCGCCAGTGAGAACGCCCTTTGCGCCGGCGGAGCGGCGCGCAGCATGGTCACGCGCGCTGATCCGCCATAGCGGCGGGTGCGCCGCGGCGGCGGATCATCGCGCGTGGAGAAAGATGACGGCGAACACCGTGATCGCGTTAAACCCCGCATGGGTAATGACGTTGCACCAATAACAGCGCGTCAGCGAATAGACGTACGCCAGGATGATTCCGCCGAGCGTCAGCGCGAGCGACACCGTCAGCAATTGCGTCGCATAGTCGGCGCCGCTCGTTGACTGCGCGTGCACGATTCCGAAGACGGCTCCCGAACACAGCGCCCCCCACGCCAGCGGCATGTATCGAGAAAACGCATTGAAGAGGAAGACGCGAAAGGTCAACTCCTCGAGCATCGGCGCGAGGGCGACGGCGTCGAACGCGAAGAACGCCTTTTGGCCGGGCGTCCGCAGCTGGCGCATGAGCGCCACCGCGGCCTCGGTCTCGTGCTTGTGCGCAAGCGTGCTGACCAACGTGCCGACGAGCGTGACGACGACCCACATCGCAATGATGCCGCCGAGCCCGATCGCGAGTTCCCCCTGAGTCGGAGCGCGAAAACCAAGTTCGCGCAGCGTGGTTTTTGCGACCCGCGGCAGTGCTACCAGTAATAGCGCGGCCAGCGGGACGTACCCGATTGCGCCCGCGATCAGGGTTTGGTCGACGGACAGATGCCTGATGTTGATGAAGCCGGCGACGGCGCCCGCGATGAGATAGACGAGCGGAACGACGACGAAACAGAACGCGACGCCGATGACGACGAGGACCACGCTCGAGGGCTTCCAGGCATCACTCGCCCAGGAAATCGGCGAGGGCGGCGAAGGCGCCCAAGTCGAGTTGTTCCGCACGAATCTCCGTATCGACGTCGAGTGCTGCGAGCGCATTCTGCGTACGCGTGCGCTCGATGCCGAGCGCAAGCGCCAGGCTGTTTGCGAGCGTCTTGCGGCGGTACGCGAAGGCGCCGCGCACGACCTGCAGTAGCATGACGGGGTCGCGAACGGCGACGGCCGGTGTCGGGCGGCGATCCATGACGACGACGGCGCTGTCGACCTTCGGTCGCGGATAGAAAGCGCTCGGCGGAAGGATGAAGGCGCGCCTGACCGTCATCGCATACGCGACGACGAGGCTGAAGCTCCCGTATTGCGGTGTGCCGGGACGCGCGCCGAGCCGGTCCGCCACGTCACGTTGCAGCATCGCGACGATCCGTTGCGGCGGATCGCCGGCTTGCAGCCAGCGCCCAATGAGCGGTGTGGCAATGTTGTAGGGCAGGTTTCCGGCCGCGCACCAACGTTCGCCTTTTACCGCCGCTTCGTAGTCGAACGCGAGCGCGTCGGCCTCGACGATGTCCACGCCGCTCAAGTCCTCGCGCTCGCGCAAGGCCGCGACGAGGTTCGCATCGATTTCCAGCGCCGTCACGCGAGCTCCGCGTTCGAGGAGCGCACACGTGAGCGCGCCGGTTCCCGCGCCCACTTCGACGATGCGCTCTCCGGTTTGCGGAACGCACAGATCCGCGATGCGCTGCAGCGCACCGCGGTCCGTCAAGAAGTGTTGACCGAACCGTTTTTTCGGTCGCAGCCCCCGCGCAGCGAGCACCGCTCGCGGATGCTGGCCGCTTATTTTACGAGATAGACGGTGACGGGGCGGCGGCCGAAGCGCATCGCGTCGGCCAGCGTGTCGAAGCCCAGGTCGACGCGGTTCCCATGGATGGCACCGCCCGTATCGCCGGCGATGGCGCGGCCGTAACCCGGCACGAAGAGATGCGTTCCCAGCGGAATGATATTCGGGTCGACGGCGATGATGCCGAAGCCGGCGCGATAGCCGCTGGCGGTCACCCCGCTGCAACCCGCGCAGCCCGCCGTGTAGCCGGTCGCGATGGCGTGCAAGGCGGTCCCGGCAAAGTGAAGCACGCTCGCGAATCCGGCGACCGCGACGCGCGCGAGCGAAGCATAGTCGGCGATGCCGCGAATGACGATGCGTGGGCGCGGTCCGCGAATGATGCGCGAGGCGAGCACCGTACGCGTTCGCTCACCATTGTCGGACGCCCAGTAGCGGATCGTCGTTTCGCGAAAGCCGGGACTGCCTTGAGCGAGAATGCGACTCATGCCGCGGGGCAAGTTTTTGTCGAAGCGCTGCGTGACGCGCGGCGTGATGCGGGAGCGAACGTGCGCCGTCCACGTTCTGTTGCGTACGATCTGCACGATCTGACCGGCGGTCAGGGGCGACTGAAGACCGGGCCGTACGTCGGAATTCGCAGCCAGCTTCACATGCTGCTGTGCCAGGAAATCGGCGACGGTTGCGGCGGACGAATGCAGCAGCGCCTTGTGCTTGCCGACGAATAATTCAACTGGTACGGCGCGGCGATACTCCAGGCGCATGCCGTCCTCGAGCGTCGCGTCGGTTCGGTCCGAAACAAAATCGTTGCCGCCCACCACGACGCCACGTTCGGCGAGGAACTGTGCGACCGTGCGGGCCGACGTCGGGTACGCGGTCTCGGTACCGGCCTCGACGAATACGACGCTCAGCGTCGATGGCTGCGTCGCGGCACTTTGCGCGGAGGTCCCGGCGAGTGAAGGCTGAGCAGGTTCGGCAGCCGCAGGAGTTGAGGCATGTTCCGTCGCTGCGCCGGCCGCGCAAGGACCGAAGGCGAGACCGAGTGCCAGGGCGCTGGCCGCTATGAGTGCGGCGGTTTGATCCTTGACGATCAACACGGCTCCTTTCTGGACGTGCGGCACGCCGCGATGCGAGGTCACCGTCACAGCGGTAAACTCTGCACCACGAGGCGCAAGTTTGCAAAGTAGCGGCTGACGCTTCCGAAGAAGGGCTACCACAGGAATCCGGACACCCCGGACTCGGGAACCGGGCCACCATAGCACAGCCCGCCGTCCCCGTCAAATCGTTTAGGTGGCTCTGATTGTGTCCGTGGCGTCGTCGCTACGCGGCTCATGGCCCCAGGGCCACTTCGCCGCTAGGCTCCTAGCCACGAACACAATCAGAGCCACCTAAATCACGATCCGGTCTTAAATCACAATCCGGTATAGTAGAATATCGTACGACCTTTGTAGGCGTTGGTTTGCGTTGTCGAGTACGTTGTGGCGTGAGCGTTTGGCGCGTCGGCTTGTTCACCGAATGTTACCGACCGATTCAAAATGGAATCGTTGCGTCGGTGGATGCGCTTGCGCAGACATTGTGTGCGCACGGTCACGAAGTGACGATCGTCGCGCCGCGCATGCCGCGCTTCGACGATGCGGCGGCCGGCGTCGTTCGGGTGCCGTCGCTGCCCCTTCCGACGCGTACCGCATATCGGCTTACCCTACCATACCTTCCGCCCATCGCACGACCGCTCTCAATCGCGCACGCGCATTCACCGTTCGTTACCGGTATGCTCGCCGCTGCTTACGCGCGTCGCCGCAACGTTCCGCTCGTATTCACGTATCACACGCAACTCGAGGCGTACGCTCATTACATTCCCTTCGAAAGCAATCTAACGCGCGCCGCCGCGACGCTGCTTACGCGCAATTACGCCAATGCGGCCGATGCCGTCGTCGTTCCGACGCGCGCCATGGAAGAGCAGTTGCGGGCGATCGGGGTGCAGCGCCCGATCGCCGTGGCCCCCAGCGGCATCGACGTTGCGGCCTTTGCACGCGGGCGGCGTAGCGACGCGTTGCGGGCGCGCCTGGGCATCGGGCCGCGGGAGCGCATGATCCTCGCCGTCGGCCGACTCGGCCGCGAAAAAAACGTCGAATTGGCGCTGCAAGCGTTTGCGCGCGTTACGGCGGCCGACGTTCGGTTGGTCGTCGTCGGTGATGGGACGCACCGTCGAGCGCTCGAACGAACGGCGCAGCGCATGGGCATTGCAGCGCGCACGACGTTCGCGCGCGAGTTCGCGCGCGACAGGCTGCCCGATGCGTACGCCTCCGCCGACGTGTTCCTGTTTACCAGCGGCAGCGAGACGCAAGGTTTGGTCCTTATCGAAGCGCTGGCGGCGGGCGCCGGCGTGGTCGCCGCCGACACGCCGCAGACGCGCGAGGTGCTCGCCGGCGCAGGCACGCTTGCCGACGGCAATGCCGAGGCGCTTGCGGTGGCGCTCGACCGCCGTCTGGCGGCTCAGCCGGGTTCCGATGCCGCCGCCCGGGCCCGGGCGTGGGACTACGACGCGCGCCACTGCGCCGGCGGCATCATGGAGCTGTACGCAAACCTCATCGAACGACCGAGTCTCCACGCCCCCCGTCGTCCGCGCGCCGCTCGGCCGCAACCGGTTTGACATCGAACGTACGTTCGGTATATGATCGGGGAAGAAGGGAGCCGATGGAGATGCGCGAGGAAGTGGTGGACGTCGCCGTGGGATGTGCGGCCGACGCGCACGCGACCGGCGTGGCCTATGCGCTCGTGCGCGCCCAGCAGCGCGAAACGTTGGTGCGCGTGACCTTTGCGTGCCGGCCGCTCGGGGCCTTACACGGACGAGACGTCACCTATGCGGCCATGCGGACGGTCGCCATGCGCCTGTATGAACGCGGAGTTCGGCGCGTCACGTTGACGACCACCGATGCGGACATGGTCGCCGACTTGGACGGCAGACGCAACGTGCCGCCGCCGCTGACCGTGCCGTACGTGACCTTGCGCTGTCTACTCAACCGCTTCACCGCGGCGCAGGTAGCGCTCGCGCGCGACCAACGCGGCTGCCGCGATCTCGAAGCGCGGGCACGCGCGGAAGTTTCGCTCGACATCGCAGCGTAAGCGGACACATCCGACCGCGCGCGGGACCTCGCGTCTACGGCGGCTGCGACGGGCCGAGTTACCGTTTGAAACCGGCGCGCTCGCCCGCTTCCTACTGGGTACGCTGCTCGTCGCCGACGGCGCCGGCGGCCGGGCCGTGGTGCGCATCGTTGAAACCGAGGCGTACGTGCCGGGGGATGCCGCGTCTCATGCGTTTCGGGGCGAGACCGCGCGGAATCGCTCGATGTTCTTGCGCCGCGGACACGCCTACGTCTATGTGATCTACGGGCGGTCGTACTGCCTCAACGTCTCGAGCGAGACACCCGGTGTCGGTGCGGCCGTCCTCCTGCGCGCGGCTGAACCGCTGGCCGGCGTGGAACTGATGGAAGCGCGGCGCGCCTGCCATGACGGTCGGCTGCTTTGTTCGGGTCCCGGACGGTTGGCGCGCGCGCTCGGCGTGACTCGTTGGCACGATGCTCTCGACCTGTGTGCGCGAGGTCCGTTGTGGCTCGCCGCCGGTCGACCGCCGGAAGCAATCGGAACCAGCGTCCGCATCGGGCTCACGCGCGAGGCCGCCCGTCCGCTGCGCTTCTTCGATGCGGCGAGTCTGGTACTGAGCGGGCCCCGGCGACTCAACGAGCACAAACCCTGACGGGCGTCGAAGCCTTTCGGCGGTGCGGCTGCAAAGATTTTTAGCTCAGGCCGGAATTGCCTCGCGGCGCAAGGCCGAGGTCTTGATTGCGGCCGGCCACGTGACGGTCAATGGGGCGGTCGTACGGCGATTGGGTACGAGCGTCGGCGCGGCGGACCATGTCGAGTTCGCCGGCAAACCGCTGCGCGTGACGCCGGAGAAGCGCTATATCGTGCTACATAAACCGTGCAAGGTCATGACGACGATGCGTGACCCCGAAGGCCGCCGCACTGTGGCCGGCCTCATTCCCAGGGAGCCGGGACGCGTGGTGCCGGTCGGGCGGCTGGATTACGACACCTCAGGCGTGCTGCTGCTGACCAATGACGGCGAACTCGCGCACGTGCTGACCCACCCGCGCTTCGGCGTGGACAAGACGTATCGCGCCGTGGTCCGGGGTCGGATTGGCCGCGACGACGTTGCGCGCTTCCTCGGGGGGATGCCGGTCGAAGGCGAGCGTGCCGCCCCGGCGCGGCTGCGCGTCGTCCGCAGCGGCGCGGAATTTTCCGAGTTGGACGTGACGGTCCATGAAGGCCGTAACCGGCAGATTCGCCGCATGTTCGAAGCGACGGCGCATCCCGTCGTCTCGCTGGCGCGGCTGCGCTTCGGACCGATTGCGCTCGGCGCTCTGCCGCCCGGGCACTGGCGCTCCGTTACGGATCGCGAACTGGCAGCATTGCGCAGCACCTTGCACGAAGCGGGCGGCCTGCGATGAAATATGGCGTGGAATCGGCTGGGCCCGAAGCGCACCGCTACCGGCTGGTCAGTCGCGCCGCGCGGTCGGCCCGCAGCATCGTGCGCGTCGGGCAGCGGGCCGCTTTCGGCGGCGCGGCGCTGGCCGTGTGTGCCGGCCCGTGCAGCGTCGAATCGCGCGAGCAGTTGGAGACGACTGCCGCCGCCGTCGCCAAGGCGGGCGCCAATGTCTTGCGCGGCGGTGCATTCAAGCCGCGCACGTCGCCCTACGCGTTTGCGGGACTGGGCGAAGAGGGCTTGCGCTATCTGCGCGACGCCGCCGACCGCTACGGCTTGGCGGTCGTCACCGAGGTGCTCGATCCGCGCGATGTGGACTTGGTCGTTCGCTACGCCGACATGCTGCAGATCGGTACCCGCAACATGCAGAACTTCCCGCTGTTACGGGAAGTCGGCGGCGCTCCGAAACCCGTGCTGCTCAAGCGCGGCATTGCGGCGACGATCGAGGAGTGGCTGATGGCCGCCGAACACATCGTCACCGGCGGCAACGCGCAGGTCGTCTTATGCGAGCGCGGCATCCGCGGTTTCGACCCCCACACGCGCAACGTGCTGGACCTCGCCGCCGTGCCGCTCGTGCAAAACCTCACGCACCTGCCGGTCATCGTCGATCCGTCGCATGGCACCGGCGTGCGTGCGCTGGTAGCGCCGATGACGCTGGCGGCAGTGGCGGCGGGCGCCGACGGGGTGATCGTGGAAGTCCACCCGCACCCGGCGAGTGCCTATTCCGACGGAGCGCAGTCGCTGACGCCGGCCGAATTCGCGGAGGCAATGGAAGGCCTTGCCCTCGTCGCCGCCGCAGTCGGCCGGCCGCTGCCGGAACGCGCCGCTGCGGCCGCATAAGCCGCTTGGCGAAACGTTGCCACCCGCCGTGGCGTTGCTCGACATTCCGACCACGAACTACGAAAGGGAATCCATGAACGGACGAATCTCGGGCGCGGCCTTCGGCGCGCTCGCGCTGGTGGCGCCCCTCGTCGCGCACGCGCAGGCGGCGCCGACGTATTACGTTCCGCCCAAACTGATCAAGCAGGGCACGAGTTCGTCGCCGATCGCCGGCAAGGGCATCGTCGTGGTTCAAGTGCTCGTCAATAAGGACGGCAGTTTCAAAGTCAACAAGATCCTCCGCTCGACCAATCAAGGTGACAACGCCGCGGCGCTCGAGATCGCGCGGAACGCGACGTACCGGCCTGCCTCGCACGGTGCGCAGAAGCTGAAGGCCTATTACGATTACACGTTGCGCTTCACGTCGGGCGGCACGGCCAGCGCCGCTAAAGCGTCCGGTTCGGGAACGGGCTCGGCGGCCGCGGGAGCCGGCCGCTTCGAAGCGATGCTGCACGCCGGCAACTATTCGGCCGCGCAAGCGGGACTGCGCAGTTACGTGACCCAGCATCCGAACGATGCGCGTGCACAGACTGACTTAGGCGTCGCCGATACGTTCCTCAACGATTATGCCGGTGCCGTCACGGCGTTCGACAAGGCCGGCACGATCCCGCCGGGCTTGAGATCGGTCGCTGCAAACGCCTATGCGAACGATGCAACTGCGCTGCTCAAAAACAATCAGAACGACGCGGCACTCGACGTAGCAAAACGAGGCACCGCGGTCGCCCCGAATTTCGTCACCTACAACAACTTAGGCAATGCCGAACTGCAGGCCGGCCAAAACGATGCCGCGGTGGCCGCCCTCGAAAAGGCGCGGTCGCTCGCCGCCGGCACGGCAAACGTGAAGCCCAAGGATCGTGCTCAGGTCGACGTCAACCTCATCGCCGCGTATCTGGCGGCGAAGGACGTGCAAAAGGCCAACGCCATCGCGGCCGAGGTGAGTCGCCTCGACCCAAGCCAAAGCGGCGCAGCGACCTTGATGGCCAACTATTTCGTGGCGCAAGCCCAAACACTGTCGAAAGCCGGCAAGAACGCGGATGCGGCGGCGCTGCTCGAACAGGGTGCAGCGGCGGCTCCCAAGGCGGCCGCGCAACTGTACGCGCAGGCTGCGTTCAATTATCTGAGCGCGCAGCCCAAGCCCGACAACGATAAGGCCAAGGTGGATGCCGACAAGGCGCTGGCGATCGCGCCCGAGGACGCGCAAGCAAACTTCGCCGAAGGCATCGCGCTCGCCAATACCGGCAAGACCAAAGACGCGCTGACGTATTTAAACAAGGCAGACGCCGCGGCCAAGAAGGACAACAATACGCAGCTCGCGACCCAGATCGAGAACAACATCAAACAACTCTCCTCCTCAAAATGATCCGGGAGGCTCCGGCCCTCCCCGGCCGAGGAATACGGCTCGGGGGCAAGTAAGAAGGCTGCCCCGCAAACGCTTAATATTCTCTTTGGAGGCGCCGTAACAGCGTGTTTAACGGATTCGGACAATTGATCCATCAGGGTGGCCCCATCATGATCATCCTGATACTGATGTCGATCATCGCCGTGGCCATCGTGATCGAACGACTCGTCTTCTTCGCCAAGGAAGGCGCGGACAGCAAAGCCCTCTTACGTGCGCTCGGCCAGCGCATCGCCACCGACGACATCCCCGGGGCGGTGCAGCAGTGCCGCAAGACCTCGGGCATGCTGCCGCGCATCCTCGAGTTCGGACTTCAGCGCGGAGAAAAAAATCGCGCCGACATCACAGATGCGCTCTCCATAGCGTTAATGGAGAACCTGAATCTTTTGGAGCGCAACTTGGGCGTCATCGGAACGATCGCCGTCATCGCACCTTTCGTCGGTCTCTTGGGCACCGTCCTCGGCATCATCAAGGCCTTTCAGGACATCGCCCTCAAGGGGAATTCGACCCCCGCAGTCGTCGCCGCCGGCGTCGGCGAAGCGCTGGTCACGACGGCCGCCGGCCTCTTCGTGGCCGTCGTCTCGGTGATCTTTTTCAACTACTTCAAGACGCGCATCAAGGCGTTCAACCAGGACCTGATCGTCGCGTCCAATCAACTGGCCGAAATGCTGCACTTCCACAACGTCGGCGAACCGATTCCTACCGAACTGTATCAGCCGGTCGGCGGCCGCGTGACGACCACTCCGGCTACCGCCAAATAACGAGGCTTCCCCATGTCGATGCTCTCGGCGCAACAAGACGACGCAGTCATGGCGGAAATCAACATCACGCCCTTCACGGACGTGCTGTTGGTCCTGCTGATCATCTTCATGATTTTGGCCGCCCTCGTGACGCCGCCCGGTTTTCAAAAAGAGCTTCCAAACAACAACAGTTCCAGCTCATTGGATCAGAACAACAAGCGCGAGATCGACGTCTTGGTCAATAATCGCGGCGTGATCTTCGTCGACAACAACCGAACCAACGCGCAAGACATTTATTACGTCATGTCCCAGACTGCCGCCAAGCGCGGGCACATCCACGTTGCGATCACTGCCGACTCGAAAGCCCCGTACGGCACGATCATCCGCATCCTCGACGCGGCCAAGGAATCGAACCTTGACGACGTCGGCTTCGTCACTTCGTAAGGTGGTGTACTAAATATGGCCGTCACGGCGAATACCGGCGAAGACGATGTCATGTCGACGATCAACATCACGCCCTTCACGGACGTGCTGCTGGTCCTGCTGATCATCTTCATCATCCTCGCGTCGGTCACCAAAGAGCCCAAGCTGCCGCTGGCGCACAACAAAGACAAGGTCAAGCCCTCGCAGATTCTGGTCTACGTCGACGACAAGGACCACATCAACGTCGGTTCGACGCAAACCGACGTTGCCGGCGCTCCGGACGTCTTTCGGCAACTTCAGGACCAAACTAATCATATCTACACGAGCGTCATCATCAAAGCCGACCCGCATGCCAGCTACGGCACGATCCTGCAAGTGATGGACGCCGCCAAGAAAGAAAACTTGACGAATTTCGGCCTTGCCAACAAGGTCGAGGGCTCGAAGGGCTAGGTCATGGCCGAGCAGCATCCGCAACGCGACACCGCACCGCGTCTCTCGTCGGCGAGCGCCCGGGTGGGTTCGTTTTTGGGCTGGGCGTTTCTGATCTCGCTCGTTTTGCACGGCATGGCGCTGCCGTTCTTCCACCTGCACCAAAACGAGAACGAACAGCAAGACGTCGAGAAAGTTTCCGTCACCAAGAAGATCAAGGTCGTCGTTCCGACGCCGCCGCCGCCGACCCCCACGCCGCCGCCGCCGACTCCGCAACCCAAGCAAACGCCGCCCCCGGTCAAACAGACCAATCCGCCGCCGGTGGCCAAGTTGAAGGTTCACCCGCCCAAGACGCACTCGAATACCAACACCGGGCCGAGCGAAGCAAAGTATGTCGCCCCCGCGAAAGGAAGCGAGAATGGGGTGCCGCAAGGCAACGCGGCGACGGGCGCTCCGGCACCCGTCAAAGCCGGGACGCCGGCTCCTCGGGCACCGACGCCGGTCCCAACGACGCCGCCGACTCCCAAGCCCCAGTGCGCCGTGCCGAACGCCAAGGCCGCAACGAAGGGCCAACTGGTCTCGGCCGATTATCCCGACATTGCCCGCCAACAAGGCGCCACCGGGACAGCCGAGGTTAAAGTGAGCCTCACAGCAGCCGGCTCGGTAGCGGGAGCGACCATCTACAAGAGCGCGGGAAACGCAGCTCTCGATCAAAGTGCGATCGCAGCCGCGAAGGAACAGACGTACACGCCGGACATCGTCAACTGCGTGCCGACCGCCGGGAATTACCTCTTCCAGGTGGACTTCACCGGTCAGTAAGGAGCGCCGAACGGCACGGACGGTGGCGCGGGGGGGCGGCGCCGCCCCCTGGTAACCGACCGATGACGTGGATGCAAGCGCTGGTGCTGGCCGTGCTGCAAGGGACGAGTGAACTGTTTCCCGTGTCCAGCCTCGGGCACACGGTGCTCGTTCCGGCGTTACTGCACTGGAAGGTCGATCGCAGCGATCCCACCTTTCTGTCGTTCGTCGTGGCCTTGCACCTGGGAACGGCGCTGGCGCTGATCGGTTTTTACCGCGCGGACTGGGTGCGCATCGTGCGCGCGCTGATCGCGAGCATCATCCGCGGCAACCTGTCGCGCGATCCCGACGAACGGCTCGGGTGGCTGCTCGTCGTCGGCACCGTGCCGGTCGCTTTGCTCGGTGTGTTCTTGGAAGCGCCGGTCCGTCAGTTCTTCGGCTCCAGTGCGCTGGTAGCGGGCTTCCTCATCGTTAACGCGTTTGTGATGTTCGCGGGGGAAGCGCTGCGTCGCCGCTCGCTCGCGGGCACCGGGAGCGTTGCCGTGCGGCCGCTCCCGGACTTACCGTGGTCGGGCGGCGTGCGCGTCGGCTTCGCGCAGGCGGCCGCGCTGTTGCCGGGGATTTCGCGGTCGGGCGCCTCAATCGTCGCCGCGCTGCTCCTGCGATTAACGCACGAAGATGCGGCGCGCTATTCTTTTTTACTGGCGACGCCCGTCATCTTCGCGGCCTCGGCGCTCGAGGTGCCGAAGCTGTTCGCCACGGGCTCGCGCGTCGCACTCGAACAGTCGGCCGTGGGCGGCGTGCTCGCGGCGTTGACCGCGTATGCATCGGTCGCCTTCTTGACACGCTGGTTCCATGCGCATGATTTGCGCCCGTTCGGGTGGTACTGCCTGATCTTCGGAACGGTTTGTCTTACCCTCGCTTTAACGAAAGTCATTACGTGAAGGCTTTGGCCCTCGTGCTCGCCGTCGTTTTCTTCATCATCGCGATCCTGTACGCAACCGGCGTGCTGCAAGTCGCCTCGAACCATGGCGGCCCCCACTTCTCGCACGCGGCGTTGTTCGCCGTCCTCGGCGTGCTCTCGCTCATCTGGATGCGCTTTCAAACCCAGCCGGCTAGGAGACTCTGATTTTCCGCAGGGCGTCGCCGCTACCGGCCTCACGTGGATTCGGCTTCGCCGAATCTGTAGCGTTTGCGGCTTCGCCGCAA